>JAHEKE010000105.1 GCA_024638505.1 Gammaproteobacteria bacterium | reverse complement strand
CCGCATACGTTCGCTCGCCAACCTGAAGCTGGCACGGTAATATCTCTGAGAACCCCAATATTTGAAAGACAAGCGTTTCCTTTGATAGACCACCCTTCGCGCAAACTCGCCGTTATTCTGCATGCCGATGTGATCGGTTCGACGGAACTGGTCCAGCGTGACGAATCAGTGGCGCATGAACGTATTCAAGGCAGCTTTCGACGTTTTTCCGAAACGATTGAGGCCTATGGGGGCATCACTCAGGAGATACGAGGAGATGCACTGGTAGCTGAGTTTGCTCGGGCGTCGGATGCGGTCACTGCTGCGACTGCGTTTCAGATAGAGAACGCTGATGCTAACGCCCGGCTTGAAGATGACATACGGCCGGAGCTGCGGATCGGTATCAGTCTTGGTGAGGTGATCGTTGCGGACCACACCGTGACGGGTGCGGGGATCGTACTCGCGCAGCGCCTGGAGCAGTTGGCCGTACCCGGGGGGGTGGTAGTTCAAGGATCGGTATCGGAGACTGTGCCGAGCAGGTTGCCATTTGATTTTGACAGTCTTGGCGAGCAAACGCTGAAGGGGTTCGATCAACCTGTAAGAGCCTTTATTGTTCGACTCAAGCCGGGTGCGCAGATACCGGATCCGGAGTCTCGGGCGATCAAACCGGAGATTAAACCAGCCGCCGCGCAACAGCGACCGCCCCTGGAGTTACCTGACAAACCATCGATTGTGGTGCTGCCCTTCACCAACATGAGCAGTGACCCGGAGCAGGAGTATTTCAGCGATGGTATCAGCGAAGACATCATCACGGATCTATCAAAGATATCCGAGTTGTTTGTCATCGCACGCAACTCAGCATTCGCCTACAAGGATAAGACAGCCAATGTTCCTGACGTATGCCGAGAACTCGGGGTCAGGTTCGCCCTGGAGGGCAGCATTCGCAAAGCCGGTAACCGGGTACGCATCACCGCCCAGCTGATCGATGGATCGAGCGGCGGACATCTGTGGGCAGAGCGCTATGATCGGGATCTGGCCGACATCTTTGCCGTACAAGATGAGGTCACGCGGGAGATCGTGTTGGCGCTGGCGCCTAAGCTGACGGAGGTCAAACAGCAGTTTACGACGCCCCAGCCCACGGACAATCTGGAGGCATACGACTGTTTGTTGCGGGGACGCGAACAATGGTGGCGGCTCAGCAGACAGGCAAACGCAGAGGCCCGATCGATGTTCGAGCGGGCAGTCGAACTCGACCCGAATTTTGCGATGGCGTATGCATGGCTTGCAGCGAGTCACTTGCTTGATCACTTGAACCAATGGAGCGAATCCGCGGAGCAGTCCGTGAGACTACACGCAGAATTGGCGCGACGCGCGGTCGCGCTTAATGACAATGATGCGTTCGCTCATGTTCAGTTGGGAATGGCCCATCTATTTGCGAGGCAACATGAATTGGCCATTGCCGAAGGCGAGAGAGCCATCGTCCTTGATCCCAATTTTGCCCACGCGCGTTTTGATCTGTCTTGGTTTCTTCACTATGCCGGGAGGTCAGCAGAAGCGCTTGATATACTCGACGTGGCGGCACGCCTTGACCCGCATTTCCCTGACATGATTTTGCATCTTCGAGCTCTTGCCTACTTTCAATTAAGTCGTTATGAGGATGCCGTGTCCACATTGAAGCGGCGGTTAACGCGAAATCCTGATACAGATGTATCGCATGTGCTATTGGCGGCATGCTACGGTCATTTGGGTCGTTTTGCGGAGGCAAAGGCAGAGTGGCACGAGGTGCTCAGGATAAACCCAGCCTATTCTCTAAAGCACAGGCGAAAGGTGCTGCCTTACAAGAATCCCGAGGATTTCGAGCACGTTGTAGAGGGTATTCGCAAAGCCGGTCTGGATGTGATTGACACCGCTTCTTGAATGTCTCAATACGTACATTTGCGTCGCGCTGGTGCTGCGGATAGTTGCTTAGAACACAGGTTCTGTTGAAGGAAAAACAATCGTTTGGATTAGGATTGATATCGACGATACGAAGAATTTCATTACAGGTATTCACAGGTGTATAGTCTCGACTGCATGAGTTGTGTTTGGAGTCGGAATGGGTAAGGAGAAGCTGAAAGTTCCATTTCAAAGGAGGTAACCAAATGTCTTGGCAAGTATCAGGTAATAGTATGGAGTTATGCAGTTGCAGGGCGTTTTGCCCTTGCTGGCTGGGCCCAGAAGGGAAACCGGATCAGGATTGGTGCTCAGCAATATTTGGGTTCGATGTTGAAACGGGGAACTCAGAGGGCGTCGACCTGGCTGGCACCAAGGTGGTCTTCATGGCGCATTGGCCGTCTAATTTCTTTGCCGGTAATGGCAGCGCGCGCCTCTTTATAGATGCGTCGGCCAGCGCAGATCAGCAGCGCGAACTGGAAGCCATATTCAGTGGGCAGAAAGGCGGATTACTGGAAGGCCTGTGGGGCGCTGTACTGAAAACCTGGCATCCGGCGAAAATCGCTCAGGTGGAGTTTGACTGGGGCGACAATCCCACGGTGATGGTCAGTGGCGTTGGAGAAGCGACCCTTAAACCATTCAAAGACGGTGCGGGCAATACTGCGACTCTCACTGGGGCGGCTGCGCAAGCGGCGTTCCAAATGGACAGTATGCATCTGGCCGATGGCACAGCCAGCAGCTGGTCGGATCCCGACCTTGGAAACTGGGAAGGTGATTCGGCGACACTGCATAAGTTCAGTTGGGCTGCCTGACGGCAAACGTTGACTTAGCCGCAGTTCGGCACAAGTTTGAAGTACGCACTCCCGTTTATGGGAAGTGTGTTTACTTTGCTTGCTTACACGTCGTATATCGCTCCTGCTTCCAACGTCGTGCCTGACAAAACGGATAGCGCCAGCGCAAAGCCGATGACGACAGTAACAGAAGCGCTGCTGCGCCGGGACCGTTGGATCGTGGGAGCGGGCCTCGCCATCATCTGTGTGCTTTCCTGGTGGTATATCATGACAGGTGCTGGCACCGGAATGAGCGCCAGCGCAATGACGACCTGGACATTTCCGCCGCCTTTAGGCGTGCTGGACATGAAAACCCACTGGGGAGCATTCCACTGGATTATCGTGCTTTTTATGTGGTGGGTGATGATGATCGCGATGATGGTGCCCAGCGCAGCGCCAATGATCCTGCTCTATGCCCACGTCCATCGGCACGCCCAAAAAAAGGGAGTGCCGGCACCGACACTCGCGCCTACGGCAGTGTTCGCCGGCGGTTATCTTGTCTCCTGGCTTGCATTCAGCGTCATAGCCGCCACGCTGCAATGGTTTCTGGAACGTATCGGCCTGGTGCATTCGATGTTGATGTGGAGCACCAGCAGCGTGCTGTCAGGTGCGTTTTTAGCTGCCGCGGGCGCATACCAGTTGACACCCTTAAAAAACATGTGTCTCAAACACTGCCGCTCCCCTCTACACTTCCTGATGCACAACTGGAGAAAGACTCGCCTCGGTGCGTTTCGCATGGGGCTTGAGCACGGTATCTATTGCGTCGGTTGCTGCTGGTTTCTGATGGCGCTCCTGTTCGTGGGGGGGATCATGAATCTGTTATGGATAGCTGGTCTGGCCATTTTCGTGCTGCTTGAAAAGCTATCTCGTCATGGCATATGGTTTGGCCGACTATCCGGCGGCGTGATGATTGCCGGGGGACTGTACCTGTACATGTATAGCCCGTAAGTTACTTAATAGATTATGGAGTGCGAGCTCGCTAAGCTTGTGCCCATGCCGCCGGAGCCAAGCGCGGCGGTGAACATGGTTGCAGTCCGGGGATGCTCCTTAACTTTACAGACTCTGCACAATCAATGAAAAAGCTCATAAGCGCAGTCATGTTATGTATTGTTTTTACTAGCGCGTTTGCTCACCAACCGAGGCTTATGCTTAATTCTGAGTCGAGTATCGATGACCCGTACATCATTAAAGATCCGGAAATTAGTAAGGCATATTATGCTGAACTGAAGGGAAGACCTGATTACTACATTATTAGTGCAGACAAAGATTTTTCACTGCATGTAAATATCCTCGTGCCTCATATAAATGGCGCCAGGAACGATTTTAAGGTTGAGATCCAGGATGATGGCGGCAGCTTTTTGTTTTCTTTAAAAGACATCGACGAATGGACGTTGTTCTTTGAACCGTTCGCAGGTGATGAATACTTGCGAGGTCCCGAGCTGGCAAAGGAGCTTAGCCCGGGGAGTTACTACATAAAAGTATTCAACGGCGAGAACCTCGGAAAATATTCCCTGGCTGTCGGCGACATAGAAAGCTTCCCTCTACTCGAGATCGCAAAGACCATTGTTATTCTGCCAAAATTAAAAAGTGATTTTTTTAATAAAAGCGTATTAACTGCCTACTGGAATATCACAGGACTAGTAATCATTATTAGCCTGGCTCTTATCGCGGGTGTTTTTCTCTTAATTCGATTGATAGTTAAAAAATATCATGTTTTAAAGTGAGCGATGCTTCACTTGCATAACTAGACGTCTTTGCAGCGCATGTAGTCGACTAAAAAACTCATCCCGATCCACGTGACATGCCTGATATACCTATTTCCATTAAAAGCGGTGCGGGCGTGCAACACTCGATGATTGTCCAATACAACCGCCTGCCCGGCCTCTAGCCGATGTTTTACGCATACCGCGCGGGCATAGACTCGTGCCAATATTTCTTTCAACGTCCAATAAACTGGTTCGGTTGACTTTTCTACCGTATCCAAAGGTGCCATAGTGCGCTCATTGATATGTACCGTCGCGATATCACCCTGATGGTCCAGCTGGATGGTCGGCCATCGCGCCGATAGCGCCACATCGTCCACTTCGTCAACCAGGAATCGGCTATGCGGAATCGAGATCTGGCACAGCAAATCAAACAGCTCCGTGTCTTCGGATCGTAAGTTTTGCGCAGCCCTCAAACCGTCGACTAAGATTGTGGCACCGCCGCCACAATCGCTGGCACGCAGGCAATGCATCTCTTTCAGAGTACCTGAAAAGATTATTATTGTCTGGCACTTGTTTTGCTGTTTCAATCCGTCAACGGCTAGATCTGCCTAGTCCCGGCATTATGGAAGAAACAAGAATTTCGATAGCATGAGCGCCGTTCCTTCTTGTCAGATTAATCAGGTCTCCCTGTAATTAAAGAAGCGCGCTTTTTATTGAGGAGAACTCGAGTCTGAACGAAACGTCGAAGGCGATGGCTATGATGATCATCGCCATGCTCATTCTTCCCGGTATTGACGCAATCGCGAAATGGCTATCCGCATCGATTCCATCCGGTCAGGTAACCTGGTCTCGTTTCTTTTTTCAGATCTTATTGATGTATCCATTATTCCTGCGCACCCAAGGCAAATGGTTAACATCTACAATGTTGTTGCACGCGGCGCGCGGGGG
>JAHEKE010000048.1 GCA_024638505.1 Gammaproteobacteria bacterium | reverse complement strand
AACTAGCCACCGGATCAAGGAATCTTGATCCGGCCGGCTCTACCCGGCCACAGCCGATTATTCATGTAGAGATTGCAGCACCTACAGCAATGAAGTGATTCTCTATTCAGATTAGCCTCCAGCGGCGCCAATTTGCTATTAGCGATCGTGGTTGAGGATGTGCTTTTGCACGGTAGTGCGGATGGTCGACAGCTCCACTCCTATGAGGAAATGACCGCCTCTCTGGAAATGCGCCAGTCTTGCATCAGGAATAGTCGAAGCAGCGAACTCGGCGTTATGGTAGAGCTGTAGTGTATCGTCTGCAGCGTGGAGTATTAGGGTTGGGGCGGTGATCGCAGCAATCCTCTCACCCGGCAGTGTCGTGTTGTTATCAAAACCAGCACCGGCAGATCGCAGCGAAACTGGGTTCATATAATCAATAAAGCGTTCGAACAATTCCCGCTGACGGGGGGTGAGGTCGGCAATGACGGCGTCGCTGGCGCCAATTAACTCCATGAACTGCCTCTTGAACAGCTTGGTGATGGCCCAGTAAAGCAGGTCATACTTAAAGATAGTCGTCAACATCGCCCCCTTTTGGTCCGCCTGCACCTGGTCCGGTGCGGAGGAAGAGACGACACCGCAGGAAATGAGGGTTAGCGAGGATACCCGCTCAGGATGTAATACAGCGAAAATTAAAGCCGAAGGCCCGCCATGAGACATCGCAACGAGCGCAACATTCTTGACCCCTAAATGGTCGAGTAAATACGCGTAAGCATGCGCTTGCTCGTCCCATGTGGCAGCCTGGTGGAAAGTTGAGCGCAGATACCCAAAGCGCGAAGGCGTAATCGAGTGGAATTGCACCCCCAACACGGCTTGCGCAATGAGTTCACCCTGGTCGTAGCCACCGCCGCTGCCATGGATCACAAGCACCGCAGGACCTGATCCATTTTCGGTGTATTCGATATCTCCGTAGGGCGAAGCTATAACAGCGCTCTTTCCACTGACCCGTTCGTAAGCGCGATTTATATCCCACAGATAGACTGCTGAAACCAAAACTAACGTTACGATTAACCCTGCCGCAGCCCGGGATATAATCCTTCTTATCATCTTGCTCTCTTTCACAGAACTACCACTTGCGATAACCCGCCCAGCCTCTGCAATCAAACGCGAGGCGTCGGTTTATCACTCAGCCGTAGTTCTTTTCATTGACATTGATATGTAAATTGAATTGAAAGACTGCTAGTAATAAAGCAGTTTCGATATTTCTACCCCGATTCCAAGACTTCAAATTCAGCCCATACCGGTTGATGGTCAGACCCTGTTGCTTCCTCATCCACCCATGATGATTTTGCACAAGAGACAAGCTCTGAGGTCACAAAACAATAGTCGAGCCGAGCGCTTTTCTCTTCTGCATTCCGTCCGCTAGTAGGGTGCCAAGTCAATACATCTTTACCTGGATTTAATTTCGACCAGATATCCATTAATAATGGTTCATTACATTCGTCCGTTGTTGTCGTGATAATTTCGTACTCTTGGCTGCTCGGTTGCATATTAAAGTCACCCAGAACTAATGCGTTAGTTGGCATTGGCGGCTGAGGAATACCGGCGGACCAATCCCTATCCGGGTCTTCGCTGGCCGGGCCGGTCCACGCACCGCCGCGGTAAGGCGCTTCCTGCACCAGAGCTGTCAGGAACAATGCCTGACGTTCGCGTTCCTCGCTCGAAGCCGAGCCGAAGTGAACATCGTATACTCGCAACATTCCGATTGGCGCTTCCAACACGCCTTCCAGCACGCCCATCTGCATGTTAAACCGAGAGTCGATATGCAAGCGGGGAAGGGGGTAGTATCGTTTACTCAAGATCGGCCAACGACTGAGTAACATTTGCCCGTGCTGGCGACGTCGATTGAGAATCGTGCCATCCTGTCGCTGCTCACAGCCATCGACATCGAAGGATGCATCGAATACCCAGTAGTATTCCGGGAGCAACGCGGAAATATCCTCCGGTTGCGATGGGCCGTCTGGTGGCCCGTAATTTCTTTCTACCTCTTGCAGGGCAATGATGTCGGCCCCACGAACCAAGTCGACTATACGATTAAGATCGTACTGTTGGTCCTTGCCGATTCCGTAGTGGATATTGTAGGTAACAATGATCATGGCACTGTGCGCTGTGGATTTATGTTGGGCTAATGATAGTCGGATCTAAGAAACGCTTCAGCTTATGCAATGCTTTGTGAGCTGCAACCCTATGCCGTCGATGACCGGAATCGCCTTTCAGCAGCGGAGAGATTGTGCTGCAGTTGCTCCATGAAACTGTCAAGAAGTTGATGAACATCATAGAAAAATATTTTTTCTGTTGGTCAAATAGCGATCAGACAGTGACTTAGCGGCGGGTTCGATATTTCGCCAGCAGTACGTTAACCCTACTTTTGGAAAACGATAATGAGGATGCCTAAGATTAGCATTTGCATGTTTCTTGTCCTTTTGACTGTGTTGTCAACCGGGGCATTGCTCGCGCAGCATGGCGGGCTGACCGTGACGAAAAGTGGTCAAGTTACTGAAGACGTCTATATGGCCGGGGCTACGGTGCAGGTCTTGGCCGATGTTGTGGGTGACGTGGTGGTAGCGGGTGGCAGTGTGACCATAGTCAATTCTGTCTCGGGTGACGTGCTGGCGGCCGGCGGCACAGTGAGCGTGACAGCGAATGTCGATGACGATATCCGCTCCGCGGGCGGTTCGGTTGCAGTGTCTGGGAACGTAGGTGACGATGCGGTCATTGCCGCCGGTTCAGTAACACTTGGACCGGGCAGCACGGTCGGGGGAAGGGCTTGGCTCGCCGGTGGCACCATCACTGTGGCCGGAAACGTGGGCCGTGAGCTGAAAGCAGCGGGCGGAGAAATTATCGTGGCAGGGACGATCGGTGGAGATGTGGAAATCTACGCAGAATCCATTGAGATTCAGCCAAGTGCCGTCATCAAAGGAAACCTAACCTACTCAGCACCGACAGAAGCTGTGATCCACGATGGCGCAAGAATCGAAGGCGCGGTGAACTGGCACGAGCTCGATCTAGGTCACGATCTCGATGGCCGGGGTTGGGGTTTCGCCGGTACTTTGGTGTTTTTCTTGAGCCTGGCCGGTTCGGCGATCGTGCTGTTTCTGCTCTACCCGCGCTTGTCTACGACAGTGGTACAGCGGTTACAGGGTGCGCCGTTTAAGTCGTTGGGACTGGGTCTACTGGTCTTATTCGCCACGCCTTTTTTAGTGCTGATGTTGCTGGTGTCGGTTCTCGGGATACCTATAGGGCTTATCGTGCTGGCGTTGTACTTTGTCGCTCTCATGGTGGGATTGTTGGTGGGCATAATCTGGATTGGAGACTTCGGGTTTCGTCGACTCGGTAAGATACCGGATGAATCGAAGTGGACACGAGCATGGTCGATTGTCGCCGCTGCTACGATTCTGCTGATAATCGGTTTTGTTCCGTTTATAGGGGGGCTGGTCTTTTTCATCGTGTTGTTACTGGGCATCGGGGCAGTGAACCTTTATTCCTACGGGCTGTACGTCGGTCGAGGTGACGGCCCGGTCAGTCCATCTACACCAGCCGATTAACACATGACCCGCCGTGAGCTGCAGCGTATCTTTAAACCAGACGACTAGCGAGTATCAATGCTGGAAGCGTTCGGGCCCTCTCTTTATGTAGCCGACGGGCCGACCGTCTCGTTTTTCGGTTTCCCGTACCCCACCCGCATGGCGGTGGTGCGGCTCTCGGATGGCAATTCGTGGGTGTGGTCACCAGTAGCGCTGACCGAAGAGCTGGCCGAGGCGGTGGAAGCCATCGGGCCGGTGCGCTACATCCTCTCGCCGAACAAGATTCATCATCTCTTCTTGTCTGAGTGGGCCGAACGTTGGCCCGAAGCACACCTCTATGCGCCGCCAGGTCTCGCCCGGAGGAAACCCGACCTCCAGTTTAATGTCGAACTTGGTGACGCGCCTGAAGCTGGGTGGGCGGGGGACATCGACCAGGTGATCTTCCGCGGCTCGTTCGCCATGGAGGAGGTGGTGTTTTTCCATCGTGCGTCCCAGACTGCGATTATCTGCGACCTAATTCAGCGTCATCCCGAATCAAAAATGTCAGGCTTAAGGGGAATGCTGATGCGGCTCGATGGCCTGGTTGGTGAGCATGGCAGCACACCGCGCGAATGGCGCGCGACTTTCCTCCCGCGCGGACCGGCCCGCGCTGCGCGCGACAAGGTGCTAGGCTGGAAACCCTGCCGACTGTTGATCGCACACGGCGAGTGCGCACAGACGGAGGCGACGTCGATCATCGCCGCAGCCTTGAGCTGGATCTAAAGGGCAGTTCTCTTGTATAGCAAAGAATCAGTAACTGGCAGGTATTAGCGGCAGAGTGAACTAAGTGATGATCACCTGTGTCAGCGCCCTTACTCTTGAATCGATTCGGCCCGGACGGCCAAAATCAGACCGTGGACTGAAGCTATAAGCTGCTAGAATTGCTCACGCGTAGGCAATCCGTCGTTGAGCTTCACCCAAGGAAGTTGGTGCTCAACATACACATGGGCTGTTGGGGATGCGATAGCCGGATTGTCGAGAGTAGGTGCTAAGATGCTGACCTGCCCTGGCCAACCCTCCTCAGCCGCATAGGTCAGGGACGTACCGCATCGGTCGCAGAAACCGCGTTCTACACCAGGCGACGTACTACAGGTTTTAATATGGCCCTTAGTGACCTCAAAGTTATCTTTCTTCAATCCAACCCAGGTTGTGAACGCTGCTCCCGTCGCTCTCTGACAGGAACGGCAGTGGCAATGGGAGGACCACTCTGGTGCGCCCTCGATCTTATAGCGGACCGCACCGCAAAGGCAGCCGCCCTGATAAACATCGGATGTGTCAGTCATATAAACCCCTGACGCAGTGCTCAAGGGAACATCATACCACCCCGCGACCGGTTGTTCAGGGTCGGCAGGGAGTGTAGTGCCCCGAGAATCCAGAAAAGTCAGTCGATGGCAGCTTTTGCTATGCAGACCAAAGTAAATTTGGTCTCTCTAACACAAGATAGTTTGAATCTGACGGTTCTGACGGCCAAATTCGGACTGCCGGTATGATAGATTCATTGTCTGGACGACTGCTTCGCTCCTGAAAATTAAGACAATCTTATAGCACGCCGACAGCGAGAAGAATCGACTGAGTAACGCCGGGTTAAATATCATTCTGCCTCTGTTTGGCATTTTGCTGACCGGTTATCTCGCCGGGTACTTCAAGTTGCTGCGTGAGGGCAGCAGTGAAATTCTCAGTAGGTTTGTTTTCGTCGTATCCCTGCCAGCGTTAATTTTTGTTTCACTATCGCAGGTCCCAGTAGGAGAGTTTTTTGACTGGCCCTTTCTAGGTGCACTTGGCGGTGGGATGTTTATTATGTTTTGTGCGGGCATGCTGGTTGCGCGCTTTTTGTTTCCGGGCAATCTGACGGCACTCGGCCTGCATGCAATAACGGCCATGTATTCGAGCACAGGCTATATTGGCTTACCTTTGGTCCTAATAGTATTCGGTGATGCGGCGCTGGTTCCGGGCATTATTGGTGCGGTTATTACCGGTGCATTTTTTTTACCAATCTGTATCATTCTCGCGGAAATTGATAAGGGCCGAGGTGAAAGACACGTCGCCTTAACTCCACTCGTCGCTTTGCTCGGAAATCCCGTACTTTTGGCTACCGTGGTCGGACTAACGGTTTCAGCCGTTGGCATAACAGTTCCGGTACCGATGGTTACTTTTTGCGAGCTGCTGGGCGGGGCCTTCATTCCCTGTGCTCTCTTTGCTGCTGGCCTGTTCATGGCTGGATGCTCGATTAAGGGAAAGGCCACTGAAATTGGATGGCTGGTGTTTGCCAAGCTTGTGTTACATCCGGTGATCACCTGGTGGCTTGCTTATCGAGTTTTCGCACTAGAAGGAATACTTCCTGCGGTCGCAGTGATTCAAGCCGCTCTGCCAACTGGCGTACCCGTCTTCGTTCTGGCACAAAAATATGGTACTTACGTGACCCGCTCCAGTGCCGTTATCGTAGTGTCAACAGCCATTTCTGTTTTTACATTATCAGCGCTCATTGTTTTCTTAGGGAGCGGATGAAGGATCCGCCACCAGCTGCATACACGACAGTATCGGAAGGGTCGAGTTTGTAATAGTAATTCATCCTTGCATTTACAGCGGATCTTGCCAGTTTTTTTTAGAACAAGGGCGGTAAGAGTCGGTCACTTTGATTTTTTTTAAGCTGTACAAAGTTCTTCAAATTAACGACGGGTATAATAAGCTGACTTTGCAATATACGGAGATAGCCGTGACTTCTGAGAAAACCAGTCCTTGGAACAGCCGTGATTTGTTGCGAGCGTCTTTAATTGCGAGCGGGCTTTGCCTGTCTCATGCTGTGACTGCAGAAATACTTTCTGATGCCGATAAGAGAGAGAACTACACAGCAACCTATGGTTTGTTGTATCCATTTGTAAAGCGAGGGTATTCAGTAGCGCAATCTCTGCCTGATACAGTCATAGTCACTCCATGGGTGCCGAGAGTAGGCACCGCTCTTGTTCGTGAAGCCCAACAGCATTTGGCAAAGCTAGGCTACGAACCTGGACCTGTCGATGGCATATCGGGAAAACAGACAATCGCTGCGGTACAGGAATACCAGCGAGATAACGGGATCAAGCCTGACGGGATTATCTCTGAGGGTTTGCTAGCATCGTTGAGACAAAAGTCAGCTTCTTCTTCCTCACCCTTGCCCACGCAATGATCCAACTCCGGTAAATAGCGTTCGCTAAAAAGTCTAAAAGCAGATCCTTCAAATGGGAGTAATCGCTGCTTCGTGCAATTGCCGCTCCCGGCCATTCGATTTTTTTTCGATTACCGCAGTCCTGCTCTATGTAGATTGTCTCGGAAGTGCTGCAAATCCTCTGGAATTTTATAGGGCGCTAATTTGAAGTCCGTCCATCTTTTAAGTGTAGCGTCGGGGTCCAACTGCAGGACACGTTCAATATGTCTCCTCGCTTCACCGGTATTGCCCAAAGCCGCATGACTGGCTGCCAGGTACAGGCGTACAAGCGTAGTGTCGATCGTACGCTGGCGCTGAAATGTGACGACAGCATCTTCGTATTGCCGAGCATCATGGTAAATCTGAACCAGCTGTAACGTGTACCATTCGGGATAGTGTGGATTTAACTGCATGGCCTTGAGGGCAGCTGCAATACCTTCTTTGGCCCGACCCGAGTAACTTAGAAAAATTCCATAGTCAGTCAAAACATCAGCGTCGTTCGGATTGAGCTCAACAGCCCGCTCTAACTCAAAAATAGCTGCGTCATGCTTGCCTACGTAAACATAATACGCTCCCAGTGACCAGTGCACCCAGGACTCGTTGTCGTCGATTTCTATGCCCTTGAGCGAAAACTCATGGCCCTTTTCAATCGCTTTCTCCCAACGCGGATCCCATCCTTCCACCGCGTCAAGAAAATACGTCCAGGCGAGCTTACCGTATGCCTTGGCATAGTTCGGGTCCAGCTCGATTGCTTGTTCGAAAAATTTTCTTCCCTGACGATTTCCTTCCAAGGTGAAGTGGTCGACCGCATCCAATCCGCGCATGAAGTAATCGAAGGCTCGCGCGTTCCGTGATCTTATCCCCTGGGTCTGCTTCTGCCATGCCTTGCGCAAACGCCCGCCGTAACCAGAAGCAAGCGTGCCGACAACCCTGTTGGTGACCTCATCTTGCACTTCGAATATGTCGTCGAGGCGACGATCATAACGTTCAGCCCATAGGTGCTGTCCGCTTTGACTGTCAATCAGCTGCGCTGAAATTCTCACCCGTTTATTTGACGCTTGCACGCTGCCTTCGAGAATGTATCGCACACCAAGTTCCCGACCCACTTCCTGTATCTTCACGGCCTTGCCCTTATAGACAAAAGAAGAGTTGCTTGCGGTAACAAATAAATCACGAAATCGTGACAGCTGGGTGATGATGTCTTCGGTCAATCCGTCACAAAAATACGCCTGACTTAGGTCACCACTGATATTGGCAAAAGGCAAAACCGCGATAGAGGGCTTTTCGCTTAAATCAAAGATTTGCGGATTCCCGGTAGATGTAACGTTGAGCGATGCCGGCTCCGCCGCTTTGCAGATTTTAACGGAGGCTACAAACTGATAGCCTCTGCCGTGTATGGTTTTGATGATGCTTTGTGTACGTCCGCTGTCGCCAACGGCTTTGCGTGCCGCTTTGAGACGTGCATTCAACGCTGAATCTGAGACCACGCGCCCTTTCCACATTTTCTCTAGCAACTCACGGCGTGTCACCACTCGATTGTGGTTCTCTATCAGATAGACCAGTAGATCAAAAACTTGAGGTTCTATCTCTATAGGCTTGTCATTCTGCGAAAGTAAGTAACGACCGGTATCGACCGTCAAGGTATCGGTCTGGTAGATCATAATCGCGTGTTTACGCATCCGAAATAGCCTGAAAGCACGATTCTACCTACAGCCAGGCGGAAGAACACTAGTAAATACGTGGGGACAGGAATGGGCTGCTTAAGGCCAAACTGCAGGCGTTGTTTGGGGGATAATTGAGACAACTTTACCGTATGCACGAGGCAGGGACCAGCCAAGAGAACCACCGGTCCGCCCGACTTTCGAGCAAAGAGCGCTTAGCCGTTTTCAGGTCGGCTAAAATTGACTGGTATGCGTTTATTGCCAGCCAACATTTTTTGCCCACTTTGACTGTGCCTGCTTGTAGGCTCGAAAATCTTCTGGTGGTCTTCCTCCTTCAGCCTTTACTTCTCTTTGATGCTCCTCAAGCGACGTTCGAAAAGGAGGTAATCCTATATCTTCTCTTCGTTCATCAACGCTTTCTGGATTTTCAAGTTCACAACAGAGATCGCCATCTTCGCCCCAATCGAGAACTGTGCCATAAATTTGGGGTTTGCCCTCGTTGAATCGAATTCTGTCGGTAAGCAGCGCAACCTGCTTCGCCGGGACTTCACCTGCTGCTGCCGCTTCCTTCAGCAGGTAAAGAAATCTGCGCTGCAGCTCTGGCGTACAGATAGCGTGTTGAGCAATTAACCATGCGGCCCTGCAGCCCTCTAATCCGACTTTTGAAATGCCAGGCCATCCATGGCTTGAGATAATGTTATTCAGTGCTTCCGCATTTTCCACATGAACATTTTGCATTTCTTCTTCATACGTTCCGTGCAACCTGCCTTCTTCCAGCAGCTTTTCTCTACTTTCGATGTCTCTTTGTTCGAGCCTTTCAAGCTGTGCGATTAGTTCGTGGTTCATTTGGTTTTCTTACTTGTAGAACACGCTTTATTCTAGGCCCGAATGCACTTCGTCAGGTCGTACTCGGTCACTTCAGGTCTTTACTCGAATCTGAACGGCAGGGCTGGTGCGGTCGGAGGCGTGGCCGAGGGGCCTGATCAACGTATCGGCTGTAGCTCCGTTTCTTCCTCTGCTGCGTCGGCACCGCTTTTGGTTGCTTCGTTATCACGCAGGATATCTATCCCGGCGGATACGTGCCGCGGTGCCAGCAGGGTGTACACAGCGGGAATGACGAACAATGTGAACAAGGTGCCGACCAGTAGGCCGCCGACGATCACCCAGCCAATGTCCTGCCGGGACTCGGCGCCAGCGCCGCTGGCGATGGCCAGCGGTAGGGCACCCAGCACCATAGCGCCCGTGGTCATCAGGATAGGACGCAAGCGCAGCACCGCTGCACGCTCCACGGCAGCGCGTATATCCATCCCTCCCGCCTGCAGCTGGTTGGCGAACTCGACGATCAAGATGCCGTGCTTCGTTATCAACCCGATCAACGTAACGAGTCCCACTTGGCTGTAAATGTTTAGCGTCCCGCCGCTCAGATAGAGCGCCACCAGGGCGCCAGGAATCGACAACGGCACGGTCAGCATGATAATCAGCGGGTTTCGCCAGCTTTCAAACTGGGCGGCTAGCACCAGATAAATGAAGGCCAGGGCCAACAGGAAGGTAACGTAAATACCGACGCTGGACTTTTTGAATTCACGTGACTGACCGGCGTAGTCGGTTTGCGCCGCACCTGATAATTCCTCTCGCGCCAGGTTCTCCAAGTATGACAAAGCCTGGCCGAGGGTGTAGCCCGGCGCCAGGCTGGCGGATATTGTGGCCGAGCGTAACTGGTTAAAGTGATTGAGTTCCTTTGGTGCCACAGTTTCATCCACTGTCACCAAATTAGATAACTGCACCATCTCACCGCTGGCGCCCCTGACGTAGATACGACGAAGGTGTTCGGAATTAGTGCGATCAATGTCAGCCACTTGAACTACCACGTCGTATTGTTCCCCCTGCCGCTTGAAGCGCGTCACTTGTCGCCCACCGAGCATGGATTCCAGGGTTCTGCCGAGATTCTCAACACCGACACCGAGGTCGGCTAACTTATCGCGGTCGACATTAACTTTAAGCTGCGGCTTGTTAAGTTTCAGATCTGACTCCAGATTCTGCAAGTTCGGGTTTTCGGCAGCGCGTTCAATCAAGCGTTCGCTCATGACCAGCAGCTCGCTGTAGGGTAGGGAGGTCTGCAGCACAAACTCCACTGGCTTAGAACGCACGTTCTGGCCAAGCGGCGGCGGATTTACGGCGAAAGCCAATACCCCCGGAATGCCAAATAGCTTCGGGCTGATCTGCCCCGCCACCTGTTGCTGGGTGCGCTGACGTTGACCCCACGGCACCAGCTTCACGAAGGCGATGCCCTGGGACACCGTGGGAAACCCCGCCACCACGAAGTAGCGCGGAACTTCTTCGACCTGGGAAACGATGCCCTCAATCTGCAGCGCATACTCGGTGGTATAGTCTATTGTTGATCCTTCAGGCGCGATGATTGGCACAACGATCGTACCCTGGTCCTCATACGGTGCCAGCTCCTCGTTAAGCGTTTGGTATATCACGAAACTGGTTGCCGCAACGCCGATCCCGATTACGATCACCAGCGGGCGGGCGCCCAGGGCAGCATGCAGCAGCCGCTTATACCCCGACGTCAGCGCAGTCAGCCCGCGTTCAATGAAGCGGTAAGCCGCGCCATGCTCGGTCTGATGTTGCAGCAGTCGCGAGCACATCATTGGTGACAGGGTCAGGGCGACGAAACCGGATACCAGGACCGCCCCGGCGAGCACCCACGCGAACTCGGTGAAAAGTTTGCCCGTGGAGCCGGTCATGAATCCAATCGGTATGTATACCGCTGCCAGAGTCAGGGACATGGCGACCACAGCGAAGGCGATCTCGCGGCTGCCTTTGAACGCCGCCTGCATCGGCGTCTCGCCATCCTCTACGTGCCGGTAGATGTTTTCCAGCATAACGATGGCGTCGTCCACCACCAAGCCTATTGCCATGACGAGTGCCAACAGCGTCAGCGTGTTGATGCTGAATTCCAAAACGAACATCAGCGCGAATGCGCCGATAAGCGCCACCGGAATCGTAACAAAAGGAACAAGCGTCGCGCGCAGGGAACGCAGAAACAGGAAAATAATAAGCGTTACCAGGATGATGGCTTCGGCGATGGTCCACCAGACGTTCTTGATCGACTCCTCGATAAACACCGACTTGTCGTGTGCAACTTCAACCTGCATGCCCTCAGGCAGCGAATCAACAATGCGCGGCAACGCTTCCCGTACCGCATGAGACACGTCCAGTGGGTTGGCGGTGGCCTGCTTGACCACGCCCAGAGCGATGGCTGTCCCGCCGTTGTAACGCGCAACCCGTCGTGTCTCCCGCGCGCCGATTTCTGCGATGCCGACGTCCGCCAGTCGAATGAAGTAACCGCCGGACTCGCGGATGACCAGGTCGTTGAATTGTTCCGGCGTCTGCAGGTCTGTCTGCGACAGCACCGTGAACTCCCGCTTGACACTCTCAATACGGCCGGAGGGTACTTCCACATTCTGGCGCTCTAGCGCACCCTCGACGTCCTGCACCGTCACCTCATAAGCCGCCATCTTCTCCGGATCCAGCCAGATGCGCATGGAGTAGCGGCGCTCACCGAAGATACGCACTTCGGCCACGCCCGTCAGCGTCTGCAGCCGATCCTTGACGAAGCGGTCGGCATAGTCAGTTATTTCCAGGGACGAATGCCGGTCGCTGGAAAACGCGAGGTAGATAATCGGCTGAGCGTCTGCCTCGACTTTCTGGATGATCGGCTCCTCGATTTCGTCGGGCAGTCGGCCGCGTACCCGGCTGACGCGGTCGCGCACGTCCGCGGCGGCGCCGTCGGGATTCCGGTCGAGATGGAATGTCACCGTGATTTGGCTTTGCTCTTGGCGGCTGATGGAGGTGATGAAATCAATGCCCTCAACTCCCGCCAGGGAATCTTCCAGCACCTGCGTGACCTGACTTTCTATGATCTCAGCGCTTGCGCCGGTATAGGTCGTCTCAACGTTGACCACCGGCGGATCGATATTCGGGTATTCACGTACCGTCAAACGGTCGTAAGAAACCAGGCCTAAGAGGACGAGTACCAGGCTCATCACCGTGGCGAACACCGGCCGCCGGATGCAGATGTCGGAAATCTTCACGCGTTGCCGCCTTTTTGCGCCGTCTCGCCACCGTCGGACGGTTGCTGATCTAAAACGGTGACCGGTACGCCGTCGCGGATCTTAAGTTGACCGGCTGTAATGACGGTGTCATCCGCTGCGAGCCCTGCAGTTATTTCTGCTTCGCCGTCGCGGCGCTGGCCGACACGTACTTCCGTAAGCATTGCCTTGCCGTCCACCACCCGAAACACGTAGCGCTGCTCACCGCGAGGGACAATGGCTTGCTCCGGCACTACCAGCGCAGCGGGCCGCTCCTCGACGATCAGGCGCACACGCGCAAACAGGCCTGGCCTCAGTATTCTGTCCGCATTAGCGATGCGGGCACGAATGGCGATGCTGCGACCGGCCGGGTCGATCTGCGGGTCGATGGCGTAGACTTCACCTTCAAAAGCTCGGTCGGGAAACGCATCGACGCGCACGCGGATTCGCTGACCCTTGGACAGGCTGGCCAGGAATCGCTCCGGAATCCGAAAGTCAACCTTGATTGGATCGATGTCTTCGAGGTTAACCATATCCTGGCCGGGGATTATATAATCGCCCGGGCTTACGCGCCGGAGGCCCAGAATACCGGAGAAAGGCGCATTCACGTGGGTCTTTTCGAGCCGCGCCTGAGACAACTGCAATGCCGCGCGCGCGCTCTCCAGCCTGGCCAATGCCTCATCTCTTTCGCGTGCCGTGATCGAACCCGTATCGGAAAGCTCGTCAAGCCGCCGGAAATTATTCTCCGCTAGGTTCAATGACGCCTGGGCGTCTGCAAGCTCGGCTTGGTAGGTTGAGTCATCCAGGCTCACCAAGGGCGACCCCTTTTCGACGGGCTCGCCCTCGGCGAAGTTGATGTCCGCAATGCGGCCGGCGATTTCCGGCCTGATGACTACGGACTCATTGGACCGCAGCGTCCCGACGGCGCTGACCTCATCAACCACCTGCGCGACCTTCACGGCGACCGCCTCCACCGCTACACCGGCACCGCCACCGGGGGGGGCGGCAGGCGCACCGGAAGTGTCCGGGCGCACATTCAAATACCAGTGGGCGACACCCAGCGCGGCAGCTATTGCTATGGCAATCATTACCGGCAATACTTTTTTCAATATCGGGTCTCCCAGTGGAAAGGCGCTTTTTCCTGCGAAAAGGGGCGCAAGTTTATTGCTGCCTACTCAGTCGGTCAATTACATTAATACCTGGTGGCGCTTAAATTCCGCGTGCGATAGCCACGCGGCCTCATACACATTCTCTCAAAGCGAGGACCCGCTTTACCCACTACAGATCGAAAGGCCAAATTGATCGCCAATCGCGCTGCGCGTTTGGTCTTACTCTACCGCTTCCACCAGATTACAGCCCCGCGTGGCATGGCTGAATTCTGCGAGGTATTACCGCCACCTTGGTGGCCATGATGCCCGACCTGCGTACTGCCCTCGTCACTGTTAGGGTTGTTGTATTACGATTAGAGTTTAAATTGTCTAATTGGTTTCACATCCATCTTAAACCTGACGATGACGACGCTGGGTTCTAGGTTGATTTGCCCTGGGAGCAGTCGTCGCTATTGCAGTTGGGTTAGTTACTTCGATGTAACAAGATTAGCGCGAGGCCTGCAATGAATGATTACGATTCGATAAAGGAAACTGTATTTAACTACTGCGAAGGCTATCGTAAAAAGGATCGGGAAAGACTGGAGAAAGCATTCGCTTTAGAGATAGCCAACATGATGGGCTACAAAAAGAATGAGGAAGGGAAGCTCGAGCTGTTTGTCATGACTATGAGAGACGCCATCGATGAATGGGTTGCTCCTGACTACACGCCGTTTGAGTTTGCAGATGGAAAAATGCTTGCTGTTGATATATTCAGCGTTGTCGGCGCCACCGTGCTTTTTGATTTTGGCGGCCGATACCTCGAGTCCTACCAGCTCGCTAAAATTGATGGTGAGTGGCGCATCGTCAATAAGTTTATTGTTGATCCATAATTGACGCCCGTATGCCTACGTCACTTCAGGGTCGAGTGCCGATTTATCTATTATGACTGCGCGCAAACTTGCCGTCATTTTGCATGCCGACGTAGTTGGTTCGACTACGCTCGTACGGCTGAATGAAACGCTCGCGCACAAACGAATTCAAGATACTTTCCGAAGGTTTTCTAGAATCATCAGCAGTCATGGTGGAATCGCGCATGAGATCAGAGGTGACGCACTCGTTGCTGAATTTTCTAAAGCGTCGGATGCGGTGAGTGCGTCTTTGTCGTTTCAGGCTGCCAACTTTATTCACAATGATGAGCTAAGAGACGATATTCGCCCAGACGTTCGAATTGGCGTCGCCATGGGAGAGGTCATCGTTGCAGATAACACGGTAACGGGGGAGGGTGTGGTGCTGGCTCAGCGACTGGAACAAATAGCGGAACCTGGCGGTATCGTGATTCAGGGTGCGACTTATGAGACGCTTCCACAAAGACTGCCTTTTGACTACGAGGATCTCGGTGAACATCACGTTAAGGGATTCGTTAAACCGGTTAGAGGATACAGAGTCAAGCTGAAACCCGGTGCCGCGACACCTGTCCCCGAAGCGCTGTTTCATGGGGAACAGACGGTGACAAAGTTACCTGACAAACCCGCCATCGCAGTCCTCCCTTTTGCCAATATGAGCGGTGATCCTGAGCAAGAGTACTTTAGTGACGGTATCACAGAAGACATCATTACCGCGCTCTCGCACTTTCGATCGTTTCCGGTAATCGCCAGGAACTCGACTTTCACTTATAAAGGCCGAGCAATTCGGATTCAACAGGTCGCTGAGGAACTCGGTGCTCGATACGTTCTCGAAGGGAGTGTCCGCAAGGGCGGGGAACGTATTCGGATCACGGCACAGCTGGTTGATGCGGAAACGGGGCATCACGTATGGGCGGATAAGTTCGACAGTACCATACACGACGTCTTCGATATTCAGGACGAAATCACGCAGAAGATAGTGGCTACGATGGAGCCGGAGCTGGCCCAGGCGGAAATCGAGAGAGCAGCCGTCAGGCGGTCGGAGAACCTGACGGCCTGGGATTTCGTGCTTCGCGGCATGGCGTATGTCAACAGGCATACGCGCGACGACTTTAAGGCGGCGCAGGAGTTTTTTCAGCGCGCGATTGACCTCGACCCGAATTACTCAGAGGCCTGGGCGGGACTTGGCTGGTCCTATCTGCGCGCCATTGAACTCTGTGGTGTAGACGAGCGCCAGGGGTTAATAGAAAAAGGAATGGCAGCGGGAAAGAAGGCCGTCAAGTTGGATGATCACTCGTCTATAGCACACTATGTGCTGGGACTCTCTTATGTCTGGGCCGAACAGTTCCAGACAGCGATCAGCGAGGTAGAAATCTCGTTGCAACTCAACCCTTATAACGCCCAGGCCCAAAGGGGGCTGGGTAACCGCCTCGATCTGGTCGGCAGGACCACCGAAGGCATCATCAAAATGGAGCAAGCCCTGCAACTCAGCCCGCGCGATCCGAACTGTCCAAAATTGATGGGTTACCTATGTCGTGCGTATATTGACCATGGCCAGCCCGCCGAGGCACTCCATTGGATAGAACGGGCGATCAATCTACGGCCCGATACGCCCGATTTACGATATCGCCATGCAGTCTGTCTGGCGCATCTTGACCGCGTTGACGAGGCGAAAAAGGCGTTGGATGAGTGCGAACGATTGCAGCCCGGCTTTTTAACGCAGCGCGAACGCTGGCGCCCGTACTCAGATGACGAACGAAACCAGCGTTTCTTTGCCGGATTGTCTAGGCACGGCCTTCTGCCCGAAAGCTATTACAAACAATAAAGGGGGATGGGCGTTTCCTCAGCTTTGTCGGCGCTTCGACCGCGGACTTTGCTGTGGCTTGCTGGCAAGGCATAGTCTGTTTGGGGCCACCGGGTTGGTATCGTAGAGGCGACTGCAACTCATCAATTAGCTTGTTTGGCGGCGGTTGTGTTGATGTTTCGATCTACACCATAGCGACAATGTCGATCTCAATATTCATATCTTCATACGCCAGGTAGGGGACTGGGATTCCGGTAGTGGTCGGTCCAGGTAATGTAAAATGATCGAACCGGTCATGCAGATTCGGCTTCCAGTCTCGCTCCCCAGGCTCGCCGGAATAGAAAGTGTTGATTTTTACAACGTGCTCGAAACAAAGACCAAAGCTTGCCAAGATGCGCCGGTTAGTCAGGCTTCATCTGTGCAAAAGCGATTTTTTATAAAAACAAGCACTTATATAAATATATATCTGTGGGTTTAGTTGTTACTGTCGGAGTCTGGGAGTGTGCACCCTGTCGGGAAGAGTACGAGAGCTATCCAGTCCACGAAATGATGACTGTGAAGTCTGGATCGGTGACCTTGACGGATCCGGGCGGCCGCGCAGAAACGTACACTGCTGGCGACACATTTTTTGTGGTCAAGGGCGCGAAGTGCACCTGGGAAAACACCGAAACGCTCAAAAAGTTCTACATGATCGCTGCGTAGAGATAGGGCGCACCACGGTTCGCCAGCCAGACCCCAGTCACGTTCCGGCCGAATTGAGCCGGTTGAATAATGAAAACTGGTTTCGAAAACAGAGATAGTCGTCCGATTTTGTTGAGAAGTATTAGCCTCCAGCAGCGCCAATTTGACAGACGATGCGGGTCCCACTCGGAGAAAATATTAGATTTTGACCTTAGCCTATTTACTACTGTTTACTCGCCAACTATAAACGCTCACGATAGACTTTCTCAATCTGTCCGAGATTTCAGCAACTAAAATTTTTATCGTGGTAGAGCACCATTCACGTCAGCTTGCCGTTCTTGTTCATGCCGATGTAGCCGGGTCGACTTCATTGGTCCAGCGCAACGAAATCATCGCCCATGCACGCATGCGGGATGCATTTCACCGGTTCTCTACGACCATTAAAAGATATGGCGGCACTGCGCACGAAATAAGAGGTGACGCGCTTGTTGCAGAGTTTGCTCGCGCATCGGATGCCGTAAGCGCGGCACTCGCGTTTCAAGCAGATAATATGCAGCACAATCGAACCTTGGGCGACGATATACAGCCCGCGCTTCGGGTGGGTATTAGCATGGGTGAAGTGGTGATTGCCGATGGTACGATAACAGGTACAGGGGTTGTGCTCGCGCAGCGGTTAGAACAGCTGGCTGGGTCCAATGAAATAGTAGTCCAAGGATCGGTCTTCGAGACAGTACCGCCTCGGTTTCCTATAGATTTTGAGAGCATTGGGGAACAAAGACTAAAAGGGTTCGATCATCCCGTTAGAGCTTTGATCGCGCGGCTTAAGCCCGGTGAGCAGGTTCCAGAATCGGAGACGAATGCAGCGCTACGGAAATTTTGGACGGACGACGATTCCGAGCACCCCAGCCTGGAACTACCGGATAAGCCATCGATCGCTGTGCTCCCTTTTGCCAACATGTCGGGCGACCCTGACCAGGAATATTTCGCTGACGGCATCACCGAAGACATCATCACGGAACTCTCGAAATTCCGCTGGTTCTTCGTTATTGCACGCAACTCGACTTTCGTGTTCAAGGGACAAGCCGTAGACCTCAGGCAGGTGGGGCGGGACCTCGGTGTCCGTTACGTGCTGGAGGGGAGCGTACGCAAAGCTGCAAACCGGGTTCGAGTTAGCGCTCAGCTCATCGATGCGGAGACTGGTAACCACGTCTGGGCCGAGCGTTATGACCGCAGTCTGGAAGATATTTTTGAGCTGCAAGACGAGATCACAACAACGATATCTGGGGCGATCGAGCCCGAGCTAGCGGGATCGGAACGCAGGCGCGCCCTAC
This sequence comes from Gammaproteobacteria bacterium, assembly GCA_024638505.1. GTDB lineage: Bacteria > Pseudomonadota > Gammaproteobacteria > Arenicellales > JAANXG01 > JAHEKE01. The sequence continues at coordinate 3,231 of JAHEKE010000048.1, read as the reverse complement.
GAAAACCGACTGCACATCTTGGAGCTTGGGATCTGTTACAGCGTGGAGCAGGGCTTCTCTGGCAACAGGACCGCACAAGCCTTATAAAAGGCCTTAATACCATTCGCCAGGCAGTCGCTCTCGACCCTAGCTTCGGTGAAGCCTACGGTTATTTAGCATATGGCGCTTTCCTGATGCTGGTATATGAGTGGACAGATGAACCCGAGGCCATCTTACAGCAGGGTTTGGCCGATGCCGGCCGGGCGATCTCGATCGAGCATCGGGATTATTTTGCTCACCACGCCCTGGGCCGTCTGAACACGATCGCTGGTGACCACCCCGCTGCCGTCCGGGCCTTGGAGATCTGCGTCGACCTGAATCCCAACTTCGCCCTCGGCTATGTCGGCTTAGCCGAAGCTCATGTCTATGCCGGTAGCCCCGAGTCGGCGATCAGCTATGCGGACAAGGCCATCCGACTTAGCCCCAGAGATCCGATGCTGTGGGACTTCCTGCACTACAAAGCCTCGGCCTATGTCCGACTGGACGACTTCGACAGGGCCATCGAACTCTTTGAGCAGGTTTGCGAATTCCCTACCGCGCAGTATGTATCCTCTGCGACTCTCGCCGCACTCTACCGTCTACGGGACCGTGCAGCGGAGGCAGAAAAGGCCCTTGAAAGGGCGCGCCGTTTGGAGCCGAGACTTTCCGTCGCGCTGATGAAAAAGGTTTACGGTGTAACTGACGAACGGCCGGGCTCCCGCACCCAGCGCCTGTTGGACGCTCTCAGGGCAACGGGTTTGAAAGAAGGATAACGGCTGCCAGAAACTCAGCTGTTGTATTTACTCGTACCTTTACAGCATATGCTAATGCTCAAAACCAGTCTCACCGGCGAATGGGCTCCGTGAAGGCCTGCAGAATTGCTTGAAGCATCCTCGGACGGTTGATCTATGACGAACCTGAACTCTACCGCGCCCCACGTGCACGCGCCCTTAACCATGGATGACCTCACCGATTGGGGGGCAATCGACAATATGATCGAAGGACAATCTCATACCTTTGGAAAATTGCTGCATAAAGGGTCACGCGGCGAATCGGAGTGTGGTCTTTGGGTATGTACGCCGGGAAAGTGGGAATGCCATGTCACCCGGGATGAATTCTGCCATTTCCTTGAAGGACGATGCACTTATGTCCACGAGAGTGGTGACGTCATAGAGATCATGCCGGACACGGCGGCCTTTTTTCCGAAAGATTGGAAGGGCACGTGTACGGTTCACGAAACGATCAAGAAGGTCTACATGATTCGATGAGGTACCTTTTATGTTATGGCCCGACGACGCTTACGCGCCCTGACGTTCCGCAGCACCCGCGTCCACTGTTGAGTGATAAGCAGCCGCCCACTGTTCTGTGAAAAATCGATTTGCTGCTGCGCGGCAGCAGGCGGAGAACGCCCAAACGGTCATTACCTTAGCGGTGATGGCAAAATACAGCAAACCTATGACTTTTAGCTTATAGCTCATGACGACGATTATTGAGAACAAGACGCCCAAAGAGCTGGGTTACCGGATGCCAGCTGAATGGGAAAAACACACCGCTATCTGGTTGCAGTGGCCGGGTAAACACCTTTGTAGTACGGGTGAGAAAGATCTCTCTTATCAGATGAAAATGGAGAAAACCTGGCTGTTAATGGCCTGGGAAATCCACTATCAAGTGAGAGTATGCGTACTGGCACAAAACGAAGAGCAAGGTGATCACATTCGTCGCTCTATGGAATACTTCAATTTTGATATGTCTCGAATCGGCATTCATCTTACCCACATTGTTGATGTTTGGCATCGCGATTCTGGCCCCATTTTTGTAGTTAACGACAAAGGTGGTACCGCGATTACCAACTGGAATTTTAATGGCTGGGGCAGCTATCCTCAGTGGGGTGAAGCAGAGAGACACATTCCTCAAACCATTGCTGCAATTGTTGATATGCCTGTGTTCAATGCGCCGCTGGTGTCCGAGGGTGGAGCTATTGAAGTAAATGGCACGGGTAGCTTGATGGCAACGCGCAGCTCGATCATTAACGGTAACCGTAATCCCGGGATGGGCCAGGCAGAAATAGAACAAACACTGAGCGATTATCTGGGGGTAAGCAATTTTATTTGGTTATCCGGCGCTCCGCCAGAAGTCTGTGAGCGAGAATTGGGGGACGGCACAGACTACCATATAGATATTGCCGCGCGCTTTACTGGCAAAAATACGGTGCTCTATGCCTGGACAGAAGATCAAAGCGACGCCCGTTACCCCTACCTAGTCAAGCATCTGGAAGAATTAAAGGCGGCCACTGATGAAGAGGGCAATTCCTTACATCTGATTCCGATGGAATTACCTGCAGGTGGTGTTCGAGCAATCGGTAACCGTTACGATCCGATGCTCGGCTCCGGTAGCGATTTTACCGATGCATCATATCTAAACTATCTGGTGACCAATAATCTAGTTCTTGTACCCGCCTTCGGGAATGCCAACGATGCTAAAGCAAACAAGATTCTGGCGGAATGCTTCAATGATCGGAATATTGTTTCTATACCAGTGGTCAGCCTGACGGCAGAAGGTGGGACCGTTCATTGTGTTACTCAACAACAACCTGCTGCCTAGGATGAAGTTCACTGAACGACGCTATGGGGTCGACCCTGGATATAGCTGCCGCGTCTTAGCAGCATTGGGAGTCAATGTCAGCTCCAGCTTCCAAAGCCGCCTGATCGCTATAAACCTAAACTTGCGCTTCACTTTGAGTTTATGGGCGAGCAGCAGTATTGACTTTCGGGCGTCAGTCAGACCAATGACGACTCAGAGTATGAAGCACGCGTTCATTTGAACGCAACCAGTGGTTGAATTTGTATTCTTTAACGCTGCGAGGACTGCATCTTTTAGCTCCGTTGACGGTATATCCTTGTACCACTACCCCCACGGGAGTGCGGCTCGTGCAGATAATGCAACAATAACCGATACCACAAAAGGTCATCCCCAGAGGTTAGATTGCACCAATCGTAAATTTGGTTGCCAGTTACACTGATCTGGTTTTGGATATGGTTTCAGGTGTCTGGATTCTTTTGCCAGTTTCGATAAATCATTAGAATCTAGAGGTGTTTCATAACGAACGCTGTTATCTCGTATGCCTCAAACCCGGCTAATAGCCGCCGTTCCTATGAGTCGCACGACTAAAACGCGATTCAGTTTGTCAAGTCCTGATCCCAATCGCCCGACAGG
>JAHEKE010000020.1 GCA_024638505.1 Gammaproteobacteria bacterium | reverse complement strand
CGCAATGCCTTGGCTTCGATCTGACGGATGCGTTCACGCGTCACATCAAACTGTTTGCCCACTTCCTCCAGCGTGTGATCGGTATTCATGCCAATACCGAAACGCATACGCAGCACTTTGGCTTCGCGCGGCGTCAACGTATCCAGTATATCCTGCGTTGCGCCCATCAGGCCGGAACCAGTAGCGGCATCCATCGGCGCCTCCACATTCTTGTCCTCGATGAAATCACCAAGATGCGAATCCTCGTCGTCACCGATTGGTGTCTCCATAGAAATGGGTTCCTTCGCTATTTTCAATACTTTACGGATTTTTTCCTCCGGCATTTCCATTCGTTCGGCCAGCTCTTCCGGCAGGGCTTCTCGCCCCTTCTCCTGCAGGATCTGTCGTGAAATCCGGTTGAGCTTATTGATGGTTTCAATCATGTGCACGGGGATGCGGATGGTGCGCGCCTGATCCGCAATGGAGCGGGTGATGGCCTGTCGGATCCACCATGTGGCGTAGGTTGAAAACTTGTAGCCCCGGCGATATTCAAATTTGTCCACCGCCTTCATTAACCCTATGTTGCCTTCCTGAATCAGATCCAGGAACTGCAAACCCCGATTGGTGTACTTCTTGGCAATCGAAATGACCAGGCGAAGATTGGCTTCCACCATCTCTTTCTTGGCGCGGCGTGCTTTGGCTTCACCTATAGACATCCGTCGATTGACTTCCTTGAGTTCATGTATAGGAATCCCGGCAAGCTGTTCGAGCATATAGAGCTTGTCCCGATGCGCCTTTATCTCCTCTGCATACTGTTCGATTATTGCCCGGTTCTCACCGGCCGCGCGCAGCAGCGCTCGATACAATCCCTTGTCGGTCTCCCGGCCGACGAAAGCCTTAATGAAGGTTTTTCTGGACATGCGTGCATGCCTGACGCAGATTTCCATAATGGCTTTTTCACGCGCGCGCACCAATTCGACGAGCTCTTTAATGCGATCCCATAAAGCATCGACCTGCTTGGGCGCGATTTTGATTTCCATCACCTCGGTGGTAATCCGCTTTTGAATTCTTCGAACCTTGTCGTCACCTATACCGTGGCGGTCGATCGCTCTGATCAAGCTGTTGTAGTTTTTACGGATCCGCTTGAATCTCTCTCGGGCTTCTTCTGGATCGGGACCGGTGTCAATATCCTCTTCGTCGTCTTCACCGGCAGCAGATATCTGGGCGGGTCCCGTTTGCTGTGGTTGAGGTATAGGTTCATCCACCGCGTTGGGATCGATGAAATCAACCAGTAAATCGGTTAATCGCATCTCCTCGCTCTCGATCAGTTCGGTCAGGCGCACGATTTCTTCGATAGTTACCGGGCAGCTTGCAACCGCCTCGGTACACTGTCTAATACCATCCTCTATCCTTTTAGCCAGCTTTATTTCATCTTTTCTAGTCAGCAAATCTACGGTGCCCATCTCCCGCATGTACATACGCACGGGATCTGTGGTCCGCCCGAATTCGCTCTCTACTGCGGTAGTTAAGGCAGCGTCGGTCTCATCGTCTTCGTCGTCTGAAGTTGGTTCTTCCTTGAGTAACAAGCTATCCGGGTCTGGTGGCTTGTCGTAAACGGAAATGCCCATGTCATTGATCATGTTGACCACCGCCTCGATTTGATCGGTGTCATGCATGTCTTCTGGCAAATGATCGTTAATTTCCCGATAAGTCAGGAAACCCTGTTCCTTGCCTTTGAGAATTAGCTTTTTGAGTTCAGACTGTTTGCTTTCTTGGTCCACGCGTTTGAAACCTTCGAGGTAAGTTTTTGAAAAATAACCTTTAAGTATAACTCAGTTTTAATAAAGCTGCCTAACGCAAAAAAGGTGAAGAGGCGCTATTTTGAACGCTGGCTGAGCAATTCGCGCAGCCTGGTTTTCTCCGTATCGGACAAATGCGATTTGTGCAGGAGCTGAGCAGCTTTCTGTGCCGCCCATTTTTCCCGCAACTGTAGAAGTACGGCTGCAAATTCTTCATCAAGACCTTCCGCAGGGACCATATGGTCCCAAACCGCGAGTTTTTCAAGGTGCTTATGGTGCTCGGTACCTCTATATCGCTCCAGGATCGCCGCCGAACTAACGGCCGGGTGATGCCGGATGAGCTCGGCTATTTCTGTCAGCAGCGGCATACCCGGCAGCTCTAGGTCTTTAAGTTCGTCCAGGTTATCTGCTGCGCCGGCCAGTTCGGGTTTCTGGATCAGCAGGCTCAGCCCCAGCCGGACCAGCGATTTCCTGCCCATGGCGGGAAGCGCTTTACTGATCGGGCTTTTGTTGCTGAGCGCGGAGCCTGCGCTCTTCTCCATCGTTCGGTCCAGTGAATCTCGATCAATACGGGCGAGCTGGGCGATCCGGCTGAGCAGCAGCTCAAGAAATGCACCTGGCGGCACTTTCTGCAGCAGAGGCTTAGCCAGCTCTATAAAGCGGGCACGACCATCGATGCGCGATAGATCGGAACGATCGCTTAGCTGTTGCAACATGTAGTCAGGAAGGGGTATGGCCGAGCTGATGAGGGATTCGAAACCGGCCTTTCCCTTGGCGCGAATCACGGAATCGGGATCCTCCCCCTGCGGCAGGAACAGGAAGGTGATTTGTCTACCCTGGCGCAAGCTGGGCAGAGCGGTTTCCAGGGCTCGCCACGCCGCTGAACGACCAGCCCGATCACCGTCGAAGCAGAATACGATTTCATCGGTATGGCGGAACAGCCGTTCGAGCTGGGTGCGGGTAGTCGCAGTGCCAAGGGTGGCGACAGCGTTGTGCAGCTCAAACTGTGACAGCGCCACCACGTCCATGTATCCTTCAACCACAATGGCCTTGCCCGTTTCCCTGATTGATTCCCTTGCACGGAACAGCCCATACAGTTCGGCGCCCTTGTGAAACACCGGTGTCTCAGGGGAGTTAAGATACTTCGGTTCTTCATCACCGATTGCTCGGCCGCCAAACCCGACTACTCGGCCACGATGATCTTGAATGGGAAACATAATTCGGTTACGAAAACGATCGTAATACCGATCTTCTGACTTTTTGCTTATCAGGCCCGCGCTCAGCAGTAAGCGACATTGGTGCTTGCTGCTGCCGAATTCCCGCAGCAGATTGTCCCAGCCAGCCGGCGCGAAACCCATGCCGAAATGAGCCGCCACTTCACCGGTCAGACCCCGCTGCCGCAGGTACTCAACTGCCGATCGCGCAGTCGCGTGATCACGTAATTGACGCTGATAATATGCCGTGCTTTGATCTAACACGGTGAGGATATCCGTTGCCTTTTCAGTTTTTTTTGCTGGCTGCGTTTCGCCCTCTCTTGGGACCTGCAATCCAAGCCGGGCGGCCAGGTGTTCAACCGCCTCAACAAACTCCATGTGCTCGAACTCCATGAGGAATCCAATCGCGGTGCCATGCGCCGCACACCCAAAGCAATGGTAGAATTGCTTGTTCGGGCTCACGGTGAATGAAGGCGTTTTCTCCTCATGAAAAGGACAGCACGCTTTATACTCCGAGCCTGCTTTCTTCAACGGCACGCGGCTGTCTATAACGTCAACGACGTCAGTGCGCGCCAGGAGGTCATCGACGAAACTTTGCGGTATACGGCTGGGCATGAGTCAGATTCTAGCCCTGGAGCCTTAATAGGGAAATGTGTTTGCGCCTCTAGAGGATATACATGCTAGGCGAGGCCCGCGGTCGGGACTAATCCTCGAGCTGTGCCTTGACCTTGCGGCTTACACCAGACATATCGACTCGTCCCTGTAATTCCGACTTCAGTATCGTCATCACTTTGCCCATGTCGCGTAGCGTGGTCGCGCCTGTTTGTGCAACAGCGGCAGCGATAATTTGATCAACTTCCTGCTCTTCCAGCTGCTGCGGCAGGTAAGCCTTCAGCACATCCTGGTACACGCGTTCTTTCACCACAAGGTCATCTCGTCCACCCTTATGGAACTGCGTAATCGCGTCCTCGCACTGCTTGAGCTGTTTTTGTATGACCGACACGACTCCTTCATCGTCCAGGGTGCTTCGTCCGTCCACCTCCCGGCGTTGAATGGCGGCACGCAGCAGACGTATGGCCTCGAGTTTGGGCGCGTCCTTCGCCCGCATCGTCGCTTTCATGTCCTCGCTGATGCGGTCTTTGAGGGTCATACTGGGGGTCGCCGCACGGCGGTGATTCAGTATGCGCGTTGATATCGCGAGCGTTCTCGGGAAACGCGCTTCAATTCTCTTTTGCGAGCTGCGGCAGCTTTACGTTTGCGGATAGTAGTGGGTTTCTCGTAATGTTCGCGACTTCGCATCTCGGTAAACAAACCGGCCTTTTCGCAGGCGCGGCGAAATCGTCGTAAAATCACATCAAACGGTTCGTCCTGTCGAACCTTAACACTCGGCATGCAATATTTCCCGTAAATAAATGGTTGCGTGTTTAAAGGGCGCGCAATTCTAATGAATTGGTCGCGCCGGAACAAGGGCCCTGCGCCGAATACGCCCGCCCTGCGCGACCGGCAGAAATCGCCCGAGGGAGAGCCTATATGTATAAATATTTAATTATATGCTAATACTTGGTATTGAGACTTCCTGTGATGACACGGGTGCGGCTTTGTACGACAGTCAGGCAGGTTTACTGGCGCACAAGCTGCACTCACAGGTGGATATCCATGTTCCCTTCGGTGGCGTCGTCCCGGAACTGGCGGCGCGTGACCATATCCGTAAACTGCTGCCCTTGATCAAAACCGTCTTGTGCGACGCTGAGCGGGACAAGGAAGAGCTCGACGCGGTGGCCTATACCGCTGGCCCGGGGCTGGCCGGAGCGCTGTTGGTCGGAGCAGCGCTGGGTCAGAGCCTGGCCTTGTCGCTCAGGCTGCCAGCGATCGCCATACATCATATGGAAGGACATCTGCTGTCGCCCATGCTGGAAGAACGGCGTCCAGCGTTCCCCTTTCTGGCGCTACTGGTGTCCGGTGGGCATACTCAGCTGGTAGACGTCAAGCGGGTGGGGCACTACGACATTCTGGGTGAGAGCCTGGACGACGCCGTGGGTGAAGCTTTTGATAAGGTGGCCAAGCTGTTGGGCCTGGGCTATCCGGGGGGGCCGCACATTGCAACGGCGGCGGAAAGGGGAGATGGGCGTCGCTTTCGTTTTCCCCGTCCCATGACTGATCGACCCGGTTTGGATTTCAGCTTCAGCGGTCTTAAAACCTATACCTCGGAAATCGTCAAGAAACACGAACTCGATGCGCAGACCATAGCGGACATCGCCTGGGCGTTTCAGGACGCGGCGGTGGATACGTTGCGCATAAAGACGCAGCGCGCGCTCGACCAAACGGGCCACCGTCGGTGCGTTGTGGCGGGTGGAGTGGGTGCTAACCAATTGCTGCGCGCCCAACTGAATGACTTGGCGGACGAAGCGGGTTATGAGTTATTTTATCCTCGCCCCGAGTTTTGTACTGACAACGGCGCCATGATCGCCTATGCCGGCTCGCTCAGATTCAGCAAAAAAATCCCCATGGGTCGTGATTGCAGAGTCTTCCCGCGCTGGTCACTGCGGGATCTGAGCTATTGAGTTCTGCAAACGCCCGGTGTCGCTCCAGCAGGATCAACGGTTAGTGCCCGCTCTTTTCGCGATCGGCAGTTCCGATCAATTTGATTCTATCTTCCTCTCCGCGAAACAATCGCTGAATGTTAGTGCGGTGTCGCCAAATGAGAAATGCCGCAATGAGCATGCTCAGCAGAAGGAATGGCAGGCCGGGTATAAAGTACCAGGCATAAAGAGGAGATACGGCGGCGGTCAGCACCGCGGCCAGTGAGGAGTAGCGGAAACCGACAGCGGCAAGCAGCCAGGTGAGCATCAAGGCGACACCCATCCAGGGATTCAGCGCTAAAAAGACGCCCAGCGCCGTAGCAACACCCTTGCCTCCCTCGAACTTAAAGAAAAGAGGGAACAAATGCCCGATAAAAGCGCTCAGGGCCACCAGCGCCAGAACCCATGGGTTATGGGTTAAAGCCTGCGCCAACAGGACGGGAATCACGCCTTTCGCGATGTCGCCGAGCAGTGTCGTAACGGCCGCTGCTTTATTACCCTGGCGGAGTATATTGGTTGCCCCCGGATTCCCGCTGCCGACGGTACGCGGATCAGGCATGGCAAAGACGCGGGAAACTAATATCGCGCTTGATATTGAACCCATCAAATAGGCAAGCGGGGGCAGCAGGTATTCCATCTCGTAATTTCAGGAGCTATGCGCGCAAAGGTCAATATTCAGCCGCGATCAAAGTATGGGTTTTTGTGGATTCTACAGGCAAATGGAAAACACGCGCAGTACATCGAGCATGACGGCCTTTTTAATTGCGAATCGTTTCTTGTATCTTACAAACTAAAATGAACCACAGGGATTTTGCGATGGATATCATCTTCTTGCATGGACTTACCGTCGAATGCGTCATTGGCGTATGGCAATGGGAGCGGCGCATAAAACAGCGGATAGAAATCGATTTGGATCTAGCAGCCGACATCGCACACGCCGCACGCAATGATCATCTAGAGGACACGGTGAACTACAAGGCAATCGCCAAGCGGGTTATCTCTCACGTTGGGGAATCAGAGTACAGACTGGTGGAAACGCTGGCTGAGAGCATCGCCAAGATATTGATTGCAGAGTTCGCTATCCCATGGTGCCGGGTGAAAATCAACAAGGGTCGCGCCGTAAGCGGTGCGCGCTCAGTGGGTGTCGTCATAGAGCGGGAAATAACACGGAAGCATAATGCATGACCCGGGTTTACTTGAGCATTGGCAGCAACATCGAGCGCGAATTCAATATTCGGAGCAGCGTTTCCCAACTGCAAGAGCTGTTCGCGCCTCTTACCTTATCCAGCGTCTATCAGAGTAAGGCGGTCGGCTTTCAAGGCTCGGACTTTTATAATTTTGCGCTTGGTTTTGATACGGCGGCATCATTGAGTCACATACAAAGCGCGCTGCGTGGAATCGAGGCAGCCCATGGCCGCCGCCGGGGCACGAACAAATACAGCTCCCGGCCCCTTGATATTGATTTACTTCTGTTCGGCGATCTGGTTCGGCATAGCGATGATATCGATATCCCGCGACATGAAATCATGCAGTATGCCTTCGTGCTCTTACCGCTGAGTGAAATTGCCGCTGACGTTGTCCACCCGGAGACTGCTCAAACGATAGGACAGATGTGGCGCGATTTTGCCGCGTCTGATCAAACTATAAAAAAGCTGGATTTCAGGTTTTTTAATTCGGACACGTGACGTGCGCTAGGGTACCGTTGAGCGTCCCCCGTCCACCGGTATGACATGGCCTGAGGTGAAGCCGGCGTCGCGTATGAGGAACAGAACAGTATCTGCAATTTCCCGCGGTGTTCCCATGCGCTTGAGCGGAGTGCGGGAGATCAGTCGCTGCTGGGCGACTTCATCGTGGTCATGGTCAGGCCATAGTATTGCGCCGGGTGCGACTGCGTTGACCCTTACTTCGGGTGCGAGTTCTCTGGCCAGCGCCCGGGTAAGCATAATTAGGCCTGCTTTTGCCGTACTGTAAACGGCATGGTTTTTTAGAGGCCGTACGCCATAGATATCAGCAATATTGACGATCACACCCCGATTTTTTTTCAATTCTGCCGCAGTAGCCTGGGCGAGGAAAAATGGTGCTTTCAGGTTAGTGCCAAACAGGTTGTTCCAGTCTTCCTCGCTGGTATCCCCGACTGGGGTGGGAAAGAAGGTTGACGCGTTGTTCACAATTGCGTCCAGACGGGTGAACATTTTTATGGACTGCTGTGCTAAATGAGTAATTTTATGATTGTCCAGTAAATCCCCTTTAATCAACACCACCGAGTCCGATCTTTTGTCGTTCAACAGATCCTGCAGGGCCCGTGCTTCTGCGTCAGAGCTATGATAGTGCAACACCAGACGCATGCCCTCCGCATGCAGCCGCGTCGCGATTTCGGCACCAATGCGCCGGGCGCCGCCAGTAACGAGAGCAACCTTGTCGTTTAGGACGCTGTTTTGCATTATGCTGACGACTCAAGTTGAGTGTTGCCTGCATCCTAACCGAATAACGCGTTGTAAGCATCTTATGTTCCATTTGGTGAGTTACGCATGACACAGGAGATCGTACATGGATTACCTTCGCCGAGCGCGGAAGAACGAGAACACAGCGATAAGCTGCGGCGTGCGATACGTAGCGCCATTGATAATGCCGGCGGTCTTATTCCGTTCTCACAATTTATGCAGCTCGCTTTGTACAGTCCAGGTGGAGGATACTATGCATCGGGGTCGGTAAAGTTCGGTGAACAAGGAGATTTCATTACGGCCCCAGAATTGGGTAGCCTATTTGCGCGCTGTCTGGCAAAGCAGATCGCGCAAGTGCTCAACCAAGTCAACGGCGGAGAAATCCTGGAAGTGGGTGCCGGCTCGGGTGCTTTAGCCTTACAGCTGCTGCGCACGCTGTCGGCACAGAACGAGCTTCCCCCGCGCTACCAGATCCTTGAGACGAGCGCCGAGCTCAGCCACCGACAGCATGAGCTCCTGGCAAAACACGTGCCGCATCTATTGCACCACATCGAGTGGATCAGCCAGCTACCTGATAAGTTCAACGGTGTGATCCTGGCGAACGAAGTTGTGGATGCCATACCGGTTGATCGCTTTACCATCATCAACGACCAGGTGCAGGGCGTGGGCGTGGCCTGGGGGCAGGATGGCTTCAGGGATGCGGCGTATACCGTAACCGGTTCGAACTGGAATGTAATTCGCAATCTCAATCTGCCAGAGAATTATTGTTCAGAGGCAGGATTCCAAAGGGAGGCCTGGATGCGCTCAATCGGTGCATGTCTCCAATCTGGCGCAGTTATAATTGTCGACTACGGATTCCCGCGCCATGAGTATTTTCATCCACAGCGAAGTGGCGGCACATTAATGTGTCATTACCGCCACCGCAGTCATTTCGATCCCTACCTGTACGTAGGTTTACAAGACATCACGGCCCATGTAGATTTCACCGCCCTTGCCGACGGCGCCGCCGCATCTGGATTAAGCTTGGCTGGCTTTACTTCTTTAGCATCGTTTTTGCTGGCTTTAGGCATTTTGGACATCATTGAACCGATCATCCAGACGAGCACCATACAGCACGTGGCAATAGCCCAGGAGGTAAAGAAGCTTACGCTGCCGTCAGAAATGGGCGAGTTGTTCAAGGTGCTGGCCGTTGGCAAGAACTTGCGCTATCCGCTTGAAGGTTTCGCTCATTCCGATCGCCGGGGTCGGTTGTTGTAAGTGGATTACCTGCACGCTGTTCTATTGGCCCTGTTACAGGGGCTGACCGAATTTTTACCCATTTCCAGCTCCGCGCATCTTATTCTGTTGCCAAAGCTATTCAGCTGGCCAGACCAGGGACTCGCATTTGATGTGGCCGTGCATGTCGGAACTCTGTTCGCGGTAACGCTTTATTTTAAAGCGGATATCAGACAATTGAGCGCGGCTTGGTGGGCGGACGTATATGCCGGACGCGGCAGCGAACACAGTCGGCTCGCCTGGGCGGTATTGGTTGCTACCGTTCCCGTGCTTTTTGCTGGTTTTATAGTGAACAGCTGGTTGCTAGGGCACCTGCGCAATCCGTTACTCATTGCCGTTACCACCCTCGGTTTTGCTATTGTCTTGTTGTGGGCGGACCTGCGGGGGAGCAGAACCAGGAACGAGCGTTCTCTGACTTTAAAACAAGCGGTTTTTATCGGGTGTGCTCAGGCCGTTGCTTTAATTCCTGGGACTTCGCGCTCAGGCGTGACCATCACGGCCGGCTTGGCTATGGGTTTAACTCGCAAAGCTGCGGCCAGGTTTTCTTTTTTGCTGTCCATACCGGTCATCGTGGCTGCCGGCGCCGTCGAATTGTTTGCGCTGGTAAAGCAACCTGAGACGGTGTCCTGGCCCGTTCTGCTGTTGGGCACGCTGATTGCAGCGATTACGGCTTATCTGACCGTGCACTTTTTTCTGACGCTGGTTGAACGCGTTGGCTTGATGCCTTTCGTTATCTACAGGATTCTGCTCGCTGTCGTGCTGTTCTATCTGTTTTGGTGAGGACCGGCAGCGGTTTGCAGTTTCTACTCATTAAGCAGCGCGTCTTTCACCGCCCTGATGGCTGCACAGCGCTGCTCGCGAATCTGTTGCGCTATCTTGGTACCACTCGCTTGCTGCTGGGCGATCGCCGCCGCGTCGACACCACTGGCGGCAGTGAAATAGTCTTGCAGGATATCGCGCTGCACATAGCGCTCTTGTTCAAGACCTTTGCGCCCGCGCATGTCGGCCTCGGCCACCGCCAACACCTGTTCAAGCCGCCCTGGTCGTCTGAATGCGTCGATTTCCTCCAGCAGATCAAGCACCGATGACGGGTTGAGTTCGCGGATTCGGTGCAGCTTGAGGTGTGTTCGGCAGGCTACTAATGCAAGATCGCGGTGCTCATTGGGAATCCTGAGTCTGTTACACATCTGTTTGATGAGCGGTAGGCCGCTGCGTTCGTGGCCATGATGGCTAGGCAATTCGTCCTTCGGCGTCAGCGCTTTCCCCAGATCGTGCACCAGCGCGGCGAACCGTATCACCGTGTCCTTGGTTAGTTTCGCTGCCTGGTCAATCACCATTAACGTGTGGACGCCGGCGTCGATCTCTGGATGGTGCTGAATGCTCTGCGCTACGCCGAACAGGGCATCGATCTCGGGCAAAATGGGTCGCAGGGCGCCACAGTCGCGCAGAGCCTGGAAGAACAAGGATGGTTTATTTTCACCGAGAGCACCTTCTACTTCCATCCAGATACGCTCTGCAACCAGAGCGTCAACCTCGCCTTTGCCAACCATGGTTCGCATCAATTCACAGGTTTCCTCAGCGATACCGAATTCAAAGCGAGCGCGGAATCGCGCCACCCGCAATATCCGGACTGGGTCTTCAACGAATGCCGTGGATACGTGCCGTAAAATTCTGTTCTCGAGATCGTGTCGGCCACCAAATGGATCAATAATCTCGCCGTTTGCGCTTTGCGCGATGGCATTGATGGTCAAGTCGCGGCGATATAGGTCCTGCTCTAACGTGATGTCTGGAGAGGTGCTAAACTTGAACCCCTTGTAACCCGCCCCGATTTTTCGTTCGGTTCGCGCTAAGGCATACTCTTCTTTTGTTACTGGATGTAAGAAAACGGGAAACTCGTGGCCGACTGCTTTGAAACCGCGAGATTCCATTTCGGCAGGTGTGGATCCAACCACCACCCAGTCGCGGTCCTTTACCGCTAGTCCTAACAGTTGATCACGAACTGCTCCACCAACCAAGTAGACTTCAAGTCCATCAAGTATATCGGGTGCTGTCATGTTAAAGAGTTTAATGTGAGCGGAAAACGTATGGAAGGTTGTGCATGAAGCTGTGCCGCTGGTTGATATGGGGAATTGCGGGGGCGCTGCTGTGCGGCTGTTCCACCGCCGGCTACTATGTACAATCGGTAAGGGGACAAATGGAGATCTGGCGTGAATCCAGGCCAATTCCCGCTGTTTTGGACGATCCCGATACATCGAACCAGGTGAAACGAAAACTCGAACTGGCCATGCAGGTACGTCGATTCGCCACAGAACAGCTGAGCCTGCCGGATAACGGAAGTTATACGGAGTATGTGGATTTGAATAGGCCTTACATGGTGTGGAGTGTATTTGTGACGCCTGAGTTATCGCTCAAACCTATGGAGTGGTGTTTCTTGGTGGTAGGTTGCGTGAATTATCGCGGTTACTTCCAACAGCATTCGGCGCAAAAGTTCGCCCAGCGACACGCAGAGCAAGGGTATGATGTGCACGTTGGAGGGGTCCCCGCGTATTCGACGCTGGGCTGGTTCGATGACCCCGTGCCCAATACCATTTTGCATTATTCCGCCACTGAGTTTGCCGGTTTTATTTTTCATGAGCTCGCGCATCAGGTTGCTTTTGCCAAGGGTGATACGGTATTCAATGAATCTTTCGCCACCACGGTCGAGCATCTAGGTGTGGAGCGCTGGCTGCAACATACAGGTGACGAAGATGGAATCGAACACTATCGTTTGCGGCGCCAACGCGAGCAACAGGTTATTGCGCTCATTCTTGAACATCGCGTGCGACTGGAGCAGATGTACGAAAAAGATTTACCGGATTCTGCCAAACGGCTGGCAAAGCAGGAGCTTATAGCTGCGTTAAGACGGGATTACTACAAAAAGAGCGCAGACTGGCAGTCTCATATTGCGTTCAAAAAATGGTTCGATCAACCGATAAATAACGCGAAGCTGATTGCTATCGCCACCTATCATGATTTAGTTCCTGTGTTTAACAAACTGCTGCAGGAGCAAAACGGTGATTTGATTTCTTTTTACAATGTCGTCCGGCAGCTGGCGGAAGAATCAAAGTCGTCCCGCTGGCAAACGCTCACGGCCCTGTCGACTGGTAACGCCACTTACTGAAGGATGCTTTTGCGCAAAGTATCAAGCTTGTCCGGGGCCGCCTGGAGATAGCTGGCTGCTAGATCCTCCATCGGGCGGGGATCTATACCGAATATCGAGGGAAACGGTTCACTGCACACGCTGGGAACCTGCAAAGACTGATAGTTGTCCGGCGTGAACGGCTTGCCTGGAAACCACTGCAGTGCGGAGGCCTGCAACTTTGCTTGCCAATCCGCCAATCTGATGATGTGTCTCTTTACCCCAATGACTTGGGCGATATAGCTCACTATTTCATACAGCGTATACACTCTGGGGCCGCACAGGTCATAGCGCTGTCCATACGTGCGCTCATCGAACAGCGCAGCGACAAAACAACGGGCTACATCGTTTACGTATATGGGCTGTAAGCGGCTGTCCGGGCAGGCCAGAGGAAAGACCAGCGGAATACTGCGGAGCAGTTGTGCAAAGCGGTTGGTAAAGCTGTCGCCCGCGCCAAAGATCACGGACGGTCGGAAGCTGGTCACCGCGTAGCCATTTTTCCGGCCGTGCTCAAGGATAAAGTTTTCCGCCATACCCTTGCTTCTAAGGTATTGGCTCGGGCCGCTGGGATCGGCATTCGACGCGCTCATGTGCAGCAGGCGTGTAACGCCGACTTCTGCCACAGCCTCAGCCGTTGTTTTGGTCAATTCGACGTGGGCCTGTTGGAAGCTTTGCCGTTTGTTGCGGGCCTCATTGAGTATGCCGACCAAATTGATAACAACGCTCGTGTCATGCAGATTACGCTTCAACTGATCTGGATCGTATATGTCTGCTTCTATCAGACTTAATGACGGATAGACCAGTAGATCCCGGTGCCGCTCGCGATGTCGAGTCAATATCAGGACACGATAGCCCTTTTTCAAAAGCTGACTGACGATGGTGCGCCCGACGAAGCCGGTACCACCCAGGATACATATCTGCGCCTGCTGCATAGCTGATCCTTTAGGTTGATATGATGAAAGCGGGCATCAAGATGCACCGTGTTGTCTTTGGTAGCGCTGGATATCTACTACACAGTCATGATGTTCCATACTGTGGGTCAGAAAATCAACCAATTCGTTGATGTTGGCAATAGATAAAACAGGGATGCGGTAAAGTTTTTCAATCGTCACCGTTGCCGGATCTTGTCCGCTCAATCCGCGTTCCATGCGATCCAGAGCAATGCAGACTGCCACGGGCTCTGCCCCAGCCGCTCGAATAATGCGCACCGATTGTTCCACCGAGGTACCAGCGGTAATGACATCATCGATGATAACAACCTTACCCGTCAGTTCAGCGCCGACAATACCGCCGCCTTCGCCGTGGTTTTTTATTTCTTTTCGATTGAAACAAAAAGGGATGTCGCGACCGGTTATATCTGCCAGCGCTATGGCGGTAGAAACCGCGAGCGGAATTCCTTTATAGGCCGGGCCATACAAGATATCGAAACTTCGTCCCCAATCAAGTAATCTAGCAGCATAGAACTCGCCCAAGCGGGCCAGACTTTTTCCAGTGCTGAACAAGCCCGCGTTGAAGAAATAAGGGCTCTTACGGCCGGACTTGAGCACAAATTCACCGAATCGCAACACGCCGCTATCAATCGTGAACTGGAGGAACTCTTTTTGATAGTCTCGCATAGGGTTGTCGCGGATTTGTAACCGTCACTGTACGCTGGGCTGAGGCCTGTTCGGATTATGCGCATTATAACGCTCAATATAAATGGTATTCGTGCCGCCGCGCGCAAAGGATTTTTTTCGTGGATGGTCAGGCAGAAAGCTGATGTGGTGTGTCTGCAGGAAACCAGGGTGCAGCACGAGCAAATCAAATCCGATCCAGTTTACTTTCCCCGGAACTACCACTTTTACAACTTTGCTGCAGAGCGCAAGGGTTATAGCGGTGTAGCCATATACACCAAACGCAAGCCCCGAGCCGTAGTCTACGGGCTGAACTGGCCGGACTGCGATTTAGAAGGGCGCTATCTACGAGTGGATTTTAACCAAATGAGTGTAGTGTCGCTGTACCTCCCGTCGGGCACCAGCGGCGATCAACGTCAAGCCTTCAAGTACGATTTTATGCAGCGCTTCAGCGATGTTCTGCTGCAACACAAAAGAAGCAAGCGCGAATTTATCATATGCGGTGACTGGAACATCGCGCATAAAAAAATAGATTTGAAGAACTGGCGATCCAATCAAAAAAATTCTGGGTTCCTTCCGCAAGAGCGAGCGTGGATGGACTGGGTTTTTGAAGAGTCTGGATACGTTGACGCTTTTCGCCTGGTCAACCAAGAACAGGAACAGTACACGTGGTGGTCTAATCGTGGACAGGCCTGGGCTAAAAACGTGGGTTGGCGTATTGACTATCAGGTCATCACTCCAGGCCTGTGCAACAGGGTAAAGCGGGCGGTGATTTATAAGAACAAGCGGTTCTCCGATCACGCCCCGTTGATTATCGACTATGACGTCGAACCCTGACTTAAACAGCGATAGTTACGGCCTGTTCGATCAAAGCTTATGCGCGTGAAAAAGGATTAGCTTGCGGCGGGATAGGCCATTTCTGCTTCGGCCTCTGCTTGTTCATCTTGCCTCGCCGCCTGCTCTGACTGCGGAGAGACGATGTTGCCTAAAATGTCATCAATGAGCATGGCCTGTTGCTGCAGGCTGGTCATTTCTTCTTCTATTTCCGCAACGCGCTCAGACAATACGGCCTGGTTACCACGCATCTTTTCCAGATTTTCCAGGCGTCGATCGATCATTGTTTTATGCTCTTGAATCTGCGTATAGATCGGCGTCAATACTGCTTTGGCCCAGTTAAGCGCGGACAGATTACAGTCCTGAAAAATTATGCGGGCCCTGCTGACCAGCGTTATGAAGAACTTTTTTGTGACGTAGTGCTGTTCGGTGACCAGCATGGATGGAGAATTTCTAAAGGCTTCAGCTTCGGCATAAAGTGCTTGATACTTCTTCATAAAAGCCGAGGCGGAAAACTTGGCCGGGTTCGTTCGCGGCAGGCCGTGGTCATGGTGGAACTTATCATAAATTTTTTCTACCAAACTGCGTATCTCTTCCGCCTGTCTCTCGACTTTTTTCAAGTCCTTGAATGTGCCGCCAAAAAACGTGCCCATCCCTCCCTTCAGCCCGGTAGTGGTCCAGCTATTGCGCATAGCCAGGCGTGTTTTTATGATGAGTTGGTCGTAGCGGGACATGCTCAATCGCTTGAGCATTCTTTTGACTTGACTAGATAAGATGCGACGTGTCACCTGGAAACTCTGTACTTCCTTGTCATATACGTCTTTTTGCCTGTGTAGTTTTTCTGACATCTCGTCTATGACGTCGACGCTTTTACCACGCATTTTTTGGATTTCGGCTAATTCGGTATCGAGCGTTGCAATCCTGTTTTTAACCAATTCATGTGACGCCGATACAACAGACCCAATCTCGCTCATGATTTTATCGCGGATAAGGTTCTGCTTATGAACTACGATGTCTTCAGATAGTTTCTTTTCCAGCTTGAGTAAACCACTTTTACTCAGCAATTCATCATTTTTCTTTATTTTTCCCAGCAATCCCTTCTGGGCAGACACGGGAAAAACCATAGCGCGATCAACATCGAGCAGCCGTCGCGTTTCTTCTGCCTGACGATTGATGAAACCGTCTATTTCTTTCTCGTTTTCCAGGTCGTCCCACAGCGTGTCTATTTTGTTAAGCGCAGCGATGCGGGTATGAGCGTTGCCAGTGGTAGCGACACAAACATGGTTCTTCCAAACTTCCATATCAGTTCTAGTGACACCGGTATCCGCTGCCAGTACGAACAGTATTGCATGAGCCCGGGACAGCATGCTCAGCGTTAGTTCTGGTTCTGAGCCGAGCGCGTTGAGCCCAGGCGTGTCCAGCACAGCCAGCCCCAGTTTAAGCAGTCTGTGCGGGTAGTTGATAATGGCGTGGCGCCAGGTGGGGACTTCTACTGTGCTGCTGTCTTCAACATGTTCCGCCGCACGCATCAGTCCCAGTTCTCTGGCTTCATCCGGCGTCACCTGTTTATTCTTGACGATCTCCTGCAGCGTTTCGGCCATCTCTTCGGCCGAATCTAGATTCAAGGGTAATGTGGTCCAGTGAATCTTGCTTTTTTTCAGCTCCGAAATCGTAAGGGGGGATTTACGAGACTCGATTGGCAGCAAACGAATGCACGGATCGATCTTGCCATCATACAGGATTTCCGTAGTGCACATGGTTGTGCGACCCGGTGTAGAAGGCAGGAGCCGCCGGTGATAGTCCGAGAAAAAGATGGCGTTGATAAGCTCCGTCTTGCCACGAGAAAATTCACCAACCAGGGCAATAGTCAGCGTATCATTGCGCAGTTCCTCGATCAGTTCATACAGCTTTAGTTCTTCATCCGTGTCGCTATCCTGCTGCGTGTCGTACCACTCCTGATATGACTCGATGGCTGCGGTGATTTTTGTTTTCCATTGTTCGTAGTCGCTTAAGCGCTGGCCGAACTCATCAATGGAATCAGCTGTAATATCCTGCATAGCTTAAGTAATCTGCGTTTAGAAAGGCTGTACAGCTGGTTACTGTTAACAACAGTTCCGTCCCCCGAAAAATAGATGTGCTTTTAAGACCGTTTTAGCTCGAGTTCCAAACCGGTCCCTAATGTAATAAATAGACGCCAATTTACTCCGGGTCAACCCGATGGAAAGCGCTGTATATGCTAAATTTAGCGGGATTTGCTGCGGGGCAACAATTATTGCGATTTTACGGTGAGAACGTCTGCCTGATGAGTTTGGTGCGCTGCATGGTAAAACTATTGAACAATAATCCAGCCAACGGCACCCGCTCCTGGTTATTCAGGTCAATGCAAGGAATCGGCCGTAATCCAAAATCGGCCTGACCACCAGCATGAGGGTAAGGTAGAGGAAGATGAATATCACGATGGGTGACACATCAAGCCCGCCAAAGGAAGGGATCAGGCGGCGGGCGGGGGCCATGAGCGGTTCCGTTAACTGGTGAATCAGTCCCAATACTGGATTGTAACCGCCCGGCTGTATCCAGCTCAAAATGACACGAATGAATAGCGTAATGATAAAAATCCATACTGCTAGCTGAATGAGTTCGCCGACAGCCAGCAGCAGAACTCCGGGCAATTTTGGTGTAAATCCATTTATCCACGCAATCAGGTAGGTCTTTGCCCCTTCCAGTATCAACATGAGTATGATCGAAGGCAGATCCGCACCGAATACGCCGGGGATGAACCGGCGTAGAAAATTCAGCGGTGGATTGGTGACAGTGACAAGGAATTGGGAGACCGGATTGTAAAAATCGGCGTGCACCCATTGCAGTAAAAACCGAAGCATTACCGCCAGGATATACAGCCCGATAACTGTATCAATCAGAAAGCTGCCGGCATCGCCGAAATAATTACCCATCGCGTTCTCCCAATATTCTCCCAAGTTCATCCGCGCGCTGCGCTGCCGCCTCAAATGCTTTATTAACAATGTCCCGCAGGTTGGAATTCTCCATGGACAACAGAGCTCGCTCCGTAGTGCCGCCTGGAGAGGTCACGCGGTAACGCAATTCAGGCAGGTCCTCTTCGCTCTCCATGGCCAGCTTGGCCGTTCCCAGGCATGTTTCAAGCACCAGTAAGTGAGCGGTTTCAGCAGGCAAGCCATGCTCTACGGCAGCCTGCTCGAGTGCTTCCATGAAAAGCAGAAAGTAAGCCGGGCCGCTGCCGGACAAGGCGGTTACTTGATTCAGTAACGATTCATTCTCCAGCCAAACGGCTACCCCAACCGAGCGCATCAAGGATTCCGCGGTGTCATTCTGCGCCGCGCTCGCTGCGGCATTGGCAAATAGCCCAGTAGCGCCAGAGCCAACCAGGGCTGGTGTATTAGGCATGGCGCGAACGATGGCCAGACCTCCGCCTCCCCAGCGGTCGATATCACCGCTAGTTACTCCGGCCGCAATGGAAAGAATTAAAGGGCGCTGCTGCTGCAACACGGACTGTAATGGCAGCAACACGTTTTTTAGGACCTGCGGCTTCACCGCGAGCACAACGACCTCACAGCTGGCAACCAGATCGGCGTTGTCTGCAGCAAGCTGCACTCCTACCTGTCGGGCAAAATAATCGCGCTTGGCCGAATCTGGCTCAGACACGTAAAGCGTGTCCGATGCGTGTCCGGTAGCGATCAAGCCCTCAATCAGACTCCGCGCCATATTGCCACCGCCAATAAAACCGATGTTCTTATTCTGCATGGCTTAATTTTATCCTGAACCTCTGGTAGAAACTGTTTTTTGTTTTGACTTCAGCTTACTGCGCTACCTTTGACGTTGTCTGCCGAGGCCCAAACAAAGCGGTACCGATGCGCACCATGGTGGCGCCTTCTGCAATCGCTGCCTCCATATCGTCGCTCATACCCATAGACAGCGTATCCATTGTCGGGTTGGTCAAGCGCAGTTCTTTGTACACTGCTCGTATTTGGGCAAATGTTCTTCTCTGCTCAGTGAAATCCAAAGTCGATTGTGGTATCGCCATCAGTCCACGCAGACGCAGGTTGGGAAGCCGGCTGATATTCACCGCTGCCTGCTCTATCTCCATCTCAGTAAAACCGCCTTTGCTTGCCTCCCGCTGCAAATTGAGCTGCAAGCATATGTTCAGGTCGTTTAAGTGAGCAGGCCTGTATTGCGATAATCTCTGCGCGATCTTAACTCGATCAACGCTTTGTACCCAATCAAAGTTAGCGGCAATGTCGCGCGTTTTATTGCTTTGAATGTGCCCGATAAAATGCCAGGTGATGGGGAGATCGTGCAAATCACGCTGCTTGACCAAAGCCTCTTGTACATAGCTCTCGCCTATATCCTTTAAACCTGCCTCGACTATCGCCCGTATAGCATCTGTAGAATGAACTTTACCTACTCCGACAAGGCGCACGCTCTGTGCGTTGCGCTGGTAGCGGGCTTCGGCCTGGGCAATGTCAGCGCGTACTTTTTGCAGTCTTTGTTTGGGGGTCAATTTTTCCGTTGCAACCTTGTGCATTGGCATTGCGCCGTTATACTTTTCGAAGTGGGAAGATAAACCAACACTGTCGAAATCGCCATAGACCGCGAGTTCAGGCGGGGGACTATGTATGGACATATCTGAATTACTAGCTTTTACTTACAAGAAAAACGCTTCTGACCTGCATCTATCGGCGGGAATGCCGCCGGTAATACGGGTAGACGGCGACATCAAGCGGATCAACGTCGATCCGTTGGACGATCGGGCTGTGCACAACATGATCTACGACATCATGAACGATAAGCAGCAGAAGGCGTTTGAAGAATTTCTAGAAACCGATTTCTCATTTGAATTGCCTAATATTGCCCGATTTCGCGTCAATGCCTTCAACCAAAATCGCGGCCCTTCGGCGGTGTTCAGAACGATTCCCAGCTTGGTAATGGACTTAGATCAGCTGAATGCGCCGCAGATATTCCGCGAATTGTGTCTCAAACCGCGCGGTTTGGTATTGGTGACGGGGCCCACAGGCTCGGGTAAGTCAACAACGCTGGCGGGGATGGTCAACCACGTTAACGAAACTCTTTACTCGCACATCCTTACCATCGAGGACCCAATCGAGTTTGTTCACACTTGCAAAAATTGTTTAATCAACCAGCGTGAACTCGGTCCGCATACGCTTGGATTTGCCGAAGCGCTGCGTTCCGCGCTGCGTGAAGACCCTGACGTTATTCTCGTAGGAGAAATGCGGGACCTGGAAACGATTCGCCTGGCACTGACCGCAGCGGAAACGGGCCATTTGGTGTTTGCCACGTTGCATACGAGTTCAGCGGCTAAGACCATCGACCGTATCATCGACGTGTTCCCCGCTGGTGAAAAAGACATGGTGCGGACCATGCTGTCGGAATCATTGGCCGGTGTAATATCACAGACTCTTATGAAAAAGGTGAACGGCGGCAGAGTCGCTGGCTGGGAAATCATGATCGCAAATCCAGCTATCCGCAACCTGATCCGCGAAGCAAAGGTGCCCCAAATGTATTCAGTGATCCAGACCAGCCAGGCAGAGGGGATGCAAACCCTGGATCAACATCTGCAGGAGCTGTTGCGAAACAGAGTCATATCGATAGAAGCAGCGCGCAGTAAAGCGGCGGATAAGAGCAAGTTTGCAGCTGCTCCAGCAAAGGCGGTTGCCGGGAGGCAATAGATGGTTTTTACCGACTTTTTAAAGCTGATGGTTCACAAAAAGGCGTCTGACCTTTTTATTACGGCCGGGGTGCCACCCAGCTTGAAAGTTGACGGCAAGATACTTCCCATAACCAAACAGGCGCTCAATCCGGAACAGTCCCGCGATATGGCGTTCAGCATCATGAACGAAGAGCAAAGGCGCCGGTTTGAGGCTACCAATGAGTGTAATTTTGCCCTGAATCCGGTGGAAATTGGTCGCTTCCGCGTCAACATCTTCGTGCAGCAGAACAGGGTGGGGATGGTGCTGCGTACCATTCAGACGTACATCCCTAAGTTCGAAGAACTTTACCTTCCGGCCGTTATGAAAGACATAGCCATGACGAAACGCGGCATGGTTGTTTTCGTGGGAGGCACGGGCACAGGTAAAAGCACCTCAATGGCGTCCATGGTCGGTTACAGAAACGAGCAGGATTATGGACATATCATAACTGTGGAGGATCCGATCGAGTTCGTTCATGAGCACAAAAACTGCATCATTACGCAGCGAGAGGTGGGTGTCGATACTGAGAGTTGGGAATCTGCTCTGGTGAACGCCATGCGGCAAGCACCGGATGTCATTCAGATCGGTGAGATACGCCACCGAGAAACAATGGATAATGCCGTCGTTTTCGCCGAGACTGGACACCTTTGTATTGCGACGTTACACGCCAACAATACTTATCAAGCCCTGGATCGTATCATCAATTTCTTTCCCGAAGATCGCCGAAACCAGCTGTTAATGGATCTGTCGATGAACCTACGGGCATTAATATCGCAGCGATTGTTGCCAATCAAGCATGGCAAGGGCCGGGTTCCTGCGGTTGAAATAATGATCAATACTCCCCTGATCTCCGATATGATTTTGAAAGGAGCGATAGACGAATTGCGCGATGTTATTGCTAAGTCGACGGAGCACGGTATGCAGACATTCGATCAGTCGCTATTCGCTCTGTACGAATCTGATCTGATCACTTATGAGGAAGCGGTTCGCAATGCTGACTCACAAAACGATCTTAGATTGCGCATAAAACTGGAAAGCAAAGGCGCGCGCACCGGTGAACTTGGGGACAGCATGCGCAACGTGACGTTCTAATCCTGTCTGCGGAAAAACTTCTGTTATGCTGAATAGGCGAGTTCTCCGCCTATGATCGTATGCATTACCCGTCCCGGCATTTGCCACTTATGAAAAGGCGTGTTTTTACCACGGCTAAGCATCGCATCCCGGCTGAATGTCCACTCAGTCGCCATATCAAAAACGCAAACATCAGCTGTTGCCCCAGCGCCAAGGTGCCCGCTGTCAATGCCCAGTATTTGGGACGGCTTCCAAGTGAGCAGGGCAATCGCTTGAGGCAAAGTCAATAGCCCTTCCGTAACGAGTTTCAGAGTCAGCGGCAACAGCGTCTCAAGTCCAGAAATACCCGGCTCGGACTCGCTGAAGGGCGCCAGTTTGGCCTCCGGCTCATGGGGCTGATGGTCGGAGCAAATAGCGCCAATCACGCCTTCCTTCAGCGCGCTTCGCAAGCGGTCACGATCGCGCTGGC
The DNA here is from genome assembly GCA_024638505.1 of Gammaproteobacteria bacterium. Classification (GTDB taxonomy): domain Bacteria; phylum Pseudomonadota; class Gammaproteobacteria; order Arenicellales; family JAANXG01; genus JAHEKE01. The sequence goes on along the minus strand of JAHEKE010000020.1, from coordinate 44,174 downwards.
CGCGCAGCGGTGGCACAACGTGACATAATGTATTGAACAGTCCGATGTCATGCTCGGTCAGATGCAGGTGATGGACGCTGACGTCGGCGGAGACCGGCAAACCTTCCTGTTGCGCCCGGGCGATCATATCCACAGCTCTGGCCGTCGACAGACCGTTAAAATGGCATACTGCATGGGTAGTTTCGATTAACGCCAAGTCACGGGCAACGCCTACCGTTTCCGTAGCTTCCGGAATCGCCGGTAGCCCCAAGCGCGTACTGATCTCACCTTCGTGTACTACCCCATTTCCTAACAACCAGGGATCCTGTGAATGCAGATGCACGGTCAGATCGAAAGTAGACGCGTACTGCATGGCGCGACGCATAACAACCGTGTCTCTCACTGCAACCAGTGCGTTACTTACCCCTACGCATCCGGCTTCTTCAAGCCCCGCCATGTTGGTTAGTTTCTCGCCCTCAAGATTTTGTGTCAGCGCCCCCAGGGGATGTATGAAGCTTTTGCCTGCCTGCCAGGCTCGCTGCTGAATCATCTGCGCCATGGCTGGCGTGTCGATAACAGGCGTTGTATCGGGTGGTATGCAAAGCGTTGTGATTCCACCGGCAACTGCTGCATTAAGTTCACTGTCGAGGGTTGCCTTGTATTCTTGACCAGGCTCGCGCAGTCTTGCCCGCAGGTCGATCAGACCGGGACACACGATCAAGCCTTTGACGTCGATTTCTTGATCAGCGCTGAAATCCTCAGGAGCAGAATCAATAGCGGCGATAAATCCGTCACTTATATACAGGGCATGTTCACCATCCACATTATGGGCGGGGTCGATAACGCGCCCATTTTTAAGCACCATTCCCATCAGGATGCTTTTCTTTCCGATTGACCGCCCATGACTATGGCCATGATTGACATGCGCACCGCAATGCCGTTGGTAACCTGATCGAGTATTACCGAATGCGGCCCATCGGCCACCTCAGATGCAATTTCAAGTCCCCTGTTTATAGGGCCCGGGTGCATCACCAGCGCATCGGGCTTGGCTAAGGCGACCTTGTCTTCGGTCAGCCCGTAGAGGTTAAAATACTCCTGCTCGCTCGCAATCAGCGTACCCTGCATGCGCTCCAGCTGCAGCCGCAGCATCATGATTACATCCACATCTTTCAATCCTTTGCGCATATCCGTGTAGGGTTGTACGCCAAGTCGCTCAACCTCGGTAGGTAAAAGTGTCTTCGGCGCAATAACGCGAACTTCCGGCACGCCGAGTATGTTCAGCGCGTGTATCTGCGAGCGCGCCACTCTTGAGTGCAAGATATCTCCGACGATGGCGACGCGCAGATTGCCGAAATCTTTTTTGTATTGTCTGATGGTAAACATATCCAACATAGCTTGGGTTGGATGAGCATGCCGTCCATCACCGGCATTGATAATTGCAACATGTGGAGGCACATGCTGCGCGATGAGAAAAGCGGCTCCACTGTGCGCATCACGCACAACGAAAAGATCGGTGTGCATGGCCTCGAGGTTCTTCACCGTATCCAACACCGATTCGCCTTTGCTCGTAGATAGGCGGCTGGGGTTCAAATTGATTACGTCGGCGGATAAGCGCTTGGCTGCTATTTCAAAAGTGGTGCGGGTGCGGGTGCTGTTCTCGAAGAAAAGATTAACCACGGTCTTACCGCGCAGTATTGGAACTTTCTTTATCTCGCGTTCGCCAAAGGTAATGAACGATTGGGCTGTATCTAGAATATGGACCAATGTTTCCCAGGCAAGTCCCTCTATGGTCAGGAAGTGTCGTAGCTGTCCTGACTGGTCGTACTGCATGTCTGCAATCATTTCATTTTGTCGGTTACATTCAGCGTCATGTTGGTCGGACCGCTTAATTTGATTTGCTGGCTCGCCGACAAACGCAGGCTCTGCCCAACAACGTCAGGTTGTATTGGCAGCTCGCGCCCATCGCGTTCAACCAGCACTGCCAATACGATTGAACTCGGTCGCCCATAGTCGAAAATTATGTTCATTGCAGCGCGTGTTGTACGCCCGGTGTGCAACACGTCGTCGATCAAAATCACGTGACGTTCGCTTACGTCTACCGGTAGATTGGAAGCCTTAACTTTGGGGTTGACGCCGATACGGGTGAAGTCATCCCGATAGAAATTGATATCCAGGGTACCCATTGGTTCCGGCAGTTGAAGCGCGGCGTGCAACGTCTGCGCAAGCCATACCCCGCCGGTATGGATACCAATCATCAACGGATCACGTGACAGATAGGGCCGGAGCCCCGAGTCCATCGTTGCCAGCAGCTGGGTGACGTTAAAGTCAGAGGTCACTTTCCCAGGTCTCCCGTGGAATGATTTTGCCTTTGTTCGCGAAGAAAAGTCTCCAGGATCAATCTGGCCGCTACCTGGTCAGTTTGACGCGCAGCCTCGCGTGAACTTACCCGTTTGGAAAGCAGCTGTCTCGCTTCCGCAGAACTCAAGTGCTCGTTCACCCAGTATACCGGGAGATGGTATTTATCGGATAAGTCGCGCCCGAATTGCCGCGCTCTGGCACTCATTTCCGTCTCTTTTCCCTCATTGTCGAGGGGAACGCCCACCACCAGAGCGCAGGGTTGCCAGGTGTTGATATAGTGGTCGATTCTACCCCAGTTTGTTTTTGTATCCCTGGTCCGCAACGTGTCCAAAGCGCTAGCGGTTTGCGTCAGGTTCTGGCCGACGGCAATGCCAATCTTTCGCCTACCATAGTCAAAGCCAAGATAAGTGTGCGCAGAATGTTCGGCGTGGTCAGAATGGAGTGGGGTCAAGCGTGCCCCGCATCGGTTGACAACAGACTCAGATCTACCCCGAGCAGCCCAGCTGCCCTGGACCAGCGTTCCTCCACTGGGGTCGTGAAAATGAGCTCGTTATCGGCTGGGCCATTCAGCCACGCATTTTCGCTGATTTCGCGTTCGAGCTGCCCCGCCCCCCAGCCGGCATAACCGAGTGCGAGTATCGCGCGAGCGGGACCGGCGTCGTTGGCCATCGCCTCAAGTATATCTCTGGATGTGGTAAGTCCGGTCTGGCCGTTAATTTCAAGCGTCGAGTCCCAGTCACCGATGCCCTCGTGCAAGATGAATCCACGCTCCATTTGCACCGGACCGCCGTAGTGGACCGGCGACTTTGTCTGGGCGGATGCAGTACCGGTAATTTTCATTTGAGTAAAGACATCACCAACTGTGAGATCAATGGTGCGATTGATTACGATCCCCAGTGCACCTTCCTCGTTGTGTTGGCAAATATAGGTTACCGTTTGATGAAAATTCGGATCCTGCATCGCTGGCATCGCGATCAAGAAATGATTAGTAAGATAGCTCGGACTGTTCATGGCTGGCTATATTATCCTAAATTCCCCGCATCATCGCCATGCAGTATTGCCTGCAACGCGGACCCTGGATCCTGATAAGTTACTGCAGCCTTATGCTATCGGCTGGTCAGCGTACTGCCGCGGAGGAACTTCCAGGTGCGAGTGATGTGTAAGATGTCCACTTCTTTTTTTATGGAAGAGGGGAAAGGATCAAAAGGTGCAGACAGCCGCACAATTCTTACCGCGGCATCATCCAATACTTTATAGCCAGACGGTCTGATTACATTGATTGCATGCAGAGCTCCGTTAGATTTGATCTCTACATCCAGCACAAGGTGGCCGGTGAGTTTGTTTTTCCTCGCCTGCTCTGGGTAGTTCAGATTTCCGACCCTCTCAACTTTTGTTCGCCAGGCTTCCATGTAAGCCGCATATTTGTACTCCTTTGTCCTGGCGCTCAAAAACTTGCGACGCGGTCGCTTCTGATACTGTTCCCAGAATTGGTTGATTTCCGCGCTCAGACGGGACCGTTCTTTCCGCGCCTGTGGATTTTCCACCAGACCGATCTTATCCTCGGCTTTATCCCTGTTCAGCGGCAGCGGCTGGTTATCTGTTTTAGCCACTGTCAGAGCCTGATCTTTGTCCTGAGTCATTATTACTCTCTCAGGTTGGGCGGTGGGGCTGGGCCTGGGAGCAATGTGGGCGATGGGTATTTGCTCTGAGTCAACTGGAGCGGGTACGAGTGGCAGCGGGCTTTTTGCAATCACCGGCTGATCTGTGTCTCCGCCACCGTCCTGGTTCGCTTGGGCGAGGAATTCAGCTTTCTCCGGCTCAACGTCACTGCGGGAGTTAACCAGAGTAATCTCCAATGAGGGCAGGTTTCGGCTATCGGATTCCAGGTCGGGTACGCTGAAGCTTATGCCGAGGATGGCGACCATGTGCGCCAGAACAGAGCCAAAGACAGTAAGACCCAGACGATCACTTTTGGTAAAGCCTGGGATGTTTTCAACTAATTCCACAGCGGTAGTTATGCCATCCTGTGGGTCGGCCTAATTGAGTCTGCTCTCAATAGCATCAAGCAGCTGACTGCTTATGTTGGTTTGATATATTTTATCCAGTTCTCGAATACCGGTCGGGCTGGTTACGTTAATCTCCGTCAGATAATCACCAATTATGTCCAAACCCGCAAACAGCACTCCGCGCTCCTTCAGTTGTGGCCCCACCTGCTGGCAGATCCAACGGTCACGATCAGACAGCGGTTTTCCCACACCCTTAGCGCCTGCAGCCAAGTTACCTCTGGTTTCGCCCGGAGCAGGGATGCGGGCGAGAGAATAGGGTACAGGGTCGCCGTCCACAACTAGAACACGTTTATCACCTTCGCTGATCTCTGGGATGAAACGCTGTGCCATGACGAATGTCGATTGGTGTGCGGTCAATGTTTCCATGATTACATTCACGTTAGGGTCTGTCATAGAAAGCCTGAATACAAACGCCCCACCCATACCTCCCAGCGGCTTGAGAATTATCTCTTGGTGCTGATTTAGGAATTTTCTAATATCCTGGTATTCGCGCGTAACCAGTGTAGGCGGTGTACATTGAGAAAACCATGCAGTAAACATTTTCTCATTCGCGTCTCGCAGCGCCTGCGGTTTGTTCGCTACTAGAACACCTTCACTCTCAGCCCGCTCCAGCATATATGAGCTGTAGATATACTCCATATTGAATGGGGGGTCTTTGCGCATAAGAATTACATCGAGCTCAGATAGCGCTTTGGTCTGGACCGAAGACAGGTCGTACCATTTATTGTCGTCTTCGATGACGCTGAGCTCACGCATGCGCGCATAGGGTTTTTCATCGAGCATGAAGAGGTCGTTCATTTCCATGTACTGTATGCACCAGCGTCGGGCCTGGGCCTCCAGCAGCATTGCAAAAGTGGAATCCTTACTTATCTTTATGGAGCCAATAGGGTCCATAACCACGCCGAGCTGAATCATTAGGCCTTTAAGTTTGATCTTTTAATCATAGATAGAACTGCGCCGATTACATCTACGGTTGTAGCAGAATTTTTATGTGAATGGCTAAAACCTTACTCGATCTGGTTTGCGCTAACCGAGGCAGTGCGGCCGCCGCCCTCGTCTTAAAATCCGGCACTGCTGTGCATCATCGCGGGCTTGCACGCAAACCTCAGCCCGTTGCGCCAGCAGGGTATCATGAAATATGCTAGACAAATCATAAATATATTGTTATTTGATAGAATTGGCTTGAACTCTTATGCTTGGCGGGTACGGTTTCGATTGAAGCGGAGCGAACGCCTGTCAATTGTACCGTTCGTTAGCACGGTGCAAATAGACTATGCTTATAGTCTAGATGCGCTCAGGAACGCGTAGGGCTTTGTTTTTACTAACAATTTATCTGTTTTAACGATGAGGGCGCAATGACAATAAAGGTCATGGTCATCGATGACAGTAATACTATCCGTAAAACTACGGAGGCTTTGCTGACCAAAGCTGGATACGAAGTACTCACCGCGGCGGACGGATTTGAGGCGATGTCGCTAATTACCGATCACCATCCCGACATCATATTCGTCGATATTATGATGCCCCGGTTGAACGGGTATCAAACGTGCACACTGATTAAGAACAACCGTCACTTTAAAAAAACACCGGTGATCATGCTGTCCAGCAAGGACGGCCTGTTTGATCGAGCCCGCGGACGAATTGCAGGCTCGGAACAACACATAAACAAACCGTTTACTGAAAATGAATTGATATCTGCCATCACAAAGCACGTCAGCAGTCCAGTGACACATTAAGACAAAAGTAACGAGTTGTTGTGACAGGTTTTAACTAAATAAGGGGATATCGAATGGAAGCTCAGAAAGTATTGGTTGTTGACGACTCACCTACTGATTTACACGTAATCACAGGGTACCTTACGAACAACGGATATAAGACGGTGTCGGCGACAACTGGAGAGGAGGCGTTACTAAAAGCCAATGCAGACAAACCTGACCTCATTTTAATGGACGTAGTCATGCCGGGGATGAATGGCTACGAGGCGACACGCGCGTTGCACAGAAACCCAGATACTGCATCAATTCCGATAATGATAATCTCGTCCAAAGGACAGGATACGGACAAAATCTGGGGTATGCGGCAGGGCGCTAAAGATTATTTGGTAAAGCCGATTACCGAACGCGCTTTAATCGATAGAATCAAGGCTTTATGACGCCCTGAGATAAGGCATGACGGATAGCAAAGAACACCCCGTTGAAATTTTATGGCGTATGCAGCAGGAGGCGATGGCGGGGGCTGGACAGGCGCAAGAAGCAGAGGAACCGCGGTGGGGCGGACTGGCATTTGGCGTAGGTGAGCTTCGACTGGTTACGGAGTTGACCAGTGTGAATGACGTTTTGGATTGCCCTGCGATAACTCCTTTGCCAGGGACGCAGCCCTGGTTACGCGGGGTTTGCAACGTGCGCGGAAACCTCTACTCAGTAGTGGATTTAGGCGTATATTTAAACGTAGCGCTGCCGCTGGTCGCAAAAGAAGGTCGACTGCTGGTGGTGAATAATCGCGATCTGGGATGCTGCCTGCTCGTTTCAAAAATTTTCGGCTTACGGCATTTTAATGAGGAACAGCAGGGTCAGGATGTTTCGGTGCTAGACCGGGCTATACAACCATATGTTACACAGGCTTTTCTACAGGACGATGAACTGTGGGGGGTGCTTGACTTAAATCTTTTGGTTACCGATGAGAAATTCTTAAACATCGAGAGACCGGCGAAATCTGCGTGAGGGACGCTCCATGGCGATTGCACGAAACACGGTGAAAGATACGCTGGAAATGGACGAGACGCTCAATGGATCTCTTGCAGACGCACCGGGTGACACCGGTCTGGATGATCCGCTTGTATCGAACCTGGAAGCGGATACAGCCGAGGTGGAATCCAGGCCTCCCAGGCCTTCAACTTTCAGTAGTATTCTGGAAAACCTGCCTTTTCTCATTACCAGCCTGGTTATATTGATTGTTGTACTCGTTGTTTTTCAAACTTGGCAGACGCAGCGCGCCGCCAGTCAAGCCGAGTACGTAGAGCGATCATCAACGCTGCTAGCGCTATCGCAGCAGATCGCAGTCGATGCGAACTGGGCTATTGGCGGAAGAAATGAGGCGTTGACAAGCCTGCGTGATGCAACCCAGGGGTTTACCTCAATTTTGGATTCACTTGATCGGGGTGATAGCGAAGCGCAGTTGTCCTCGCTGCCAGCAAGCAGCCGCGCGCAACTGGCTCCAGTTCAAGCAACATGGGAAGGCATGAAAACGGATGTTGAGACCATTCTCGGCTATGACGGCGTGATACTGAATACGCATGAGCAGGCGAGAGCCGTCAACAATCTCGCCCCTGCGCTATTAAGCAGAGCGGATGATCTGGTCGATGCGCTAGTCGGCGAATCTACAGATGTAACTCTGGTCAACGAAACGGCGCGACTGCGGGGGCTGAGTCAGCGCATGGCTAAAGACATAAACATTTACGCGCTGGGTCAAACCGATGCTGCGGCAGCTGCGGAGCAAATAGGCAGAGACGTCGCTCAATTCCAGTCCGCATTGGACGATCTACGCCGCATAGGGGGTCCAGCGACGATGGAGAAACTGGCAGAGGTTGATGCTGCTTTTGCTGATTTCCAATCGTCTATCTCCAGCATTCTTCAAGACTCTAAAGATTTTTTTAATGCGCGGGATGCGGCGCAGGCTGTGCAGGACTCGGCCAGTCGGCTGCTGCCGGAGGTGCGGAATCTGGTGGCCGGCATCACCGCCGCAGAGTCTGCCGGATGGCGTGATTATGTGCCGTGGTTGCTGGGCACGCTTATTGCGTTGCTTTTGTTTTTACTGGCTAGGGCGTTGATAAACGATGCCCGAAAAAGGGCGGATCTAAGCACTCGGCAAAACCGCGAAACCCAGGACGCCATCCTCAAATTGCTGGATGAAATGGGTAACCTGGCAGACGGCGATTTAACCATCGAAGCAGAGGTGACCGATCAGGTGACGGGCGCTATAGCTGATTCCGTTAACTTTGCGGTCAAGGAAATGCGTGAGCTGGTGGCGCGGATTAACGCCGCTTCGCAGCAAGTGGCAAAAGAATCTCAGTCTACGGCTGCGACCGCGGAAGCTTTGTCACAGGCAAGTGCGCATCAAGCCGATCAGATTACCAGCACTACTGAGACTGTACAGACCATGTCACGTTCTATGGAGGAAATGTCAGCAGAAGCTCTTCGGTCTGCTGAAGTCGCACGCAACTCGGTGAGTGTCGCTAAACGTGGAACTCAAGCTGTGCGCGAGACCATAACGGGTATGGACGGGATGCGCGATCAAATACAGGATACATCCAAGCGCATCAAACGGCTGGGAGAGAGCTCGCAACAAATTAGCGATATTGTTGGACTGATCGACGACCTGGCTGAGCAGACCAATATCTTGTCGCTAAACGCCGCCATTCAGGCGGCAATGGCGGGAGAAGCCGGGCGCGGCTTTGCAGTAGTAGCGGATGAAGTCCAGCGTCTGGCTGAAAAGTCGGCGGAGGCAACAAAACAAATCACCAACATAGTTAAAAACATACAAGCTGATACGAATGAAGCGGTAGCTTCCATGGAGCACGCTACCCAGGGAGTGGTTGACGGCACACGTTTGGCTGACGCGGCCGGTCAGGCTTTGGGAGAGATTGAGTCGGTCTCTGAACAGCTGTCCGATCTGATTGAAAACATGGCAAAAGTGGCGCATAGACAGTCGGAATCTGCGACTGAAGTATCCGATCGTATGACCGCTATTCGTGCCGTGACGACGACTACCTCACAAGATGCGACGCGCACGGCGGCGTCTATAGGAAAACTCACAAATCTGGCCCGCGAGTTAGCGCAATCAGTGGCGGGCTTTAAGATTCCCAACTGATCCAGGTATTCGCACGATTGATAGATGAGCTATGACTAGTGTTGGTACGGTCGAATCCGGTACTTTAGATTGGGTCAAAACGGAAATTGATCAAAACCTGAGTCAGGCGCGGGAGGCCATAAGTGACTTTGCATCAGGCAAGAATGATCTAACTCCGCTCAGAATCTACGTTAACCACCTGCATCAGGTTGTAGGCACCCTGCAAATGGTAGAGCTGGACGGCGCCGCGATGCTGGCGCGTGAGGCGGAGTGCCTGGCTGACGTAATGATTCAAAATGGTGCGGGTTGTGATGCTGACAGAGCGACTTCTTTGCTGGATTCCAGCTTGCTAGATCTCTCTTCTTATCTTGAAAATCTGCAGAAAGGGATGTCGGATGTACCGGTGCGAAATCTAGCGCTGATGAATGAGTTACGGCAAGCACGCGGTGAGGCTCCGCTGGAAGTTTTTTCGATATTTAGCCCCGATCTCGAAGTTTATCCGCCAAGACCACTGAAACCCGAGAAGCTGAGTACGGAACAATATAAAGAGCGCGTTGCCGGGATCCGTAGAAAATTTCAGTCACTCTTATTGCAATGGTTGCGCCATGTAAACAAAGACGATTTGCGGGCCATCGCTGACTTAACCGAACAGCTGCAGAACATCGCACGTTTCAATAGCGTTGCGCAGCTGTGGTGGGTTGCGCGAGCGCACCTCGCCGTTTTGGCTGATGAACCCAGTCAGTCAGATGCTGTGCAAAAGCACATACCGGCGCGTTTAGATCAGATGCTGCGCAGGCTGATTGAAGGTGGGGAGGCCGCGTTAGCCAAGGAAAGGGACGAGAACCTGATCAAACAGATGCTCTATGACATCGGTCATTCCAAGTCCAAGCAGGATTTAGTGTTAGAGATTCAGCGTGCCTTCAGTTTGAACGAGATGTTGTCTGGGGAAGCAGAGCTTGATGACCAACAGTTGATACCGCAGTCATTGCGCGGAGAATTGGAGACTGAGCTGCGCTCGGTGAAGGATCAGGTCACGGACTACTTCGAAGGTGGTCAGCGCGATGCGGATCAATTACGTCGGATAACCAACGATTTAAAAAGCATTGCTGCATTTGTGCAGCATAAGGGCCCGCCGGGTTTGACCGAACTGATATCAGAAATTGGAGATACGCTGCAGCTAACCGGAACGAAAGCGGAGGGTATTGACGAGCACGCCATAGCGCTGCAGGTTGCCGAATCACTTTTGTTCCTGGAGGAGTTGCTGAAACAGGACAACGAATCCGCCGCGGATTGGCTGAATTCGTTGAATGAAAAAGTGAAGGCGCTAAGTAGCTTAAGGCGAATCAGCGCCGACTCGGTAGACATCGCTGAGTTGAAGTCAGCTAATTTCACCGCGGCGAATGTGAAAAGTTTACTGCCCGCAGTAGCGAACGAAATTTACGTAAACCTGCAGTCGGCAGAGGAGGCATTAGAGTCCTTTTCCAAGAAACCTGAGCAGACTTTTGTGCTGGAACCGGTCCCAAAAAATCTCGCTCAAGTCCAGGGCACACTGCAGATGATCGGCCAGTATAAAGCCGCAGACATGTTGGCAACCGCTGGTGACTATGTGCAGAAGCTCATCAAGCATGAGATGGAACCCAGCCATTCTCTGGTCGATTCGCTAGCGGTGGCCGTGGTGACGGCCCAATCTTTTGTTGAGGGACTTGAGAACGATCGTCCCTACAGCAACGAAATCGTTGAGCGGGCTATACAGGATCTGGAAGATGTTTTAACCGAAAGAGAGTTGGCAGATTTCGATGCCCAGGGTACGTTGGCGACCCTCAATGAAAGCCTGGAGGCCTGGTTAGCGGATAACGCCAACTATAACGCCTTCAAGGCACTGCGCCGGACCCTTAAAGACATCTCGGCTGTAGCCAGTGTTAGAAATCAACCAAAACCTCGACATATTGCGCGGGAAATGAATAACCTGCTGGATATCATCACGGAGGATCCGTCTTTCTTCTCAAAAGAGATTGGCCAGACTCTGCGGCGCTCACTGCGCACATTACAGGAGCTTGTGCCAGATAAAAGCGTCCTCAGTGGTACCGAAGCAAAGGTCTCCGAGCCCGGTCATGTTGTCGAGCAGGCAGAAGTACAGCCGGAGATTCTGGAGATTTTCAGAGAAGAAGCAGAGGAGTGCGCGGACAATATAGGTCAACTGTTTGCTGTTTGGCGCAACGACACAACAAACGAATCTGTTTTAACGGATCTGCGCAGGCAGTTTCATACGCTTAAAGGAAGCGGAAGGACGGCGAACGTGGGCCCGTTTGCAGAGTTGGCCTGGACCGTGGAAAACCTGCTCAACCAGGTGCTGGATAAAAAGCTTGACTGTTCTGAGGAGCTGCTTTCCCTGATCGCTGACGCTAATCTAGCCATTACGGAATTGCTGCGGGATAGCGGCTTCGGCGCTGCCTATTTCGATCTCGAGCCCTGGCAGGCCCGCGCGCAGGAACTGCTTGCCGCCGGCGAAGATGAAGGGCGGGCGGTAGAGGATAGCGCGGCCAAAGTGGAGGCCCTGCGACCGCGACAGGTCGAGCGGGGGGCTGCGGCAGATGCATTGGGATTAGAGAAGAAATATTCGGAAGTACCGCCTGGGTCCGTACTCGATGACACTGTAGTTCGCATTTTTACGCAAGAGACGCTTGGGCATATCGCCATAATCCGAAAATTTATCAGAGAAAAATCTACCTCGGCTTCAGCAGAATTGCTGCGCGCGGTGCATACCCTGCGCGGCAGCTCTCGGTCACTGCATCTGGTCGAGATGTCGAACGTATTTTTAGCGTTGGACGAACACCTCAACGAAATGCAGACCAGAGGTGTTTTGCTCGACCAGAGTGAATTGGATTTACTCGACAAAGCCGCGGTGTTGTCGGCAAAAGTCCTGGACCGGCTAAACGCTGACCGGACATTTCCAGCTACCCTGCGTGGAGAATTCGACAGCCTGGGTCAGGCGATCTCGAATGCGTCGGTACAAAGTGTATCCTCCCACGACAACATAACCGTGCTGGGTGAGCTGATGTCGGCGACTGAAAGAAAAGCGGAGACCCGCGAAGCGCCCGCGGCAACGAATGATGAGACTGTCGTCACCGATGAGGGTGCTTTCGACCTGAAAGATATTTTTTGCGAAGAGTCGATAGACGTATTGACCCGAATTAACAGCGCACTTGAACAGTGGCGCGAAGATGGTGACGCCAACAAATTCATCCCAAAGATCAAGAGAGATTTGCATACATTAAAGGGGAGCGCCTTTGCCGCTGGGTTCGATGTTATTGGTGATCTCAGCCACCAGACAGAAACTTTGCTGGAAAAGAATGAAAAAGGGTTATCTATAGGCAAAACCGATTTACAGACTTTGCTTGAGGAAGCGCACGACACCTTGTCCGAGATGGTTAGCCAAGTGGATCAGGGCCGGCCGATAAGCGCTGCCAATGAATTACTCCAGCGTGTTTCTCAAATGGTTAACCCGCAGGATACAGTGCACGGGCCGCCGTCGCCGTCGAGCGGCGACATTGTGCAAGCGATAGAAGAAATAGAAAAAGAAGAAGGAGCAGCTGTAAACGAAGCGGATCTGATTAGCCCGCTACCAACAGCGGTCAGTGCGGGCTTGAGTATGGAGCTCGATGACGATGATAAGCGGGCTGAGTCAGCACGCAACGTATTGCGGGTTAACTCGGATGTTCTAGATAAACTGGTTAACTATGCCGGTGAGGTGAGCATTACGCGGGCGCAGCTGCAGGAACAGTTAGGAGCACTTAAGGCTAATTTGGGCGAACTTGGCAATAACGTCATGCGCTTCACTGACCAGTTGAAACGACTCGATCTGCAGGCCGACAGCCAGATAAGATCCCGCGCACGGCGCCATATGGAGCTGGATGGTGCGTCCGATAATAGTGAGTTCGATCCTTTAGAGTTCGATCGATATACGGAGTTGCAGCAATTATCTCGCAGCTTGTCTGAAAGTCTGGACGATCTCGTTGCTATTCAGACTGAAATTAACCAATTCGTCCACCGCAGCGAAAGCGTGCTGCGGCAGCAGGCACAGCTTAGCGCAGAATTGCAGGATGGGTTGATGAGCACCCGGCTGGTGCCCTTTTCAACATTAACTCCGCGCCTCAGGCATCAGGTTCGACAAACGGCGCGCGAGTTGGGAAAGGAAGCTGATTTAAGAATTACCGGTGGTGGCGTAGAGATAGATCGCAAAGTGCTGGACGGAATGTCAGAGGCATTGGAGCACATGATCAGAAACGCACTGTACCATGGTATTGAAGATCCTGCGCAAAGGGAGGCAGAGGGAAAACCGAGAGCAGGCTCCATAGTCATAGATTGCAAACAGCAGGGAAATGAAGCGGTCATCCGCTTCAGCGATGACGGTACCGGTTTGGACGTGGATGAGATTCGAACTAAAGCCATAAGCAGCGGATTGGTGCGGGATCGAGAAACGCTGTCGGATCAGGAAATAATTCAACTCATTGTTCTGCCGGGATTCACCACAACTGCAGAGGTCACGCAGCTGTCTGGTCGGGGTGTGGGAATGGATGTCGTGCACAACGCGGTGCGTCGTCTAGGCGGCAGCATCAGTGTAGAGAGCGAACCAGGAAAGGGAGCGACATTTATCATCAGTTTACCGCTGTCACTATCAATCACCCAGGCAATATTCGTCCGCTGCGGCGTGCAGGAATTTGCGGTTCCCTTAAATGCTATACAAAACGTATTGAAAGTGGACACTGAGGAGCTGGAGTCAATGTCTACCCAAGGTCAGGCACTGTTTGAACGGGACGGTAAAGTCTATCCGCTGATAAACCTGGCCAAGCGCCTACACCTCTCTGAGCAAACAGAACCTGAACAGGAAGACCGTGTTCCACTGTTGATCGTCCGAATGGGGGCGCGGGAAGTGGCGGTAAGGGTATCCAGGCTGCTGGCAACCCAGGAGGTAGTAGTTAAGTCTCTGGGCAGCCATATTGCTCATTTGGATGGCATAGCCGGAGCAACCATCCGCGGCGACGGCACGGTGGTGCTTATTCTGGATTTGGCTGAGATCTGGCTGGCGGATGAGCGTGAGGGCGTTACAGACAGTGCTGCTTTGGTGAAAGTACAGAATCTGCCTGTGGTTATGGTTGTTGATGACTCACTTACCGTGCGTAAAGTCACTGCGCGAAACTTGTCTCGCCACGGGATGGAGGTAGTGATGGCGAAAGACGGTCTGGATGCGCTGGAACAAATAAACAAGAGGCTGCCGGATTTAATGCTGGTTGATATCGAGATGCCGCGGATGGATGGGTATGAATTAACCCAGCACGTAAGAAGCAACGCAGCGACCAAACATATACCTATCGTGATTATCACCTCCCGGGCAGGCGCGAAGCACAAGGACAAAGCCATTGCTTTGGGCGCCAATGGATACCTCACCAAACCGTATCAAGAAGATGAGCTGGTTGCGCACGTGGAGGCGTTTCTGTCTCATTCCAATGCCAGTTAATGCAGGATTGAGCGGAACTGCGGCGAGCTATGCCAGGGCTCCGTTGGCATTATGGTTGCCCGGTAAAATACGCTTTCTAACTTGAGTATTTTGTATTGTTTGATGGACGCCGTTAAATTACCATCGCGTCGCGGGTTAGCGCAGTTTGCCTAAGCCGGACTTCAGTTTACAATCTGCCTTAATTGCAAGGGTGTTATTTCAGCGGATTTTTTGATGTCTTTCTCATACCCAGCCGTCGACGACGTGGCCCAGGCTGTGCGCCAGGTGGGGCAGGCGACGCTTACCAGGGACTTTCGGTCTACGGTAGAGATTAAGCGCGACGGCAGCTTCGTTACCAAATGTGATCTGGACGTGCAGCATCGACTGCAGTCCCTGTTGCGTGCAAAATGGCCACAAATTCCGCTGCTGGGCGAAGAGATGACCGACGCGGAGCGCAACGCAGTGTTGCACGAAGCCGATCTGTTTTGGTGTCTCGATCCGCTGGATGGTACAACTAACTATACTTCTGGCCTGCCTTTTTATGGTGTTTCTTTGGCTCTGATTGAACAGGGGAGATCCAGATTGGGCGTGATATTTGATCCAGTAAGAAGCGAATGTTTCACCGCTACCCTGGGAAGTGGCGCGTCGCTGAATGGGGCAATTTTACGCACTACACAAACCGCACGGAGTTTGCACTGCATAGCCTGTGTTGACTTTAAGCGGCTGGCACGTACCCTAGCGGAGCACCTCGTGGCGCGGCCGCCATATAAGTCACAGCGTAATCTTGGGGCCTGCGTTCTGGAGTGGTGTTGGCTGGCGGCAAACAGATTTCAGCTATACCTGCACGGCGGCCAGAGATTGTGGGACTATGCGGCCGGCAGCCTGATATTGTGCGAAGCTGGCGGTCGCGCTGTAACCCTCGACGGATGTCAAATCCCAAGCGAAGACCAGTACAAAAGCCGGAAAATATCAGTTGTGGCCGCCAGCAACCCGGCGCTGCTGGACGATTGGCTTTCGTGGATTCATGATCGTGCTGACTTGTACAACCTGCTCATCAATACGAATACTGCCACCTCTAAAAATTGAACGCCGGGGTTTGTCACCTTAACCACTACGACTTGTAACGGTCTGCTCATCAACCAGGGAAATTGCTTAATGACGCTAAATCCTGAGCCCGTGTCAGTTTCAAGGCGGGAACTGGCCAACGCTATCCGGGCACTCAGCATGGATGCTGTGCAGAAGGCAAACTCGGGGCATCCAGGCATGCCGCTGGGCATGGCGGATATTGCGCAGGTGCTGTGGGCGGATTTTTTAAATCACAACCCAGCAAATCCCAGCTGGTTTGATCGTGACCGGTTTGTCGTATCCAACGGCCACGGCTCGATGCTGCTTTACTCCCTGCTGCATTTGACCGGCTACGGACTGGACATGGAGGAGATTAAGAATTTCAGGCAGCTTCACGCCAAGACGCCGGGCCATCCGGAGTATGGTGATACCCCGGGCGTAGAGACTACTACGGGACCGCTGGGGCAAGGACTGGCTAACGCTGTCGGCATGGCTATCGCGGAGCAAATTCTTGCTGCACGCTTTAACCGGCCGGAGCATACGGTAGTTGATCATTACACCTATACCTTTTTGGGTGATGGTTGTCTGATGGAGGGCATTTCGCACGAGGCCTGTTCTTTGGCCGGCACGTTGTGTTTGAGCAAACTGATTGCTTTTTGGGATGACAACGGTGTTTCCATCGATGGTGCTGTGGCGGGTTGGTTTACCGACGATACGCCAGCTAGGTTCGAATCTTATGGTTGGCAGGTAATCCGTAATGTCGATGGACATGACCCGGACAGCGTGCACCGCGCCATACAAAGCGCCAGATCAGATGACGGCAGGCCATCATTGATTTGCTGTAAAACCGTGATTGGCTGGGGTTCGCCAAACAAGCAGGGCTCGGAGAGCGCACATGGCGCTGCGCTTGGAGAGGATGAGGTGGCTCTGGTTCGTGAAACCATTGGATGGGGTCACGCCCCATTTTTTATTCCCGATGAGATCTACGCGTCCTGGGACGCCACAGCACGCGGAGCCAGTCTGGAAGCGGCATGGAGCAGACGCTTTGACAGCTACCGGGCTGCCTATCCGCAACCCGCGCAGGAATTGCAAAGACGAATCGACGGGGATCTTCCTGCCGAATGGGAAGGCGCGTGTACCGCTTTTATTAATAAGACCAGCGCGGCTGAGAAAAAAGATGCCACGCGAAAGTCCTCGCAGGCCTGTCTCGACGCTTATGCCGCTGTGCTGCCGGAGATGATCGGTGGATCAGCCGACCTGACTGGCTCTAATAACACAAAGTGGTCTGGATCAAAGGTGCTTAGCGCAAACCATACAGATGCTAATTACATCCACTATGGAGTGCGTGAATTCGCCATGTCGGCGATCATGAACGGCATCGCGCTGCACGGCGGGTTCATTCCCTATGGCGGAACCTTCCTCGTTTTTTCGGACTATGCGCGCAATGCAGTACGCATGGCGGCGCTGATGAAGATAAAAAGCATATTCGTTTACACCCATGACTCCATCGGCTTAGGCGAAGATGGCCCGACACATCAGCCCATAGAGCAAGCCGCAAGTTTACGTCTGATTCCCAATATTTCCGTCTGGCGCCCCTGCGATGCGGTGGAGAGTGCTGTTGCCTGGAAGTGCGCCATCGAACGTCCCGCTGGGCCGACCGCGCTGTTGTTCAGCAGACAGAGTGTTGCGCATCAGGCCCGCAGCGCCAAGCAGATAGACGATATTCACAAAGGTGGCTACATCCTGGTTGACACAGAAACAGAACCATCAGTCATTTTGATTGCAACGGGCTCTGAGGTCGAACTTGCAGTGACGGCAGCAAGGCAGTTCCCGGGACGAGTGCGGGTGGTATCTATGCCCAGCACAGATGTATTTGACGCACAGGGTAATGACTACAAGGAATGGGTATTGCCGGCATCGGTTCACAGAAGAATCGCTATCGAGGCCGGCATCTCAGATTTCTGGCGCAAGTATGTCGGCCTCGCTGGAAGGATTATCGGTATGAACTCTTTTGGAGCATCGGCACCGGCTCCAGATGTGTTCGAATATTTTGGGTTTACCGTAGACAACGTGGCGTCAGTTATTGGCGAAATGCTCGACAACTGAGCAGTTACACTATGCCCAATAAAACCGGGTGTCCTCTCTCTACGGGGGTTGTAGTCCAAACTTCTTTAGGTCGCCCCGCGAGCGGCGAGTTATGCATTGTATGGTTACGTATTATGATTGAAGGAGAGTTGTAAATGACTATCAAAGTGGCAATAAACGGTTTTGGCCGTATAGGTCGCAACGTGTTCCGCGCCATGTTCGAATCGGGGCAGTCTGAACACTTCGACGTGGTTGCTGTAAACGATTTGGGTGATGCGAAAACCAACGCACATCTGCTGCAGTACGACTCCGCCCATGGAAAATTTGGTCATGAGGTTGTGGTCGAGGGGAACGGTTTCCGCGTCGGTGGAGAATCTGTGAAAGTTTTAGCAGAGCGTGATCCGGCTAAACTGCCCTGGGGAGAGTTAGGCGTTGATGTCGTCATGGAGTGCACCGGTTTGTTTACCACTAAGGAAAAAGCCAGTGCGCACCTGAGTGGTGGTGCAAAGAAAGTCATCATCTCCGCCCCAGGGGGAAAGGATGTTGACGCAACCATTGTTTTCGGAGTCAATGACGATACGCTGCGCTCATCCCATACAGTCATATCCAATGCCTCCTGTACAACAAACTGTCTCGCCCCCATGGTTAAGGTTCTGCACGAGGAGATTGGAGTGCTGGGGGGGCTGATGAATACGATTCACTCATACACCAATGATCAGGTGTTGACCGATGTGTATCACTCTGATCTGCGTCGTGCACGCTCAGCGACGCAGTCCATTATTCCTACCAAGACGGGGGCGGCAGCGGCGGTGGGGTTGGTACTGCCGGAACTGAACGGCCTGCTGGACGGGTTTTCCGTGCGCGTACCTACTATCAACGTTTCTCTGGTCGACCTTACTTTCCAAGCTGCTCGGGACACCAGCGTGGAGGAAGTGCATCAGGTTATGCGCGATGCTGCAACCGGTCGTCTGCGGGGCATACTGGCTTACAACAGCGAACCATTAGTGTCCATTGATTTTAATCACAACCCAGCTTCTTCTATTTATGATGAATCCATGACCCGCGTAGTGAACAAGCGTACGGTTAAGGCATGCTCGTGGTATGACAACGAGTGGGGCTTCTCTAATCGGATGTTGGATACCTGTCGGGCGTTGATGAACGCGAAATAGCTGACTACGTCGGTCAGTGTGGATTAACCATCCTGGTTGGGTAGCAACTGACGGATAACAGCGATTATCCCTTAACGCTATCCCCGGGACTGCGACGAAAATTGCATATGTCGATAAAACGCATGGAGGATGTAGGTCTTGCCGGTAAGCGTGTGCTGATCCGACAAGATCTGAACGTTCCGCTGCAGCATGGAAAAATAACCAGTGATTTACGCATCCGCGCATCTCTGCCTACGGTTGAATACGCGCGCGAAGCTGGTGCCAAAGTCATGCTGATGTCACATCTGGGTCGTCCAATTGAGGGAGAGTCCCAGGCAGAGTTTTCCTTGCAGCCGGTGGCGCAAAGTTTGTCAGAGCTGCTGCAGCATGAGGTTCCACTGATAAAAAACTATCTGCAGCGGATGGATCAAATGGCGGATGGTCAGGTTGTATTGTTGGAAAACGTCCGTTTCAACGTTGGCGAAAAGAGTAATGATGAGCAATTGGCCCGGCGCTACGCTGCTTTGTGTGATGTTTATGTTATGGACGCATTTGGAACGGCACACAGAGCACAGGCAAGCACGCACGGCGTTGCACGGTTTGCTGCAGTCGCCTGTGCCGGTCCACTGTTGGCGGCGGAGCTGGCGGCCTTGGCCAAAGCCCTAAAGAATCCGGCCCGCCCGATGGTGGCGGTGGTCGGAGGCGCCAAGGTGTCGACCAAGCTGGGTCTGCTGCATTCGCTGACCAATATTGTCGATCGGCTGATCCCAGGCGGCGGCATCGCGAACACGTTTATCGCGGCAGCGGGCCATGGGGTGGGTCGTTCCCTGTACGAAAAAAACTTCGTAGACCAGGCTAAAACTCTTATCCAGGCAGCGCAAAATAGAGGAAGCGCAATTCCGCTACCCACCGACGTGGTCGTGGGCAAAGAGTTTTCCGAAACTGCGGACGCAACAATAAAAACGGTCGATCAGGTTCTGGCGGATGAACTGATACTGGATATCGGCATAGAGACCGCACAGCACTACGCTGAAATTCTGCAGAGTGCAGGAACAATTGTCTGGAACGGGCCGGTAGGCGTGTTTGAGTTTGAGCAGTTTGGGCATGGCACGGCGACTATTGCTCGGGCAATAGCGGCAAGCCAAGCGTTTTCCATTGCCGGTGGTGGAGATACCCTTGCAGCGATAGACAAGTATGACATCAAAGGGGATATCTCCTATATTTCGACCGGCGGCGGAGCCTTTTTAGAGTACCTTGAGGGGAAAACGCTGCCCGCTGTTGAAATGCTCGAACAAAGAAGTAGCGGCTAAGTAAGTGCACAATTACACTTGAACATTCCGTTTACAGGCTGATGAATTTCTCTTAATGCTTCGGCGAACAAAAATCGTTGCCACGGTAGGCCCGGCCACGGACAACGTGGAGGTTCTGGACGAACTGGTTACGAATGGCATGGACGTGGCGCGGGTTAACTTCTCCCATGGGGACTTTGCTATCCATCAAGCTCGGGTTGAGAAAATACGCGAGAGGTCGAAGGCGCAGGAACGATATGTTGGAGTCATGGTTGATCTGCAAGGGCCAAAAATACGAATAGAAAGCTTTAAACAGGGATCTGTTGTGCTGCAAGATGGGCAATCATTCATTCTAGACACAGAGCTTGGACCGGCAGAGGGAGACAAAACGAGAGTCGGTGTTACCTACAAAGGTTTGATCCAAGATGTGAACCCCGGCGACGTGCTGCTATTAGACGATGGCAGCATCAGGATGACCGTGGAAAAGCTGGAAAAACACCAGATTTGCTGCGTGGTAAACAACGGCGGGGTGCTGACAGACCATAAGGGTTTGAATCTGAAGGGAGGTGGATTGACGGCAGGTGCGCTAACTAAGAAAGATTTAGAAGACATCAAATCCGCAGCGAAATTGGAGGCAGACTATTTAGCGGTGTCGTTCGTGCGCAATGCTGAGGATGTCCGCCAGGCAAGATGGTTATTGGAGGCTGCAGGCGGGCAGGCGCGGATCGTGTCTAAAATAGAGCGCGTTGAGGCAGTTGATCATATCGATGAAATCATCACGGCGTCGGACGTGATTATGATTGCCCGGGGTGATCTCGGAGTTGAAATCGGTAACGCTGAGCTACCGGGTGTACAAAAAGACATTATTCGGCGTGCGCGTTTGGCTAACTGCATCGTAATAACCGCTACCCACATGATGCAATCTATGGTGGAAAACCCGCAACCAACCCGAGCCGAGGTGCTCGATGTGGCAAACGCGGTAATGGATGGCACCGATGCGGTCATGTTGTCGGCTGAAACAGCGATCGGAAAATATCCGGCGTTGGTGGTGAAAACGATGGCGAGTATCTGTATCGGTGCTGAGCGCCAGCGTGCAACCATGGTATCCACTCACCGCATGGAAGCTCAGTTTGAAACTATTGAGGAGGCGGTGGCGATGGCAGCCATGTATACCGCCAATCATTATGACGTCAGCGCCATCGTGGCTATGACTGAGTCCGGCAGAACGGCGAAATGGATGTCCCGTATCAGCAGCGGCCTGCCCATTTTCGCCATGTCGCGGCGAACAACAACCCTGCGCAGGGTGACATTGTATCGAGGAGTGTACCCGATTTACTTTGATATCCAAGAAGGGCAGCGCGGTGACGAAGCGCAAAGCGAAGTACTGGGCGAACTTCACCGGCTGGGGGTGGTGGCCAAAGGAGATGCGGTGATTGTGACTCAGGGGGAACTGACTGGAGTAGTCGGCGGCACCAATTCCATGAAAATGTTAATCGTGTAACTTTTAGTTCGAGTTGAAATCGATAGCGGGACTATGGCTCACACTGTCTGCAGTCCGAGATACTTGCGCAGCCTTAGCTGCAGGCACGGGGAGCCTTACATCGCTAAAGTCGCTTGATTTTTGTATTTGCCTAGGTAGGCTACCATCTCCGATGTCACTATCTTAAGCTGTGTCTTTTACGCCAAAGCAACAGTACGATTATCAAGAGCTGCTCGCCTGTGGGCGCGGGGAGCTGTTTGGCCGTGGCAACGCCCAACTGCCTTTGCCCCCCATGCTGATGTTTGATCGCATTACTCATGTCAATGAGTCAGACGGACATTACGGCAAAGGTTCTATCGTGGCGGAGCTGGACATAAGGGCCGATCTTTGGTTTTTTGCCTGCCATTTCCAGGGTGATCCTGTAATGCCAGGCTGCCTGGGGCTGGATGCGCTTTGGCAGCTGGGCGGTTTTTTTCTTGGCTGGCGCGGAGGCCCGGGACGGGGACGAGCTCTTGGTTCGGGCGAGGTAAAATTTGGCGGCCAAGTCACTCCGCAAACCAAGTTGGTTCGCTACAGGCTGGATCTGAAACGCGTAATCATGCGTAAGCTTCACATGGGAATAGCGGACGGCACTGTTGAGGCTGATGGCAAGGATATATATAAAGCAAAAGACTTAAGAGTTGGTTTGTTTAAATCCATTGAACCGTTTTAACTTTATTAAGGAGGTAGAGTGCGTCGAGTTGTGGTAACGGGAATGGGTGTCGTGTCCAGCATTGGCAACAATAAAGCTGAGGTCATGAGGAGCCTGCGTCAAGGCCGCTCAGGAATAGAGTATAAAGCTGAATACGCGGAGATGGGTCTGCGCAGCCAAGTTGAGGGCACGGTCAATATATCGATCGCTGAACACATTGACCGGAAAGTTAAGCGATTTATGGGTGATGCCGCGGCTTTTAACTACATCGCTATGCAGGAGGCGGTCGCAGATGCCGGTCTTGAACAAGGTGATATTTCCCAGCCCCGTGTCGGGCTGATCTGTGGTACAGGAGGGGCATCTCCAAAAAATATAGTCGATGCTGCAGATTTGTTACGCCAGCGCGGTGTTCGTAAAGTAGGCCCTTACATGGTGACGCGCACTATGGCCAGCACCAACGCCGCCTGCATAGGCACGGCGATGCGGATCAAGGGCGTCAGTTACTCTATAAGTTCGGCCTGTGCGACAAGTGCGCACTGCATTGGGCACGCCTCGGAACTTATCCAGCTCGATAAGCAGGACATGGTGTTTGCCGGTGGTGGAGAGGAAGTGCATTGGACCACCTCGTGCCTGTTTGATGCCATGGGTGCGTTGTCCGCAAAATATAACGAAATCCCGGCTACCGCTTCCCGTCCATATGATGTTGATAGAGACGGATTTGTCATCTCTGGTGGCGGTGGTGTGCTGGTGATGGAGGAGCTGGAACACGCGCTGCGCAGGGGGGCTAAGATATATGCTGAGCTGACCGGCTATGGCGCCACCTCTGACGGCTACGACATGGTTCAGCCTTCAGGCGAAGGAGCCGTTTCGTGCATGCAGCAGGCGCTGCAGACAAATGACGCACCGGTCGACTATGTAAATGTGCATGGAACCAGCACTCCGGTGGGAGACCTGAAGGAGCTCGAGGCGTTGCGCAACGTCTTTGGCGAGGGCATACCGCCTATCAGTTCCACAAAATCGCTTACCGGTCATGCATTAGGCGCGGCCGGCGTATGTGAGGCTATTTATTCACTGCTCATGATGGAGAACGGATTCATAGCTGAATCCGCCAATATCCAAAAGCTTGACCCAGCGGCAGACGGGTTTCCGATCGTTCAAACCATGACTGAGGCAAAGTTGAAAACAGTTATGTCAAACAGCTTCGGCTTTGGCGGAACCAACAGCACGCTGCTGTTCAGTAAGTATGATTAAGTAAACATCGGTCTAACACAGAGACTGAACGGTAATATTTTTACAGCCTATTCCTTTGATGATCTTTGTATCTGATTTTTCCCATGAAGATGTCCAATGACAGACTGATCGGCTATTGGTTACTGCTCTGCTGCTTGCTGGTCTTTAGTATGATCCTGCTTGGTGGCGTGACGCGCCTCACTCAGTCCGGTCTGTCCATGGTGGAATGGGCGCCCATAATGGGAGTTATTCCACCGTTTAGCGAGGCTGAGTGGTTAGAAGCATTTAAAAAGTACCAAGCATATCCAGAGTATCAGCTGATAAACAAAGACATGGCGCTGTCAGATTTCAAGCGAATTTTCTATGTTGAATATGCCCACCGCATACTGGGCCGTTTGATAGGCATCGTATTTTTGATTCCGTTTTTATTTTTTCTGGTCGCGCGAAAACTAGATGGCCGACTGACCGTAAAACTTCTGCTGTTGTTTATCCTCGGTGGAATGCAGGGCCTGCTGGGCTGGTATATGGTGCAGAGTGGCCTCATAGACAACCCTCGCGTCAGCCCCTATCGCCTGACCGCGCATTTAATTCTGGCTGTTCTTATATTCGGCTACATGTTGTGGCTGGCTTTTGATCTTGTGCGCAACCGAAGTGCACCGTCGGATGATGTCACCAATCCGCGCGCAGTGAAAGTGTTTGCATGGGTTGTTGTTGCAGCAGTTGTAGTGATGATTATTACCGGGGGTTTCGTTGCAGGTACAAAGGCGGGCTATGCATTCAACACTTTCCCTAAAATGTATGATCAGTGGATACCCAGCGGACTATGGGTGCTGCAACCGCTTTGGCGGAATCTGTTTGAAAACATCGTTACCGTTCAGTTTATACATCGCTGCGTAGCTTTCGTTCTTGTTATTCTGATTGTGGGTTTTTGGTATGCGATAAGGCGTACGCAGCATTCCAGTATAGGCCTCAGCAGTAATATTCTTTTGCTCTTTTTGGCTGTGCAGATTGGTTTGGGTATCGCTACTTTGCTTTACATTGTGCCGGTGCCTTTAGCGGTCGCGCATCAGGGCGGTGCGCTCATGCTATTCTCATTGGCGCTGTATGTCACACATCAGCTTCATCGTGAGCAACGAGACAACCCCCGAAGCTTGGTGGAGTCGGTCCGCTGATGCACTATTGGATGGAAGTGCTTTTGGCTACTACAATAGATAAGTGGAGGAAATATTATGAAACACCCACCCTGCTTTCTGCTTGCCTGCGCGCTGTTGACTCCGGTATATCCTGCAGCAGCCGGCGAATGGCGATATGACAAAGCTCCGGTTGCGGAATCTCCTGCTGCTGAACCTGGCAGCATGCAAGCCCCAGCACAGCCCCTCACCGTATCATCCGCCCGTAGGAGTTATCTTGAGCCGGTACCGAGCAACAATATGACCATGGAAATGGTTCGCGCGAAGTTTGGGCAGCCGAACAACGAAGCAGCTCCAGTGGGGAGCCCGCCGATTAACCGCTGGTACTACGATGAATACACGGTGTACTTCGAATTCGATCGAGTGATTATCTCGGTCATCAACTGATAGCTTTGCATACTCAGCCTCTCCTGCCTGTGCGAGTGATTTAAGCAGCGAGCCGTTTTCAGCCTGTATCGCTGACAGGCTCAGCGTTTATAATGCCTTTTGTTAAATCTTAATTGACTGCGTGCTGCACAATATAAATGCGAAATTTAATCCGCCTGTTCGTTCTCGCAACACTGCTGGGCTCGAGTAATGTGCGCGCACAAGAATGGACTATCGATTCAGTGATGGCAGGTTTGCGCGGTCTGCGACACGTGCAAGCGGCATTCGTCGAAACACGGCACTCTGGATTTTTAACCAAACAGCTGAAACTCAAAGGCGTATTTATCTTTAAAGCGCCACAGACGTTTATCAAAGAAACGGTCGAGCCTTTCCCGGAAAGGGTTCAGGTCGACAGCAATGGCGTCAGGATTGACCAGGAAAGAAGCGAGCAGGAAAGCCAGAGCAGGACTCAATTTATCGCGGCCGACGCGCACCCTTTGGTAAAGGGTTTGGTCGACAGTGCCCAGGCAACTATGTCGGGCAGAAAGGAACTGTTGGAGTCGCGATACGAGTTGAATACAAGTGGAACCGAGCAAGACTGGTCGGTGGTGCTCATTCCCAAAGAGCAGGTTTTGCGTGAAAAAGTTGAGAGCATAACGTTTCTCGGTAGTGGCGATTTAATTCAGCGCGCTGAAATCAAGGAAGCCGACGGAGATTGGTCAGTCATTCAATTGACTTATGAAAAAGTAGAGCGGCATTGAGCTACGTAGTTTTCAGGGGCTGGAACTTCTTTGCGCTAATATTCTCAATGACTTCAACCGAGGTGGGTTTGCGACACTTTTCTTTTGCGCAAACTTAATGGACAGCCGGTTGAATTCAAAATCATTTGTTGTTGGCTTGAGCGCAAGGACAATACTGGTCTGCGCATTACTAGTGGCGGTATGGGTGATTATCACCCAGTTCAAAACGACTACTGATTTGGGAGTTTTCTTTCCTGCCAGTAAAACACCCACAGAAAAAGTACTAATCAAGCTGCTGGGAAAAGGGGCGACGTCAAAGCTGTTGTTCGTGTCGATTTCAGGTGCAGATGAACAGCTGCTGCGGGAAAAAAACAAGGCCCTGGCTGCTCAACTGCGCAGCTCCAGCCATTACGCGCGTGTACTGAACGGAGAGCACAGTATCAATGAAACAGACCGAGATCTAATCTTCAAGTACAGATACCTGGCCGCCCCGCTTGATATAGAGCACGCGTTCAGCGTCGAGGGATTACATCAAGCGCTTGAGGCAAGATTGAGGGGACTTGCTTCCTCTACCGCGGCTTTTGAGAAAAGCTTCCTGGCAGCCGATCCGGTTGGGGCATCCAAACTATTCATTGACCAGCTGCTGGCCAGTCAGGATGAGACCGGGCCCTTGCGCATAGACAACGTATGGATGTCGCGCGACAGGAAGCGAAGCCTGATGATCCTGGAAATGCAGTCTGATATGTTTGATGTGGGAGGGCAGGCTGCTGCCTTGGCTGAACTTAAATCTGAGTTTGCCGCAAAAAATGACGACGATCTTACGTTATCAATAACCGGCCCAGGGGCTTTCTCAGTTGAAACCCGAGATACCATCGCTGCCGATGTGCGTTTGCTAACCGTGCTTGCGATTGTCTTCGTTGTGTCTTTCTTATTTTTAGCCTTTCGCTCGCTGCTGTTTCTTTTTTTGGTTACCGTTCCGTTGGTCCTTGGCGTAGTGGCGGCTGTTGCTTCGGTCTTACTGGTTTTTGGTTCAATTCACGGCGTAACGCTGGCATTTGGGATTACCCTGAGTGGTGTCGCAGTGGATTACCCTATCCATCTCGTATCGCAAATGATGGGCACCCAGGTTAAAGCGCGCGACCACGTTAAGCGTATTTGGCCGACCCTCAGACTGGGAGTACTCACTACCACCATCGCCTATGCATCACTCATTTTTTCCGACTTTGAGGGACTGACCCAGCTGGGTATTTTTACGGTAACCGGTCTTTTAATGGCAGCTGCGGTAACCCGGTGGTTGCTGCCACACATCATGCCAAACCGGGTGGCGGTAGGGCAGGGTATGGAACGCTGGCACGACTTTCTCGAGCGATTGGGAAGGAAAGCGCCGCAGGCGCGGATCTGGATGACGCTGCTGGTTGTTTTTGCGTCCGCCTATTTATTACTCCTGGATCGGCCGCTCAGGGACAACCGCTTAGACTCCCTTAGTCCGATTCCCGAGGAAAGGCGAGCCGCTGACCGGAGTTTGCGCCAGGACCTGGGGATGTGGTCAGGGGCAAAACTGATAGCGATTGTCGCGCCCAACGCTGAAACAGCGTTGCGAATGAGCGAAAAGTTAATGCCCGTGCTCAACAGTTACGTACAGCGCGGGTGGCTGGCAGATTTTGATGCCGCCGCTCAGTATCTGCCGAGTAAGCAGTTACAGCTGAGCAGGCAGTCACTGTTGCCCGCGGAAGGAATTTTAAGAAAGCGCTTGGATGAAGCACTAGAGGGTTTGCCCTTCAGGCGCGATATATTTGATCCGTTTATCGTTGACGTTGAGCAAACCAAGAAAATCAAACCAGTCACGCTCGAAACCTTGCGCGACACCAACCTGGTACCTTTACTCTCTCCGCTGCTGTTTGAGCTTGATGGTAAATGGATCGCGCCGATCTTGCTGCACGGAGTAAAAGACACTGAACGCGTGGCAGAGCTAGCGGCAGAAGATAACGGTGTAAGCATAATCTATCTGGACCTGAAGCGAGCGTCTGACGAGGTCATGCAAACAGCGATGAGCCATGTTCTGCGCCTGTTGGCCTGGGGCGCTGTCTTTATATACTTGGTTCTGGCGTTCAGCTTCAGAGATGCGCAGAAACCCTTGTACATTCTGGCGCCAACCATTGCTTCAGTGATAGTTGTTACGGCGATACTGGCTATAGCTCAAATCCAGTTGACCGTATTCCATCTCGTCTCTTTGTTATTGGTTGTTGGTCTGGGTCTCGACTACGCCTTGTTCTTCAATCGACTGACGCACTCGGTGAATGAATGGGCAACGACATTTAAAGCGCTGTGGGTATGTTGTATCACTACCGTCCTGGTATTCAGCATGCTGCTGCTGTCCCATACACCACCGTTGCAGGCGGTTGGATTGACCGTATCCATTGGTGCTGCACTATGCCTTATATTCGGTGCAGTATGGTCAAGCTCGACACCAACACGGGGTAAACGCTGGCGTAAAAAAAAGCGTTTGCTTAAAACAAAGGGAACGCGGGCAACGCTGCAGCAATGATTTTAAATTCTTGCCGCAGTCGTGGTCATAACTTTCGCCGCTACCCTCATTAAGCGTTTGACCGGTGCTGGAAGTTCTTTCGCACCTGCTTCGATCGCATGAGTTGCATGGTTTGCCTCGTCGCTTTTCATCTGCTGCAGGATAGCGCGGCTCCGGTAGTCGTCAGCCGGCAGCTTCTTTAGATGGTGTTCGAGATGTGCGACAACTTGCCTTTCCGTTTCAGCCAAAAAGCCAAGATTCCATCGGTCGCCGAATACTCCAAACAGCGCGCCGATCATAAAAGACCCGCCGTACCAGATCGGGTTTAAATAGCTTTTCCGACTCTCGAGTTCTTCCAGCCGGCCCTCACACCAGCTCAGATGGTCGTTTTCTTCCTCTGCCGCGCCGGCCATAGTTTTTCGAATTTGGTCAGACCGCGCAGTTATTGCCTGCGCTTGGTACAGCGCCTGTGCACATACTTCACCGGTATGATTCACTCGCATCAGCTGCGCTGAGCGTCTCTTTTCAGAGGTATCTTCCGCTTGTATCTGCTGCGCACCGGGTGTTGGACGCCGCTGCGCGGGGTGTCCGAAAACCGTGGTTAAAGCGTCGTCCAATAAAGCAAACAGTCGATCAGATGTAGAAAATTGTCTTTGCAATTTAGTCATTTATAGCCGGGCGCGCGATGAATTATCGAACCCTGATGAATTTAGGTAAGCTGCAAGTGTAGCTTAAACTGTACAGCATATTAAAACGAGTGTATGTTCGAGTTTGCGATGGTGTACAGCAGCGTTACCTAGGACGCATTTTGAGCGTATGCTAGTATTCACATTCACGTCGTAACGTTCTTTTAAACATACTTAGACTTCCTTTGCAAAGGAGGAGATATGAAAACAAAAACCAATGTGGGTAAGCCCTCGGAGACCGGCAGCCGGCGAAAATTTTTAAAGGCCACTGGTGCTGGCGCAGCCGGGGCGGCTGCGCTTGGCTTTCCGATGATTTCGCGCGCGCAAACTACCACGCTGAAGATGCAAAGTTCCTGGGGCGCAAAGGCAGTTTTCCAGGACTTCGCGCAACAATACGCCGATCGGGTAGCGGCCATGTCGGGCGGCAGTCTGAAAATTGACCTGCTGCCCTCCGGCGCCGTTGTCAAAGCCTTTCAAGTACAGGACGCTTGTAACAAAGGGGTGCTGGATGCCGCTCATACTGTGACCGCGTACTGGTACGGCAAGAACAAAGCCGCGTCCCTGTTTGGCACTGGCCCGGTATTCGGCGCCAACGCGTCACAAATTCTGGCCTGGATTCATTATGGCGGCGGTAAGGAACTTTACAGTGAGCTGGTGCAGGATATCCTGCAGCTAAACCTGGTTGGATTTTTCTGCATGCCGATGCCGACCCAGCCGCTGGGTTGGTTTAAAAAACACGTTAAGAGCGCAGCGGATATGCAGGGCCTAAAATATCGCACGGTAGGATTGGCCACCGATATCATGCAGGGCATGGGTCTGAAGGTAACGCAGCTACCAGGCGGTGAGATTATTCCTGCGCTGGAGCGCGGCGTAATCGAGGCTTTTGAGTTCAACAACCCGACGTCCGATAGCCAATTCGGCGCGCAGGATGTGTCCAAGCACTATCATATGGGCAGCTACCACCAGGCGGCAGAGTTCTTTGAGATTATCTTCAATAAAGATAAGTTTGAGTCGCTGCCGGCTGAGCATCAGGCCATCCTGGAGTATGCCGCAGAAGCGGCCAATACTGCTAACTACGGACATGCAATGGACGTGTATTCTTCCGACCTCCAGTCGTTAATGAAAGACCACGGCGTAAATGTGTATCGCACCGATCAGTCGATCATGGAGGCGCAGCTGAAGTCATGGGATACCGTTTTAGCCGACCTGGAGAAAGATCCGTTCTTCGCCAAAATTGTGGCGAGTCAAAAGGAATGGTCGCATCGAGTCGCATTCTATGACCTGATGAACGCGGCCGACTACAAGCTTGCGTTTAAGCATTACTTCCCGGGTGAGATAGACTTTTAATCCAACCCTTTAATGCCTGAACAGGGGCGGTGTAATCACACCGCCCCTGGCAACTGCTTCATTTTTATCGAGTACAGACGATGAACGATTTCATCCTGCTAGTCGATAGGCTTACATCGTGGGCGGGCAAGGCCTTCGCCTGGTGTATTCTGATCCTAACCTTCGGTGTGAGCTACGAAGTCTTCGTTCGCTATGTACTGGGTGACCCAACCTCGTGGGCGTTCGACATCAGCTACATGATGTATGGCACGCTATTCATGATGGCTGGGGCTTATACCCTGGCCCGTGACGGGCACGTGCGGGGTGATGTGCTTTACCGGCTGTGGAAACCTAAAGTACAGGCCTCGGTGGAACTCGTACTCTACTTTCTGTTTTTCTTTCCCGGCATACTGGCGTTCATTTTTGCCGGTATCGAATATGCCGGCGAGTCCTGGTTCTACAGAGAAGTCAGCGTAATGAGTCCGGCCAATGTGCCTATTTTCCAGTTCAAAACAATTATTCCGATAGCGGGTGGACTGCTGTTTTTGCAGGGGTTGGCGCAGGTTTGCCGCTGTATCATCTGCCTTCGTACCGGTGAGTGGCCACCACATTTAGAGGATGTGGAGGAAATGGAGGCCATGTTGCAACATCAGCATGAAGACGAAGAGAGCCTGAGCGAAAAAATCCGGGGGAAACACAAATGAGCGATCCGGTCATCGCCGTCTGTATGTTGGGGATATTTATTCTCACTATTCTGCTCGGCTTTCCCATTTGCTTTACCTTAATGGCGATGGGCATCTTTTTTGGCTACTACGCCTACTACGATGCGGAGCGTATGCAGTCGATTTTTGATAACCAGATCTTCGATCTGCTGGTCAATCAAACCTATTCCGTCATGGCTAATGATGTGCTTACCGCTGTGCCCCTGTTCCTGTTTATGGGCTATATCGTCGAGCGGGCAAACATCGTCGACCGCCTGTTTTTCACCATGCAGGTAGCTCTGCGCAGGATGCCTGGTTCGATGGCCATCGCTGCCCTCGGCACGTGCGCCATGTTTGCTACCGCCACCGGGATTATCGGTGCGGTAGTGACGCTGATGGGGCTGTTGGCTTTTCCCGCCATGTTAAAAGCACGCTACGATGTCAGCTTTTCCGCGGGCGTCATCTGCGCCGGCGGCTGCCTTGGCATTCTTATCCCGCCCAGTATCATGCTTATCGTCTACGCCGCGACATCGAACGTTTCGGTAGTACGTTTATACGCAGGCGCCATTGTCCCCGGCTTTATGCTAGCCGGCTTGTACATTGCTTACGTCATCGGTCGAGCATATCTGAATCCATCCTTAGCGCCTAAGCTGGAAGAGAAGGACGTTGAAAAAGTCTCTGTAGGGCGCATGATTTTCATGCTGCTGACGTCTTTCTTTCCCCTCGCTTTTTTAATCCTGTCGGTGCTGGGCGCGATTCTATTCGGTCTGGCCACGCCCTCGGAAGCCGCCTCGGTAGGCGCGCTTGGGGGAATAGTGCTGGCCGCCGCATACCGTGCGCTGACTTGGGAACGGCTGAAAGAATCCGTTTACCTGACCGTGCGCACGTCGGCCATGGTGTGCTGGCTGTTTGTCGGGTCCTGGACTTTTGCGTCGGTCTTTTCTTATCTCGGTGGGCACAGCGTTATCGAGGAGTTCGTGCTCGGTTTAGGGCTGAGCCCGGTAATGTTTCTTATCATGGCGCAGTTCATTATCTTTCTGCTCGGTTGGCCGCTTGAATGGAGCGAGATTATTATTATCTTCGTGCCCATCTTTTTACCCATGCTTCCCGTATTTGGCGTCGATCCTCTGTTTTTCGGTATACTGGTCGCGCTGAATCTTCAGACATCTTTTCTCACGCCGCCCATGGCGATGGCAGCATACTATCTGAAGGGCGTAGCGCCTCCGCACGTGCAGCTCATGCAAATATTCAAAGGCGTGTTGCCGTTCCTGTCTATGGTAATTCTGGCAATGGTTCTCCTCTACGTATTCCCTGACATTGCCATGTACCTGCCCAAGGTTATATACGGTCGTTGATAAGGGTAGTGCTGAGTGCGGGTGGAAGCTAACGAGCTATCGGCGGCCGAAGCCAGCCGTCTTATCCACTCGGGTGAGTTGAAATCCGTGGAATTGGTCACAGCCTGCCTTGACCATATTGAGTCGGTCGAGGATAAGGTTGGAGCGTGGCGGCAGCTGGATCGAGACTATGCCCTGGAGCAGGCGCGTACAGCGGATGAATTCAGGCAATCCGGCGCGGGCATCGGGCCGTTGCACGGTATACCCGTAGGAATAAAAGATATTATCGATACCCGCGGCTGGCCGACGGAATGCGGATCACCGATTCTCGCCGGGCGGCAGCCCAAAGCAGACGCGCACTTGGTCACGCTGCTGCGTGAAGCCGGCGCAGTAATCTTGGGCAAGACCGTAACCACGGAATTTGCGGTTTATTCTCCTGGTAAAACGGCCAACCCGCATGACCTTGAGCGCACGCCGGGTGGGTCTTCCAGCGGCTCGGCCGCGGCGGTAGCGGCGTATATGGTGCCGTTAGCCCTAGGGTCACAGACCAACGGCTCCATGATCCGTCCCGCTTCATACTGCGGTGTCTACGGATTCAAGCCAACCAAGGCCTCCATTTCCCGTAACGGCGTTCTTCTGCTGTCTCGCTTTCTCGATACCGTGGGGGCGTACGCACGATCTATTGAAGATATAGCGTTGATCTGTGAGTGTTTGTTCTGCTACGACGAACGCGATCCCGATATGGCGTTACGTCCGCGCCCGCACCTATCGGCCGTCGCTATGTCACTGCCTCCGGTTACTCCCCGCTTTGCTTTTGTGAAATCCCCGGTATGGGATCAGGCGGATAGCGACGTGCAGCAGGGATTTGCAGAATTAA
Source organism: Gammaproteobacteria bacterium (assembly GCA_024638505.1). Classification (GTDB taxonomy): domain Bacteria; phylum Pseudomonadota; class Gammaproteobacteria; order Arenicellales; family JAANXG01; genus JAHEKE01. The sequence goes on along the minus strand of JAHEKE010000020.1, from coordinate 10,700 downwards.
AACAACACCTGGGTGCCGATTGTGACGAAGTGGATTTACCGGAGGTGTTTAACGGCTGCATCGAATGGCACAGAGTTATTATGCATGCTGATCTGGCTAAAAATCTGGGAAGACACTATAAGAATGCGAAGGAGCGGCTGAGTGACAGGCTGAGGGAGATGATAGAAGATGGACAGCGTTGCTTTGCCACCGAGTACAATCAGGCCATCGACGCGGTGGACGTCTTGAACGCTGGTATGGATCAGATATTCGACCGATACGATGCGATAATAACTCCAGCCGCCAGCGGTGAGGCGCCGGTCGGACTGGACACGACCGGAGATCCGGTTTTTTGCACACTGTGGACCTTGATTGGGCTGCCGGCAATTAGCCTGCCGCTGCTGGAGGGAGCTTCCGGCCTGCCAATAGGCGTGCAAATGGTAGGGCCTCGCTATGACGATGCTCGCTTGCTGCGCAACGCCAGATATTTAGCGCAACGTGTTACGAACGATCAATGAATGGGAGCAAAACATGCTGGATAAAATATTGGCAGTGATTTCTTTAGCGGCGTTCATAGGCTTTATGCTGATCGTATTGATTTGGATTAACGAAATCGATTTATGGATTATCAGCGTAATGGTCATGTTGATGGCAGTCTTTGACTTCATTTATGAGACCAGAAACGCGGGCGGCAGTAGTAAAGAGTAGAATCGATCCTGAGAGAGGCTGTGCAGGTGTTTTCTCTCTCCCTTATGCCGAGACAGGTCGCAGATGATGGCAGTTGATAAACTCAGCATTGGTTTTGTTGGATTGGGTTTGATGGGCAAGCCCATGGCACTTAACCTGCAGCGAGCGGGCGCTAAGGTCATGGTGCACAATCGAAGCCAGCAGGTTGTGCATGAACTTGTCGATCTGGGTATGCAATCCGCAAACGCACCGGCGGAGCTTGCGCGCAAGACAGACGTGATCATTATGATGTTAACGGACACCCCTGCAGTGGAAAGTGTGCTGCTGAGCGAAACTGGAATAGTCAGCGGACTCGAGCCCGGAAAGTTGATCATCGACATGGGAACGACTGCGGTCATGGCAACCAAACGTTTTGCCCAGGTGGTACAGCAGCATGCATGTGATTATTTGGATGCGCCAGTGTCCGGCGGTCAAATCGGAGCGGTTGAAAGCAATCTGACAATCATGACGGGTGGCTCGGAAGCGGCCTATCGTAAAGCTGAACCGATTTTGCAGGTATTGGGTACTAATATCACCCACGTAGGTGACGTCGGCGCTGGTCAGGTAGCCAAGGCCGCAAACCAGATCATCGTCGGATTAACCATCGGGGCGGTGGCGGAGGCCATCAATCTGGTGCAAAAATGCGGCGTCAGCGCAGCAAACGTTCGTCAGGCCTTGCGTGGTGGCTTTGCTTGGTCCCGCATCATGGAGCTGCACGGACAGCGCATGATTGATGGGAATTTCGAGCCGGGCGGCAAATCCATAACTCAGCGCAAGGATCTGCAGCAGGCACTGGAATTAGCGCAAGCAGTGAGTGCTGACCTGCCGGCAACCAGGTTGAATAGAGATCTGTATGATGAGCTTATCGCACGGGGTGATGGAGAACTGGATCATAGTGCGCTGATAAAAGTATTGCGCTAGCGGCTCGATCCCGGGAGTCGGAAAGGAATTCTGTTCTGTGCGCAGAATCCGGAGCGTTGTAAGCCTAATGCTGCTTTACGCCAATCGGTTTGGTCGCCGAGCCTGTATTTTTCTTTTGCAGAAAGAAACTGCAGCGCTGGTAGGCGAGACAATCAATAATTCAACTAGAGACTTTTACATACATGCCGAAATACAAGATTGCAGTCATTCCAGGTGATGGCATTGGTAACGAAGTTGTTCCAGAGGGGGTTCGTGCTTTAGAAGCGGCCGGACGTCGATTCGATATCGAATTCCAGTGGTCAGAATTCTCTTGGAGCTGTGAGACCTACATGAAAACGGGCCACATGATGCCCGACGACGGTATCGAACAGCTGAAAAGCCACACTGCGATTTATCTCGGGGCGGTCGGCTACCCTGGCGTACCCGACCATGTTTCCCTCTGGGGTTTGTTGATACCGATCCGTCGGGAACTGCAGCAGTACGTTAACTTACGGCCGGTAAGATTACTCAAGGGAATCAATTCTCCTTTGCGTAATCGCGGGACGGATGATATCGACTTCTACGTAGTACGGGAAAACAATGAAGGCGAGTATTCTGAGATTGGCGGGCGCATGTATGCGGGCACCGATGATGAAATGGTTGTGCAGGAAAACATATTTACCCGCAAAGGCGTAGACCGCGTACTTCGTTTTGCCTTCGAACTTGCCCGTACTCGACCAGACAAACACGTCACGTCGGCAACCAAATCGAATGGTATCGTCTACACCATGCCTTACTGGGATGAAAGATTCAGAGCGATGGCTGATCAGTATCCCGATATTCGTACCGATCAATACCACATAGACATATTGGCGGCGAACTTTGTTCTACATCCAGATTGGTTTGATGTAGTTGTTGGCAGCAATCTATTCGGAGATATTCTATCGGATCTGGGGCCGGCGATCGCGGGGACAATAGGGATCGCCCCCGCAGCAAACATCAACCCGGAGAAAAAGTTTCCGAGCATGTTTGAGCCGGTGCACGGCTCCGCACCAGATATTGCTGGCAAGGGCATTGCGAATCCCATCGGCCAGGTATGGTCTGGGGCAATGATGCTGGAGCATGTTGGTGAGCTGCAGGCGGCACAGGCGATTGAGCGAGCTATAGAGGGCGTTCTTATCGATACCGATGTGCACACCCCTGACCTGGGTGGAAAGGCGACCACACGTGACCTCGGCCAGGCCATAGCGGAGTTGATAACCGAAGGCGTCTAGCGCGTCTTGCGGTAAGAAATACGCGCGTTTTGTATTCGGCTGAGGTAGATGGAATAGATATATCCGCGTCCTTAGTATGAGCAGTGATTTCCAATCCGGTGTAAAAGCCGGTACCTCGGTGGGCATCACCTTTGTGGCCATCTTCATGGGATTCGGCATCACTGCCAGTTTAGCGGGCACACCAAACCTGGCGGCGGTGTTGATGACGGTCATCGTATTTGCCGGACCGGCGCAGTTTGCCATGATCGAGGTCGGTGCCCAGACCGGATTGCTGCTGCCGGTAATCTCTGTCGGCGTGCTGGTGAATCTGCGCTTTCTGGTCATGAGCATGGCGCTGAACCCGATCTTTGAGAGTGTGCCACGCCGGGTGCTTTTGTTCTGGGCTCAGTTCATAAGCGCCTCTTCATTCCTGGTCACTTTTTTCGAATCGAGGAAAGACAGGGGGACAGACCCGTTTGAGTTTTTTAAAGGGCTTGTGTTTGTTAGTTATTCTGCGGCCGTTGCCGGAACGGCTATCGGCGTATGGTTTGGCCATGGCTTACCAAACCTGCTTGGTTTCGGTGCCACCTTGTTTCTGCCTATATACTTTTCGCTTTTAATCAGCAGCGATGTGCGCAAACGGAGTGAGCTTATTGCGGCCGGACTCGGTTTTTTTTTAACTCCGCTGGTTGAGATAGTGCTACCCGGCTGGGGTATCTTTTTGGTAGCACTGGCTGTCGGTTTACTGGTCGTCAGGGTGGCAGAGTGACTGATGCATCTTGGTATCTGGCCGCTCTTGGCGTTGGACTGGGCAGCTACCTGTTGAGGATCTCCCCCTTTATCTGGGCGCGCTGCCTGCAGTGGGGTAAGGATAATATTGCATTCTTAACCTATGTCTCACTTGCAATTGCGGCAGGTATCGTTTCAAAGGCGCTGTTCATGCGAGGCAGTCAGATTCACTTGGACGTCGACACTTTGTATAAGTGTGTGGCTGTATTCTGCGCATTGATCCTCTACAGCCGTAAAAGAAATCTTTTACTTTGTTTGATTTCCGGCGTAGGCGTAGCGGTTCTATTGAAAATGTTATTTGCCGGTTAAAGCTCATGCCGTCGTTGCAAAAATGAAGGTGGGAATTTATATTGGTCCACCAAAGGTCGATGATGAGCACCCCAGCTAGCCAATTTAAAGAGCCGTTAGAGTCCGTCCGGGCAAGGGTCGCGGATGATTTACGCGCCGTGGTCGCAGCAGAATCGGTTCTTTCGGATATTGAGTCTTTGCGCCCATATGAGTGTGACGGGTTGTCCGCTTACCGCAAGCTGCCACTGGTTGTGGTCTTGCCAGACCGCATCGAGCAGGTGCAGGAGGTGGCGCGCTATTGTTTTAAAAATGACATCCCCATTGTTGCCCGCGGTGCGGGAACAGGATTATCCGGCGGCGCGCTGCCTATTGAAAATGGCGTGATATTGAGTCTGGCCAAGTTCAACCGGGTACTTAAAATAGATGCCCAAAACCGTACTGCGGTGGTGCAGCCGGGGGTGAGAAATCTTGCCATATCCGAGGCAGTCGCTCACCTTGATTTGTATTATGCTCCTGATCCATCTTCACAAATCGCCTGTACCATTGGAGGGAATGTCGCCGAGAATGCAGGTGGGCTGCACTGTCTTAAGTATGGCTTGACCGTCCACAATATACTCAAGCTCAAGATTGTTACTGTTGATGGTGATTTAGTAACCATTGGATCAGATGCGCTCGACTCCCCCGGCTATGACCTGCTGTCGATTCTGACTGGTTCGGAAGGGCTGCTCGGAATAATCGTTGAGGTTACGGTCAAACTGTTGCCAAAGCCCGAGTGTGCGCGGGTAATCATGGCGTCGTTTGATGATATTGAAAAAGCAGGCAATGCGGTGGGTAACATTATTGCCGCAGGTATCATCCCAGGCGGATTGGAAATGATGGATAATGCCGCAATTCGCGCGACCGAAGATTTTGTTCATGCTGGGTATGATGTAGAAGCGGCCGCCATATTACTGTGCGAACTGGACGGCATACCCGATGAGGTAGAGGATGACATTGAGAGCGTAAAAGTCGTTCTAGCACAAAGCGGTTACACCCAAATGCAGATAGCAGAAAACGAAGCGCAAAGACAGCTGTTCTGGTCTGGGCGCAAGGCGGCTTTTCCGGCGGTGGGGCGCATATCTCCCGATTACTACTGCATTGATGGCACTATCCCGAGGCGGGCGCTGGGTAGCGTGTTGAATAAGATAACCGAGCTGTCCAAGGAGTACGGTTTGCGGGTGGTAAACGTTTTTCATGCAGGGGACGGTAACCTGCATCCGCTAATACTATACGATGGAAACGTTGAAGGAGATCTGGAAAAGACCGAACTTTTGGCTGCACGCATTCTCCAGCTGTGTATAGAAGTTGGCGGCACCATCACGGGCGAGCACGGTGTCGGCATGGAAAAAATAGACCAGATGTGTGTGCAGTTCGACTCCTTGGAGTTAACTCAATTTCATGCAGTAAAAGAGGCCTTTGATGAGAAGCGGCTGCTCAATCCCGACAAGGCGGTGCCGACTTTGCACCGCTGTGCTGAGTTTGGCGCCATGCACGTGCATAAAGGGCAGCTGAAATTTCCGGAGATAGAAAGATTCTGATGTAGTTGAACATCTTAAAAACAGCGCGAAACCTACTCGTCGCGAATGCCTTAATCTTTTATTCATGTCTAGCGATTCTGCCCAAGATCTAATTGCTGCCGTCAAACGTGCCTGTGACCGTAAAGTTGCGCTATGCTTGCAGGGAGGAAATACCAAAGATTTTTACGGCCGAGAACCCTGCGGCGAGCCAATCTCCATCCTGAGCCATTCCGGCATTGTGGATTACGCCCCTACCGAATTGGTTATCACCGCGCGCGGCGGGACCCGACTCACGGAAATCGAGTCTGTCGTGGCGGAGCATAAACAGATGCTGGCTTTTGAACCTCCCAGTTTCGGCTCGGAGGCAACCCTAGGGGGAACGATTGCGAGCGGTCTTTCCGGTCCACGCCGACCTTACGTCGGAGCCGCGCGTGACTTTACCCTGGGCATAAGAATGATCAACGGCCGCGGTGAGGATCTGAAGTTCGGTGGTAAAGTCATGAAAAACGTCGCCGGGTACGATGTTTCACGACTGCTCGTCGGATCTATGGGTACGCTGGGCGTACTGCTCGAAATCTCCCTCAAAGTATTGCCTGTGCCCAAGGTCGAGCAAACTCTGATGTTCGAACTTGAGCAGGATCAGGCCCTGGCATTGCAAAACGATTGGGCCAGAAAGCCCTCCCCTATATCTGCCACCTCCTACCGTGAGGGTGTGCTGCATATTCGGCTATCTGGATCTGAAAAAGGGGTAAAAGCCGCACGAGCCCGGCTTGGCGGAGAGAAGATCGACCACGGCCGAAAGCATTGGCATGACATTAAAGAACAGAGGCATAAATTCTTTTCCCAATCGGGGCCGCTGTGGCGAATTTCAGTGCCACCCACCGCGCCAACGCTTAATATCCCCGGCAGCGCTCTACTGGAGTGGAGCGGTGCTTTGCGCTGGTTGATTACTGATACTCCAGCGCAGAAGATACGCGCCGAGGTTGATAAACTGGGGGGGCACGCCGTGCTGTTCCGTGGTGGTGATCGCGAAAATGCATTTCATCCGTTGGCGACAGCCGTACACAAACTGCACGAGAACTTAAAAAAAGCGTTTGACCCAATGGGTGTGTTGAATCCAGGGCGAATGTACGAAGGTATATAGGAGTGTAGCTTAGTCTTGGCTCCGGCTGATCGATCATAAAGCAGTCACGACAAACCAATGCAAACAAACCTTGCCGACTTTATCCGCCATACCGCTGAAGGCGCGGAAGCGGATTCAATTTTACGTAGCTGCGTACATTGTGGGTTTTGTACGGCAACATGCCCAACGTATCAGCTCCTCGGTGATGAGCTCGATGGTCCACGCGGCCGCATTTACTTAATCAAGCAGGTGCTGGAAGGTACTCCACCCGCGCACGCAACCCAGCTGCACCTTGACCGCTGCCTCACTTGCCGCAGCTGCGAGACGACTTGTCCCTCGGGGGTCCGGTTTGGTCGGCTCCTGGACATAGGGCGGCATGTGGTTGAGACCCAGGTCGGGAGGACCGTAGTTGATAGAGCTCTAAGAAAGTTACTGCGAACGATTCTCCCATATCGAAATCGATTTGGGCCGCTGTTGCGATGCGGGCAGGTCTTCAGAGGCATGATGCCCCCTGTGCTAAAAAAGATGACGCCCCCCCGCGTGGCTGCCGCCCCCTGGCCAGATAACCGCCATCAACGCGAAATGCTGGTGTTAAACGGATGCGTACAGCCTGCAATAGCGCCCAATATCAACTCGGATACAGCGCGGGTTCTGGATCGACTGGGCATCAGGCTCATTACCACAAATGATGGTTGTTGCGGAGCGTTGAGCCAACATCTAAACGCACGCGAAGAGGCGCTGAAATTTATCCGGCGAAACGTCGATACGTGGTGGCCGCATATCGAGGCAGGAGTGGAAGCTATTGTCAGTACCGCCAGCGGTTGCGGTGTCATGCTAAAGGATTACGGTTATCTTCTGCGTGAAGATCCGGGTTATGCGGATAAAGCGGCAAAAATATCAGCATTGACCAGAGACATAAGTGAAATTCTCGAAACGGAAGACCTAAAGAAACTTAGGCCCAACACAAAGCTGCGAGTTGCCTTCCAGTCACCTTGCTCGCTGCAGCACGGACTGCGGCTCACTGGCAGGGTGGAGCGCATCTTGACCAGCCTCGGATTTTCCCTTGTCGCGGTGCCTGACGCGCACCTGTGCTGCGGTTCGGCAGGGACGTACTCAATTTTGAATCCAACCATCTCCTCGCAGTTGAAGAAGAATAAACTTGAGGCACTGGGTTCGGGCGCGCCCGATGTCATTGCAACTGCCAACATTGGTTGTCTGAGTCACCTGCAAAGTGAAGCTTCTGTCCCGGTCGTGCACTGGATTAGCCTTGTAGCGGACTCTTGATTCATGCATTTATCCGCACAGCTTCAACTCAGGCATGAGGCCGGCAATCCGATCAGGGTAGTTTTAATCGGAGCCGGCAAATTCGGATGCATGTTTTTAGCCCAAGCGAGCAGAACTCGCGGAATGCATGTCGTAGCCATCGTGGATCTCGATGTAGAGCGGTGTAAGAAGTCACTGCAGCAAATCGGCTGGAAATCCGAGAGTTATGCGGCTGCAACCCTGCAGCAGGCTATCAATCAGGGCACAACTATGCTCATCGACCGCCTGCAGTGCGTGATTGATCATGAACTGGTTGACGTGGTGGTGGAGGCCACCGGCAGCGTGCCAGCTGCAGTGGGCCATGCGCAAACTGCCATCGCGGCACGAAAGCACGTCGTCATGGTTACAGTGGAGGCGGATGCAGTAGTGGGGCCGGTACTGGCTGAGCAAGCAAAGTCGGCTGGTGTGGTTTACTCGATGGCTTACGGCGATCAACCTGCCCTCATTTGTGAACTGGTCGACTGGGCGCGTAGCTGTGGCTTTGACGTAACCTGTGCGGGTAAAGGTACCAAATATCTCCCAGCATACCACCACTCTACGCCGGATACCGTTTGGCAGCACTATGGTTTTAGCGAGGAGCAGGTGGCAAGTGGTGACTACAATGCCAAGATGTTTAACTCATTTCTCGATGGAACCAAGTCCGCAATCGAAATGGCAGCGGTGGCTAATGCAACTGGTCTGATACCGCATGCGGACGGTTTGGTTTTTCCGCCGTGTGGGGTAGAGCGATTACCCATGACCTGCGTGCCTCAATCGGCTGGTGGTGTGTTACATAGCTCCGGTACCGTGGAGGTTGTTTCAAGCCTGCATCGGGATGGTCGCGAGGTAGAGCACGATCTCCGCTGGGGTGTGTTTGTCACATTTGAGACCGATAATGCCTATGTACAGCGGTGTTTTCACGAATACGGCGTGCTTATCGATCCAAGCGGGCATTATGCGGCGCTGTATCGACCAATACATTTAATCGGTCTTGAGCTGGGTTACTCCGTAGCCAGGGTGGCCCTGTTACAGGAGGCCACCGGAACGCCCGGCCGGTTTTGTGCGGACGTCCTAGCGGTGGCCAAGAGAAACCTGACCGCCGACGAGCGGCTGGATGGTGAGGGTGGATATACGGTGTTTGGTAAACTGGTTGCTGCCGAACGCAGTGTTTCGATGGGCGCATTACCGCTCGGATTGGCACAAAATCTGGTCTTGAGAAATCCGATCCGGGCCGGACAAGTGATATTGTGGGAAGACGTGCTCGCGCCGGAATCCAGCGAGGTGGTGCAAATGAGGCGTCAGTTAGAGGCGCAACTTCAACAAATAGCGCATAAAAAAGGTTGAAGTTTCTGATTGCATTACTGAAAAAGTTTTAGTATACTGCGCCGCAACAAATTTGTTAGAATTATTCTTGACAAACAAGTGCTAATATTAGATAATTATTATATCCTGAATTTTAAGGGTTTCAGGAGAAAGATGTAAAAGCATTCGACGGGAAGCGGGTGCTTGAAAGAAAGTTGAAAGGCTCCTCCATCCTCCTTTGGTGGTTTGGGCGTGGCTCTTAAGCCACGCCTTTTTTTTTGGCTTTTTTAGGCACGGCTGGTGGATGATTTACTGCCCCGTATCTTTACTCCCGTCTATACGTTTAGTAGTATCCGCGCTCCGATTTTTCCAGCCGTTCAAGTCTTGACAATATGAAAACTTATTCCGCCAAGCCTGCTCAGGTTCGCCGAGAGTGGTTAGTCATTGACGCTACCGATAAAATCCTCGGCCGCTTGGCATCAGAGGCAGCTCGTCGCTTGCGCGGCAAACATAAACCGGAATATACCCCTCATATTGATACTGGAGACCATGTAGTCGTAGTAAACGCCGATAAGATACGGGTTACCGGTAAAAAGATGGACGACAAAATCTACCATCGCCATACTGGATATCCGGGCGGCATCCGTTCGGTCGTTTTAAAGGATCTACTAGCCCAGCATCCTGAGCGGGTAATAGAGACTGCGGTGAAAGGCATGCTTCCGAAAAACCCGCTGGGTCGCGCGATGTTCAAAAAGCTGCATGTTTACGCGGGGCCAGCGCATAAGCATGAGGCACAGCAGCCCAGACCTTTACAAATTTAATTGGAAGTTTAAATGGCAGAACAAGTATATCAGGGCACCGGGCGCAGAAAATCCTCAACTGCGAGGGTGCGCATTCGTCGCGGCGCAGGTCAAATTACAGTCAACAAACGTCCGCTCGACGAATATTTCGGTCGCCAGACCGCGCGCATGGTTGTACGACAGCCCCTGAATAAAACTGACATGCAGGATAAGTTCGACGTTGACGTCTTAGTTGCCGGTGGTGGTAACAGCGGTCAAGCGGGAGCGATTCGCCACGGCATCACCCGCGCGTTGATCGCCTACGATGAAACGCATCGGGCACCGCTGCGCAAAGCGGGCTTTGTTACGCGCGATGCCCGTGAGGTTGAGCGCAAGAAAGTGGGATTGCATAAAGCGCGCAAGCGACCGCAGTACAGTAAACGCTAGCCTCCTCGGTAAGAGGGTAACCGGACGGCAAGAAAGCTGTCTCCTGGTCATAGGTGGCCGCGTGTTTATCCCCCATCGATCATGCGACCGTTCACGGCAGTAGGCATGGTTTGCTGCATGAACGGGCTTACTTCGGTGAACTTAATACTTTAAACTGTAAAGTCACTACACTGTAAAGCCACTGGGGGATCGTCTAGTGGTAGGACCGCGGACTCTGACTCCGCTAGCGGGGGTTCGAATCCCTCTCCCCCAGCCA
>JAHEKE010000104.1 GCA_024638505.1 Gammaproteobacteria bacterium | reverse complement strand
CAGTGTTTCGTTTCAAATTAGGAACTGCAATGCGCGCAGAACCTCAAAGTACTCCCCACTTTTAAAACGCACCGTATGCGGAGCCAGCAACTCGGCCCCTGGATAAAAACTCCTAGCGTAGGCATCGGTATGTTCTTTGTACGTAAGCTCCAGAGAAAAAGAGTCAGGCAGCTGCAGCCGCGCGCGCGATAAGTCGCCGGAAAGTGCCATTCGCATTCCGTCACGGATCCCGCTGATTGCCTCATCCGGATGCACACTAGTTTGTGAAGCGCCTTCGCCGCGCTTGGTGCTGTATGTCCGCGTGTTCGCCTGCAGTGCCGATACCTCAGCGCATAAAGTTTGGTCGCCGGAAACGAACACTACCGGCACACCGACCAGCCCGGCGGCATAGGCGTGGATGCGATACTCTGAACACGGCTCGCCGTTTAAGTGGATCGCATGCAGCATGCGCGAGGAAATGGTGTGCGATAAAGGGTTTCCACCAGCGCCAGCGCTGCTGTGAAAGCCGATAAATGCAGCGGCATCGTAGGACTGATCGATTTCCTGGATCATCAGATACGGATGTCCGCTCCAACCCCGGATGAGATGGGCCGGGGGCGGTAGTTCCCTGCCGATGATGTTGCGCCCAGTGCCGTGCGCATCCCTTACCGTAATTGCACTCGCCCCTGCAGCCAACGCGCCTTCGCAGGCAGCCCTGGCCTCGCTGGTCATCTGCCGGCGAAACTCGGCATAGTCCTGATGACTTTTACGTGCTTCATCCCAGTGGGCAATGCCTGCGACACCTTCAATGTCACAGCTGATATAGACACGCATATAATGAAACTCACCGATAAGCTGATAGCAGGACGTTAACAGCATGAACGCTTGCCCGTCTAGATGGAGCCCTGTAGATCGCGCACCTCCCTCCAGTCGGGCTTTCACCCTCGCGCCGACCAGGCCCAGTTAACGTGATATATTTCTACAAAACTTAAGCGGAGACGACATGCGCACTATTGTTAGCCTTGCAGCTATTCTAATTTTGATTGCACCCGCGCTGGATGCAGCAGAGCAGTTACCAACCCTGGAGCAGATTAAACAAAGTGGAAAGATGAGAATTGGTTATCGGCAATCAGAGCCACCCATGTCTTTCCGCGACGGTGAAGGCAATGCGATCGGGTACTCCATCGACCTGTGTAAGCAAGTCGTAGAGGCGGTAAAAGAAAAAACCGGCAGGTCCGATATCGCCGTCGACTATTTACCGGTCAACGCGCAGAATCGATTCAGCGCGCTGCAGGAGAACAAGATCGACATACTCTGCGGTGCAACGACGAAAACTTTATCGCGAAGTGAACTGGTAGATTTTACCCAGCTGACTTTCGCCACGGGCGCTTCCCTAATGAGTCGGCAGGAAGAGCCTATAAATACGCTGGAAGACCTCAAGGATAAAAAAGTAGCGGTGGTGCAAGGCACTACAACCGAAGAAGTGCTCGACGCCGCGCTTAAGCAGACGGCGACGGAGGCGGAAGTGGTGGTGGTCGATTCTGCGGCGCAGGGATTCGATCTTCTCAAACAGGGTCAGGTCGCAGCTTATTGCTCAGATCAGGTTGTGCTGATAGGTCTGCTGCTCACTTCAGAGTCACCGCGACGCTACGGTGTAAGTGAGCAGACTTTTTCGTATGAGCCGTTTGCTCTGGCAGTCAGGCGTAACGATGCAGATTTCCGTTTGGTCGCTGACCGGGTGCTGGCGCAGCTGTATCGCAGCGGACAGATTCTCGAAATCTATGGCAGATGGTTTGGTCAGTTCTCCGAGCGGATTCCAAGCGCCATCGCTGCGGTTTACCAAATTCACGCCATACCGGAATAGCGGTCGAGCAGGTGGCGCGAGCGGCCCTTAGCCGAGCAGGGTTAGGATATCGAGCCTATTCCGTAAGTACCGGCTAACAACTCCCCCTCTGCAAAACGCGACAGACGATACGGATGCAGGGACTCTGCGGGCGCTTGACCCAGAACCGTTTGGGCCAGACACATTCCCACTGCCGGGGACAACTTGAATCCGTGCCCGGAAAAGCCAAACGCCACGAAAAGACCAGCGACACCCGGGACGGAGCCGAGCACCGGATTCCAGTCCGGCGTAATGTCATAAGGGCCGACCCATGACGCCGCCAGCGCGGCGCGTTCGAATTTACGCATTCTGTGACTGACCTGCTTGCCCTGATGCAGCACGAAATCCGCCGGCACGTCTTGCTCCAGTCCGTCAGCGCTCTCCACCGGGTCCCCATGGTCACCCGTCCCGACCAGAACTACGCCACCGCTGCTTGGCCGGAAGTACATCTTGTTTGGCGTGGTCAGGTCTTTGACTATCGGCATATCCCCTGGGTAGGGCTCATCGCCACGCAGGGTCAGAACAGTATGGCGGGAGATCTCAAGCGGCAGATTTAACTGCAACGCGTCGGTCAGCGTCCTGGTCCAAGGCCCGACTGCGCTGACGACGGCACCGGCGTTGATCACCGCGCGATCTGTCCTTACCGCAGTTACCTTGCCAGAGCGGACCTCGATTTTTCTGACTGCGTGATCAGTTTCGACCTCAACTCCATTTTTACGCGCCGCCGAGATGAACCCCGCTGTTGTCAGATAGGGATCGGCATACCCAGACTCAGATTCGTAGCCAATGACTGCCGCATCCGCAACGTTTAATAAGGGGTGCAGCTCGCTGGCCTGGGCCTGATCGACGACGTAGGTCTTGGCCCCGGCGTTTGACTGCTGAACAAGATTGCGCTTCATATCATGCGCAAAACTGTCTTCGCCGGCGACGATGAGGTAACCGCTGTTTACAAATCCACAATCGACCTCCGTGCTGCCGAGGGCCTCCTGGAAGTTGCGAAAAATCTCCAGGCTGGTCAGCGTAAGCCGCGTGTTGCTCAGAATTGAATAGTGGCTGCGAATAATGGCGCAGGACTTGGCCGTACCGCCGGCACAGACCGGCCCGCGATCTATGATGATGACCTTTTTTGCTCCGAATTTGCTTAAGTAATATGCGGTTGCTGCACCGATAACGCCTGCACCAATGACGACCGCATCATATTTACGCTGCTTCACGAGAGATCTCCTCTCTGGTTATAAGCGACTGCGGCACGCGCTCAATCACTACCAGCGCCCATCATCTCCAGGCCGTGTTGGCAATCGCATGGGGCGCACCTGGCCCATGTTAAAAGTCCGTTGGTGCACCGCCCTCTTCCTTTCGCCGCGCCACGAAATCTGCAAGTTCCTCCTTGATCGAAGGTTCGATATGCGGTGGCGTAAAATCAGCCAGTACCTGCTTCCACACCCGGTTGGCATGTTCATGGCTTTGCGGCGAGCCCGCCTCCTGCCAGCTTTCGAAGTTGCGCCAGTCCGATAGGATCGGGCTGTAGAAGGCGTCACGGTAGCGCTCCTGCGTGTGCGCGCAGCCCAGAAAATGGCCAGTGGGGCCGACCTCTTTGATGGCGTCGAAGGCAAGGTCGTCATCTGTTGTCGGAACGGATTGATGATAGTAGATCAACTGCTGCAGCAGCTCGCAGTCCATAATAAACTTTTCAAAGCTCGCTACCAGGCCGCCTTCCAGCCAGCCGGCCCCGTGCATCACGATGTTTACGTGGCCGCTGGTAACGCCCCATAAGGAAAACACGCTCTCCCAGATCGACTGACCGTCGGGCGAATTGGCGGCATTGGCATTGGAGCCGCGCCACGGCAGTTTGTATTTTCGCGCGAGCTGCCCCGAAATCTGCATGGCGCGCATGTATTCGGGGGTACCGAATGCTGGCGCACCCGATTTCATGTCGACGTTGGAGGTGAACGCCCCGAACACCACCGGTATACCGGGTTTTACTACCTGCAGCAAAGCAATGGCAGAGAGACATTCAGCGGTCTGCTGCGCGAGCGCACCCGCCAGGGTTACTGGGGCCATGGCTCCGGCCAGGGTAAATGGCGCAACGATCGTAGGCTGGCCCCGCCGGGCCATGCGCATGGCGCCATCCAGCATGGGCCAGTCATGTTTGAGCGGTGACGAGGAGTTTATATTGGTAAACATACGCGGCGCAGACTCGAATTCCTCACTGCTTAAGCCGGCGGCAATGCGCACCATTTCCATGCCGTCCTCGATCCGCTCCGTTCCCAGTGAGTACGCGTGGACCACTTTATCGCTCAGCGTAAGCATATCGAACAGCGCATCGAGATGGCGAATGGACGGGTGGATATCAACCGGCTCAACCGGATATCCGGTGTGAAAATGGATGCAGTTGAACGCCTGCCCCAGGCGCAGCAGATTTTGAAAATCGGCGCGATTGCCGACGCGGCGCCCCTGGTCAAGGTCGGTCACGTTGGGTGGGCTGCCTACGGGTCCAAACACGGCGGTTGCGCCGCCTATGCTAATAGTCCGCTCTTTGTTTCTTGGCGTGATGGTGAATTCCGCCGGGGCCTTGGCCACCTGCTCCATGACAAACGACCGGTCCATACGCACCCGGTCCGCGCCGGGGTCAACGTCACATCCCGCAGTTTTTAATATGCTTTTGGCTTCCGCGTTAAGAAAATCAATACCGATCTCTTCCAGTATGCGCATGGCCGTGTGGTGAATCCGCTCCACGCCATCTTGGTCGAGAGGTTCCGTTGGTGGGTCCACGTACTTGAGCTGCTGCCAGGGCAGCTGCTGCAGCTCAGATTTCTTTGGATGCACCCGCCGTTGCCGACTGCGTTTAGCGCGCTGGGGCCGCTGATTCGAAGTCTCATTCAACTTGCTGTCTCCCGGCTATGCGATCAGATCGAGAACAACCTTGCAAGCCTTTCCTTCGTTCAGCTCGGTGAACCCCTGCTCAAACGACCGGAATGGCAAATGATGGGTGATCACCGCGCCGACATCCAGCCCGCTGCCCAGCATGGCGATCATCTTGTGCCAGGTGTCGTACATTTTCCGGCCATATATTCCCTTGAACGTGATTCCCTTCAGAATGGCTTTGGACAAATCGATCGAAACAGGCTGCGCGTACAGACCCAGCAGTGCGATATTGCCGCCGTGATTCATGCAGTCGATCATACTGGTCAGTGCTGCCTCGCTGCCCGACATTTCCAGCCCCACGTCAAATCCCTCGCGCATGCCCAGCTGGTGCATCACCTTCTGCGCGTCAAATTCTCGCGCGTTCACGCCAAGGCTCGCGCCCATCTGCTCAGCCAGTTTCAGCCTGTCCTGCTTTAGGTCAGTGATGACAATATGACGCGCGCCGGCATGGCGTGCCACTGCGGCCGCCATTAATCCAATGGGGCCGGCGCCGGTGATCAGAACATCCTCACCAACCAGATCGAAAGTCAAAGCCGTATGCACCGCATTACCCAGCGGATCGAGAATAGACGCTATTTCATCCGAAATGTTGTGTGGAATTTGGTACGCGTTCTGCGCTGGAATCACCAGATAGTCGGCAAAGGCACCGGCCCGGTTTACTCCGACACCCTGGGTGTTGCGACACAGGTGTCGCCGGCCGGCACGGCAGTTGCGGCAAATGCCGCATACGATGTGACCCTCACCGGACACGCGGTCGCCTATCGCCAC
>JAHEKE010000047.1 GCA_024638505.1 Gammaproteobacteria bacterium | reverse complement strand
CGGTGCTGGAAATCACGCACACCCTACAATGAAACCACCTACCTTAAGGCCCTTCAGCGGAGAGGTTCTAACCTCGTTCCACAACAAATCACTTGACTGAATGACTCAGGGCATGATCCGGTCAATCGCGACACTTCTACATATAAGTTTTAAGTTTTGAAGCGTCAACGTCGTTTGGA
Organism: Gammaproteobacteria bacterium; assembly: GCA_024638505.1. Lineage (GTDB taxonomy): Bacteria > Pseudomonadota > Gammaproteobacteria > Arenicellales > JAANXG01 > JAHEKE01. Next base: position 22,189 of record JAHEKE010000047.1, on the reverse strand, counting down.
GGATGCCCCAGCCGTGACCGTAAGCCACCAAGGAATGAGGGGGCTGTCGTAATGCTAATGAGTCACGCCACACTGCACCAATCAATTGTCAGGTTCAACCCGCTCAATTTGTAGTTGCCACATCGCTTCCCCCGGTATCAAACCATAGACAATCCTTCGTATTTCTTCTGTGGGATCTGCGTTAGTGTTCTTCGCGCCGTAGACGGGAAAGGATCGCACGAGCCGTTGGTTTTCTATGGTAAAAACATCATGCCCCATGTACCCCTCGAAAATCGGATCTCCTTTTTCGATCTGCGGAAACAAGATCATGGACATGCTCTTGTCTTTGTTGGAGGCGATGCCAATTACTTTGCCATAACTTCCCGAGCCGGCTGAGACGGTAAAGATGTAGAGTTCGTCGAATCCATTACCATCGAGGTCCGCGACAAACACCTCTTTTATTGGGTCGGTGTCTTTAACAGTTTCATTGAATTCATACTCGAATCCCTCCGAACTGATTCGTATACTGCTCAAGCTACGGCCGACCGGGTGAATCTCAACAATACTGATCCACTTGCCTGATTTTGTTTCGTACTTTTGTAAACACCCTTGATCGGAATGCCCTAGGATCCAAGCCATTCCAAGCAGGAGTGTAATGGCTATTCTCATATAACGGTCTGCGTTTTATACAAGCGCTGTATTCTCACCGGCTCCGCCATCCGAGTGACCGAAGCTCAAGAAGGGCAGAATGTGGGCGTCCGGTGCTAGGAAAGCAGACATTTGAAGCATTTACGTAATACAAAGAAAATAGACATAATCACGGTACCTTTCAATTTCGATAGACATGTTTTCTGATAGGTCTGCTGTTGCACTTTGGCTGGCTGTACTGGCTGTGGTTTTTATTTCACTGTGGGTCATTTTCGGCGCGAAAAGGCAGCAACCATTGATCTGGACCATGGTCGACGTTAGCGGAGTGAAGCTTACCGGTGATGCTCATCTGCTGGAGTTTCCGGATGGACATCGCGTACTTATCGACGTTAGTTATCACCGTCATGCCCTTAATTACCTAGTCCCGTACCTGCTCTCTAGGGGCATTGATCACATTGACACGATCATCATTACCCATGGACATCGCAATCACTATGAGGGGTTGCTGACAACCATCGATGCGATGAAATCCGTTGGGCAGGTGATCTTCAACCTTCCTGCTCAGGAGGCCTGTGAGCGAGAAAATTGGGCAGGCCGTTGCGACTATGATCATATCATTGAAACCCGCGATAATGTGGTCAACCGTAAGGTCTCGATCAAAACCGTCGAAGCGGGAGATATTGTCTACAAGCAAGGCAACACGGCTCTTGAGATTTTATATTCCTACAACGGAATGAACTCTCCATTGGGAATTACGGATATCAATGACGCAACACTAATTCTTCGTTTAGATCACGGTAACCAATCGATATTATTTACCGCTGATGTAAACCATAGATTAGGCAGTTATCTTGTGGAACACGGGGAACGTCTTCAGGCCACACTGATGTCAGCCCCACACCACGGTGTCGAAAGCGCAGCACCGAATGAATTTCTCGACCTGGTGCGGCCAAAGGCTGTGTTAGTATCGGCCAGCGCGCCGCCTTGGATGAGTCCCCGCGGCGATCGAATGCGCAAATATTTCGATGACCATGGTATAGACACCTATGTTAGTGGAGTTCATGGTCACGTGACGGTGCGTCTCTTTGAAGATCGTTATGAAGTGGAAACCGAAAGATAGTAACGTAAGCAGATTTGACAGCTTCTGGCCGCACTGAACCGGAAAAATACTGACTCTGACCCAAACGATTATTAATTGGTCTGCTCTGGCAGCAGGAGCAGACATCCGCTCCGTTGACGCTGAAAATTTATGCACACCCATCGCCAGAAAATGTGCGCGCAGCGGTCAACGCATTGTCCGCTGCGTCACATTCTGGTCACAGCGAGATTTCGATTAATAAACAGACAGGCACAAGTCTTTGAAAAACTGGCGCGCCTGACAGGATTCGAACCTGTGACCTTTGGCTCCGGAGGCCAACACTCTATCCAACTGAGCTACAGGCGCGTTTTACAATGAAAAATCGGGGACTTACGTCATTCCGCAATAATTGAACGCGTTACTACCCAGACCCTTTCGACTGCCCCTCGACATAGTGGCAGAATAATATTTTAAGGTATACTCGCCGCCCAATAATACAATCCTCTTGCGCGATATGCGTCATCGCGATTCAGCAATTAAATAATCAGTAGGTAAGTATTCATGAGCGAACATATGGAACATATGAGTGACACGACGTTTGGGAAAGTTTTTGTTGGAATGATCAGCGGGATGGTCTTGCTTACCGTAGTGCTCATCATCCTGGCCTATATGGTTGGTGGCGAAGCCGGCAGCCAAAAATCGGATGTGTATATCGAAGCCAATATTCAGGAAGCGATGGTCCGAACGATGCCGGTGGCGTCCATGGCGATCGGTGATGTAAGTGAACAGGAAGTCACCATGGCTGATACACAAACCCAATCCGGTGAGAGCGTGTATCAGTCGGCCTGTGCGGCGTGCCACACTGCGGGCATAGCCGGTGCGCCCAAGTATGGCGATGGCGCCGCATGGGAGCCTCGCATTGCTCAGGGCGCAGAGGTGCTGTACGAGCACGCGATCAATGGATTCAATACCATGCCTGCCAAAGGTGGCAGCACAAACTTGAGTGACGATGCGGTCAAAGCCGCTGTGGACTACATGATCGGCAAGGAGTCTGCGAGCCAGGAAAGCAGCGCTCAGATGCAGACTGCTGCTGCCTCAACCGGAGAAACCGCTCAAGATGTAACCGCGTCGGATGCAGCAGCAGGTCAAAGCGTCTATGAATCGAGCTGCTCAGTGTGTCACGCTGCTGGCGTTGCCGGCGCCCCGAAGTTTGGAGACGCAGAAGCCTGGACACAGCGTCTGGAACAGGGCATGGAAACGCTGTATGAACACTCAATCAACGGCTTCAATGCCATGCCCGCCAAAGGCGGCAACGCAGCCTTAAGTGATGATGACGTTAAAGCGGCAGTTGACTATATGGTCAATTCGACGAACTAGTCCGGCCGGTACAGTCAGTAAAAAACCAACCTAATCTCGCGCATCGTAATGGCGCCCGAGGGCGCTGGCGCGGCCCCGGGCAAATCAGGATGACAGGGCCTCTACCCGGGCCGCACAATATTTGAATTCCGGAATCTTTCCGATCGGATCCAGCTCGGGATTGGTCAACACATTCGCTGCCGCTTCGGCATAGCAGAAGGGAATGAATACCATCCCCTGCGGCACGGCTGGATCTGTACGTACCTTCAATTCGATCGTACCCCGTCGTGTTTGCACGCGGATGCGCTCGTTAATGCCCAGACGGTCAATATCCTGCGGTGACAGGCTTGCTACTGCCTCCGGTTCAATGCTGTCCAGAATCGTGGAGCGGCGCGTCATCGAACCGGTATGCCAGTGTTCCAGCTGGCGTCCCGTAGTCAGAACGAAAGGATAATTCTCGTCCGGCAGCTCATCCGGTGGATTGTAGTCAGCCGGTACCAGGCGCCCGCGCTTGCTCTCCGTTGGGAATCCATCACCAAATACGATGTCCTCGCCGTTTGCGTCCGGGCTCAAACAGGGATAGGTGACGGCGTTTTCTTCGAGCAATCGCTCCCAGGTGATGTTATCCAGCGAGGGCATGACCTGCTTCATTTCGGCAAATACATCTCGCGGACCGGCATAGGTCCAGTTCAGACCAAGCCGATTGGCCAATTCCTGCACGATCCACCAGTCCTGACGCGCGTCGCCCGGCATGTTAAGGGCAGTGCGACCCATTTGAACCTGCCGATTGGAATTGGTCACCGTACCGTCCTTTTCAGGCCAAGCCGAGGCCGGCAGAACCACATCGGCGTGAAACGCGGTCTCGGTCATAAACAAATCCTGCACGACCAGATGTTCGAGCTTAGCCAGCGCTTCACGCGCATGTTGCGTATCAGGATCTGACATGGCCGGGTTTTCACCCATGATGTACATTCCCTTGATCTTGCCGGCAATCACCGCGTGCATGATTTCTACCACGGTGAGGCCCTTGTTCGGATCAAGTTTTGTCCCCCAGACGTCTTCGAACCTTTTCCGAATGTCGGGCGATTCGACTGACTGGTAATCAGGAAATACCATGGGGATCAATCCCGCGTCTGAAGCGCCCTGTACATTGTTTTGTCCCCGCAGCGGGTGTAAACCGGTACCTGGTCGGCCAACCTGCCCAGTGATCAGAGCCAGGGCGATTAAACAGCGGGCGTTGTCCGTTCCGTAAACATGCTGCGAAATGCCCATCCCCCAGAATATGATCGACCGCCCCGCCGTTGCATACGCACGCGCTACGGTTCGAATCGTGTCAGCATCGATGCCGCAGATAGGCTGCATCGCCTCAGGAGTAAAGTCGACGATGTGGGCTTTTAGCTGCTCGAATCCTTCGGTAAATTGGCTGATGTAGCTCTCGTTGCACAACCTCTCGCTGATAATGACGTTCAACATCGCGTTGAGCAAAGCAACGTCGGTGCCGGCATTAAATCTAAGCATGTGCTTGGCGTATCGACTGAGCGGATTATTGCGCGGATCGCAGATGATTAATGTTTTGCCCTGTTTCACCGCCTGCTTGAAAAAAGTAGCCGCAACCGGGTGATTTTCTGCGGCGTTGGAACCGATGATTATGATTACGTCCGCGTCGAGACAAGCGGTGAATGGTGCCGTTACTGCACCGGACCCGATCCCTTCCAAGAGAGCCGCGACAGAAGACGCGTGACACAGGCGCGTGCAGTGGTCAACATTATTGGTGCCGAATCCTGTTCGCACCAGTTTTTGTACCAGGTAGGCTTCTTCATTGGAGCCTTTTGCCGAACCGAATCCTGACAGCGCACTGGACCCGTCCCGCTGCACTATAGCCTTGATTCCCGCGGCCGCCTTGTCCAGCGCCTCATCCCAGGTCGCTTCCCGAAAATGAGTGCTCGGATTGGCTGGATCAACTTCACAGTTCGCGTCCTTAGGCGCGTCATCACGACGAATCAGTGGTTTAGTGAGTCGATGTGGATGTTTCACGTAATCAAAGCCAAAACGACCTTTGACGCAGAGCTTGTTGCGATTAGCTGGCCCGTCACGGCCCTGGACCGCCACAATGGTGTTATCGTTAAGCTGATAAGTAATTTGACAGCCTACACCGCAATAAGGACAGATGCTTTCCACTTCTGTTACGGCTATGCGCTTATCCTTACCGTGATCATCAACCCGCGACTTTTCCATCAATGCGCCGGTTGGACAGGCCTGCACGCATTCGCCGCATGCGACACAGGTGCTTGCGCCCATCGGGTCGTCAAAATCAAACACGATTTTCGATTCGTGCCCGCGGAATGCCATGCCAATTACATCGTTCACCTGCACTTCGCGACAGGCACGCACGCAAAGATTGCACTGGATGCAGGCATCGAGCCGAACCCACATCGCCGGATGCGACGGGTCATCTGCTATTCGTTTGCGCGCGGGATATCTGCTGCTTGCTAGATCGATGCGGTCGGCCCACTGCCACAGCCTGGAATCGTACTCCGGACCCTCCTCTCGCTCGGGTTGATCGGCAAGCAGCAGCTCGATTACGTTTTTACGGGCATGAACAGCGCGATCAACGGTGGAATTGACCACCATGCCTTTGATCGGCCGGCGAATACAGGACGCGGCCAGCGCTGCCTCACCTTCAACTTCAACCATACAGGCACGACAGTTGCCGTCAGCGCGATAACCATGCACATCCTTAAAACAAAGATGTGGAAGTTCATTACCGTGTCGATTTGCCACCTGCCATATCGTCTCGCCCGGCTGCGCCTCAACCGTCTTACCATCGAGCGTAAACTGAATGCCGCTAGTCATTTAAAGCTCCTCACGAAAATACTTGAACACGCTTAACAGCGGATTAGCCGCCGCCTGGCCCAACCCACAGATCGAAGCATCGGTCATAGTTGCTCCGAGCTCCGTCAGCAGAGGCTCATCCCATCGGTTCTGCGACATGAAAGCAACGGCCTTTTCCGTACCGGAGCGGCAAGGCGTGCACTGGCCGCAGCTCTCATCTTCGAAAAATCGCATCAGATTGAGGGCGACACCCTTGGCGCTGTCCTGATCACTGAATACAACGATGGCGGCGGACCCGATAAAGCAGCCGTATTTTTGTAGGGTGCCGAAATCCAGAGGGATATCATCCATCGATGCGGGCAAAATGCCGCCTGACGCACCGCCCGGCAGATACCCTTTGAATTTGTGGCCTTCCTCCATGCCTCCGCAGTAGTCGTTGATCAGCTCACGAATGGTGGTGCCGGCGGGCGCAATTTTAACGCCCGGTTGGCGTACGCGTCCCGATACCGAGTAGCTGCGGGGGCCTTTTGCTTCATCCTTTCCCTGTTGCGCAAACCATTCGGCGCCTTTTTCGACAATGTCCCGTATCCAGTACAGGGTTTCGACGTTCTGCACCAGCGTGGGCCTACCGAAAATTCCAACCTCTGCGACGTACGGCGGTCGATGGCGCGGCAGACCGCGTTTACCTTCGATGGATTCGATCATGGACGACTCTTCGCCACAGATGTACGCCCCTGCGCCCCGACGTAAGATAATTGGGGCATGCCGGGTCAGACCGGCAGCATCCAGCCGGTCTATCTCTCGCTGCAATATTTTCCTGATTGCTGGATACTCATCGCGCAGATAAAAATAAATCTGCTCCGCCTTTACCGCCCAGGCTGCAATCAGCGTTCCTTCAAGCACCCGGTGCGGATCCTGCTCCAAAAAGAAGCGATCTTTAAAAGTGCCTGGCTCCCCTTCATCCGCGTTGACTGCCATCAATCGGGGGCCGGCATAACCACGCACAAACTTCCACTTGCGTGCGGTGGGAAATCCTGCACCACCCAGTCCGCGCAGCCCAGAGTGCTCAAGTGAGGCCATGATTGATTCAACGTTTTGATCCCCCGCCAGGCAGGAACGCAGGAGTTTGTATCCGGCATCTTTTTCATACTGATCAAGATCAGGATACACCGGTACGACCGGCTCAACCGTACGATTCTGCGCCGCCTGCAACACCTGGTCGGCATCACACCGGTCGATGTGAAAGTGCCCTACTTCAGCGGTGGGCGCATCGGCACAGCGCCCCATGCAGGGAGCAGGCACCACTTTTACCCCCGCCGGAGCCCGTGCGCTGACTTCAGTCAAGATCTGTGCCGCCCCTTTTAGTGCGCATACCACACTATCGCAGACACGAACGGTAACCTTGGGCGGCGTTGCGTCATCCGGCACGATGTCGAAATGCGCGTAAAACGTAGCGACCTCAAAAACCTCCGCCATCGCCAGGCGCATTTCATGTGCCAGCGCCGCCAGGTGGCGATGCCTCAGGCAACCGTATTTGTCCTGAATAAGGTGTAAGAATTCAATCAACAGATCGCGCCGTCGCGGCCGTTCGCCCAGTACGTTTTTCACTTCGGCCAGTGAGGTTGGGTCTACCTGCCTGCCCTTGGGGGTCCTGACGGCTTTACCTCGTCCTGATCCCGGATGGCGGCGTTTGAATGCTTGCTGGTTCATGAGTCAGATAAATTGCAGAATATCGTTACTTTAAAAGGTCTTCAGCTATAGCGCCATGGTTTGCTTATTGTATAGCGATCGTTGCCTACGGTCATGACGCGGTGGGCGCTACCATGGTCGTTCTTGTTACTATTTACCGGTCATTTAACGGGATTGCGTCGGAGAGGCGATGCTGATTTCCAACCAGTTGCCAGCGTTCACCCGCTGCGCATAAAGGTTTCGGGCCGAGACAATAACTGGATTTAGCAATCGCAATTTGTAATCCCTGATCTCAATTAATGCTCTGTGCCTGTAACACGGTGACCGTAATAATCTTGACTATGTCATCAATACTGCAACCGCGAGACAGATCATTGGCCGGTTTATTCAAGCCCTGCATGATAGGACCAATTGCCTGCGCTCCGCCAAACCGTTCGACCAGTTTATATCCGATGTTTCCCGCCTCCAGGCCGGGGAATATCAGAACATTGGCAGGGCGTTTGAGACGCATGGATTTGCTCTTCCGGTGCAGGATTTCAGGATTAATGGCCGCATCCAGTTGAATATCACCAACGACGTTCAAGTCCGGACGAAGCCCGCGTATCAGCTCTCTGGCCTGAACAACTTTATCAACCAGCTCGTGCTTCGCACTGCCATCGGTGGAAAAAGACAGCAGCGCCACCTGCGGTGAAAGGCCAACAAAATCCCGCGCACTATCGGCAGAGACAATCGCTATTTGGGCTAATTCCCCCGCATCCGGATCGATAATCAGTGCACAGTCGGCAAACACCATTACGTCCAAGGACGGATCAACGGGGCGATCGAAAACCATGATAAAAAAACTCGACACCAAATCATAATCCGGCTTTTTTCCGATCAGCTGCAAGGCGTTACGGACAACATCTGACGTTGTGTACACCGCGCCGGCGACGGTGCCATCGCACACCCCGGTTCGAGTGAATACATTGGCCAGCGTTAATGGATCCAAGATCGCTGTCGCGGCCTCCTCTTCCGTCATGCCTTTGTGCGCACGCTGGCGAAACAGCTCGTTGGCACAAGTGGACAGGTCGGTGTAATCAGCGGGTTCGATTATCGCGACTCCATCGAGGGTCAAACCGTGCTTCCGGCAGCACTCGTTGATCTGCTGCCTGTTCCCTAACAGCGTGATTTGGGCGATGCCCAGTCTGGTGACCCGTTCCGCAGCGGCCAGCACGCGCGCGTCCGTGCCCTCCGGCAGCACAATATGTTTTGGAGCAGCGTGGGCACGGGCGATAAATTGATCGAACAATACCATCTATATGGAATCAAAAACTGATTGGTTTAACATTGACCTGGCGTGGGCGCTCATAGCGCGACCATGACACAGGGAAAGTTGCTCGATGTCAAAGATGATTTCCACGCGGCCTAGACCGGTGTAAATGCACTCGCGGTTGGCGTTAATATACTCTTATCCGATTTCGGCATATGGGCTTTCGAGATCAGCGTTCGTATATAACTGGCGTTAGCGGATTGTTCAACCGGGCGCCAGGCTCCTGTCCCAGAGCGATAAGGTGATCGCTTATTTCCCGCGTCCACTCGCCGCGTGGCCTGAACACAATATCATCTCCCCCCATGCGCAGAGTCATGCGGTGAGTGGTCATGCTGTTTTGCCGCGGCTCGGTTGCACCATGTACTGTCCTGAAATCGAAAGCCAGGCAGTCTCCAGGGTGAAGATCCCAACGCAGGAATTCATACTGACCCCGGCCCGCAGCAAACTCAGGCATGGGGTGATATGCGTCGCCGTAACAGTCGAAAGGGACATTCTCACTAAACTGCTCGGCTACAAAAAGCTTACCCCATGTGTGAGATCCGCGTACAAACGTCAGGCCGTCCTGAGCAGACAGGCCCTCGAGCGGAACCCAGACGATACACATTTGCCCTTCAAAATCGAAATACGGTTCATCGTGATGCCACGGTGCGCCGCTGGTACAGCCCGCTTCCCGCATGAACCAGTTGTCCATCAACAGTCGAACGCGGTCGGTGGCGAGCAGGTCGGCAGCCAGTGTCCCCGCTGGTGCGCCGAAAACGAGCTGTTTAAACTCGGGAATGTCGGGCCAATTCCAGAAAGCGAAGACATATCGCCCTGCCCCATCCTGACCGGTGTGGTCGCGGAAAAACACTCCGGGATTTTTGATGTTACGATCAATGCCATGGCGCGCAAGCTTGATCCACTCGGCATCAAAGATCTGCCGCAGACAGATGACCCCGTCGCGCCGGTACTGCGTGAGCTGTTCACTGGTTAACATGAAGTGTATGAGCTATGAGAGTATTTTTATTAACTTCAGTAATATTACCGAGTTCCATCTGACGCCACAGCTTTTTCCGGGAGATACACTTCTCCGCATAGCGCGCCTGCCAATATCACTCTTTTGGATTTATTGATTATCTCTGTCGCCGCGGGTGCCGCCCTCACATTCGGGTTTGCGCAGCATCCCGATCGATGCTAGATTGGCGACATGAATTCAGCACTTATCCGATTTGCCAGCGCTCTTTGCCCCTGTTGCCCCTGTACCATGGGGAGCGTTGCGCGTCGTGCCGCCTGAATTCAACCTCTAGCTCACACGTCACTTAACCCTCCCCCCAACCGCCCCGTCGACCAACCGTCGGCCCGCTATTTTTTATTCTCTTATGGAGTGTTAGCCGTGACCGTTTTTTCAGAATCAGCTGTCGAGCAGACGCAGCAAGAAGCCGTCGATCTAAGTAACCCAATCCTAACCAATTCCGCGTTTGGCCAGGCGGGCGATGTTCCGATAGTGCTTGAGGCAGAGTCCTTTGCCGAGATCAGGCAGGAGGAGAATGTATTAATCGTCGATGTCCGCTCGCCCGAACAATGCGTCGACGGGCACATTCCCGGAGCGGTAATGCTCGAGTACTCCGCCCTGGTTGCGCAAAAGGGCTTGGCCACCGGCTTGCTGCCTTCAGCAGCATACCTGTCCCGCACCTTGTCAACCATCGGCCTGACAGCGGAGCGGCACGTGATTGCTTACAATGACGACAACGGCAGCCATGCCGCCCGGCTGTTATGGACGCTGGAGGTGATTGGTCATAGCAGCTACTCATTGCTGAATGGCGGATTCGCCGCCTGGGATGAGCTCGATCTGCCCGTCGTGTCTGCGCCAGACCACCCAAGCGCGAGTGACTACAACGCGCTCATTCAAACGCACAAGTACGCCGATTTTGAATATGTCATGGAAAAAATCGGCGATGCGGACACCGTGCTTTTGGACACGCGCAGTCCGGATGAATTTCACGGTAAACAGATAAGGGCCAAGCGCGGCGGCCACATACCGGGGGCGATTAATTTTGACTGGACTCTCGCCATCGACCAGTTTGATAACGGCCGGCTGCTGCGTGATGCTGAACTGTTGGTCCACCTGCATGAGCTCGGTATTACGCCAGACAAGGAAATCATTCCTTATTGTCAAACTCATCATCGTTCCGCCCACACCAGTGTTGTGCTTAAGCACCTCGGATTTCCCCGCGTACGCGCCTATGCGGGTTCCTGGTCGGAATGGGGCAATCGGCCCGAGGCTCCCGTTACGCTTTAGTAAAACCAAGGTCTAAGCTAAAGACCTCGTTGACCCTGGGCAAACGCGTTGCTCTACATTCATTCCCTTACTAATAAATTGATCGGGCCGTGCGCTGCGCCGCCTGCGAGTAGTGAACGGTCCGCGCCGGGTCAAGCGCAAGGACGCTCATGTTTTAATCCGCTCATGACCGGGATCATAGAACGGACGTAGTGAGGCGCGGGCCGGTACCCGTTCGGCGGCGACCTCGATCTCAAATTCTCCGGCCTGGATAAACTCCTTGTCCGCCCCGCCCTCATGCTCGATGTATCCCAGCGCCAGAGAGGTTCCGACCGTATGGCCGAACATGCCCGATGTGGTACTGCCAATCTTTACGCCGTTGCGATAAATCGGCTCTTCGTGATACAGCAGTGGCGCAGGATCTTCCAGAGCAAAGGCCACCAGACGCCGATTCAAACCTGTTTCCTTTTGTTTAAGCAGGGCGTCGCGACCAATAAATCCGCCTGGTTTATCAAACGCCACGGCGAAACCCAGTCCGGCCTCCAGCGGCGAGTCCTCATCCGTAATGTCGTGCCCCCAGTGTCGATAGGCCTTCTCCATGCGGCAGGAATTCAGCGTGTGGTACCCGGCATGCCGCAAGCCATAACTCGATCCGTGCTCCACAATAAGATCGTACACCGCTAGCGCACACTCCGTCGGTACATACAGCTCCCATCCCAGCTCACCAACGAACGTGATTCTGGTCGCGCGCACCAGCGAATAACCCATCTCGATCTCACGCGACGCGCCAAACGGAAACGCCGCGTTGGACAAATCAGCGCTGGTCAAGCGGGATAGCAGGTCGCGGGAGTTCGGGCCCATGATGCTGATTACAGCGTAAGCCGAGGTGACGTTGGTTACAGTTACGTGATCCTCGCTGTTGATGTTCTTTCGCAGCCAGCTGAGATCCCGAAATTCCGTAGCGAACGCGGTTACCACGAGGTACTCGTTTTCGGCCAGTCTGGTTACGGTCAGATCAGCCTCAATCCCGCCGCGCGGGTTAAGCCATTGCGTGTATACGATCCTATTTGGTTCTACGGAGACATCATTAGCGCAGATTTGATTCAAGACGCGTTCGGCATCCTTGCCCTGTAGCAGAAACTTGGCGAATGAGGTCTGGTCAAACAGCGCCACCTGCTCGCGCACGGCCTGGTGTTCAACAGCGTTGTACTCAAACCAGTTCTGTCGTCCGAAGGAATACTCGTACTTCGGTTCAACCCCGCGCGGCGCATACCAGTTGGGCCGCTCCCAACCCGTGTTCTCACCAAAACACGCCCCTTGCGCAAGCAAACGATCGTGCAGAGGTGAACGCTTGATGCCTCTGGCACTTTCAAACTGGCGAAAAGGCCAGTGCATGTCGTACAGCAGCCCCAGCGCTTCTATAGTGCGATCATGCAAATAGCGACTGTTGCCCTGGAACGGTGCCATCCGACGGATATCCACATCCCACAAATCCATAGGCGGCGCGCCTTCGACGATCCAAGATGCCAGCACCCTGCCGACGCCGCCAGCGGACTGTATGCCAACGGAGTTGAAGCCGGCGGCCACGAAAAAATTCTTAAGCTCGGGTGCCTCACCCAAAAGGTAGCGGTCATCCGGAGTAAAACTCTCCGGGCCGCAGAAAAACAGCTGGATACCCGCCGTGGCCAGAGCCGGCAGACGGTGCATCGCTTTCTCCATCACCGGTTCAAAGTGGTCCCAGTCCTCCGGCAGGGTTTCAAAACTGAAATCGTCGGGGATACCGTCCATTCCCCACGGCTTGGCATTGGGTTCAAAACATCCCAGCAGCAGCTTTCCTGCGTCCTGTTTGTAGTAAGCGTGCCCGTTGAGGTCGCGCATCACCGGAAGGTCCGGCGTCATGCCCTGCATTGGCTCGGTGACAATGTAAAAGTGCTCAGCGGCATGCAGCGGAACGTTCACGCCGCACATCCTGCCAACCTCGCGCGCCCACATGCCCGCACAGTTGACCACGTACTCTGCTTCGATGTCCCCGCCGTCTGTCGTCACCCCAGCAACGCGGCCGTCTTTGCGGTTTACGGCGGTCACTTTGACGTTCTCTAATATCACCGCGCCGCCCATTTTCGCCCCTTTGGCTAGCGCTTTAGTTGTATCTATGGGATTCGTCATACCGTCTTTGGGTATATGGATCGCCCCTACCACATCCTCGATATTGATCAAAGGCCACATTTCACTGGCCTGTCGTGGCGTCAGCACATCTACATCAACATCGAAACAGTGCCCCATGGACGCGCTTCGCTTGAGCTCCTCGAAACGTTCCGTCGTGCTGGCTATGGTTAAAGATCCTGCCTGGCGAAAACCAGTGGCTTGCCCGGTTTCCTGCTCCAGATCACGATAGAGCTCGGCTGTGTATTTGGCGAGCAGCGTCATGTTGTGCGTCGCTCGTAACTGCGCGACCAAGCCGGCAGCATGCCAGGTAGTGCCGCAGGTCAGGGTTTTGCGCTCCAGCACAACAACATCCTTCCAACCCAGCTTGGTCAAGTGATAGGCCACACTGCAACCGATTATCCCGCCGCCGATGATGACGACCCGGGCTTGCGTGGGAAAGGTTTTACTCATTGCCTTCTCCGGAAGGTTAGTTAACGGGCACTGCGGTGACGCTGAAGAGACTCGGCATTGTCCACGTCCGATTCACTCGCATCAAGACGACGTTATGGGCTGAAGTCACGTGCGCCGTTGCCCACGCGGCGCGAGTGCCCGGCCTGTGAATGTGCCTACGGCAGCGGTGGCGGCGGTGCTTATCGCTCCTCAACGGAAGGCGATCGAGCGCTCGTTATACATGAATATATGCTCATGAAACAGATGAAAATATATCCTTTGCTTTCAATAATATGGGTCTATACTATTGCCATCAGGTTAATGGTGCAATGCATCAAATTCTAATTAGGAGGCGAAATGGCATCCAGATTACTGATGAAAATGGGTACGACTTACATCGGCACCATTGTGGTGCTGACCGCCTTATCCAGCGTATTGGCTTAACTGTTTAACACACATTCTCAGGAGCGCAACATGAACTTATTACATACTATCCGCCGACGTTTGATGATCAACCGGACGTTGCGGGAACTGTCCCATCTGGACCAAAACCTGCTGAACGATATCGGTCTCGACCGCAGCAATCTCACCGAAACGGTGCAAAAAATGGTTGATGCGCAATACGTGTATCAGCATCAAGAGACACCCAAACCCGCTTTTCACACCGCACCGGCGGCGCACGGCGCGGCGGCTTAAGCAAAGGTATATAAAAAACTGCGCTTCTCCTCCTCGAAAGGGGTCGCTGCCCACGGCAGCGGCCCTTTTCTTTTGTAGTGAATCCATGTTTTGAGTGCAAGGCCTTGCGCTGAGTGCAGGCCTGCCTCAGGACCTTACCCTGGAAAAATTGCTCACCTCAAAATCTCTTTTGACCCGCCTGACGTCAAGAGTAGATATGCGCCTAACCCTGCCATCAACAGACCACAAGCAACATCGAAGCAAAACCCGTAAAACAAGTATCATTCATTCGTGGGTTAGTCCGCCGCGCTACCTAATGAGTCAATAACCCGATAAAGTCCGACGCTTTGCTATGTTCTGCCGTTAACACGTCAGAATCAACGTATCAATAAGGAAGGCTAGAAATGAAGCTGACCGCAAGCTGTGATCAGGTTTACACCACATGACGGAAACAAAACGTTGCAGCGATTACTTGCGGGCGATGGGTAGTGATCACATCTGCTAGTCGTCGCCGCCACAGTAACCTGATTGGTATGGGTTGGATGTTCATCGCCAGCCTGGCATTTGCCGGTATGCACGCTGCTATCCGGCACGTGGGTGAAACCGTACACCCGTTCGAGATCACCTTTTTCAGAAATCTTTTTGGTTTTCTAGTGCTGACGCCTGCCCTGTTGCACTATGGCTGGGAACCGCTTAAGGCCAGGCGTCCGGGTTTACTCAGCCTGCGTGCAATCATCAACCTGTTCGCCATGCTCGCGTATTTCAGCGCACTTACCCTGGCACCGCTAGCAGACGTTTCGGCACTTGGCTTTTCCGCGCCGATCTATGCGACGCTGCTGTCTATCCCTCTCCTTGGTGAAAAAGTCGGATGGCGCAGGGCTTCGGCCATAGCCATCGGATTTTCCGGCGCAGTAATCGTGGTTAATCCGTTGTTCGGGACATTTGGCCTGGGTCACGCTCTGGTTTTAGGATCAGCTGCGCTCTGGGCCTGCGCCCTGTTAATCATCAAGCAGATCGCCAAGTCGGACAGCTCCCTCACCATCACGCTGTATATGGGCATTATGTTGACCCCCCTCTCGCTGCCCTTTGCAATCCCGGTGTGGTCCTGGCCGTCGGGCGCGGAATGGGGCTGGCTGGCCGCGGTTGGTGCGATGGGCGGCATTGCCCAATGGGCATTAGCGGAGGCTTTAAAGCTGGGAGAAATTGCCGTCGTGATGCCGGTGGATTTCTGTCGTCTGCTGTGGGCGGCGCTCTTTGGCTATGTCTTTTTCGACCAGATTCCCAGTGAGGCGACCTGGGTCGGTGGCGCCGTTATTTTCTCGGCTGCGACCTACATCGCAGTCCGGGAATCGAAATTGACCCGCGCCTAACCCGGTCAATATCCCCGCAGCGGGAAACGGGACGATATACTGCGTTGGCTCAATTGTCTGCCGCCATAAAAATGAACAAAGCAGAGTTTGATTTCCATGCGGAGCTCAACGACTTCCTGCCGTCGGAAAAAAAAGGACAAGCCGTGACCTACCTGTTCCAGGGTCGTCCGGGCATCAAGGATCCGATCGAAGCTATCGGTATCCCTCATCCTGAAGTGGCAGCCATTGTCGTCAACGGCCGCTCAGTTGGTTTCGATTACCAGCTTAACAATGGTGACCAGGTATCAGCCTACCCGACCTCAGACATAGTTGACATTGCGCCACTGATTGCTTTGCGCGAGAAGCCACGCCGGCACGCAGCATTCATTGTGGACGTCAACCTAGGTAAGCTGGCGCGCCGGCTTCGCTTATGTGGCCTCGACACAAAATACTGCAATAACTACGATGATCGGGATGTGGCCGATCTCAGCGTCAGAGAAAACCGCATTGTGCTCACGCGCGATCGCCGCCTGCTCCATCTAAAGACCATCATCCACGGTTACTGGGTACGTGCTTCTGATCCAGATAGCCAGCTGAAGGAAGTGCTGCGGCGGTTTGACTTAACGCGGCGTATCCTGCCTTTTCATCGCTGCATAGAATGTAATGGCCTGATTCGAGCCGTAAACAAAGCCGATGTAAGGCGTCAGCTGGAGCCGTTAACAAGGCAATACTATGAGGAATTTTTTCGCTGCTCCGCATGTAATAAAGTGTATTGGAAAGGATCACACTATGAGCATATGCTGTCTCATCTGACTCATTTGCTCGGTAAAATTTAACTCAAAAAAATCGCTCTCTTGTACGCAAGGCGGTCGATATCCAGCCGGATCAGTAAACCCCGCGATTGTCCCTCAATCAAAGTTTTTGAGCTGCACCGGAACGCGTTTTAAAATTGTTGACCAGAACACTAGGTTCAAATGCCGCGCATACTGGCCAGCAAAGAGCGCGACGCAAATCCATCCGGGACCAGCCCATTCTGCTCCTGATAGGCTTTGATCGCAGCGCGTGAGGCCGAACCGATCTGGCCATCAATCTCGCCTTTATACAGGCCGAGGGCAGCAAGTTTGGTTTGTACCTCCTTCCGCTCCGCCTCTTTCAGCGGTTGGTAACCGCGCGGCCACTCCTGCACAAGTGGATCGAAGCCAGCAAGGCGGTCCGCCAAATGACCCACCGTCAGCGCGTACTTATCCGCATTATTGTAACGCTTGATCACGTAAAAATTTTTCAGCATCAGGAAGGCTGGACCGTTAGCGCCGCCCGGAAGTTTGAGAACAGCTTTATCATCGAGGCGCGGAAACGATCTGCCCGCAACCCGTTGGACACCCATTTTCAGCCATTGCCGCAACGTTATGCCTTCCTGCTCGACCAGTTTGTAATTGAAACCCTGCGGCAGCCGCACTTCATATCCCCAGGTTCTGCCAGCTTGCCATCCATTATCGGAAAGAAGATTGGCGGCAGAAGCGAGCGCATCTGGGGGCGAGGTCCACACGTTTCGCCTACCGTCACCATCAATGTCCACCGCCCATTTCAGATAGCTCGTAGGAATAAACTGCGTGTGGCCCATGGCTCCAGCCCAGGATCCCTGAAGCCCGCTGGCGGTAACGTCACCGTTTTGTACTATCTTCATTGCAGATATCAGCTGGGTGCGGGCGAATTTACCTCTTTTCGCATCGGCATAGGCCAAAGTGGCCAGGGAACGGGGCACATTCCGCAGCACAGAATCCCGCTTGAGGGCAGCGCCATACGAGGTTTCGATTGACCAGATTGCCAGGAGAACATAGCGACTGACACCGAAACGTGATTCGATAATATCCAGCCATTTTTTATACTCTGTCGCCAGGGTCTGACCCTCAAGCACGGCACCCTCGGTAATCCGGTTATCCATATAATCCCACACCTGGCTAACAAACTCGGGCTGATAGCGGGCGGCTTTCAACACCGCCGGATCTGGAGCGGTGACTGTTGAAAAAACGGCATCATAGATATCCCGGGTAATACCGGATTTTGCGGCGGTGGGATAAAACTCTCGAATCCACTGCTGAAACGCAGCATCGGCAAGGGCAACCATCGATATGAGCAGCAGTGCAATTGTGGTAGCACTTTTCAAGCCGAGCGCTTTTTTCATCAGTTGACGCATGGTGGAATTATTAATAATTCATGCCCAGATCTCAAACACCAGCTTTGCTATGGCTGATGAGTTCACGCGCGGCTTAGAGGGAATAGGCTTTACAGCCTACTGGTAAGCCGCACACATTGCCTATAAGGTGAAGAGTCATAAAGCACAAAACTATCGCTCCGCGCGATGTGCCTGTTTAACCGATGCCTTATGCTAATTCTCAATGATTTTTCGTTAGCAACGCTGGTACTGTCCGCTGGGATACTCTTTCTGGCTGGGCTGGTACACGGTACCTTGGGACTGGGCTTTCCCCTCATTGCCACGCCCCTGCTGGCGCTGTTTATGGATGTACGCAGCGCCATTTTGATTACGCTGCTGCCCACCGCGACGGTCAACATAGCCAGCATTCTCCGCGGCGGACACTGGGGAGAGAGCATAGGTCAGTTCTGGCCTATGGCGCTGTACTCACTGATTGGTGGGGCAATTGGTGCGACTTTCATTATTGTCAGCGATCCCGCTCCGTTCAAACTGCTGCTGGCACTGCTCATCTTCCTTTATCTGGCCAGCGGATGGCTCGGTCAGTTTAAGATGAACTGGGTGGTGCAGTATAAAGGCTGGTCCATGCTGCTGTTTGGCCTGGCAGCCGGCATAGCGGCGGGCTCGACCAACGTCATGGTGCCCATATTGATAATCTACTCACTGGAGTTGGGCCTTGCTGCTACCGTGATGGTCCAGATGTTTAACATGTGCTTCTTGGCCGGCAAGGTCGCGCAGATGGTTATGTTCGCGGCAGCCGGCCTGATCGGAGCAGAATTTTTGCTGTCAACCACGCCGCTTGCAGGTGTGGCGCTGGCCGCGCTGCTGACCGGAATGGCGGTAAGAAACCGGATCTCTGGCGATAACTACAAAAAGATCGTCAGAGTTGTACTGCTGATGCTGGCGGTGATGTTAACGGCGCAATACTTCGTCTCGAGATAGCAGGAGGCTCAACTCTGGACCAATCTGGACAGGGATGATGGGGTGACTCCGACTAAAAGCCCGCAACGTAGTCATCCAGCTCCCGCAGCATGCTGTTTTTCTCTATATCAGACAAAAAGCTTGCGTTAAACGAATTCTTTGCCAGACGACAAACATCGTCGCGGCTGAGGTCCAGGGCGGCGCACACCTGTATCAGATTTTCATTAACATAGCCGCCGAAGTAAGCGGGGTCATCAGAATTTACCGTGGCGCAGAGATTCATATCGAGCATTTGTTTGAGGTTATGCTGCTGCAGCGAGTCAAAAACGCGCAGCGCAACATTCGATAAGGGACAGACCGTTAGGGGGATCTGCTCCGCCGCAAGTCGCTCAACCAGCGCGCTGTCCCGCGTGCTCTGCACCCCATGATCGATCCGCGACACCCGCAGTAGATCCAGAGCCTGCCATATGTAATCAGGCGGACCCTCCTCGCCGGCGTGCGCTACAGTCAGCAAACCCTCCGCCAGCGCGCGCTCAAAAACGGTGACAAATTTTTCAGGAGGATGACCAAGCTCGGAGGAATCCAAACCTACCGCTGCGATCCAATGCTTAAAGGGCAGCGCCTGTTCCAGCGTATTCAGCGCGGCGTCCGCCGTAAGGTGACGAAGAAAACACATGATAAGGCGGGATGACATACCGTAGCGGATGGTCGCATCAGTCAGCGCACGGTGGATTCCGCCGATCACCGTTTTGAATGACACACCCCGGTCAGTATGGGTCTGCGGATCAAAGAAAATTTCTGTATGCCGTACGTTCTGTTGGTGCGCTTTTTCCAGATAAGCCCAGGTCATGTCATAAAAATCCTGCTCCTTGAGAAGCACACGTGCACCAACGTAGTAGATATCCAGGAAGGACTGGAGGTCAGAAAACCTGTAGGCAGCGCGCACCTCCTCAACCGAGGAAAACGGGAGCGACAGCCCGTTGCGCTTTGCCAGCTGAAACATCAGTTCCGGTTCTAATGAACCTTCGATATGAATATGAAGCTCAGCCTTGGGAATCCCGCGAATAAAAGCTTCCATGCAGATACTTAAGGGTGTTTAAGCACCCACAATGGCGGGGCTGGGACGGCCAAAGTAGTAGCCCTGGAGATAGTCAAAACCGAGCGCGCTGCAGATCTCTACTTCAGAGTCTCGATTCAGCCCTTCCGCCACTGTCGCGATGTTCATTTTCCTGGCTAGATCGATCAGCAGTGAAATCATTTCCCGACGAGTTTCGCTGGCCCGATCGATGTCCTTAATCAAGGAGATATCAAATTTCAGGTAGGCTACCGGCACTTCTACCAGCTCGAGCAACCTTGCCTGACCGGCGCCAAAATCATCGTAAGCCAGTTCAATCCCCATTTGCGCGAGCTCGCCTCCGAAACGCTTCATTTCCGCTACATCAGATACGGCCTGCTCATGAAACTCGACCACCAGGTTGAGGTTGGGTTGGCGCGCACGCAGCTTATGCATGCTGTGCAAAAAACGCGTCATGGAACCCATCTCAGCCGGGTGGATGTTGATAAAGTAGTTGTACTGCAGCGGGAAGCTGACCGCCGCATCCAGACCCTGCTGTCTAAACAGCTCGCTTAATTCGACTGCCTTGCCCACGCTGTCCGCAATGCGGAACAGAGGCTTGGGATCCGAAGGTAGCGATGGATGTTGTCCTCTACCTAGAATTTCATAGCCATAGATCCTTCCGTCACCCGACACCACGATTGGCTGAAACAGTGCGGTAACCGCTTGCTCATCAAGCAATCTCTGCAGAGCGCGAATCTCCGTAAGCTGGTTTTCTGACAGCATATCCATGCCGACAAGCGTGTTTGAGCGGTCCACGCTCGGGGCTGACTGCTTCATCAGCCGCAATTCCAGGTTGGCAAAGTGAATAACGTCTCCGTCCCTTAGAGTGAACTCGCTTTTGAGCTTCTCCCCGTTTACGTAAGTCCCATTCGTGCTGCCCAGATCGCGTAGAACGATATGACCTTCTATACAGTCAAGCTCTGCATGGATACGCGACACTTCCAGTCTAGGCACGGTGAAGGAAAGCCCTTCCTGTCTGCCAACCTTAAAAGGAAAGGACATGATGGGAAGCTGCCCAAGAACTTTCTCCTGGCCTAAGAAACCTTCCAGATACCATCTCTCCATGCGCCCGATGCTACCACAAGATGTAACGTGACCTGTAAACGGACAGCACAATCCTAGCCAACCATGACGCAAGCACGTCGCACAGATACCGAACAGCGGTACGCGGTTCTTGCCTTATGCATAAGACATTGAAACAATCCCCTGCTCAATCCAACCACCCTTTTCTGAAAGGAGGTATCACGTGGAAACCAGAGCAGCGGTGGCGCACAAAGCCGGTGAGCCGTTAACTATCGAGACCGTTCAGCTGGACGGTCCTAAAGAAGGAGAAGTGCTGGTAGAAATCAAAGCTACCGGCGTATGCCATACAGACGAATTCACTCTGTCCGGTGCCGATCCAGAAGGCTTGTTTCCCGCGGTACTGGGTCATGAGGGCGCAGGAGTGGTGGTAGATGTCGGACCCGGCGTCAACAGTCTGAAAAAAGGCGACCACGTTATTCCGCTATATACGCCCGAGTGCCGGCAGTGTGAATATTGTACCAGCGGCAAAACCAACCTGTGCCAGGCCATCAGGATTACGCAGGGCCAGGGCCTGATGCCCGATGGAACCAGCCGCTTTTCCTCAGGTAAAGATCAGATATTCCACTATATGGGTACCTCCACGTTTTCGAACTACACCGTGCTGCCTGAAATCGCCGCGGCGAAGATCCGTGAAGACGCCCCTTTTGACAAAGTGTGCTACATCGGATGCGGTGTGACCACTGGCATAGGTGCCGTTATCAATACGGCCAAAGTCGAACCAGGATCCAACTGCGTGGTGTTCGGTCTCGGCGGCATCGGCCTCAATGTGATTCAGGGACTGCGCCTGGTGGGTGCGGATATTATTGTGGGAGTAGATGTTAATCCCAGTAAACGCAGTCTGGCAGAGCAGTTCGGCATGACCCATTTTGTTAATCCCGAACAGGTCGAGGACGAACTGGTCGCCCACCTGGTTGAACTTACCAAGGGGGGTGCGGACTACAGCTTTGAATGCATTGGCAATGTGAAAGTAATGCGCCAGGCGCTGGAATGTTGCCATAAGGGCTGGGGAGAGTCAGTCATTATCGGCGTAGCGGGAGCGGGGCAGGAAATCGGTACCCGACCGTTCCAATTGGTAACCGGCAGAGTATGGCG
>JAHEKE010000103.1 GCA_024638505.1 Gammaproteobacteria bacterium | reverse complement strand
GGAGATCGATTCGATGGCGATACGGCTGGCCAGGACCGGGATGTCGGTGACGTTGAACGGTATCGCCCAGGGATACATTACCGACCGCATCGCGGACTTGCTGCGAGCGGAGGGACTGCGGCACGTACTGATCGACGTAGGAGAGGTCCGCGCGCTGGACTCACATCCGACGGGAAGACCTTGGGCTGTAGGTCTCCTGGACCCGGCGGGGCCCCAGCATGTATCCGGCGAGGTGGAAATCCGTGACCAGGCCGTCGCCACCTCCGCCGGCGCGGGTACGCGCTTTGACCGGGCCGGTGTTCACCACCATATATTCGATCCCGGTTCCGGAAAGTCATCAAACCACTATACCCGTCTCTCCGTAGTCGGCGAGCGTGCAACCCTTGCCGATGCCCTCTCAACCGGTCTATATAACCTCTCACCAGAGCGCGCCCGAACTGTTCTCGACTCTTTCCCCGGTTACTCGGCATACGTGGTTTACCGCGATGGCCGGGCTGAGACTCTCGGTCCGGGCTCGCTGTAGAGAATGGTACGTGTACGCTGTCCGTAATGTCGCCAGCACCTGCAACGTCGATCCACACTGATTCCCTGCTCGCCTGTCTACATTGCGTCTATACGGGATCAATCGGTGGAGCAAGGAGGCTGTAAGTCATTGTTGTTCAGGTGGCCAGGGACAGAATCGAACTGCCGACACGGGGATTTTCAGACCCGGATAGCAATTAGTAACCATTAACTTTCAATAAGTTACGTGCGCCGATCCCGCGCGAATGTGACTGAAAGTGACAGGAATAGACAGGATGAGCTACCCCGGAAAAAACGGACACAGAATTAAGCAACATCAGCCATTTCCTCAAACTCGGTTGGGGTTTGATAGTTCAGGGTCTGGTGTATACGTTGCCGGTTATAAAACACCTCGATGTAATCGAAGATGGCAGATCGAGCGTGATTTTGGGTCTTGAAATCGGTCCCGTAGATGAGTTCGTTCTTAAGATTACTGAAAAAGCTCTCTGCAACGGCATTGTCATAGCAGTTCCCGGTACGACTCATGCTGGAGATCATGCCGTGGCGCCCGAGCTCTTCCTGATACTCCTGCATCGCATAGGTAGCCCCACGATCGGTATGGTGGATCAACCCTCTGGGCGGCGTACGATGTTGTATTGCCATGCGTAAAGCCGCTAATACGAGTTGACCCGTGTTGCGATTCGACATCGACCAACCGACCACTTTACGTGAATACAGATCAAGTAAGACCGCCACATATAGCCAACCTGATCGGGTCGCTATGAACGTCACATCCCCAACCCAAGCCTTATTTGGCCGATATGTGGTGAATTGTTGGTTCAGATGATTCGCGGATACCCAATGCCGGTGCTTGGACTGCGTGGTTAGTACAAACCGCCTCCGACGCTTGGCATAAATATTATGCTCGCGACGGAGACGTGCAACACGATGACGACCACATCTAACCCCTTCGCGTCTAAGCTGATGCCAAGTCTTATCTGAACCTAAACGCTCGCGAAACTGCTCGTGAATACGGCGAATATGACCCAGTAACAGACGGTTATTCGCCGAACGGCGACTTTCAGGGCGGCCTCGCCAATCATAATAACCCGACCGGCTTATCCCTAACACTTCGCACATCACCGTTACCGGATAGCGTCTGCGATGCTTTTCCATAAACGCGTACTTCACGTCACATCTTTCGCAAAGTACGCCGCCGCTTTTTTTAATATATCCCGCTCCATTTTCACCCGCTCTAATTCCTTACGCAGCCGCACCACTTCATCACTTTGATCGTATCGCTTGTGGCCAGAACCTCTGAATGCATTCTCTCCTTCCTTTCGTAACTGCTCCCGCCACATATACAGCTGGTTCCGGCGTATCCCTAATTCTCGGGCAACTTCCGCGGCCGTCTGATCTCCTTCATCCAGCAAACGTACCGCTTCTAGTTTGAATTCCTTAGAAAAACTCTTTCGTTTGGACATTCGGCACCTCCAAGGGACATTGTCCCCTTTTTAAGGTGTCCGTTAAATTCGGGGTAGCCCAGGAAATGACTGGGTGACGTCACAATCTGGTCACACTGGTGTCTGGGCCATCGCCTGTTCTGACCTGCCCAACATGAGGATCGCAACGCCGGCTCATCGCCTTGACCTCCCGTCTAGCAGCGTACCCCATAGTTACCGCAGTTGGCTGTCCTTGTTGCCTCGGCGGTTGTATCCGGCAGAACTCGTTTGCTGCCTCTCGACCTCCAATTGGCAGCTGAGGCATAACCTTACGCCGGGAATGACTTCCCGGCGGGCTTCCGGAATCTCGCGATCACATTCCTCGCAGCGACTTGGACCCTTGCCTTGAGGTAATTGCCTTCGCGCACGCTTGACGGCGTCCTCTACGCTCGCATCGATCTGTTCTTGTACGGCCCCGTCTCGAGCCCAGCCACTGGCCATAACAACCTCCCGATTCGTACTCCAACCCCGCTAGACACACGCCTGTAGTCTACGCTACATCTCGGACGCAGTTCCATAGGGCGCGATAGGATCATTAAGCCGGCATTGCCGTTTTAGCGGTCTAGCCGGCGCTAATGGTTCACATAAGGCTCTACGGACGTTGCGCGCCATCCAAAGCGGCAAAAAGCGATTCCGACTTTTTGTACAAGGGAACACAGCCTAAGCTTTGGCAATTTCCACCAGATTATCGGACTGACAGCCGGCTCCGCCCAAATTGGAGTGACTCGACGAAGTCGTTGAATTTACGGCGGAGCCACTGCGGGTCAAGCTCAACCAATAGCCTAGATTTGCCATGGCCAACCCCTTGCTGACGTCCTCGCTCAATTCCGCTTTGCCCTCAAAGGAGCCGCGATCGTTGAACACCCGGATATAGTCACCGTTCTCGATACTGCGAGTGGCGGCATCCTCCGGGTGAATAGCGACAGTCAATTCGCCCTGGCGACGCTGTTGAACCGGCTCATTGGCAAATTGGGAATTCAGAAACGCATGCGGTTTGGGTGAAATCAGACTAATGGGGAAACGTTTCGCCAGTTCCTCATTTGCCCCGGAGACTTCATGCGGGGGAATGTAGTCCGGCACGGGATCGACCGGGTCACCGGGTTGCATTTCTTCGTAGCCATTGCGCCAGACAGGTACGATGAAGTTCCCGTTTTCGGCCGCGCTTGCCTTGAATTCACATTTTCCCGACGGTGTTTTGAAGTTGCCTTCCGCGTGCGGCGCCCGTTTGTCGGGGGTACCTACATCAAGTCGCATCCACCCCACCTCTTTGAGCTTCTCCAAAGTAATGTTCTTCATCGCTGGAGCATCCCAGTCATACATGTTCATCAGCAGTTCATCGTCGGTCATGCCCCAATAATCGTCGTCGAACCCCATTGTCTTTGCGAGACGGCGGAACATTTCAACGTTAGGAACACATTCGCCGGGGGGCTCGATAGCTGGCTGGTTGAGCATCACGTATAAATGACCCCAGGTCACCTGTAGATCATATTGCTCAGCCTGCAGAGTTGCCGGAAGGATGATGTCGGCATAACGCGCGGTATCCGTGATGAACAGTTCGCTCACTACCGTGAACAGATCCTCACGCTTCAGTCCTTCGATGAGCTTGTTCGTATTCTGCTGTTGAGTGGCAGGGTTGGAGTTGTGTATGAACAGCGACATGAGAGGAGGATCGAGTTTGGTCTCACCCGTAAGGGCTGCGCCGAGATCGAGCTCGTTGATGACTCGCGTGCCTGGTTTGATCCAATCAGGCCGCTGTAAGAATTCAAAATTGAACGGAAATTCCCAGATCGGCATCTCAACAGCACCGCCCCCTACATGGCGCCAGGCACCGACGAGTGCAGGCAAAGAGGTAACTGCACGAATCGCGTCGCCCCCGCCAGGGGAACGCTCGAGAGCCACGCCTTCACGAATCGCCGAGGGCTGAGTGGTAGCATATTCGCGCGCCAGTCGTTGAATATCTTCGGCGGGAATGCCCGTGATCTTGGCGACCTTTTCGGGCGGATATTGAGCGGCGCGCTCCTTCAGTTCTTCGAAGCCGAGCGTGTACTTCGTCACATAGTCGTGATCGACAAGGTCTTCCGCTATGATCACGTTTATCATACCCAGCGCGAGGGCACCATCCGTCCCGGGTCTGATCTGGATGTGCCAGTCAGCCTGCTTGGCCGTGCGTGTGCGTATCGGGTCGATCACCACGATCTTCGCGCCTTTCTTTTTCGCCTTGAGGATAAAAGGCCAGGCGTGGAGATTGGTGCTCATCATATTCATCGCCCATACGATGATGTATTTTGAGTAAGCGAGGCTTTCCACATCGAGGCCACCGGTTGGGCCCACGGTCATTATCCAGGCGGTAGAGGAGCCCGACTCACAGTAGCACTTTTCTCCTATGGTGGCGCCGAGTCGGTTGAAGAAGGCATCACCGCTGGTCAATCCGTTCAGTGTTCCCTGGTTACCCAGGTAACAGTGATTGAAAATTGCCTGTGAGCCGTATTTGTCGATAATGTCCGTCCAGCGCGTCTTGATCTCAGCGAGCGCGTCGTCATAACTGATTTGCTCGAACTTTCCACTGCCTTTCGGTCCGACGCGCTTCATGGGGTGTAACAGGCGCTCGGGATGATAGTGATGCTCGGCGTAGTCTTTGAGCTTTACGCACAGCCCACCGCGAGTCATCGGGTGCTCGGGGTCACCGGTTACGTCCACCAATCTGCCATCCTCGACGTGATACAAGAATGCGCAGGTGTCCGGGCAATCTTGCGGGCAGGCGCCTCTAACGACTTTAGTTTCACTGGTATGCGTGGCCATAACAAACCTCCACAATGTATTGATTAGTTTATTTAAAAAGCTGAATCGCCGGAGCTGGTTGAATAGATATATCGTCGGAAACTTATACTCTTGAATAATAGAACCAGTAGATCGTTATTAAGAGATAGCAATGTTACTATCCTAGAAATTTTCAGGTGACGCCAGTGCACGCGAGAATAAGGCGAATAAAGGCCCTTTTTCGCTAGGAGACCAAGTATCCCCGGGTCATCCGATGCAGGTCAACCGGTGCTTGGGGCCGGTATCGGGCATCGCTGCGCCTTCCCAGCCAGGAGAGATCGCCCACTTCGGGGAATATTCACAAGGCGGACACCGTCGGGCCCATAGCAGCCCCCGGCAACAGCTCCCTGCCTTGCCCTATCCAGCCGCGGTTATGCGCGGGCTATCCAGTCCATCAATCGAATGGGCGGGCCTGGGGCAGCACGCGACTTGGTGGGCGCCGGGCTGTTTTTCCGTCTCATCGTCGTGCTGCGTCGGCGCCGGAAATCCGGGGACACAATTCCAATTCTGCCAAATCCGCGCCAAATCCGGCGACACAATAGCTAATTCCGAAATCCGGGGACACACTACCTGTGTGTGCGCCAGTGATGGTAGTAATCGATGTAGCGAGAAAGTAGCCGCCTGAGATGAGCTTCATTGAGAACAATGACGTGATTGAGAATCTCTCGGCGTATGCTGCCGATCACTCGCTAAACATAGGCATTCTGCCAAGGTGAGGCGGGCGCCGTGACGACCTCGTGGATATTCAGGCTCTCAATGCGTCGCCACACCTTCTTGCTTTTGTAAATGCCGTCTCAGTCTCGGAGCAGATAA
>JAHEKE010000046.1 GCA_024638505.1 Gammaproteobacteria bacterium | reverse complement strand
GCAGTTTGCGCGAATCGCCGATGCCTTGCCGAAGCTGGCGGGTTTGGTCGATTCGGCGCCGCCTGTGGATCAGAGTACAAGCACGGTAACCCAGCTGTCGACGCTGCTTGGGGATGACGATGCCGCCGGCAAAGCGGAGAAAATAATGACTCTACGCAACAGCTTGGATAGCCTGGGATTGAGTTCTGAACAAATCGCCCAGTTTGTACCCGCAATCGTCGACTATGCTAAATCCAGGGGTGGGGGTGCCATCGCAAACTTACTGAAGCAGGCTTTGCCGACTCTATAAAGTGTGGCGATTTGGGGCGAACAGCGCCGGCCTTCTTTTCTCCGAACCTGATGGGCGCTCGCATACCACGTTTTGTTTCTCTCGCATTATGCGGCGTAAGTTTTGCCGCGCTGCATCTGTTGGTGAACCTATACCAGGCTTTTTACCATAACGCAGCATTACCATGGGTGGCAGCGTCAACCGGAGCGGCGGTTGTATGCGCGATGGGGGCTCTGGGCTATCTCGCGGGTTCGCTTATATTGGCGCGGGATTTCAGGCCAGCAACAATTTCGCTTATAGCTGTTTTCGGCTACTTTGTTTCATATAGCATCACAACCCTACTTGGGTCGATCATTGCCTCGCCCTGGGTTTTCGTAATAATCGTGCTGGTTGTAACCGCGTTCATCACCGTAAAGATTGGGCCCCGGTGGGATCGAGGGGCGACCTGATTGCTTCCGCCGCAGTAAACCCAGGCTTGTAGTTTTAATCTATTGTTCGGTCAATAACGCATGCCATTTAGCATTTATGCTGCGGCGCTGTCAGCCGTTGTGCTCTGGGGTGCCTCACCGGTTGCCGCAAAAATTGCAGTTGCAAGTTTATCACCCTTGGCGGTGGTCTTTTTTCGAACCGTACTGGGCGGCTGCGCAGCCTTACCGCTGGCTCTATTCCTCCGTATCCCAGTGCCACCTTCGGCGAGGCAGAAACGGATGCTGCTGCTATCGGGTTTTTGCGGCTTCGTTGGTTTTCCGGTGTTGTTCACTATTGGAGTCGAACACACTTCCGCCAATCACGCATCGATGATACTCGCGTGTTTGCCCATTTTTACCGGTGCAATCGCTATGGGTTGGGATCGAAGGCTGCCTAAGACTAAGTGGTGGTTTGGCTGCATTATTGCTTTAGCCGGGGAGGTGCTATTAATTATGAGACATTCCACCACGACCGCGATGGGCCCAAGCATGCTGGGAGATAGTTTGGTTTTGGCATCGAATGTGTTCGCGTCTTTAGGCTACGTCACAGGTGGACGTTTACAGCGAGAGGGATATCCGGCGGCAGGTACCACGTTTTGGGGAGTGGCGGTATTCGCCGTTGTGCTATTACCAATAACGCCATTCGTAATGGCGGGCATAGATTTACCCGAATTGCCAGCGCGAGCATGGTTTTCAGTTCTTTATCTGGCTGTTGGTGTGACCATCGTTGGCTACATGCTGTGGTATTGGGCCTTGGGCAAAGGGGGCATTGAGCATATTGGTTTGTTTCAGTTTTTGCAGCCCGTCTCGGGCGTCATTCTGGCATGGATACTGCTCGATGAGCAGTTGACTCTTGGCTTCGCGTTCGCCTCAGTATTGATTTTGTCCGGCGTATGGTTCGCACTCAGGGCAAAATGAAGCAGCAGCGCCTGATCAAGAGTACCTTGCGCCGAAACCGCCTCTGTATCACCCTAACCACCACGCACGGTGTCGCACGCTGATAAACCGATGCTTGGTGTGGCGGCCACGCTGCTGAGCGTCCTTTTATTTTCCGTTATGGATGCGACAGTTAAATGGCTGAGCAGCGCTTATCCCACTCACCAAATCGTATTCTTTCGCTGCGCCGTGGCGCTGGTACCGGTGCTGGCCTTTATCTGGCGGGCGGGTGGGCTGCGTTTGCTGCGCACGCAGCGACCGGCTCTGCATTTTTTTCGTTCGGTCGTCGGTCTGACTGCAATGGCCTGTGCGTTCTACGGTTTTTCTGTCATGCGTCTGGCCGATGCGGTAGCTGTGTTCTATTCCGCGCCGCTGTTTATGGCCGCACTGTCAGTACCAATGCTAGGTGAGCACGTAGGCATACGCCGCTGGTCGGCGATCGGCGTGGGATTTGTTGGTGTGCTTACTGTAGTGCGTCCGGGAAGTGAAGTATTCAGCAACGGCGGTGTTTACATGCTGGCTGCGGCCTTTCTGGTTGCGCTCACTACAAATATCATTCGTAAACTCAGTGCCAGCGACGATCCTGCCAGCATAACTTTTTACTTTACGCTCAGCGGCACCGTGGCGGGTACCCTTGCATGCGCGTGGTTCGGGTGGATATCTCCACCGCTAGACGATTTAATGTTACTGATAGCTGTAGGCCTGTTAGGAGGGTGCGCGCAGTACGCGCTGACCATAAGTTTCAGGTATGCCGAAGTGGGCCTGGTTGCTCCATTAAAGTACCTTTCCATAGTTATCGGGGGTGTGATCGGCTACCTGGTTTGGTCCGAAGTACCCGATGTCCGGTCTCTGCTGGGTATGGCTGTTATCATCGCCAGCGGTGTATACATGATGCATCGTGAAGCCAAGCTGCGTAAACGGATTTGACGTGGCTTGCCCACGCTTAATTAGGCTGCAAACACCCCAGCTGCCTTTGCCCTGTCCGCCGAATCCGTGGAGCAGTCCAAACGAGTAACTTAAATGAACGATAGTGCAAGTGATCCGGGCGAGACGGTTACGCGACGTCGTGCGCTTTTGGCTTTTGCTCTGGGCACTCTGTTTTTCGGTTACGCCTTTACGCAGAGAGTTGCCCCCAGCGTGATGACGAATGAGCTGATGCGGGAGTTTGAAGTCGGGGGGGCGGCACTGGGCGCGCTTTCAGCGTTTTACTTTTATGCTTATGCCGGTATCCAGGTACCGGTCGGTATGCTGCTGGATCGATTTGGGCCGCGACGGCTCATGGCCGCAGCGTTATTTCTATGTGCGCTTGCGTCTATATGCTTCAGCTATAGCCAAACCCTCACGGCTGCGTCAGTTGGACGTTTTATGATTGGCGGTACTGTCGCGTTTGGTTTTGTCAGCACCCTGACTATCGCAACCTATTGGTTCCCGGCCAAGCGATTTGCCTTTCTATCTGGCATTCTGACGACGGTGGGTATGCTGGGCGCCATGCTGGGACAGGCGCCGCTGCGAATTTCGGTAGAACTTATTGGCTGGCGCCATACGGTCGCATTATTGGCTGTAATCGCTGTCATTCTGGCGATCCTGATTTTTTTAATCGTGCCGCATAGATCGGCAGCACAGCTGGCAAGTACCAGAAACTCAAATCCTCTTTCCGGATTGAAAACCGTGGCGCTTAATGCGCATACCTGGCTGTGTGCCGGCATTGGATTCGGCATGACATCGACCTTGCTCGCCTTTTCAGGATTATGGGCTATACCGTGGCTGAACAGCACGAAGGGCTTCGCGGTCTCTTACTCCGCTGCGATCGCGTCCGCGGCCTTCTTAGGCTGGGCCATCAGCGCCCCCGTCATGGGGTGGCTGTCGGATCATATAGGCCGGCGTAAACCGGGCCTGTATGCGGGTGTAATCATCAGCATCACATCGTTTGCCATAATCGTTTTTTCTTCAATTGATGACCCAGCCATACTGGTTGCGCTTTTCTTTTTCAATGGTTTTGGTGGATCAGCCATGGTCATCAGTTTTGGAGCGGTGAGAGAACTGAACCATCCAAAAAACAGTGCAACGGCCCTGGCTTTGCTCAACATGGGAGTTGTCGGCTCAGGTGCCATCATGCAGCCTCTGGTAGGATGGATACTAGACCTGAATTGGAGCGGTGAGGTTTTAAACGATGTGCGCGTATACGGAGAGCAAGCTTATTCCGTCGCGCTGTCGTCTATACTCGCGGTTAATGTGTTTGCGCTGCTGTGCTGTTTTCTGCTGCGGGAAACTTACTGCCGACCCTGCAACGTAATCCCACCCACGCAACGGGCCTAGCGCGACCTTAGGTCAGGATAGCGGTAAACTATAAGAATGAATCAGTACAATCAGCCTCTGGGTGGAAACGAAATGCCGCGATTCGCCGGCCCGGCTACTATGTTCAGGTTGCCCGCCCAGGCGGGGGTGGAGGGTTTGGATATTGCCATTGTCGGCGTCCCGCTCGATATCGGAACCAGTAACCGCTCAGGTTCGAGGTTTGGCCCGCGCCAGGTTCGGGCAGAGTCAGTCCTGATGCGTCCCTACGGCATGGCCACCGGAGCGGCCCCGTTTGACAGTTTTCAGATAGCCGATATTGGAGATGTGGCGCTGAACACATTCAACCTGGCGGAATCCATGGGTGTTATCCAAAAGTTTTTCGAGAAGACTACCCTTCGCGGAGCGAAAACGGTCCCCGTAGGCGGGGATCACACCATTACGCTGCCCATTCTGCGTGCCCTGGCCAAAAACCATGGGCCCATGGCATTGGTCCACGTGGACGCTCATGCTGACATCAACGATACGATGTTCGGCGAAAGAATCGCTCACGGCACGATCTTCCGCAGAGCGCTTGAAGAGGGACTGGTTAGCGGCGATAAGATGACGCAGATAGGCCTTCGCGCGACTGGGTACAGCGCAGAAGATTTCGATTGGTCACGCAAACAGGGGGTTCGCGTAGTTCAGGCGGAGGAGTGCTGGTACAAATCTCTGGTTCCGCTCATGACGGAGGTGCGGGCACGAGTCGGGGCAGATACTCCGACTTACCTCAGTTTTGATATCGATGGGTTGGATCCTTCAGCGGCACCCGGCACCGGAACGCCCGAGCCTGGTGGACTAACTTCGACACAGGGTATCGAGATCATCCGAGGCATGTATGGTACCAATTTAATTGGTGCCGACCTGGTGGAGGTCGCGCCGCCGTATGACACCAGCGGCAACACGTCTTTGCTCGCGGCAAACCTGATTTTCGAGATGTTGTGCAGTTTCCCAGGCTGCAAACGCCGCTAGTACCAAACAGCGCCGCCGAGTCAAAAATGTCAGAAGACAAACACAGGCAAGAGCAGGCAGCAGACACCTTGACGCAGAAGCTTGGTGTCTTGACCCGGCGCGAAGTGGAAGCTCGAATACTTGCTCCGGTTATCGATGCCCTGGCGGATAGATTCGGTCGAGAAGAAGTGATCGCAGTAGTTCGCGATGCGGTGGTTAAAATCGCCCAGAATCAGGGGCATGAGCTTGCTCAGGCGATGGGGGGAACAGGGGCAGCAGAATTCCGGGAGTCACTACAATTCTGGGCAAAAGACGATGCCCTGCGGATAGATGTCCTGGAGCAAAGCGAAGAAAAGCTTCACTTCAATGTTCGTCGCTGCCGCTATGCGGAAATGTACCGCACACTTGGTATCCCTGAACTGGGCGAGATATTTTCCTGCAACCGAGATTTTGCCCTGGTGCAAGGCTTTAATGCGGAAGCCGATCTGGAGCGCACGCAGACAATCATGCAGGGCGCTGCGCATTGCGACTTTCGCTATCGCTTTCCTAAAAAAGATCCCGTTGGCTCTAAGCCTTAAAGATTCTGATGCTCAAGCATGAGCCTGGTAGGCGTTCAATGCATATCAATGGTTCCGCTTGTAGTAAACGGGGTCATGACATCCAGTTCCGTCGCGGTTAGTTGCGAAACAAGCCAGCTTGGATGAAGCACGAGAGGCGTGCTTCAGAAATAAAACCAAGCGACGTTCTTATGAAGCAGATTTCTGTTTATACAAGGCGTGCACTGCTCCAGCAAAGCTTCCTTCTCTTCTCGGCCTGATAAAAACAGGTGAACTATCCCTAGCGCGGGAAGCCGCTGTGTTGTTTTTCGTCGACTCATTTATCCAGCGCAACAACGGTTGCCATTGTTCTATATCCCGGGCAACGACCCGCGAGTCCATTTCAAATATACCTACGCCCTGAGTGGATGCGCGAATATAATTTTGCGAGTCTCGAAGCGTCGTGGCAAAGGGCAGTTCGAGGCTTTTGAGAAAGCTTTCTAACTCACGGTAAATCACTGTGTTTGCGCGGACACGGTTTGCTACCACCGACAGTGGTTTACCCTGATTCCGTATTTTCCCGTGCACCAGCACGTCTCGAATAAAATCCGCAGCGGCGAGGATATCTATGGGGGAGGGCAGTACTGGGATAACGAGTACATCGGCCCGCGCGATCAGCGCTATCAAATCTCTGCGGTTTACTGCTGCTGGCGGATCCAGAACAATCCAATCGTAATCATCCGTGCTGGCGTGCTCCCAGCTGATAGAGTCTATTTTGCGATGAGACGGATCGCGTCTTTCCAGCCAACGCACACTAGAACGCTGCCGGTCAAGGTCACACAGCGCCGTCCGACCTTTGAACGAGAAATAGCTCGCAAGATTCGAGGATAAGGTTGATTTCCCCACCCCCCCTTTGGAATTCATTACTAGAATCTGTTTTGCACTCATAAAAAACTCAGATTTATTGTTTTATGTTTTTGTGTGTGGCGAAGATGTCCACAGCGCGATTCTGAATTATTATTAGCCCGCAGAATACCTAATATGTGATGGGCGCGCCAGTTTTATGGACGGGTTGCGTGAAAACAACCGTTTTGTGCGGAATTCGCCAAGCTTAACGTCTGGCGATATTTGCTCCCGTGTAGCTTTTGAATACTTACGGAGGATGATTGGATCCGCGATGCCGTCCGCCGTTCAACGAAGTTACGTCGCTGTAAACCGCCATGCGCAAAATACGCGAGCTCGGTTGTCTTTCGCCTGTCGCACCCGCAGCGGCGGTCTTCGCCGCTCGGGGCATACACAATCAGCATAGTTGAAAGGGGTTGGTTTTGCTTGATGGTCCTATCGTTGCAGCATTCAGCAATTGGGCATTCGAGTGGATTCGACAGAATGGTAAACTACCCGGCCGCGAACCGGAAGTTATAGAGTTAACATGCCTAAAATGAAAATGAAGCATCGCTGCCGCTATGATATTGATGGAAGGTTGGATTTTGTTGAGAATATAGATTCCAGACTGAGTCATATAAAAGCTTTGAGTGAAGCGGTTAGCGCTGTGAGTATGGCCGATGGTAAAAAACAGACGATCAATACTCTCAGTCGTTTGATCGTGCTGGAAGCAGAGGATATTGAGGAGATTCTGAGCTTGATTGATCGAGAGCGAGGGACCAAGGGTCGGGCTGACAATAGGTCCGGGGACTAGTTCGAAACCGCTAACACCGGGTTACGTCCAGTTATCCTTTAACAAGCGGTACAGTTCTTTGAACTGAGTGTGAGACATCTCGGTTACACGGGATAGATCGGCAGGCTTCGGCCAGGTCTTGTCCACAAAGGTAACGCCCGCGATCTGTCGCGGCGCACTGTAGCGGGGGAGAACATGAAAATGCACCTCCTTATCTACCATCATGAGTGCCAGATAGTTGATTTTGTTGAATTCGAAGCAACGCTTAAGGGTGGCTTCTAATGAACCTATAACGCCAGGCAGCTCAGAATATGCTGTGGGCGAGACATCAGCTAAGCTGGTGGCCGTTTGTTTACACGCCAGTACGACGCTCCCTGCAGTGACTTGCTGCGGCCGCAGCAGGACCACCCAGTGTTCATGCTCGGCAAGAACGTTTTCCGGATAACCGAATTTCTTTATCGTTTCATTCAACTCGTTATCTGCTAAATTATCGCAACGTGAGATCCACGTATGTTCGTTAATGACTATAGAATGTAACGGGGGCAAACTCTTGACGCTCGAATTAAACCACACAATCGTGGCGTCACACGATAAAATCAAATCCGCTACCTTCTTCGCCCGCATTTTAGGGCTTTCCTGCGAGTGTGAGATGTCGCTTTTTGCCCCGGTACGGGTCGATGATACGATCACAATGGATTTGTGATGACAGCGAGAACTTCGAGAGCCACCATTATGCTTTTAAAGTAAATGATATTGGATTTGATGAGAGGGAGATAACATGAAGTGTATAGTATTGATTAATCTTCTTTTTCTGCTGTTGACAACGTCCGCAGCGGCTTCGGACGGAGTGGTGAATGTCGCCAGTAATCATTCTGTCAGTGAGACAGCAGACCGTCTTGAGCGGGTTCTGCAGGAAAAAGGCATGACTGTATTCAATCGGATTAAGCATTCAGAAGGAGCGGCAGGCGTTGGCGTAAAGCTAAATCCAACCGAACTTGTGATCTTCGGTAATCCTAAGGTAGGTGCGCCGCTGATGCAGTGTCAGCAGAAGGTGGCGATTGATCTGCCACAAAAAGCGCTTGTTTGGCAGGATGACGCGGGGCAGGTGTGGATTTCTTACAATGATCCGAGTTATCTGCAGAGACGGCACAGCATAGAGGGATGTGAGCTGGTCCTGGCAAAAATAGAAAAAGCACTAGCCGGATTAACCGCGACTGCCGCAGCACAATAAGCTAGATTCAGAGCGCGGACTTACCGCTTCGGTCTATACCGGCCATCAGCTGATGAGCTGACTGCGGCGGATAGGGCCGGCGTTCGGTGCGAGGGTAGACATCGAAGTATTTGGGAGGCTGCACGATTCATTCTATCGACGTCAATCGCGCCCGTGCTGACACCCGGGGCTGTGCTCAGGTTATTCATTTCAACAACGCAGGATCTTCGCTGATGCCTGATCCCGTAATTGATGTGGTTGTTGCGCATCTTGAGCTCGAGAGCAGGATTGGTGGTTATGAGGCGATGCAGCAGCAGTCTGAGCAGTGCGATGGTTTTTATCAATCGTTTGCGCGCCTGCTCAACTGTACGCCTGCCGAGGTGGCCTACGTAGAAAACGCAACCCGCGCCTGGGATATGGCCTTCTATTCCATCCCTTTCGCCGCGGGCGACAGAATCATTACTGCCAAGAGCGAGTACGTCAGCAATTATCTAGCTTTTCTGCAAATGCAGGAACGCAGGGGCGTCGCAATTGACGTGGTACCTGATGATGAAAGCGGGCAGGTCTCTTTGCCGGCCCTTGAATCCATGCTCCGCGAGGAGACGCAGTTGATCGCGCTGACGCACGTACCCACAAATAGTGGATTGGTCAATCCGGCCGCAGAGGTTGGCAGGATTGCGAGAGAAAACGGTATTCTCTATTTGCTGGATGCCTGCCAGTCCGCCGGACAAATGCCGCTGGATGTACAAAGCATCGGATGCGATATGTTATCTACGACTGGTAGGAAATTCTTACGCGGCCCCCGGGGTACGGGAGTGTTGTACGTTAAGCAATCACTGATTGAACGCCTGCAGCCACCGTTTATCGATTTAAAATCAGCGACTTGGACAGACAGGGATCACTACCAGTGGCGGTCGGATGCCAAGAGATTTGAGAATTGGGAGCGATACGTTGCGGGTCAGCTGGGTCTGGCTAGGGCAGTAGACTATGCGCTGGAGCAGCGTTTGGACTGCATTTGGGCGCGCGTACAAATGCTGGCAACGTATCTGCGTGACCAGCTGAATAGCCTGCCGGGAGTAGCCACGCGTGATCGTGGAAAACAGCTGTGCGGGATTGTAACCTTCACCAAGGACAATGAGAGTGTCGACAGCATATATCAGCGCCTGCGCAACCAAGGCATCAATACTGATGTATGCCGCGCGGGGAATGCTCAACTGGACATGGTCGAGCGTAGACTCAGCGCAGTGGTGCGCGCATCAGTGCACTACTTTAATACAGAGCAGGAGGTTGATCGTTTTTGCACAGTTTTGTGTAGCTGAACTAGAATGTCTGATGCAAAACGCTAACGGCACCTTCAGCTCCAATTTGGACTAACATCATGAATGATCCGTTGTTTCATATGATTAGCGGCGCACCTGCTCCAGTCGCACCCTACTCTCATGCGGTAGAAGCAGGGAAGTGGGTTTTCCTGACCGGGCAGGTGCCGACAGATCCGGACAGCGGCGCGGCGGCGCTGCCGGAGGGAATAGAGGCACAGACCCGCCGGGTAATGGATAACCTGCTCATCGTTCTATATGGTTTGGACTTGGAATTGGCTGACGTCGTTGCAGCTCGCGTTTTCCTCACCCATTTCGAACAGGACTATGCAAAGATGAATGAGGTATACCAATCTTACTTTGCGGCGGATCGCTTGCCTGCGAGAACCTGCGTGGGTGTAACCGCGCTGGCGGCAAATGCTTTGGTGGAAATTGATTGTATTGCTCGGCGCTCTTGATGCCAACTGGGCTATGGCTAAAGTAACGGAGCGAAAAATTGCACAGTCTCCCCTGTTGCCGGCACCCACAAGCTAATACACCCATATAAAAACCGCGGTACAGTAGCCGATCGGGATTACCAACGGCACCCACAGCGGGGTCGCAAAAAGCCGAGCCAAGAAACTAATGCGCTGCCCCTCCCGGATCGTGACGCTGCCATACCACCATCACGGTCAGGCAAAGCAGAACGAAGACGTACGATGCGAAAGCACCCGTAACGCGCCTTAATCTTAGAGAACCCAGCTTATGCTTTACATGGTAATCGAAAAATTCAAGCCTGGGCGGAAGACCGAGGTCTACAACCGATACACAGAGAAGGGAAGAATGCTGCCGGCTGGCCTGCGATATGTTTCGAGCTGGGTTGAGGTTGATGGAAACAGGTGCTTTCAGGTCATGACAACAATGGACGATACGCTGCTTGAAGTATGGATGAGGCAATGGGACGATTTAGTGGACTTTGAGGTAGTCGCAATCCAAACATCGCCAGTTGCGGATTAGACGCACTCAACCATGCGACTTGCAGGCGTGGGAGAGAAGGGGTACTTAGTTTTCATCTCACAGCATGAATTCTCTTGCTGTGTAGAAAGCTGTTTTACACTGCTTACGAAGTAAAAAGCACTCTTTCTGACAATAGCAGTGAAACTGATGATGGAACGCACTGGCGTGGATGCATACGATGCAGTTCGAGCACATTATCTCAAGTAGAAAAATTTCAGGCAGTTATGACACCAATTCCATCTAACTTCTCACCAAGAGTACATGCTTAAGTACGCTCGCGAATTATGTTGGAAAATGGCATTATTTAAATAGTTTGACGCGCGATCCAAAGTTCGAACGGGAGTCAAAACCCGTATGATTGTATTCATCGGATTGCCGCCAGCAACAAACATCGTCGATACCCTTATCAAATTAGCCGAGTATTTTGTTTGGATAGCGTCACAATCGATTCCGATACATTCTCTAGCACATCGCCTTTAGCGACTTCTGGCTCTACCGCGCCTGTTGTGTCTGTTTGGTTTGTTGGATTGGTTTGCGCCTTCCTGTTTTGGGTCTTGTATGCCGCGTTGGATTCTTACTTCTTTACACCGGATAAGTCG
Source organism: Gammaproteobacteria bacterium (assembly GCA_024638505.1). Taxonomy (GTDB): domain Bacteria; phylum Pseudomonadota; class Gammaproteobacteria; order Arenicellales; family JAANXG01; genus JAHEKE01. Next base: position 11,299 of record JAHEKE010000046.1, on the reverse strand, counting down.
TTATTCGAGGCGATATTTCTGCGCGAGTCTATAGACCTGTTAATGCGTTCTGTAGTCATTGTGATTATCATCAGCTTCGCCGTCTATGCAGATCGAACGATTACCAAACATAAGCAGATGCGGCAGCTGTTGGAGGCGGAGATTGAGAGGCGAAAGGGTCTGGAGAAGTCCCTGCGAGAAACCGCAAGCACCGACCCGCTGACATCCGTTTATAACCGACGACGCTTCTATAAGCTGCTCCGACACGAAATGAATCGAGTAAAGCGTTACGGCGGCACGTTTTCAATTATTATGTGCGACCTGGATCGTTTTAAAGAGATTAACGACCGCTTCGGGCATCATATTGGCGATGCAGCCTTGAGGGTTTTTTGTGACACCGTTAAATCTCACATACGTAGGATTGACAGCCTGGCTCGATTGGGCGGGGAGGAGTTCGTTGTTTTAACGCCTAACACGACGGCGGCGGAGGCGACGGCTAAGGCGGAAAACCTGCGAAAGCTGGCTCACGATCACACCATCGAAGGCAAAAAGAAGCTATCGATCAGCGTCGGCGTAGCTGAGTATCAAAATGGTGATGATTCGGATTCCCTGCTGTTGCGGGCAGATCGAGCGATGTATGAAGCAAAAGCCCGCGGTCGAAACAAAGTGGTTACTTCAAAGTGATTAGTCGTCAGCGCCCACATTGCGAGTAGACAGCTCGACATAAATGCAAATTGCTTTGCTCGTGCTAAACCCGGCCGAGATAAGCGAGCTTGATGTGATCTTACAGCAAGGAAGTACAGCGACGTGGGCTGAGCGATGCGCGTATGGGGTTGTGAGCACCTCATAATCCACAGGGGACATAAAATTAAACTGCATGAAGTTCGTAAGCTATAACATCCAATACGCTAAAGGTAAGGATGGCCGTTTTAATCTTAAGCGCATTGCGCAGTGCCTTGCTGGGGCGGATGTTATTGCTTTACAGGAAGTATCCCGCTATATGCCAATGGCGCCGAATGAAGATCAGCCGCAATCGCTGTCCGACCTGTTGCCTGAATACCACTGGGTCTACGGTCCGGCATTGGACGTTGACGGAAGCGGGCTGAACGGTAAGCGGGTGATTAACAAAAGAATTCAATTCGGCAACATGCTGCTTTGTAAAACGCCGATTATTTCATCGCTAACGCATCCCTTGCCCAAACAGACCCTGGTCGATTTTCCCAGCCACCAGCGGGTGGCGCTGGAAGGCGTTATCAGTACTGACACAGGCACAATAAGGTTGTATTCCGTACATTTGAGCCCCAACAGCCCGCACGAACGCATGCTGCAGGTTGAGGCTCTGCTGCAAATTCACCGCGCTGGAAAAAACGGCCGTCAGATCTGGACTGGTCCGGGCAGCTGGTTTCAAAAGCACGGCAGGAATCAGCCGCCGCCAGCAGCAGAAGCTGTGGTAATGGGCGATTTCAACTTCGAGCCCGATGCGGAGCAGTATAGCCAGCTTGTCGGTGAGTTTGACCCCATATATGGACGCGTCAGCAGTTCAGATAACTTTGTTGATGTATGGGTGCGAGCGGGCCATGATGAACAAAGTGGTGTGACCTGTCCGCGCTGTCTGGAGAATGATACGCTGCACGACATGCGGATCGATTACGCTTTCGTCAGTAGCGACCTGGCTCATCATGTCCACTCTGCCTGGATTGATGACGACGCTCAGGGGTCCGATCATCAGCCAATTTGGTTTGAGCTTACTATTTAGGATAGCGCGGGCTGTCTGAGTACGCATCTTGATTTAGCCGTGTGCAAACGACTGTGCCAGGATCCGTGAAGCAAAAAATTTTGCTAGTCAGTTGGTAGAGGAAGGTAAAATGAAAATAGATGGCTCCTGCCATTGCGGCAGTGTTGCATACGAAGCGGATATCGATCCGGAGGACGTCCTAATCTGCCACTGCACGGACTGTCAGACGCTCTCAGGCTCGGCTTTTCGCACTGTGGTCTTTGTAGAGGAAGAAGGATTTAAACTGCTAAGCGGAAATCCTAAGACGTACATCAAAACGGCGGAGAGTGGTAGAAAGCGCGTGCAGACTTTTTGCCCTGAATGCGGTTCTCCGCTGTATTCAACTTCCGTCGGGCAGAAGCCAAGAAAACTCGGTATTCGACTGGGGACTGCCCGGCAGCGCCATCAACTGCCTCCTAAGAAGCAGTACTGGGGCCGATCAGCGCAAAACTGGATCGCGGAAATCGGCTCGATCGAGATGGCGCGCAAGGAGTAGCGGCTTAGGTGAGGTATCGCCCGATATGAAGCTGGATGTATACGGAAAAAGAGTAGATTTAGACAATGCGCACGGACGCTGGCACGTTTTCTACGTGGGTCACGAGGGTAAGAAAAGACGCGCAACGGACATCCATATTCCCGACAACGTTCGCGCGCACGAAGTCATGCAATTCATCGCTGACCTCTGCCACGAGTGGGCCACACCGCGCAACAGTACGGTACGTCTTATCGATGAATGATGCCGCGTCAGGTTGTGAAGAGACTATTGAACAAGAAACTAATCCAGTAAGACCTGGCAAGTGGCGCCATACTTGCTGATCAATCTTACCTGAAAATAAAAAGGGGGCCGCGTTGGCCCCCTAATCATCAGTTATCGCCAACTAATGATTGCAACCGCGCCCGATTAAATTCTTTTTTCTGCAGCCTTATTGATAACAAGAAACATGCGCTAGCTAGATTTCATTTGCTGCGTCGCATCCGCTACTGCACATGCTTCACTGGAGACAAAATCCACAACAAGTATCATATTACTATTGGCTCGAGAAGTTAAGTGTTTGATGAATCGCGGTCAGCCCCGTGATTTTCGTATTCCATCCTAACATCGTTTTGTTATGCATACTGCCAGCGCGGCCTTTTACTCTTGACTGATTAATTCGTTACAGCCGAGCGACGCAAATCTGCAACGTCATTTTCCGCAGCGTGTCGTAGCAACAGCGTATCAGCACCGGATAACACAAGGTTATGACCATTGGCGTAGAGTCGCTCGGCGTTCCACCCAGCGAAGGGAATGGTGCCCAGCCACTTGTTTCCAGCGAGTGTGGTTTGTTCGATTTTTTCGAAGGCTTGAATAAATTCGTGGCCGTCAAACTTACCCAGCGTACCGAGCGATGCTGACAGATCCGCGGGTCCGATGAACACCATATCTAATCCGCCTACGCCGACAATAGCGTTGATGTCTTCCACCGCCTGCGCGGATTCGACCTGGCCTATTAGCAGGAATCCGTTCTCCATCCAACTCAGATATTCTGCTATGTCTCGACCGTAGCGCGTGGCGCGTATGATGCCTGGTGCAGCTCCGCGGATGCCATCTGGGCCGTAGCGGCATGCTGCCACCACGTCTCTCGCCTCCTGGGCTGAGCGGATGTTTGGCACCATAATACCTGCGGGCCCAATATCCAGCGCGCGCTTGATTTCGGCTGGATCAGTCGACGTAACGCGCAGCAGGGGTGCGCACTCATGGTCGCACAGCGCCTGCATCATGGATACCGCGTCCAGGTATGAGCCGGCACCGTGCTCGAGGTCAATCATGGCGACGTCATAGCCAGCCATTGCCATTATCTCTGCGGCAATTGGGCTGAAAGTTTCGATCCAGCAGCCGTTAAGTCGTTTCTTTACGCTCAGTTTTTCTTTGATGGATTGGTGTTTCATAGCTTTATCATCGGTTGTTTAATTGCAACGCGGCGTCGTGAACACAATCGTTGGGCCTTTAACGTCGCCCGGTGTCATCTCATTACTTTTATTCACCTTCGGCCTTGGCTTGTGGGTACCTCAGGGCGCAAGCCTGAAGGCCGCATTCAGGTCCGGTGAATCGGATGCAACCATGCCCTGGTCAATGAGGTAGATCAGCGTCGCTAATACCGAGCGCGCCGCGGCCGGATACATTGAGCCGGGCAGCGCTGTATACATAATCGGCACCATATCATCGATTTTATCTACCCCTTGTTTGAGACAGCTTACGATCTGATCCATACGCTTCTGCCGGTGCCTTATGTAGCTTCGTACAAACGGCTTCGGGTTGGCAATGTGGGGGCCGTGGCACGGCCAGTACGTTTGATCATTCCTGTGCAGCAGTAAATCCAGGCTGGCCAGATAGTCGGACAGGTTACCGTCGGGTGGAGAAATGATGGATGTTGCCCATGCCATAACGTGATCCCCGCAGAACAGAACCTGCTGTTCCCGCAGCTGATAGCAGACGTGATTGGAGGTATGACCCGGTGTGTGCACACATTCAAACGACCAGCCATCCCCGTCAACAATATCTCCATGCCTCAGCTCAATGTCGGGTGCGAATTCCTTATCTGCTCCTTCTTCCACGGCTTCACCCCTGAGTATCCGTCCGGTCCCGTGCGCGCCGTAGCCGTAAGTGAGGGCGTCGGTGTACTCTTTCAGCAGACGGCAGCCTGGGGAGTGGTCCAAATGCGTATGGGTAACCAGGATGTGGGTGACGGATTCATCTTTTAGCGCACCCATGACGGCTTCAATGTGAGCCTTATTATTGGGCCCCGGATCAACGATGGCAACGTTGCCCTGTCCTATGATGTAGGTGCCGGTGCCGTGGAAGGTAAACGGACTGGGATTGCGTGCCACAACCCTTCGGATCTGGGGTGTGACCTGTTCGGCCACGCCATAGGTACAGGTAAAATTCTTATCGAACGCTATCATACGGCGCGTTGCTTGGGTTAGAGTTCCAGTGATATCCGTGTGTAACAATCGTGATGTACGTTATTCTACCCGACAGAGTAAGTGACATCTTATGAAAACAATAGAGATTCCAGCTGCCGCTGGTCGTGCGTTTCATACTAGCACCGGACAGGCGTTCCGCATTGTGACACCGCATGGGCACCAGGCCGCCGATTTTTTTGCCTTTAATGCGGTTAACATAGATGAAAGTCTGTCACCGAATCACACTTTGGTGCGAACCCGTTGCATAAAGCCCAGACAGGGAGACGTGTTGCTCAGCTGCTATCGCAGGCCGATGCTGGATTTCGTTGCCGATCATGCCGAGGGCGTGCACGACATGATGATTGCGGCCTGCGACCCGCATCGTTATGAACAATTGGGTGTGACCCAACCTCACGCCAGCTGTGCAGATAATCTGCGCACGTCGATGCAGCGTCTGGGTTATGTGGTTAAAGTCGTTCCACAACCGATTAATTTTTTTACCCACACCAAAGTTGAATCGGACAGCGCTTTCGTATCGCCGCCCAATCCTGTCAAACCCGGAGCTTACGTTGAACTGCAGGCAAAGATGAATTTGATCTGCGCGGTGTCGTCATGTCCGTTCGACGTTAAGCTGCCGGACTGGACGATCAACGCCAGCAGCGGACCGACCGAACTTATGGTTGAATTTGTCGAAGGTAAGGTTAAATCTAACAACTTCTTGATTTGATTTTTGTTGCCTTCGTTTCCGGCTGCGGCCGAACTCTGTAGACCCTGACCCAGCGGATTTATAAGGCTTTGCATGGGCATACTGCGTGATTTGTCATTGACCAACTTCACGGCCGGCTTTATCGCCGTCCTTGTTGGCTTTTCCAGTTCCGCGGTAATCGTGTTTCACGCTGCCGAAACGGCGGGCGCATCCCCGGCTGAGGTCAGCTCTTGGCTGGGTGCGCTGGGTTTGGGTATGGGTCTCACCACTATCGGTTTATCGCTTCGTTACAAAGTTCCCGTGCTGACCGCTTGGTCAACGCCCGGTGCGGCTCTGCTGGTGACCAGCCTGTCTGGCTTGCCCATGGCGGAGGCTATCGGCGCCTTTTTGCTCAGCGCGGTATTGATTACGCTGTCAGGATTGACCGGCTGGTTTGAGCGGTTGATGGATCGCATCCCCATGTCCATTGCTTCAGCCATGCTGGCGGGTGTGCTCTTTCAATTTGGTATCGACGTATTCGTCTCAATGCAATCGCAATTCGCCCTGGTAATCCCGATGTTTGTCGCGTACTTGCTGGGGAAGCGTCTGTTTCCCAGGTACGCCATTGTCTTTGTTCTGCTCCTGGGGACCGCACTGGCCTGGGCACAGGACCTGCTGCAAATTGATGCGATTCAGTTGGCTGTTGCCGTTCCCGTCTATGTCCAGCCGTCTTTCAGCTTGGCCAGTATGATCGGAGTCGGCATCCCGCTTTTTGCGGTTACCATGGCCTCACAAAACATCCCCGGTATCGCCGTCATCAAGGCGTCCGGATACAGCCCGCCAATCTCGCCTGTAATCACCTGGACTGGTTTAACGACTCTTATACTGGCACCGTTTGGTGGATTTGCATTCAACCTGGCAGCCATTACTGCGGCTATCTGCATGGGCAAGCAAGCCGACGAAGACCCGGCCAGGCGATACATGGCCGCGGTTTCAGCCGGTGTTTTTTATCTCATACTGGGAGTATTTGGCGCGACCGTCGCCGCGCTGTTCGCTGCATTTCCCAACGAGTTGGTGTTGGCCATCGCGGGCCTTGCGCTTCTGGCAACGATTGCCAGCAGCCTGCATATCGCAATGAAGACGGAGCACCAGCGGGAGCCCGCTTTAGTAACCTTTTTATTAACCGCCTCCGGTGTGTCTTTGTTCGGCATAGGTGCTGCATTCTGGGGGCTAGTGGGCGGCGTTATGACAATGTTTGCATTGGCCTGGCGTGTCGACAAAGATAAGGCAAAGGAACAGCGGTAAAAAACTGCTTCGGGAACAAGTTTGCTGGCTGACATCACTCATACCGGAACCGTTGGGATGACCTATAGGGTGGGTTGGCAGGATACGCTTATCTGCTTTATTCAATGCAGCACTGCGCACGATCAGTGGGTGGAGCGTTTGCAATAAGGGGGCCGCGGATTTTGAGCGATTTATATATACGGTATTTAAACGGCAAAGACATTGATGCCTTGGCCATGAGCAACGATGAAATTCTGCAGGCGATTGAGTTCAGTCTGAGCGAACAGGGCAGGGGTAATACGGTGATTGAGCCGCGCACCCACTTGATCCCCGACCCTGTGATCAATGGTCATTTTAATGTGCTGCGAGGTTACATCGGCGCGCTCAGTACCGCCGGCATTAAGGTAGTTGGCGACTATAAAGACAACTTCAAACTCGGCCTGCCTTCTGAGTTCGGCTTGCTCAATCTGCTAGATGCCCGAACCGGTCAGCCGCGGGCGGTGCTGGATGCGACTGCGATTACGGAGATGCGTACCGGAGCAGTAACCGCGATAGGTGCCAAGTATTTAGCACCGCCCCATCCCCGAATACTCGGGCACGTGGGTGCGCGCGGTACGGCTCACTGGAACATACGCCTGCTCGATCATGTGTTTGATTTCAAGCAGATTCGCGTGCATTCGAAAAGACCGGAGAGCAGGCAGGCTTTCGCCGATCGTATGTCGCGGGAACTGGGTAAGAAAGTGGTGGCGACCGACACGTGGCAGCAGTGCTTGATGGGGGCAGATGTGCTGGTCGAGGCATCGCGCCTGTCCACGCCTGAGCCCCTGCTGAAAAGCGCCTGGATAAAACCGGGTGCGCTGGTGATTCCGTATGGCACCATCAGCGCGGTGGAAGATGATATTACCGATATGATGCACAAAATAGTGGTCGATGATTGGCGGCAGTGCCTGGTTGGCCCTTTTGGCTGCCTGCGCCGCCACGTTGACTGGGGCAGAGTGACCGGGGACAGCATACACGGCGAACTGGGTGAGATATGCGCCGGCAAGATATGCGGACGCGAATCGGATGAGGAGAAGATTCTGTTCTGGCATCGTGGGCTGGCCACTTCCGATATCGCCTTGGGTCATGCCATGCTGGAGAAAGCCGATCGACTTGAGATTGGCCAACGTCTGGTATACCGATGATCACCATACATCAGCCGGGTGATATCAACGAACGGCTGATCCAAAAGGTAGCTTACGAGTACGAGCCCCTGGCAATCGACCCTGTGCTGTTGCAGAAAATAGATCAAGCCCGCCAGGCTTTTGTTCGATTGCTGCAGGGCGGGACGCCCTGCTACGGCGTGACCACTGGTCTGGGGCAGCTGGCGGATGTTCAACTCGATCCGGCTGAACAGCAGCGAAATATGCAAAACTTACTGCGCGCCCGGGCGGTTGCCATTGGTCCGCCGTTAGAAAAATCGATCGCACGCAGCGCAATGGTGGTCAGGCTGGTTAATTTTCTGTCAGGATTGGACGGAGTACGGCCTGCCTTATGTGAGTTTGTGCTGGCACGTATCAACGATGATTTTGTCCCGTGGGTGCCGCGACAGGGACACGGTATGGCTGCTGACGCTATTGCCAATACGCACCTGTTCCAGACTTTGATTGGTGAGGGCTTCGTCTTTGGGCCGGATGGCGGCAAGCAGCGGGCCGCTGCGGCGTTGGCCGAACGCGGTACGCAGCCTTTTATGCTTGCGGACAAGGAAGCGTTAGCGCTGATCAATGGGGTAACCGTAAGCCCGGCCTATGCGCTGCACCTGCGGCGCGCACTGGTTCATATTATGCGCTTGGCCAACATGGTTGCGGCGGTGTCGATGGAGGGCTTGGCCGCCCGTAAGGATGCAGTAGACGCGGCGCTCAAACGCGCCGGGATAGACAGCAGTACTGCCGCAGTTATCGCTGCCCTGCAGCCCTACCTGGATCAAAGCGAGATACGCCCGGTAAGCATACAGTCTCCGCTGTCCTATCGAATCGTACCTCAGGTGCACGGCGCGATGCTGGAGGCCATGGACCGGTTGCGCCGGACCACGGAGCGGGCCCTGACTGCATTCAGCGGCAACCCCATGCTGCTGAGCGGGGCCGGCAAAGATGAAGATCGGTTACTCTCGGTGGGACTGTTCCACGACCAGCAGATGGTGAATCAAATCGACTATGTCGCGCTGTGCCTGACCCACGTCGGCTGCCTGAGCCAGCGCCGACTGCACAGAATGATGCAGAATAAACACACCGGTCTGACCGATCAGCTGGCGGCACGACCCGGCTTGGATGCCGGTTTAGTTGTAACGCAAAAGGCGAGCTTAGGACTCGAGGCGCGGTTAAGAATGCTGGCGCATCCCGTATCCCTGGCAACAGGAGAGACCTCCGGCGGACAGGAAGATTATATGACCATGGCGCTCCCTGCGCTGGAGCGGCTGTCCGAGATGGTGGCGTTGGTGAAAACCATGCTGGCATATGAGCTGCTTGCCGGACTGGTGGCCATTGCGCAGCGAAATAAAACCCCTGGCAGAGGGGTCACCCTCGTACGGGACTACGCCTGGCAGCGGCTTGAGCCCTATTCTCAGGACCGCGCACCCGGCCCCGACGTTGAGCTGATTTTGGCCATGCTGGATGAGCCGGAGTTTAACCGGCTGTTGCAAACGATTGAGCGGGCTGGCGTATCCGCACCCGCTGACGGGGGTGAAGCTTAAGTGCTGTGCTTTAAGTCCGCGCGTGAACTTGCCGCGCTGATAGCCAAACGGAAAATCAGTGTGCAGGAGGTGATGGCTGCTCATCTTGAGCAGATCGACCAGATCAATCCAAAGGTCAACGCTATCTGTACGCTGGCGGCGGACGAGGCGATGCTGCAGGCCAAAAGCATGGACGAGGAACTGGGTCGAGGCGCCGGACGCGGCCTGCTGCAGGGATTACCCATTGCTATTAAGGATCTGAATGAAACCAAAGGGATGCGCACAACTTATGGATCCCCTATTTATCGCAATCATATCCCGCGCTACGACACACTGGCGGTAGAACGCCTGAAGGCGGCGGGCGCAATCGTTATCGGCAAGACCAATACGCCGGAGTTCGGCGCCGGCTCGCAGACGTTCAACCCAGTGTTCGGGATCACACGTAATCCTTACGATCTGACCAAGACGTCGGGCGGCAGCAGCGGTGGCGCTGGCGCAGCTCTGGCCAGCGGCATGGTTCCCATTGCTGACGGCAGCGATCTCGGCGGGTCCGTGCGCAATCCTGCCGGCTTCAATAACGTAGTGGGGTTGCGGCCCTCTCCGGGATGTATACCGGTCTATCCGCGCAGTCTGGCGTGGGATACGCTCTCTGTGCTGGGACCCATGGCGCGCTGCGTGGGCGACGTGGCTCTGCTGCTATCGGTGATGGCCGGCGTGGACGGACGAGATCCTGTTTCTTATCCAACCAGCCCGCCTCGCTTCCATGACCAGCTGAATGCAGACTTCCGCGGTGCTCGCCTCGCCTGGAGCCAAAACCTGGGTGAGTTTCCAGTGCAGCAGACGGTAACCGACGTTCTGCAGAGTGCATTACCCCGATTGGCTGATCTCGATTGCGTGCTGGAGGAAGCCCATCCCGACTTCAGCGGGGCGGCGGAAATCTTCCATACTCTAAGAGCCTACAGCTTTGCCGCGGATCACGCCAAGGACATCAGGCAGCACCGTGCGCTGATGAAGGACACCGTGGTGTGGAACGTAGAGGAGGGCCTTAAGTTAAGCGCGCTCGATGTGTCCACCGCCCAGACTCGACGCACTGCCTTGTATCAGCGCGTGCGCGAATTTTTCAACGATTATGATTTTCTTCTGCTGCCCGTCTCACAAGTTGCACCGTTTGACGTCGAAACAGCATGGGTTAAGGAGATAGATGGCACACTCATGCATAGTTATATAGACTGGATGAAAAGCTGCTCGCTGATTACATTGACAGAGCACCCCGCAATTTCCGTTCCCTGCGGGTTTACACCTCAGGGGTTGCCGGTGGGCCTGCAGATCGTGGGCTCCCACCGCAGCGAGCATCGTTTACTGCAGTTCGCTTATGCGGTGGAGCAGCTGCTGCAGCCCGTGTTTACTCCTCCCCGTATAGCGTTAGCTTGACGCTCGTTGTCCGGCCTGCTGCACGAAGAAAGAGGCGCTGGTTGGGATTTCGGGTATCTTGACTTCGAAAGGCGTACACCGAATACGATGGGGTTCCTGGCCGCATACAATCATGCCTTGATGGACGCTGGGCACGGCGCAGGAAGACAGCGGGACGGCGTCGGCCGCCCCGATGTTGAAGATAAACAGGGTGCGGGCCGCGTCTGATATGTTAACCGCGGAGGCGTGGGCCAGCCGGGTGTGCAGCAGAAAAGCCGAACCCCCGGGGCCGGTGCATGACACCGCCGAGGCTTCCCACTGCCCAGCGATATGACGACTTACGGCTCCGGTGAATATCCCGTCGTGCCAGAGCGGGCACAGCGGTCCCCGGTGCGACCTGGGGGCGACCTTGAGGGGACCGTTTTCCGCCGTCATGTCATCCAGAAGCAGTATGGCAGTGATGCAGTCGTCGTTGCTGTGCGGATCAAAGGCGAAATCCTGATGCCATTTCACCTGTGTA
>JAHEKE010000045.1:3100-23505 GCA_024638505.1 Gammaproteobacteria bacterium | reverse complement strand
GATATACGCTTACCGTAGCCCATGCGGAAATCAAAAGGCGTGCCGACTATGACGATTACATCGGCTTCTTTAAAGGCATCGCTGCGTGTGCGGTCAAAGTGATGGGGATCACCCTGAGGCAGGATACCGCGACTGGCACCGTTCATATAGGCTGGAATATCTAAAGCGCGAATCAGGTTGATCGCATCATTGTGGCCCTGGCAGGCCCACACCTGCTGCCCCAGCAGGATCGCCGGACGCTCTGATTGAACCAGAATATCAGCGAGCTTTTCTATATCCGCGGGATCGCCTATAGAGCGTGTGGACGCGCGGTAAGAGCCGGGCTCAGGAATGACCGCATCTTCCAGCGCGATCTCACGGTCCAGAACATCGCGCGGAATTTCCAGATAGGAAGGCCCGTAGGCGCCGGTGAAGCTCTCACGCGCCGCCATGGCTACCATATCCGCTATGCGCTCCGTGGAAAAAACACCTGACGCAAACTTTGTGATCGGCGTCATCATGTCAACATGGGGCAAATCCTGCAGCGAGCCCATTTTATGCTGGGTGAGGGAGCTTTGCCCGCCGATGTGGAGAATGGGGCTTTCTGAGCGAAAAGCAGTGGCCACTCCCGTCATCGCGTTGGTACAACCAGGCCCGGCGGTAGTCACGACGCATCCCAGCCTGCCGGTTTGCCGGGCATACCCATCTGCCGCGTGCGCGGCGGTTTGCTCATGGCGCACATCAACGATGCGTATCCCCTCATCCAGGCACCCGTCGTAGATATCGATAATGTGCCCCCCGCAGAGCGTGAAAATAGTATCAACGCCCTCGTTTTTCAGTGCTCTGGCTACCAGATGCCCGCCAGACACGATATCTTCCGCCCGGCTTTTCTGCGCCAGCGTATCTGTGGCGGTGTCGGATATTTTCATCGGTTGTGTTGACATCTGTTTCCTCCTAATAAATTGCGATCGAGTTGCGTCTGTGCTCTTCGCCAGCTTCAATCAAGATAACTCACATATTTCTGCACGTGTTGCGCAAGGTTAATAGCATGGTCCCGCACCAGCTTTTCAGCGGTTTCTGTTTGCCTCGATTCCAGGGCTCGAATGATGCGGCTATGGTCAATGACGGACTGTGACGCCCGGTCTCGCTCTTTAATCGTGCGGGCGCGAATAGACCGCATGTGTACGAATAAATTCTGCGTCAGCTCCATCAGCAGCTTTGATTTACTCAAGCGGATAATATTCTGATGGAACCGGATGTTGGTCTCGGAGTATTCATCTATATGTGCGCGCGCCTCTTCGGAGCCGCCATAGGGCTGCATGAATTTTCTTAGCTCCCGCAGTTCTTCGTCGCTGGCGTTTACGGTCGCGAGCCGGGCGGCCATGCCTTCGAGGGCAGCCCAGGCGTAAATCATCTCCAGGATCTCTGCCTTTGTTTTGCGCACGACGAAAGCGCCGCGTCGCGGAACCATTTGGATCAAACCCTCCTGCTCAAGACGAGAAAGCGCTTCGCGTACGGGGGTGCGGCTCACGCCGAGTTTCTCGCCTAACATACGCTCATCTAATCGCGGCGGCTGGGCGCTGCTGTAGATATCCATATCTGTGATGGCCTCTTTCAGCGCTATGTAAACTCTGTCCTTGAGGGCAAATTTTTGCTCCAGTGGGGTGAGGGTTAGCGTTGAGTCCGTGCTTGACACTGGCTACAGTCCGTCTTGCTCTGCTGCCGCTTCGCGCTTCTTTCTATGCCGCATCATCTTGATTGCGGGCAGTACGATCAACAGCACGGCCAGGAACAGGATAGTGGCCGATAGAGGCCGCTCGACAAACGTCATGACGTCACCCCGCTCCGCCACCAGGCTCTGGCGTAAGGCGCGCTCGGTTAATGGCCCCAGAACGATGGCCAGCACCGCTGGGGCAACGGGATAATTCAGTTTGCGCAGAAGGTAAAACACCACCCCGAATATCACGATCAACCAAACGTCGTGCATATCCTGCGTTGGGGCATAGCCCCCAACGATGCACAGCACAAAGATGATGGGCGCAAGTATGGTAAACGACAATTTGAGAACGGAGACAAACAGGGGTATGAAGGCAATGTTGATAATCACCGTGAACAGGTTGGCCATGTAAAGACTGCCAATCAAACCCCAGACGAATTCCGGATTGTTGACAAACAGCAGCGGGCCCGGACGCAATCCCCATATGATCATACCGCCAAGCAGGATTGCCGTGGTGGGTGAGCCGGGGATGCCCAGCGTGATCATCGGCAGCATCGAACCGGTACTGGCAGCATTGTTTGCGGTCTCCGGTGCGGCCACGCCGGCTATATTGCCCTTGCCAAAGCTGTCGGGATCTTTGGCCATGGTCTTGGCCACGCCGTACGCCATCAGAGACGCCGGGGTAGCGCCTGCCGCCGGGAGAATGCCGACGAAATAACCTAAGAAAGAGGAGCTGAGGATGGTCAAGGTGGACTGTTTGAGTTTCTTAAACGCCTCGAGGACTCGCTTGGCCGTAAACGAGGCTTGCGACACTTTGACTTCTCCCTGGCTGGTTTCCAGCGTCCACAGGATTTCGCCGATGCCGTATATACCAATCGCCAGAACCAGAAAGTTAATGCCGTGGTAAAACCCCGGCAGGTCGAAAAATATCAGCCGCGGCCGCCCGGATATTTCATCCAGGCCTACAGCTGCAAAAACCAGTCCAATCGCGATGGAAAACAAGGTCTTTGGGATATCATCCCCACCGAGCCCGATAAAGGTGGCGAACGCCAGCATCATCAGGGCAAACTCCTCCTGCGGACCGAACTTCAGGGCAAAATCAGCGAGTGGCGGCGCAAATAAGGTAAAAAGAATGACTGAAATGGTGCCGCCGACGAATGACCCGACCGCCGCCGCTACCAGGGCGAAATCCGCTTTACCCTGCATAGCCATCGGCCGGCCGTCAAAAACGGTCGCAACCGCGGTCGACGCGCCGGGTATGCCCAGCATGATCGAGCTGATCGCCCCGCCGTACATGGCACCGTAGTAAACCGCGGCCAGAAAGATGATTGCCGCGGTTGGCGGAACCAGAAAGGTAACCGGCAACAGAATAGCCACGCCGTTTACCGACCCCAAGCCGGGCATCGCTCCCACAAACAACCCGATCACGCATCCCAGCATCATCAATAGCAGGTTTTGCGGAGTTATAGCAGTAGCAAAGCCTTGTAACAGGGCGTCCAGTATTTCCACAGCCGATCCTATTTATTAATAAATTATTTGGTACAGCGGGTAGAACAGTGGCTCAGAGTAGCCCTTCGGCAACAGAATCTTGAGCATTGCCTCAAAAAAGAAAAACAGAAAGACGGGCGAGGCAACGGACAGAATTCCGGTTAACAGCCAGGAGTGGCGCCCAACAAACCTTATATAGAACAGCAGAAATAAAAATATCGAGAAATATATTCCGATAATGTGAGTTAAGACTAGCAACGCGACCAGTGATCCCACTGTAATGTAATTAATGCGCCGCGTATTCTTATCCATGAACTGAACCGTAGAACGCGATTCTGGCGTCGCTCGGCGCCACCAGCGGAACAGCGTAACGACACAGCACAGCAACATGATCGCGGACAACCAGAACGGCCACGCGCCACCTCCCGGACCTTCGTCGGGAATCCAGCCGATCTCAAGCTCGGCGCTCTTCCACATTAAAAAAACGGAGAACAACCCCATGACCACCGCCATCAGCATCTCTGCCGTGCGAGTTGTCATGAGGTCGCCTTCCGTTTGCCTACAACAGCAAACATGACCGGGGGTTAGGCTGGTTTTTAAAAAGAGCTAGTTGATCAAACCCATACCTTTCAACAACTCTTCGTGCTTGGCTTTTTCCGCCTGGTGGTACGTCGCGAGGTCGTCTCCCGCCAGCCACTCGTTGCAGAAAATGCCGTCGCTCGCGCAAAAGCCCTGCCAGTCTTCTGAATTAAACACCTTACTGAACACGTCGATATAATAAGCCTGGGCCTCAGCAGACATCTCCGGCGGACCGTTAATGCTGCGCTGCATGAAATACACCAAATCGGGATGACCCACTTCCGCTGAGGTTGGCACGTCCGGGAACTGTTCCAGTCTATCCGGAGTGAACGCGACTAAAGGCCGCGACTGGCCGGCTTCATAGAAGCCAAGCTGCTCAGATGGATTGTTCACCGTCGAATCAATGTGTTTGCCAATTAGATTCTTGGCCACGGTTCCGCCTCCGGGGAATGGAACATAGGTGACTTCAAACCCGAATTTATTCTGCAGCATGCCGGTTAACAGAGAATCTTCCTGCCCCTGTCCGGTACCGCCCATCTTCCAGTCTTTGCCTTTGCTCTTCACTTGCATGACGTAATCGTCGAGCGTATTGATATCGGAATCGGAGTTGACCCACAGCAGAAAAGTGTCCAGAGCCATGCGCCCGATTGGGGTGAAGGTGCTGATATCGACTCCAAGATCCGGATTCTGCAGCGGCGTGGTGTAAAAGCTGTTAAGCGTAATCATGACCACATGGTCATCGCCACTTTTATCCTGCAGATAGCGCAACGCTTCGGCGCCCGAGCCACCTGGTTTATTAATGGGGATAAACGGCTGGGAGGAAAAATTGTTTTTTTGAATTATACTTTGCATAAGGCGCGCCATCTGGTCAGCACCACCCCCTGTTCCCGCCATGATAATAAACTCGACGGGTTTTTTCGGTTCCCATTGGGCGAACGCAGCGCTGGTCATAACGGCCAAAGAGCAGACCGCGATAACGGGCATCAGCGCCAGTTTTTTAATTGAGCGAAGATTCATCATCAACTCCTATTAATGGTTTAAGTTTGGTAAACGGCTTTTGGCATTTGGTATACATTATACCGTTATGATAATTTAACGTTTTCGCAAGGCGCTGTAAACTTCTGCGCTCCTCGTCGACCAAAACCAATTTTGCGGCAGCGCAGCACAGCCTGTTGACCTGCCCGGGGGGATTTAAGTGCATAACACACTTGGGGCGACACCGGTCGCGGTTGGGAATACGCCTTACGGTTCTTTACATGAGTACCAGTACATTAAATTAGTTAGGCCGGTTAAGATCAGCGTTATCGGCACCAGATGCCGAACATCGACTGAGCTTGCAGCGACCGAAAGCGGCCGGTTTTTTCGGACAGTTTTTAACCGCAATGAATAAAGAGACGGGATAATGAAGATCTGCGTGGTCGGTGCAGGCTCCATTGGGGGGTTACTGGGGGTAAAGCTGCATAAGCTCGGGGAGGACGTCACCTTAATCGCTCGCGGGGCGCATTTGCAGGCCATTCGCCGGGATGGGCTCAGACTCCTGATGAACGATGGCACGGAGGAGATAGCGACTGGAGTCAAAGCCACAGATGACATGCAAGAATTGACGCCGCAGGATCTGGTTATCCTCGCCGTTAAGGCACACCAGATTGAGCCCATAGTCGATGATGTGGTCAGACTGCTGCGGACAGATAGCGTACTGCTGACCACGCAGAACGGAATTCCCTGGTGGTACTTTCAAAGGCATGGGGGCGAACATGAAGGCAGACCGATCAAAGCAGTGGACCCAGGTGGCCGCATTGCCAACACCATACATGCCAAGCACATTATCGGCTGCATCGCGTACCCCGCAGCAGAGATTATGCAAGCAGGTGTGATCCGTCACGTTGAAGGCGATCGTTTTCCGATCGGGGAACTGGATGGAGAGCAAACAGCCCGGGCACAGCGTATATCAGACCTTCTGGTCAAAGCCGGTTTCAAGTCCCCGATACTGTCCGATTTCCGATCCGAGCTGTGGCTCAAATTATGGGGCAATCTGACGTTCAATCCGATCAGTGCGCTTACTCACTCGACGCTGGTTGATATCTGCCAGTTCCCTCTATCCCGGCAGCTGGCGAAGCGAATGATGACCGAGGCGCAGGAAGTGGCGCATCAGCTCGGTGTAAATTTTCGCGTATCGTTAGAGAAACGCATCGCCGGTGCGGAAAAAGTGGGCAAACACAAGACTTCCATGCTGCAGGATGTAGAGGTCGGAAAAGGGATGGAAATCGACGCACTTATTGGTGCGGTGGCCGAACTGGGCGAGGTGACAAACACCGCGACGCCGTACATTAATGCAGTGCACGCACTGATCAAGCTGCTCGATCATACCATCCGCCAAGAGCGAATCCGTATACAGGGATCACCCCTGCCGCAGACTTCATCCACAGCTGATGGCAGAGAAAGCGGACCCCCGTCCGAGACCAATACTTCATCGGCATTGAATTAGATTTATCGTTCACACTCTGCTACTTTTTACCTGGCCAAACCGCAGGAAAACCAATGGAACTCAAACTTGCACTGGAGCAAAAGCTCGGACTAAAAAACGTCGAATACAAACATAACCTGAGTAAAAAGGCTCTGTTCCACGAGGCGATCGCGCATGATCGAGGGCGAATCAGTCCAGATGGACCGGACACTGACAAAAAGGCCTACGCGACCAAACTCGGGGAGCACGGCCCGCTGATTTTTTTAACCGACCCTACCTGCACCGGCCGACCTGTTAAGGATACGTTTGCTGTAGCCTGGCCAGAGGTCGACGATAAAATCTGGTGGAAAGACAATTTACAGAAGTATGACCCTGACCATTACTCCACTCTCCTCAAGCGGGTAGTGCAGCATGTCAATGATCGCGGCGATGCGCTTTACGTGCAGGATGTATATGCCGGGTCGGATCCAAGCTATGCCGTGCCCTACCGTTTCGTCGGACAGTATGCCACCCACGCCATGTTCGCGCATAACATGTTTCCCAAGTCGGTATCCGGCATTGAGCAGGCCGACAGCAAGCGTTGGACCATGCTCAATGTTCAGTCATTCCGGTGTAAACCTGAGCGCGACGGCAGCCGCTCCGACCGGGCGGCGATCATCGATTTCCGTAACAAGATCTGCCTGGTGGTGGGCAGGGCGGATTACTGTGGCCTTGTTAAAAAAACCATCTTTACAGTAATGAACTTCCTGCTGCCGAATCAGGGTTTTCTCTCCATGCACTGCTCAGCCAACATAGGCAGCGAGGGCGACGCAGCCATTTTGTTCGGCTTGTCAGGAACCGGAAAAACCACGCTGTCGGCTGATCCGAATCGCGAGCTTATTGGTGATGACGAGACCGGCTGGACCAACAGCGGCGTTTCTAATCTGGAGGACGGGTGTTACGCCAAGTTGATCGACCTGGACAAGGAGGCCGAACCAATCATCGCGGCAGCGCTGTCCATGGAGGGAACCATCATCGAAAATGTGCCGCCCTTGCCCGGTAAAACCTACGAGGAGACGGACCCGCAGGACCTCGACCTGACCGATTCTTCGCGTACGGAAAACACACGGTTTTCCTATCCCCTGTCGTGCAACCCAAACGTCGCGCCCGGAGCGCGGGGCGGCCACCCTCAAACTATCGTTCTCCTTACCGCGGACGCATTCGGTGTGCTGCCACCGGTATCTATCCTGCAGGGTGAAGATGTCATGTATCAATTCGTGCAGGGCTTCACTGCCAAGTTAGCCGGTACGGAGGTTGGCCTAACTCAACCGGAGGCGGCGTTCAGCGCCTGCTTTGGCGCGCCGTTCATGTCGCACCCGCCCTCAGTCTATGCTGAACTGCTGCGCGATAAGATGGAAGGACACAGCGCCCGCTGTATCTTATTAAACACCGGCTGGTGCGGTGGACCTGCGGGTGAAGCCCCGCGAATTTCGATCCGGGATACGCGTGCGCTGCTGAACGCTGCGCTGCGGGGGGATTTACACCCGAACGGAACTGCAGTTGAGTATGATACGCATCCCATATTCGGCCTGCGTATGCCGAAGTCGTGTCCGCAAGTAGACGCCAACATCTTGAACCCGCGCAACATGTGGAAAGACAAAAACAAGTACGACGCTGCCGCGCGCAAGCTGCGCGATATGTTCAGGGCTAATTTTGCAAAGAACAACTTCGCCAGCTACGGCATTAAGTCACTGGTGTGAATTAACGAGCCTCCGCTATCGGCTCAATACACGCAGCGGTTAAGCGCAGAATTCAGCTTCGTTCGGACAGCACTCTGGCCATGGTAGCGCCGATGTTCACCGGAGACTCGGCGATATGGATTCCCGCGCTGCGTAACGCCTCCAGTTTCTCCTCGGCTCCGCCGCCCCCGTGCTGAATGATCGCCCCCGCGTGCCCCATGCGCCTGCCGGCAGGCGCGAAACGGCCTGCGACATAGGCCACAATAGGTTTGTTCGTTTTGTTGGCACGAATGTAGTCAGCAGCATCTTCTTCCTCACGCCCCCCGATCTCACCAATCAGAACAACCCCCTCGGTTTCATCATCCTGTATGAACATTTCCAGGCAGTCGCTGAATCCCAAACCGTGCACCGGGTCCGCACCGATGCCGATGCAGGTTGACTGTCCCAGGTTATGGCTGGTGGTCTGCCCCACCGCTTCGTAAGTCAGGGTTCCTGTCCGCGAGACGATTGCAATCCGGCCCCGTTGAAAAATCTCTTGCGGCATGATGCCGATACAGCACTCGCCGGGAGTGATGATCCCTGGGCAGTTGGGTCCGATCAGGCGCGTGCTGGAGTCCCGAAGCGCCTGTTTTACCTTCACCATGTCCAGCACGGGAATACGCTCTGTTACACACACCACCAACGCCACGCCGGCTTCGATTGCCTCCAGGATAGCAGCGCCGGCCTGCGGCGGGGGTACAAATATCACGCTGGCATCGGCATTGGTTTGCGCTATGGCCTGCTCGACTGTATCAAATACCGGGAGCCCCAGATGTTTTGTGCCGCCTTTACCAGGGCGCACACCGCCCACCATTTGTGTATTACTGGACAACACCTGCTCGGTGTAAAAAGTGCCCTGCTGTCCGGTGATTCCTTGACAGATTACCTTGGTCTTTTTGTTTACCAAAATAGCCACACGCAGACCCCCCAACATGTTTTTGGTTTAGCGCAAGGAGAAAAAAACACTAGTGTTCCGACCCCATGACCTTGTTCCACCAGCTGCGACGAACTGCCTTTTCCTTCTGCTTCGCAGCCGCCACTGCCTTTTCTGCTGCGTCGGCGAGATTTTCGGCAAAAATGACCTGTGGCCCCATATCGCGTAAACGGCGAATAGCAAAAGTGGCGTTGGTCCCAGCCAGCCTGACGATCAGCGGCAGCTTAATGGGCGTCTCCCTGTTTACCATGATGAGCGCATCAGCAATTGTGTCGCAGCGCATAATTCCACCCCCAAAAACATTGACCAGTACGCTGTCAACGCTGGGATCGGACAACACTAGCTGCAACGCCTGGCGCACGCGCTCCACCTGGGCAACGGGCGGGACATCAAGAAAATTTGCGGGCTCGCCGCCGAGGAGCTTGATCGCGTCCAGCGTGGCCAGGCTCAGCCCGGCGCCGCAGGCCAGACACCCAATGTTACCGTTCAGCTTGACGTAGTTTAAGCCGTGCAGAATCGCCTCGAGCTCGCCGACCTCCAGCTCGTTCCGATCCCGCAGCTGATCCGCCTCGGGATGTCGGAACAGGGCATTATCATCCAGCGTGATCACGGCATCCAGCGCAACCAGATCTCCCGCTGCGCTAACCGCCAGCGGGTTGATTTCGATGAGCGACGCGTCTTTTTGCGTAAAGATCTCATACATGGCATGAGCGATTTGGCCCAGCGTCTGTGCCTCGGTCGCTTCCAGTTCGAGCCGGGCAGAGAACGACTCCAAGTCTGGTTGGGAGATACCCTGATAAATATCGACCGGCAGCTTGACTATCGCTTCGGCGCTGACTGATTCAACATCCTCCCCACCGGAGGGTGACGCCAACAGAGTCAATAGGCCGGTTTGTCGATCGACCAGCATGGCCAAAAACAGCTCAGCCTGAACCGCAGCGTTGTACTGCTCAACGTAAACGTAGTGCACTTCCCGGCCCGCGGGCCCAGTTTGCGGCGTCACCAAAACGCGCTGCAGCATCGCCTGCGCGATTTGCTCCACTTGGCTAATGCTATCGGCCACGCGCACGCCACCGGCCTCCTCTGTGGTCCCGGCAAAACGGCCCGTGCTGCGCCCGCCCGCGTGGATCTGGGCCTTTACTACCCACTTACCCACATCCATTTGCTCAGCAATGCGCTTTGCTTCTGCAGCGGTCGTTGCAACCCCGCCGGCCGGCACTGGGATACCGTATTCCCTGAATATTTGTTTAGCCTGATACTCGTGTAAGTTCATCCGGCACTGACTTCCAACACAATTTTTCCAAAATGGGTTCCCGCTTCCATCGATTCGTGGGCCTGACGGACATGCTCAAGGCTGAAAACCTCATGGATTAGGGGCTTTATGCTGCGGTTTGACAGCAGGGGCAGCGCGGTTCGCGTAAACTCTCGCGTGATTGCAGCTTTCTCCGCGACCGACCTGGGTCGCAGCACGGAACCTATTATTTGCTGGCGTTTAACCATGATCAAAGCGATGTTTAACTCCGCCTTTGGTCCGCCCATCACGCCAATTTCAACTAACCTGCCGCCAATTGCAAGTGATTTCAGGTTAGGCGAAAGATAAGCGGCACCAATATGATCCAGGATGACGTCGACGCCTTTTTTTTCGGTATAACTGAGAACTCGCTCAGTAAAATCTTCCTGCTTATAGTCAATGACCAGATCTGCTCCTAATGCGGCTACGCGCTCTACTTTGCCCGTCGATGCGGTCACCACGATTTTTGCCTCTGGTATCAGTGCCTTACACAGCTGAATCGCAGCGGTGTTGACGCCTCCCCCTCCGCCATGCAGCAAAACCGTATCCCCATTTTTTACTGCCCCCAACATGAACAGATTCAGGTAAGCGGTAATATACGTTTCACACACGCATGCCGCTTCGTGGAAATTCACTTCGTCGGGAATGGCGATAAGGTGGTCGGCATAGGCATTGGCGAACTCGGCATAACCACCACCGCCCACCAGCGACATGACTCGATCGCCAACACGCCAACCGGAAACGCCGGACCCAAGCCGTTCGATTACCCCTGCTATCTCGAGGCCGAGAATATCAGATTCGCCCGCAGGCGGTGGATAATGCCCCAGGCGCTGGATGATGTCGGGGCGATTGACTGATGTCGCCACCACCCGGACCAGTACCTGATTTGGTCCAGGCGAGGGCGTGGGCGCTTCTCCCAGAAGAAGCATCTCAGGACCACCAAAATCCTTAAGTAGAACTGCTCTCACTGACCTTAAACAACAGGGCAGCGTGGCCTGATCAAAAAACACCACCCGCCACTGGTCCGGCTAAACATCCTCGCTGTGCTCCATCATATGGCAAGCCTGCACGTCGACGCAGACCACTGCCAAGTTCTCATTGATTTTTGGTATACATTATACCAAGGCTTGGTTAGCAACAAGACCGAGGTGGTAACCTGAACGAAACCGGCATGCCGCCATGCGTGCTACCAGGGCAGCGCTTCGCCGTTCATATGGTGAAAGGACCCGGTAGTTTCCAGTGACAATTCATCGATTCGCTGCAGCAGGCCCCGCGCCGATTCAGCCGGCTGAACCGTGCCGGAAAACTCGGTCATATCCGTGCTCACATACCCCGGATGCAGCAGGACTACCACAATGCCCTTAGATTTCAGATCATGTGCGAGCGACACGCCGGCTATATTCACTGCCGCTTTGGACATTCTGTAACCGTAATGCCCGCCGGATGTATTATCGGTAATCGACCCCATTCGGCTGGTAATGATCGCCACTTTGGCGCCCGGCTGAAGATTAGGCAACAGCGCCCGGGTAATCCTCAGCGGACCGAGGCTGTTGACCTCAAACTGACGACGGATCTCGTCAAGATCCAGAGAGTCCAGGGACTGTCGAGTCAGTATCCCGGCGTTATTGATCAGCAGGTCGACCTGTACGCCATCGAGCTGTTGCGGCAGAGCCCGCATGCACCGGTCGGAGCCTACGTCGATTCCCTCAATAACGCGAATGTTGAGTTCAGATAACCCGGCACTGGCCTGTCGGCACAGGGCGATCACATCGTCACCCCGGGCACTGGCCTGTCGGCACAGCTCAAGGCCAATGCCTCTATTGCTCCCAGTTATTACGGTAGTGGTCATAATTCTTTTTCAGAAATAAAAAGTAATGATGAAATTAAGTCAACACCGAGGTAGCTGCGCCAAGTGCTTCAGCGTATGGTTGGACAGTGGCAAAAATAAAGTTCGCTTCTTACTTTATCCATATTTGCAGACGACTGACGGTGGTGACCGCGGCAACCGTTATTATCGTTGGCTATGTTTATCTACTCAACTTCTTTGGTGATGTTTTCGGCGCAGGACAAGGCTGGGACAATCCTTTATTATGGTTCATCTGCGCAATGTCGGCCTTAGCAGTGGTGCTCATTGCGTGCTGGACTCTTAACAAGCTAATGAAATGGATAGGATCCAGAGTGATCAAGCGCTGAGCATACCTTAGATTGATGAACAAACCGACTAAGTCAAATCTGAAAGATAGGCTTGCTCAGTTTATGCAAGCCTACGTGTATCCTGCAGAAGAAAAGTATTTCGCCCATGTAGAAAACGCTGTGAACCGCTGGACTGTTCCACCGATTATGGAGGATCTAAAGGCGAAAGCCCGGCAGGAAGGCTTGTGGAACCTGTGGTGTCCCCACGCTGAGTATGGAGCGGGTTTATCCAACGCTGAGTACGCGCCACTGGCCGAAATCATGGGCCGATCGCTCATAGGACCCGAGGTATTCAACTGCAATGCTCCCGATACCGGCAATATGGAGACGCTCATCCTGTATGCAACAGATGCGCAGAAAAAGAGATGGTTAGAGCCATTACTCGAGGCAAAGATTCGCTCCGCTTTCTGTATGACAGAACCGGGCGTTGCTTCATCGGATGCCACGAATATTCAGTGTTCCATCGGGCGACTGCAAAAAGAATACGTGGTCAATGGTCGTAAATGGTGGTCGACCGGGGCGTTGGATCCACGCTGTGAAATTCTTATCGTAATGGGCAAGACCAATCTACAGGCCGAACGATACCGGCAACAGTCCATGGTCCTCGTCCCGAGGAATACGCCCGGGGTAAACGTGGTTCGGCCGCTGCACGTATTCGGTGCGGATGAGGCGCCCCATGGCCATGCCGAAATTGAGTTTACCGACGTCCGCGTCCCGGTTGAAAACCTGCTGCTAGGAGAGGGCAAGGGTTTTGAAATTGCGCAAGCTCGATTGGGGCCGGGCAGGATCCATCACTGTATGCGGCTGATCGGTTGTTCGCAGCGCGCTCTTGAAATGATGTGTCGAAGATCCGGTGTCCGCGTAGCCTTCGGCAAGCCGCTATCCGAGCAGGGTTCGGTTCGCGAGGATATTGCCAGAGCCGCATGTCTAATCGAACAGGCTCGATTATTAACGCTAGCGGCGGCCAAAAAGATGGACGAGCAGGGAAGCAAAGCCGCCCGCGATTTAATTGCCATGGCCAAAATTTCGGTTCCGTCCATGGCGCAAAAAGTGCTGGATAAGGCTATACAACTGCACGGCGCACTGGGCGTATCCCAGGACACCTTTCTTGCCGGCGCCTGGGCATATGCACGCTGCATACGCATCGCTGACGGACCAGACCAGGTTCATTTACATGCCCTGGCCAAACAGCTGCTGGCACGGTATGGTCGCTGAAAATAGATGGATTCGACCCATGTCCGTTTAGATGCTCTGACCAAGTGGTGTGAGTCGCAAATCAAAGGGTTTAAGGGACCCGTTACGCTCGAAAAATTCAGCATCGGGCAATCTAATCCTACTTACCTGCTTGCAACGCCGTCAAAACGTTACGTACTGCGCAGAAAACCGCCTGGAATTTTGCTCAAATCCGCTCACGCCGTGGATCGTGAGTATCGCGTCATGCGGGCGCTGAGTAACACTCCCGTGCCGGTACCCGAGGTGTATGCACTGTGCGAGGATAATGAAATCATCGGATCGACATTTTTTATCATGGAATTCCTGGCTAGCCGGACCTTGGTCGACCCAGCGCTGCCCAATCTGTCAACCGAGCAGCGTCACGCACTTTACCAAGACCAGGTCAGCATCCTGGCCAAACTCACCGCCATCAACCCGGACACCGTTGGTTTGTCCGATTTCGGTAAACCGGGTAATTACATGCAACGACAAATAGATCGTTGGACAAAGCAATACCGGTCTAGTGAAACCGATGTGATTCCGGAAATGGAGAATCTAATTGCATGGCTTCCCCGTCATGTACCAGACGATGGGGCTCGCGTCGGACTGGTTCATGGTGACTTTCGCCTGGATAATCTACTCATTCATCCGACCGAACCGCGCGTAATCGGCATTATCGACTGGGAACTGTCCACTCTGGGCCATCCTTTTGTCGACTTCTCATACTGGTCTACCATGCTGCGACTGCCTCGTCATACGTATCATAAGGGATTAACTGGTATAGACAGGTCGTCGCTAGGCATACCCAGTGAGGACGAACTCATCCGCCTGTATAGTGAATTGAGTGAAGCGCCGGTTGCCGGAAACTGGGTTTTCTGGATCGCATTTCATAGCTTTCGCTTTTGCGCCATCGTCCAGGGCGTGCTGAAAAGACAACTGGATGGCAACGCCTCTTCCCCTTCGGCCCTGGAAGTGGGTCAGATGGCGGGACCCGTGGCGGCAATGGGATGGGCAGCGGTGGTGGAAACAATAAAAACTTAATCTTCGTACAGCATACTTGATGCAAGCCATATTCGTTGATGAACCCCACGGCGTGGCGACCATAGATGCCCTGTACATTAAACCTGGTATCGCCTCGCTCCAGCTCATCGTGCAAAACAAACGCGCCGCTTTTATTGATACGGGAACCTCGCATTCGCTGGCTAATGTCAGAGCAGTATTGCGGCACAAAGGTTTGACCGACACCGATGTCGATTACGTCATTCCCACTCATGTCCACCTCGATCACGCCGGAGGGGCGGGCACCATGATGCAGGCCTTTCCCAACGCAACATTGGTTATCCATCCCCGGGGGGCGCCGCACATGACTGACCCGGCAAAGCTATGGTCAGGCACGGTTAGTGTGTACGGAGAGAAAACCGCAAAAAAGCTGTACGGTGAAGTCGTGCCGATAGACGCGGGCCGAATGGTCATTGCAGAGGACGGCACGGAAATTGACTTTAATGGGCGACTGTTGAGATTTTTGGACACTCCCGGCCACGCGCGGCATCATTTTTGTGTACACGATGTTGCCCACCGCGTGATCTTTGCGGGAGACACCATGGGCATCTCCTATCGAATGTTTGATGGCCCAAACGGGCCGTTCGTGTTTCCAACGAGCAGCCCGGTTCAGTTTGACCCGGCGGCGCTACATAAATCTATCGACAGGCTAGCAAACACAGATCCGGAGTCGATTTTTCTAACACACTTCGGAAGAATTAGATACAGCAGTCAGGTCGTCCAATCGCTGCATGATCAGATAGACGCCTTTGTCGCTATGGCCCAAGAACTGTCATGCGCCGAAGATGTAGGCCAGGCCCTTTTGCGACGTGTTTCACAGTATCTGTTAGAACGCGCAAAGCAGCATGGTGTGCCGTTATCAGACGAAAAGATCACGGCAGGGTTACGCATGGACGCCAAGCTGAATGCGGACGGTATTGCCATATGGTTGGCGCGCAGCAATAAACATGCAAACTAATGCCTGTCACCCACGCAGGATGGCGACAGCATACTGGTCCAGGCGGCTTGGCCTAAAGGTCGCATGCGGTTGACGCTCGGTTTTCAATGTTCCGCCGCGCCCTCCCCAAGTCTACACGGGGTGCAGGCAGCACGAAGCACTGAGCGCGCCGGCTTCCTGGCCCAACCCCTTGTTTAGTCTACAATAATAGTACCGGTGGGGAATCCATACCGCTGTGTGGTTGATTGAACAGCAGAGGCTATGCAAACGCAACAGCGAGATAATCTAAAGCACGGAGATGAAGCCACTGCGCTTAAGCACTGGCTTTCCAGCTTGCCTGCGCTCGATCCCGCTGACAATCTGCAGCAAATTCAAAAGTCGCTGCAGAAGTACAGCACGGTGAAGATGTCTGCAGCTGATCGGCTGACGCTGTTAGATTGCTATCAAGATTCGATCAAGCAGCTCATGCGCGATTTACAGAAGTATCTGGTCGGCTTGATGCTGCCTTTACCGCAGGCCTCTCTCTCTACTTCGGACTCGATACGCAATCTCTTGCAGCAATATGCTCACGGATACTTGATTGTAGTTTATGACTGTATCGATAACGCGCAAACACTTGACAGCGGTGCTGATCGATATGTGTTGGTAAAAGCTTGTCACGCTGCTATGCGTAGCCTCAGCGAGCTACTGCGCAGCAGCTATGAATCATATCGCGAAATTCCGGCAGGTACCTGGCGGCGGCTGCATAAGATCCTTCGCTTAGCACGCACTTATGAGATCGAGGCAGAATATTTGAGCAATGATTCGCGTGCCGCTGGATCCATTGGTAGCGAATACAAACGTGCACTCCTGTTGGGTCTGAGCGAGCCCTATCAGCTCCCCTTTCGCGCGGTGAATTTTGTATTCGATCAACTCCAGCGGTGGGCGCCACAGGCGAAGCTGGCTGATGAGATCGAGCAGAATAACAGTTCAGCGTGCTTGTTCGTGGTTGATACCCGCGCTGACCTTCCTGCGATACCTTGTCTATCTCCCGGCAAGATGCAGCGAAGAGAGCGGGATTTGCTCCTGGATACGAGCGCTTTGGTCGCTGCCCTCAATTTTGAACTCAAAACCATGGTAGGAAACACGGTTACGGACGCCGGCGCCGACGCCGGTGACTTCGTCCAGATGGCGACGATTAAAGCGCTTATTGCGCATTGGGGTGCACACCCTATGCGTCGCAATCAGCGCTCCGCATCGCGCGCCAAGTATGCGAGTGTCGTCGGGTTGCGTAACGTCAGCCAGGCCTTGGTCGAGGATAGTGAGGGCAGCACTCCCTGCATCCACCTAGAGGAGGCAAGCGATACGCTGCGGGGAACTTTTGGACAGCAGCAGCACCAGAAAACCATTGCCAGAGCTCTGGCCGATCCGTGGGAGACCGTTGATGAAAGCCTCAATGGATTCCGCTGCAGGGTCAAAAGCAGCGAGGGCACCCAAGCACAGGTTGGAGAACTGGTTGCGCTCCGGCCGGAGACAGGCAAAAAGGCGTGGCAAGTTGGTATCATTCGCTGGGCAAAGGAAAACGCGGACAGTACATTCGACCTGGGCATCTATAAGCTGGGTGAAAAAGTCGTGCCGGTCAGGGTCAGAATTGCCGCTGACGAAGATCAGAACACCCTGCACAACGATCAAGGCGGATTATTCCTGCCGGCCGATCCTTCGATCAAACGCGAACAGACGCTTATCGTGCCAAACGGATTGTATCGGCCAAAACGCCTGCTGTGGATTCGATCAAACAGCGCCCGCGCAGATTACATTGTCGAGGTCGCCAATTTGATTCTGGCCGGCCGGCCTTTCGACTGGTTTGAGATCCGCCTTGACCGCGCCTATGGGCTCAATCGTGGCGCGGTGCAAGATGCAGAAACCGGGACAAAAGGGCTATCGGGTCCCACGCACAAACCCGTCCGCGACAATCCGTATTAAAAGCCTACTTATTGGCCCTGTTTTCGACCAAATCGTCGACTACAGAAGGATCCGCCAGGGTACTGGTATCACCCAGGTTGTCGAACTCATTTTCCGCGATTTTACGCAGTATTCTGCGCATTATCTTGCCCGACCGCGTTTTCGGCAGACCCGGTGCCCACTGAATCAAGTCGGGCGTCGCGATTGGTCCAATTTCTTTACGCACGTGCTGTACCAGTTCTTTGCGCAAGTCTTCACTGGGTTGGATGCCGGACATGAGGGTAACGTAGGCGTAGATCCCCTGTCCCTTGATGTCGTGGGGATAGCCGACGACCGCAGCCTCGGCGACGGATTCGTGCAGCACCAGCGCGCTCTCCACCTCTGCCGTGCCCATACGATGACCGGAAACGTTTATCACGTCGTCCACCCGCCCCGTTATCCAGTAGTATCCATCTTC
The DNA here is from genome assembly GCA_024638505.1 of Gammaproteobacteria bacterium. GTDB lineage: Bacteria > Pseudomonadota > Gammaproteobacteria > Arenicellales > JAANXG01 > JAHEKE01. Next base: position 5,497 of record JAHEKE010000045.1, on the reverse strand, counting down.
ATCCCGCCTGCAGCCGTCTCCGGTGAAATAATATCCTGGATACATTGCAAAGTACGTGTCAAAAAAGCGCTGATGGTCGCCGTACACGGTACGCATCTGCCCCGGCCACGCCTGGGTGATCACCAGATTACCCGATGCCTCACCCTCTAACACTTCGCCTTGTTCATCCAACAGGGCCGGCTTAACGCCGAAAAACGGCAGGGTTGCGGAGCCCGGTTTCATGGCAATGGCACCGGGTAATGGGGTGATTAAAATGCCGCCGGTCTCAGTCTGCCACCAGGTATCGACAATCGGGCACCGGCCCTCTCCCACGACGTTGTAGTACCACTCCCACGCTTCCGGATTTATCGGCTCGCCTACGGTGCCGAGCAGCCGCAGGCTGGCCCGGCTGGTTTTGCTGACGTAGTCATTACCTGCTCCCATCAGAGCGCGCAGCGCCGTGGGCGCGGTGTAAAAGATATTGACCTGATGCTTGTCCACGACCTGCCAGAATCGACTGGCATCAGGATAGTTGGGCACGCCCTCGAACATAACGGTGGTCGCGCCATTGCTGAGGGGGCCGTAGACAATGTAAGAATGCCCCGTTACCCAGCCAACGTCGGCGGTACACCAATAGACGTCACCGTCGTGATAATCGAAGACGTACTTGTGAGTAATGGCGGTAAATAGATTATATCCGCCGGTGGTGTGGCACACCCCCTTGGGCTGACCCGTCGACCCCGATGTGTAGAGAATAAACAATGGGTCTTCCGCGTCCATCTCCTCGGCCGGACAGTCCGCCGACGCATCGGCCACAATATCGTGATACCAAACATCACGACCGTCCTGCCAGCCCACATTACTGCCGGTCAATTGCACCACCACCACGTGTTCAATACTCGGCGTGTTGGCACAGGCCGTATCGGCATTCGCTTTGAGCGGTATTTTCTTCGCCCCGCGCACGCCCTCGTCCGACGTAATCAAGACCTTACAGGTGGAGTCATTAATCCGATCCTTGAGGGCCTCGGGGGAAAATCCGCCGAACACGACGGAGTGAATCGCACCTATTCTGGCGCACGCCAGCATGGCTACCGCCGCCTGAGGAATCATGGGCATGTAAATGCACACCCGATCTCCTTTTCCCACGCCCAACCCCTTAAGGCCGTTGGCAAACTTACACACCTCCTCATGCAGCTCGCTATAGGTGATTTTTTTATCGACATCCGGCTCGTCCCCCTCCCAGATGATCGCAACCTGATCCCCACGCGCAGCCAAGTGGCGGTCCAGACAATTGTATGAAACGTTCAGTTTCCCCCCAATGAACCATTTGATATCGGCCTTGTGATAGTCGCAATCCCTGACCGTATCCCACTTCTTGAACCAATGAAGGAACTCCTCAGCCTGTTCAGCCCAGAACCCATCAGGGTCATCTACTGAACGCTGGTACATCTGCTTATACCTGTCGTGATCGATCCACGCGTGTCGGGCTACGTCAGCTGGCACTGGATAGGTTTTTACTTCAGACATTGTCTGCACTCCTTAGGCTTGAACACAAACTCGCCCCACTGCAAAGCCGGGGCGTTTCGATTTTTGTTAATTCGCAGCGCTTGTACATCTTTATGCGCCTTTCTATTGCGCTTTTCACCCAATGCGGGTGCCAAGCTCAGATGCAACGCGTCAATTGTAAATGCAGCAGTGAGATTGACCAAATCCGGCTCAACCCACCCACCGCAGTGAACCTACAGAAACTCGTTTGGTCTCACTACTGTGTAATTGTTAGAGACTTGCGTCTGATGCGTTGCATCATGTTTAAACCATTGATTAAACAACATTTGTATCACTGTTTGGTGGGGCGACGGAGGCATAGGCTGGTTATGCGGTATGATGCCGCTTATCGCCGGTGCATCATAGTGCCGTAAGCAGTAGGTACCCTACGCAATGCGACCGGCGGCATAACGCCATGTTGAATCCAAAAGAATACTTCAACCGACACCTTGAACAGGATTTGATCAGCGTGCTCGACGCCTCGTCGGCGTTACAGGTTACGGAGTTTCGACTGTTTGAGCTCGCCTTTCAGGACTGGTACGGGAAACGGGCCGATAATCAAGCGTTAGAGAAATACTTTGCCGCTTACATGTTCGCTAAGCGAGTCCCGGGATGGGTCAGGCATTTCGCCCGTAAGATACTCAAACTGGAGGCGCAAGGCCAGCTCGACCCTAAGTCATTCGGCGTGTGGCACCGCTTGCCGAGCACGCGCATGGTGTTATTCGCCAAATTCTATACTGCATCGCTCATCATAATTTTCCTGCTCGCCCTATTTTCCGTCTACTCGCTACCGGAAAAGGTGCTGCATTTGTTTCACGCCTGTTATTTTCCACCCTGCTACTGACCTTTGCTGAAAATCCTGCGATTTAGCCG
>JAHEKE010000045.1:0-3000 GCA_024638505.1 Gammaproteobacteria bacterium | reverse complement strand
TCCTGCAAAGCTCGAGCGTAGTCACCATCTTCAAAGAATTTATCTCCGGTAAAAAAAGCGGTCTGTGCCGGGGAGGTCGACTTGAAAAAGCTGTCGTAGAAAGACCACCCAACCCAGGCCACGACCATGGCAATGGCCGTGTACTTCAGAAAATTGTAAAGTCTTTCATCCACTGCTCGGCAGCCCCAGCCTGGACAGATTGTACACTAGGGAAAACAGCAGACACAGGAAAACGGCAATGAACCTCGCTCGCCTTTTTTGCGCTGCCAGCTCCCGTTCATCCAGCTCTTGCTTTAGTCTACGCTGCTTACGTCGAACGGCGAGCGTCCACACCAAATTACTCACCGGCCAGAACAAAAAAGCCGCCAGCAGCAATACCCAGAATACGAAACTCAGCATGGAAACATTTAAGGCAAGGCGTTACAACACGAGTCCAAAGTCCGCAGCATCCGGAGTACGCCCGAATTAAACAAAAGGGGGAGGGTTTCCCCTCCCCCGTCAAGCTAGTTTATAACTCGGTAACTCCGTGCTCGTCACCGATGTCCTCGTACAGAGACTGCACCTCTTTTTCCGGTACGGTGGACATTTCCATCTTATAGGCCAGGAACCACATCATGAACACACCAAGTGCCCAGAACAGCAGCTGCCAGGCCCAAATCGACGGCATACCAAAGGTCCAGGTTGCGTAGTCATTGGGATCACCAAAAATCGTGTTACCAATCACGGCGCCCGGGCCTATGCCGAAGAAGAACCACAACAGGGTAATGATCCATGCGACCGGCACCAGCCCCTTCTTCGAGTCAGGTAGACTGGCGTGTTCACGCAGGAAGTTGTGGAACTTCATCTTGTGCTCCATGTCTGCCTGATTCTGCGTCATCGCGGAGACCAGGACGCAGATCCCCAAGTTGAAGAATATTCCCCAACCGGCGGAGTGCATGGTCCACGGCCAGCGACCCCAGGCGGTAATGCCCAAACTCTGGCCAATGGTTTCGGTGCAGATCACCGCAATAATCCCGGCGGTTAAGCCAAGGTTGATACCGGCACGGGTAAACCACGGGAAGTAGCACACGCCCATCAAAGACGGCCACATTTGGAAGCCAAAGGCTACCGCCAGGCCACCCAGCAGCACCAGCGCGTCGGACGACGTTGTCGCCACGACCAGTGCCGCCAGCACGATGATCAGCACGCCCAGACGACCAAAGAACTTCTGCTGCGCATGGCTCGCCTGCGGCATCAGAAAGTGCTTCAGCAGGTCGCGCGTCAGCATGCCGCCGGCGGTGGACATGTAGGCGGCGCCGGTGGACTGCATCGCGGCCAGCGCGCACACCGACAGCAGGCCAACCAGCCACGGTGCGGTATCGGCCATCAGATTGATCAGCTGCGGCACCAGCATGCCCTGCTTGCCCGCGGACTCCATCAGGTCCTTGCCGCCCAGGCCCGCCTGCATCACGTCGTTGACGAGCTCGGGGTGCGCCTCCATGAAGGCAAGGTCGGCGCCCAAGAAATGGCCGCCCAGGCCCTGGAAAGCGGTAAACAAGAACAATATGATGCCGATGCCGAAAGACGAAGCCCATACCTGCTGCGGAGCGAACGGACGGGGATCGGTGTTGGAGAATGCCCACATGGTGAATGCCGGGGCGGAATGAATGCCCATTAGCGCAAACATATAGGTCAATATCATCATACCGGTCCAGGCACCGCCCACCGCTGTCGGTCCGGAAGATACAAACTGGATCACTCCGGGGATAGCGATGTAGTGACTGTAGCCATCCGGGGTCCGCTTCTGGTCGAATTCAGCCAGGGCTGCGATACCCTGATTGAGCTGCTCAAAGCCTCCGACGTAAGTTATGGCAATGAGGCCGATGGCGACTATGCCGCCGGCCAGCAGGACACACTGTACCGTATCCACATAGGCCACCGCACGCAGACCGCCCGACGCGACGTAAATGAACACGATCGCTGACAGCAGCCACATGCCCACGTCGACGCCCAACAGGCCATCTGTCAGCACGTTGAACAAGAAGCCCGACGCCCGCAACTGCAGTCCCAGATAGGGCACCGAGAAACACAGCGCGACGACAATTATCAGCAGGCGGATGACGTCCGATTTCAGATAATGCGACATCATTTCACCCGGCGTGACGAAACCGAAGCGCTTACCCAGCATCCACTGACGCTTCAAGAACATGACGCCGGTGAATGGAATGGTAATGGCGTAGAACGATGCATAGGCATACTGGAAACCGTCGCGGTACAACAGTCCCGGATGACCCATGAAGGTCCAGCCAGAGAAGGATGTAGCGGTCGCTGCCAGCACGAATACCCACAAAGACAGGCGACGGCCTGCAATGAAGTAGTCGCTGGCGGTCTTCGCCGACATTGCTCCTTTGATGCCCCAGAAAATACAGTAGGCCCAGTAGAGAAGGACGAAGACAGACAACCATACCATTTTTGCATCCATAATAGCTGCTCCCCCTTTATTAGTTTAGGGTTAATATATAATTAGTTTTAGTTTTGCCGACACAGTGAAAGCAGAAAAGTCCGAAAACTGCGGCAAGCCACTCTTTCTCGAGTAATCACCGCCTGGATACTCTCCCGCTCGCTCTGCGCCCGGCCTCCTGGCGTCGATGACATCCACTGCCTGTGCATGTAATTTAGTCCTTGGGCAAAACGTACAGTAGCTGGTAGCAAATTCCGTACCGACTCCGCTTAGAAAAATAAAGCGTTTTAATTTAATGTATTACTGTAAACTTCTAACAATTTACATGAAATCAATCCGTTACGAATCGTAACAGCGTTACCAAACGGTAACATCATGCGGTACACGGTGTGGCATCGCGGCAGTCAGACCATTCAGAGTTTTTCTCCACTCTGTTGACTTAACCCCTCTCACCTGTTTCTGGGTATGCCCAGCCGCTGGCGTCGCTCCCATAGCGTTTTCCGGCTGATGCCAAGCCGGCGGGCGAGCTTCGTTTCGGTCAGTTCAGCTTCGTGCTGTTT
>JAHEKE010000102.1 GCA_024638505.1 Gammaproteobacteria bacterium | reverse complement strand
ACGACGGCCGCGTGTCTGGGTGTGGCGGCTTCATCAACATCTCGCAGAAAAGCAAGAAGGTGGTCTTCGTCGGGACCTTCACATCTGGAGGGCTGCAAACCCGGATCGACGACGGCAAGCTCCATATCGAAACGGAGGGCAAGCACCAAAAGTTCGTCGAGTCGGTCAGTCAGGTGACATTCTCCGGCAAGCGTGCCGGACGGGAAGGTCATGCAGTTCTTTATGTGACCGAGCGATGCGTCTTCGCCTTGCGCGAGGATGGTCTTGAATTGACCGAGGTAGCGCCAGGCGTGGATATACGACGCGATATTCTCGACCTACTGCCCTTCACGCCGCAGGTCTATGAACCCAAACCCATGTCGCCTGCGCTGTTCCAGCCGGAAGCCATGGGATTGCGCGAAACCATATCGGACATCCGCATAGAAGATAGGATCAGCTACACGCCCCAGACGAACACCTTGTTCCTGGATTTCGCCGGCATGCGGGTCAATACATTGGATGACATCGCCAGGATCAAGGTAGCTGTGGAGGCAAAGTTGAAACCGCTCGGGCATCGCGTCGTATCGATAGTCAACTACGATTCGTTTTGGGTCGATCCGGAAGTCGCCGACAAATACATGGATCTCGTCCGCCATGTCGAAGACAACTACTATCTCAAGGTATCCCGCTACACGACGAATGGTTTCATGCGGATAAAACTGTCCCGTGGATTGGAAGAGCGTCGAATAACCTCGAATGTGGTACAGAACTTCGTCGAGGCGACGAAAACCCTGAAGGGCGAGTAGTTCGTAGACACGTCTTAGCGCCGGGTGCCTGCTTGGCGCACAAGCAGGCTCGAATCAATCCGTAGTCAGATAATTCGACACGGCCCCGCGAACGCGTCCTCGGAATCGCGGGGTGTAGTTTTGTCGACGAGCTACTGTTCCCTGTAACCGAGCCGGCATCGGTCAAATCCGTACTCGAGCACTTGGAGCTGCCCGCCGAACGACCGGTCATCGCACCGGCGCGCGATCCGCCGATCGATGACCTCGACCAGACTCCCGCGTTCGGCTTGACCGACCCTGAGCCAGTCCCGGAGTACGAGTTCAACCAGGCCGTTCCTGCTAGGGCGCGCGGCTGGCGCTCGTACGCATCGTGTAGCGGACGTGTCGAGACGCTCTCCAAACGCCATGGATACCTCGGCGGGAGCGATTTTCTCATCAAGCCTCATGCGCCGCCATCGATCGCCGCAGATTAAACGCTGCCCGTGAACCGCCAGCGTCGGCTTCATAGAGGACGGAGGCGATCTGCGTCTCCGTGAGTCGGCTTCCTTTCATCGGAACCTCTTAACTGCTCAATCCTTCCAGAAAATTCCACTTTCAACCTGTCTACGAGCAGGGTCCGCTTACGCATGGGCTATGACCTACGATTCTTTTGATAACAAAACGCGCCAGATAAAGACCGCCCCGGATCCGTTTGCCCCGGAGAAAGTGTTCATTATGCGTCCGGTATGGACCATTGAAACGATAGCGCGCCCGGAGGGACTCGAACCCCCGACCACCTCGGCAACCGCTCCATGCGTTGCTCTACCTTCTACGTCCATGTAGTCGTGGTTCGAAGTCACAGCGACCAATTGAACATTTCATCTAGAACAGTCACTTGCAACGCTTGCCGCCTTGGTAAAACCGGCGTAATTTGCTGATTTCCTGTTTCAGCAAACGTCACAATGGCACAAATTTGGCACACATGACTCCAGTAAAGGCTCACACGAGATCGCACAGACGGAGTCAGCTTTGCGAGAGCACAAACGACTCAAATCGGTTTCAGATTCAGCCGGTCGATGCAACATCTAATTTCTGACTATAGAGAGAGGGATGTTGAAGATGAACTTGCGATTACATCGACAGGTTAGTCGCCTTGGGAAAATACTGTCTGACTGAGCAGAGCGTTGATGTTCTCATTGGAACCGCGTTGCCACGGACGTTTCGGATCGCAGAAGTAAATGTCAATGCAGGTTGGCAACGAAAACCGTCTCTGGTCCGCTTTCTCCCGCTTTTCCCACGAGAGGCAGTGCCACGCGATCATATCCTTTTCCGCGCTCAATGCTCGAGCAAGAAGATTAGCGCGATGGTGAGCAATGCGATCAATAGGGTTTTGATGCCGCTCCATAGCCACGATGTACCACCCACCCGACCGAGAAATACACCGAGGCCAAAGGTGCATACTAGCGCTGTCGCGATGGCGCAAAGCACGGGGGTCAGGGGCAAGTCGACACCCGCACGAGCCAGCCACAGCGGCGCGATGACCAACAGCGACATCGACACGGGCGCCGCGCCATTGACCAATCCAGTCAACAAGGGCACCAGTCGCGCCGCAGTGGCGTGAGCACTGTCGGACAAGTCGCTGACCATAGCCTGTTCGAGTTCAGATAGCGTGCGACGACGCTCGGCCGACTCACTGAGGTACGCGCTCGTCACGCCGCTGATACCGAGGGCGACGGCAGCGCCTAAACAAACGCCAATGACGATCCCGAGATCAGTCGCGCCTCCAAGGTAAAATCCGGTGAGAAGTCCGAGCATGGTGAGCACTCCGTCGAATCCATTGACGACGAAGTAGCGTCGGAGGATGTCCTGGGAACGGGAAAACTGTAGGGCGAAGCGAAACGATGCTGCCAGCCGCACGGGACTTTACACCGTCACTCAGGCGGACGATTCGGGTCCACTCTCCACCTCGACCTCGTCGATACTATGTAGGGAGGCGCCAAAACCCGAGATCTCATTCCGAATCCGTTCAAAATCGATGTCGGGCCCCTCGATCACGACTTTCAGGGTTTCGGTCTTGTCATCCATTTCCAGCACGGTGAGCCTGACGCGCAGGTTGCCCTGCTCAGCCAATAAGGTACTGAACTCGAGCACGTTTGGTTGATGCGGTTTCAGGATATCCAACACCAAACGCGTTAAGCGAATCATTCCGTCTCCTACTCCTTTCGACTCCAGTTCGAAGTGAACGCTATCATCGACTGATCCAAATAGCATTGGGACCTCTTTAATCACAATTTACTTCTTAACCCGCACCTGGGAAGACCGTGTTGATCAAAGTCAAGTGACTACGGCAATTGGGCTTGGGAATCCCTTCCTTAATGAAATCCTGGCCCAAACGGCATTGGAGTGTAAGTCCCTCGCCGACGATCCGCCTCAGACGACGTCGAGGAGGACCACCAAACCCGGATCACTTCTGCGGCTATTGTCACATTAACATGTTGAGGGCGAGATTATCGTAGACGGGGCCGATTCCGCCCATCTTCTAGACGCACGTCGCCTGCTGCCAACGCACAAATGCCCTCATCCGAAACAAGCGATAGTTCTTCGCCCGCAGTAAATGTCGCCCAAGTCGAAACAAGTTCTGCACCATTCCGTGTGCTGATAGAAACCGTTGCGCTTGCTCCACGGACTTAAACCGTCGCATGAGTCGTTCTCGTTGTCGGGTCGGCTCGTGCGAGACCTCCGCTCGATTGTTTGCGTAACGATCGGTAAAATGAATGGTCCTGGGCATGACCTGCCGACGCGCGGCCGAATAGCTTTTTAGCTTGTCGGTCACCAGACGGCGGGGACCAACACCCTGGCGTTTGATGAGCCTACGGAAAAACCGTACAGCAGCGCGCGTGTTGCGTTTCCCTTGGACGAGTATGTCGATGACATCGCCATCTTGGTCGACGGCGCGATAGAGATACTGCTGTTTCCCACGAATGCGAACGAACACCTCGTCCACATGCCAGATATCCCCATACCGACCATACCTCCGACGCAATCGGGTTGCATATCGCGGGCCAAATTTGGTACACCACCGCCGGACGGTCTCATAGGAGACCGTCACACCTCGTTCGGCGAGAAGATCCTCAACATCGCGAAAGCTAAGGGAGAATCGGTGGTACAGCCACACGGCGTACTGGATGATGACAGGCGGAAAACGGTGGCGCTGATACAGGGATTTTGGTGTTTTCATCCCTGCACTGTTACCGGACCCGACTTAATGTGACAATACCGCTCTGCCGCATCGGATTAGCTGGCACTCCGCGGCGATCCTCCGAGATTGAACATTTTCTCGCCGACCGCGTAAATCAGAAGCGTCACGGACAGCGAAAGCACCACCAGCAACCATTCAGTCAATGATGGCGTGTACTCGATCAAACCCGGCACCCAGCTGCCCTTGAACAGCGGTACTACCTGGCCACCGATCACAAATTCATAGCGACCTATGAAGAGGGCGACGAGCACGGCGGCTGCAGTAAGTATTTGGACGTTCCCTTGACTGCGTAATCTCCGGTTCAGCAGCACGAAGAAAGACCCGACGAGTGCAATCAACTCGAGCCAGAACCAGACGGATCGAAGCTGCGCATCGAAGACTTCAAGCCCGTCTGCGTTACTCCAGAGCCCAGTGTAAATTCGAGCCGCGACGAACAGGATCACCACTCCGAGCGAGGCGGCAACAACGTTCGGCATCGCGCCCTTCATGAGCTCACGCACGCCCTCAGACATGTTCTCCTGCTTGAAGCCGTGCGCGAGGTATGTGATGAGGACCGCCGCGACCGCACCCGACAGAAACGCCGTAGCAAGGAAGTAAAGCGGGCTCTGTGCGCTATACCAGATCGGTCGCATCGCCAACATCCCGAAGATCGCGCCCAAATTTCCGTGCGCCAGTATTACGGCCACCAGTGCAGCAATGCCCAGCTTGCGGCTCGACCCGCTGTCCCAGTCATTGGCGTTCATTCTCTGGAACTTGAGCAGCAACAGCAGGAGATAGAGGGAGTAAAAAACCCCCATCCAATTCATCGGCGAGGTGACCTGAAATGACAGCGGTATCGCCCACAACATCCGGAACGGATGCCCGAGGTCGAATGCCAGGCAAGCGAACCCGCCAAGCAGGGCCGCCACTGCAAGCCAGACGATGCGCTTCACGACGGGGTAGAATCCCTTGAGATTGAACACCATCGCCAGCGATGCGACGAAGGTCAGGCCCGTCGACGTCAAAACAAAGAACACATAAGTCGCGATGGGCAGGCCCCACGACACGCCATCGTTGTTGGTGTTAAATGCGGCGTGACCCTGCGCGTTCAACATGAACAACGCGATGCCAACGCTTACTACCAAACCTGCGACGGAAGCTCCCAACACGACCAGGTTAAACGGCGCAGTTGCTTGTGCGTGAGTCGTCATTGCTCACTCCTCCTATCTCAAGATTCTCTCTGAGCGCGGCCGGCTGGCACTGCGGCCCCGCTTCCCACGTAGTAGACTTGGGGTTTGTTACCGGTTTCGTCCTTGAGCCGCACACCCTTTTTCTCCGCGATCAGCTTGTTGACATGGCTTTTCGGATTATCTAAGTCCCCGAAGAAACGCGCCTTGGGTGGGCAGGTCCGTACGCAAGCCGGCACGAATTCCCTGAGCTCCGGATCGCTCTCATCCAGGTCTGCAACGCCTTCGGGGGCTTTGCTGATCTTGTGATAGCAGAAGGTGCACTTCGAGACGACGCCCCTCGGCTGGAGGCCGATGCCCTTGGTCCAGTCTTCCATGCTGTCCGGCATCCGGTATGGTGGATTCCACAAACGGTCGCCGTTCTCGCTCTTGAATACCGAGCGGATATCCGGCTCGATCGTCGGCTTCGCATCGCTGTAAAATCGTACACCGTAGGGACACGCTAGCATGCAGTACTTGCAACCGATGCATTTGTTCCAGTCGATCAGCACGACGCCGTCTTCGGTCTTGTAGGTGGCCTTGGTCGGGCACACGTGCATACAAGACGGATCCTCGCAATGCATGCACGGTCGGGGCAGCCATCCCAGCTTTCCGCTCGGATACTCGCCTTCTGTGAAGAACAGCACGTCCTGCCAGTTCTCGCCCGGCAGGAGGCTGTTTTCCATCGCACAGGCCGCGGTGCATGCATCGCATCCGGTGCATTTATCCAGGTCGATTACCATTCCCCAGCGTGTCATGACGTTACCCTCTCATCAATCACTGTTTT
>JAHEKE010000101.1 GCA_024638505.1 Gammaproteobacteria bacterium | reverse complement strand
ATTCGAGGAAGGCCGGAAGCAACAGGACGCGTTTTCGAAGAGCGAATACCCGGAAGGCGCGCAGCTGTGCAGCAAGTGCAATACCGTTGCATTGGTGATGATGGACGGGTGTATGACGTGTTTGGCTTGCGGCGACTCCAAATGCGGCTGAGAGCGGCTCAGCCGGCGTGATACGGCGTCAAAGGGCACTCGAAATGTGCTCATGTACCTCTTTGTACACTCCGCTATTTCGAATGCCCTTTTTCTTGTCTCACGGCACCTGAGTCACTCTCAGCGCCAGATCGGGTCGCACGCTATTCCTGCCTCGAACTGCCTCCACCTGGGACACTCTCGGAATCGAAACAACAACGGCGTTTTCCCGCCTCGAATTGAATCCACCCGACTCGCTCTCAACCGGCGAACGCGAGATTTCGGAAATTCTGTAAGCGCCCCGAGTGTCGTGACACAGCGTCGATGTTCTTCGATATCGCTCAGAGATCCGCCTGCGAGCGCCTCCTATGCGCAATCGTTAAAGTAGTTTCGAGGAAATGTTTCCGCGGTAATGTCGAACGGCCGGTTACGCCGAAAGCGGCCGTTCAAAGGGTCGAAATCCGTGAGAATTGGGAGGCTGCTTACGGCCAGAAGCGGCCGGTCGCGTTCCGTCATTTCGTTTTGATACCCGATTGATCGTAGACTTGTCGGCATGCAGCCGATTAATCTGATTGCAGACGAATTACTTGATGAAAATAGTCTTGAGCAGGGGAAATGCTATGAGAATTAGAATATGGGTCGACATCGCAGAAATCACGGCAAGCTTAGCTGTCGTGGCGACACTAGGTCTTCTGGTCGTTCAGATCAATCAGAGTAATGACATCGAACAAAGGCAGGCGGTTTTGCGGCAAGCACAGTGGGACGCTGAGATGTTTCTCTTATCCAATGAGCTACCGAGCATTCTGTCTAAGATCAAGGCTGTGGACGGATATGACTTGCAGCCGTGGATGGAAAGATACGAACTAAGCTATGCTGAAGCTGCTTCGTGGAACAGGTGGCTTACTTTGATGTGGAGGGGATCGGAACTTGATTACATGATGAATGGCCCAAGCAACAGGCTTGAGCAGGCTATTCGTAATGCGGCCAACTGGCCGGATCAACAGCTTTATATGCAAGGCACATTTTTTCCAGAAACGCCTTTTTTCAGTGACCAGTTTACAGACTACGTACTCAGCGCAACCAAAGAGGTGCCTTAGATCAGGACATCGAACCTGATATACATAAAGATCGAGAACGTCCGCTTTGGGTAAATACTGGACAGTCTAGCTCAATCCTGTTCAGTAGCTGCTTACGGCCAAAAGCGGCGATTTTACGGAGGTGATGCAATTGCCAACTGGAGCGAACATCATTCATCAGGTACAAACTCCCTTCTCCATTCGTTAACCCAAACAGATGATTCTTCAATAGGCGTTTCGCTCAGTGCGTCTTGAATGGCGCGATTGAGAACTGGCGCATCGGTTTCCACAAAGGGGCTATAAAGCGTGTACCATGCTCTCGAAACCGGATAGTAAAAGAATTCATCTACAATAGTTTGAGCTTGTATGCTAACTCTACGTACCGGATTCAAGCCTAGCTCTTCCATCAATTCCCGTACCATAAACGCGCTTATTACTAACGAATAATAATCATCGAGTCTGTACAGTTCAGCATCTGTTAATTGATCGGGTTGCTCAATAGCTTTGCCAATCAATACGTCAATTTGATACTGACTCTCATATTGGTAAATTTCCGTCCAATCATTGTAGAACTCCAGTACTGATTGTGCGCTTGCATGTTCATTGCTTTGCCGAAGCTCCATTGCCACAAACAGAAGACCAGCAAAGACAGAAATTCCCGCCCCAATCTCAATCCATGTCACGAGCTTGGATCTTTCCAAGATTTTACTCCGAGATATTCATTACCAACTAGTTAAGAGGCTTTTCGGGACTCCGATTTCGAATCTCCTGCCTGGAGGAAGCGTGTGTCCGCTATAGATCAATAGCGGCCTCTCTTCAGTTTAGCAGCCGAGCGGCTGCTTTCGGCCAATAGCAGCCGGTGAGAAACCCGTTTAGCAGCGGTTAGCGATGCTACCTCTTAATAGCTTCCAACGTGAGTCCCTCGAACCATGGACAAGCGACCTGTCTATATTCCTCAAGAGCCGCTGCTGCACTTGATTCGATTTCTGCCTTCGTGGCGCATGGAAACGCCCCATTCTTGCCATATCGGAGTCGGTTTCCGAGTCGCCATCCAGAGGATTTCAAAAATTCGCGATCAGCAGGCCACTGCTCAGGCAAAATGACACCATAGTTTATGTAGAAAAAGGGATTCCCGTAGGACGAGGCCTGAAGATTGAAGGTCTCGTACCAGCCATCTCGGGCCTTCGTATAGACGATTCCTGTGATTTGATCGTAGCCCAATTCGGCGGCCATATGCCGAAACCGGCTCTTGGCTATTGATGAAAAGCTTGAATAGTTTTTTTCCAAATGAATAGTCACATAGATCAAGAATCAGCGGCCGCTTTGGGTCATTAGCGGCCTCTCAGTAGTTTAGCAGTCGAGCGGCTGCTTACGGCCATAAGCAGCCGCTAGTTCTCGGTGCTCTCACTGTCCTTCGCTATTCCCACACTCGGCTCGCTCGGAGAGGTACCTGCGCGGTCGATATTAGCTTGCTTCTCCAGCTCATCTATCCACTCTGCGGTGCCGTTTAGCGGCTCTTGGGCAAGCGCTCGATCAATAGCGTCTACTAACTCATCCGGTAATGGCGCTTCAATATGCTCTCCGCGCAACGTGGCGCCCCATTCCTTTATCCCTTCCCACCAAGCACGGCCAAACGGATACGCCAATGCAGAAGGGGCATCCTCGGCTACTCGTTGTCGCCACTCTGAGTCTTCCAATAACCCGCGCTCCGCCAGGTCATACATGGCCCGCCACCGAGCTACTGATCTGGCGTACAGGTAGATATCAACTGCGAAGATTTCGTCCCGGCTCAGCGACTGCGGATCGTCAATCGCCTTTAGCCATACTTGCGTAAAGTTCTCAGGCAATATTTCAGCGAAATTTTGAATATAGCTCTCTGATTCCTGTTTGAGAATCTGCAGCTCTATCAACTCAGCGTTTTGGCGCAACTGCGCGATGACTAGGACAACACCTGCCAGCACTGCAAGCGTCGAAGATATCTGCAACCAGTTATTCCAGTCTTTTCGAATCATCAGCTTGCTAGGGTGTCCGCTTTGTCTAGATACCAGACAGTCTAGTTCAAATCAGGTCAGCGGCCACTTACGGCCAATAGTGGACGCTACCTTGACTCTATGAAGACATTCTCATTCATGAAGTCTCTAAATTCTGGGTCGAGAAAAGAACCCATCCTCTCCCAAGCTGACCTAAATGTGTCAAGGTCTCGATACCCCTCACCTTGAAAGTCTAGGCCACGGCGAAATTCCTCTTCCGGTAGCTCCGAATATCCCCATTGCAAAGTAAGAAATACTCGCACCCAATAAGAGAAAAGCTGGTTACTTTCCGACGGAGATAATTCCTCGTCGGCAAAATCTTTCATAATCGCTCCGGCAAGCTCTGGACTTTCAGCAACCATTCTCCATGTGTCGGCCATACCGAAAAAATTAGTCGCTCGCACTTCTGCAGCGAGGTTTTCATTGTTTTGCTGAAGCTCAATGGCCAGGAATATAATGCCGATAAGAACGCCAATATTTGCGCCCAACGTAAGCCATCGATTGAGTTTGTCTGAATCCATATGTTCTCGGCGTCCGCTTTCAGTGAATACCGGACAGTCTAGTTCAAATCAACCGAGAGGCCACTTTCGGCCAGAAGCGGCCGCTCGTCCGAGTTAGTCAAACCATTGGCCTTCTTCGGGCACCGCTTGGACGAATTTACCTATCGATGGGTCGTAAGTTATCGGCAGGATTGGATTGGTTGCCGCGACTTCATCTAGGAATTCTTTGTGAAAATATTGCTTGGCTAAATTCCACCAGTCGATCATGCCGGGAAATCCAATCATCCCAGCCATTTGTGCCTTGTCGCGAAGCCAGATTTCCTCCTCAACCGCACCTGCTTTATAGAGAAGATAGGTCGTTTCAAATTCGTTCATAAACGCATAGAAGAGCAAGTGAGCTCTTGCGCCTTCAGTAATCGATGCCATCGGCGGATCCGCAGCCAAACCCTTACCGAGGATAACGAAAAGTTCCTCATCGGCAGCCAACTCGCGGTATAGGGCGTTTTTGCCCGATACGACGTTGTAATACGACTGAGAGCGTATGCCTTTTGTGTTTTGCCTAAGTTGAATGGCGAGATAGATCAAAGTCGCGATTACAGCCGCTCCACCGATCATCTCGCCGATTGCTCCAATGGCTACCCAATTCACCACGAGTCTCCAAGCCGTCTAACTTGGCATTACCTATTAGAGATGAATTAAGACTAGACGTAAAACGGGTCAGCCGCTACGTCCGCTTTGCGTCAAAAGCGGCCCGTCCGCAGATTAACAGTCGAGCGGCCACTTACGGCCAAAAGCAGCCGTTCGGCATTCTCCAGTTCCAAATAGAATTAGACGCCCATTGAAGGGCGAGCTATTGCAATACATATACATTTTCCCGAGAACGACTCGACAGTCTGTGACGCGCCAGCCCGCCCCGACAGGAGAGAGACTGCGCTGATAGCGAGGTGCATCTTCGTCAAGACGTCCGTTTGATCAGCTCAGGTTGACAACGATGTTGTCGGGAACATCGTCCGGATCGTCAAACGGACCATCGTAATTATCGACGACGAGCTTGTGGCCCGATAACGCCTCGACATTTGCGATAAGCCACTCACCGGCTGACTTGCGCGCGGCGGGAACAACCACGGTATTGGCACCGCCCATCGCGAGTCCGGTCTCCAGTTCCTGCAGCTCCATGCCGCAAATCTGCAATTCCGTAGCTACACCATTGGCGCTTGCGTAATCAAGCTCTTTGTAGAAGACGTAGACGTCAACGCCCTCCAGAAGCGGTTCTTGTTTACCAGGGTTTGCGGCACGCAATTCGACAACGCGTTGCCTCTCCTCGGCGACACCGCGACGGTGTACGGCAACCCGCTCCTCTACATAATCACGCAGCGTCGTGTTTTCGAGAATTTTGACAACCATACTGAGACTCGGGTAAGTCCAATCGATGTCGCCGTATTGCTCATCGGCATGTTCCCGCACATAGCGCAGCTCTTCGTCCGAATAGTCATCCGTGCTGAAGAGCTCTGTGATGCCATCACTGCTGCAATGCAGAATCCGCTGCGTGCGCGTGCCGTCGCGATACGTGTGAGCATAGAAGTCACGGCAGGCGTATTCGAGAAGTTGCTCGATGAGCCCTTCAGGCGGCTTGCCCTTGTTTCTCGAAATTGGGAACCAGTGCCCGAACGTGGACTTCGCGTCCGACTGCACGCTCATCGGTTCGAGGTAACCGTCTTTGTACTCAATCCTGTCAAGTGGTTTTGCGACCGGCGGCAAAAAAATAACGTCCATATACTGCTGCGTTCGTGGGTCATCGGTGTGCTTTTTGATCTCCGCAACCTCGACCGCGGTCAGTACTCCCCTGCGAATATCGCCTAGTCCTTTGTGCAACGCTTCGTAGCCCCTCGGTACTCGCTTCGATGGCTCTTCCTCGTCTAGTCTGAATTTCGAACTTTCACCACTATCGATAACCCAGAATATTTCCTGGCCGTACTCATCGCTCCAAATCAGCCTGGCGAACGCCGCAGCACCCAAGGTCGAAACGAACTCGTCCACCTTGTCCTCGAGCCATGAGTCGAAAAAGGGACCCGACAGCTCGACCAACGAATCCGAGCAGTTTTGCCGGTTAAGGCCGTCGGTATGCGACTCGAGAAAGGCCTGGATCGTTGCAAGCAACTCGGTATCCGATGACCTGACGATTGCTGATATGTGTCCTTCCGACATTCAGGAAACCTCCTGCTACTAGGTGTCAATCTTCTTTATCCAGCTGGATGAGCCAGAGCCATGAACAAATAAAGATGAGTGCATTCAGATTACGCGAGAAATGGGATCTTCTCGGACTGCCAATCGCATCGAATGGTGCTAATTCCAGAGGGC
>JAHEKE010000100.1 GCA_024638505.1 Gammaproteobacteria bacterium | reverse complement strand
AACGCTACAAATAGTGCCTTTCTCATACTGCTCATCCTCTTCTCATGATTTTCATAGGCTGCATTGTTAGTTTTGGCGGTTACACTGCCCTAACCACAATGCTATTTTGGTACGTAATTGATAGGCGACGACCACGCTCGTTCCTGGATCGTAGTAGGAAAATCAGGCCGTGGCGCTATCCCAGCGCGAATCGCATCCCAAGTTGACCAGCGACAGGTTGGATTCTCTATGACACGCGCATAGTAGAAAGCGCGTTGTTCAGGCCTAAAGTCTGGATCGTGCCATAGGGCTGATAGTTGAGCTGATCCCGTTCCGGCATTAATGGAACAATCACTGATATCCACCCTGGCGCCATTGTCAGGGCAACGGCTTGTTCCCGAATCCACCGCTACTCCGCCCGCACACGCGACATCAATCACTTCCTCGTGTGTCCCATCTGCGTCAACCCAGCCCTTCACAATCTGTAAACGCTGCAACGGCGCACTTTCTGCGTCCGCTGAGGCCATGACGATAAACCCCGGAACGGGGGACTTGCTGCCCTGAGCGTCCTCAGTTGAATTTCCGGGAGAAAGCTCACCACCCATCGGGACACCAAGGGCATACGCTCGCTCGATACCATCTGCGTCTGTCAGCATGGCCTCGTCAAAACCATACCCCCCAAACAGACGTATCTGTATACGTGGCCCGGACGTTGCAAACACTTCTTTTCTTCGAAACGCGCTATAAAGTGACTCCCGGGTATTTTCCTCTGCCCATGCTGCTGCTAATCCTGAAGCACCAAACGTAGGGTTTGCACCGTTGCCATAAATGTCGCCGCTAATTCTAATTTGCGAACTACCGCGCCCCATTACCTTCATGGCCTGGTAGCCAAACTCAGCTCCGAGGCCGGTTCGCGGCACGGAACCTCTCTGCTCTGCCGTGCTTGATAGCAAACCCAGTTTAGAATGGAAGTTTGTCTCCTCGACTTCACTTGCACCTGTATGCGTATCGCTTGAGCCGATAAATCCAAACTGGTAAGGGTTCGTGATACCTGTTTTCTCCAGGGCTATGCCGTTTAGCAAGGCGTCACGCACGTAGGATCCTTCGAGTTTACTTAGGACACTAGTGCCTACTCGATAAGGCGTGATTTCAAAAGCTGCCCACTCATCGCGAGTCGATAGAACCGGGTGCGTTTCCGATGTGCCCTTTATCTGGGTAATCTCAACAATAGGTTCATTTCGCATGCGCTGCTTCGCATAATCGTCATCCAGCGGATTCCCAGCCCAGTCTTCGAGTTTAAACATTTGGCCGTTGGAACCATTTGAGTTATGAGGTATCGCCAGACTTTCTACGCCCTTCTCTCTAAGCTCATCCATCCACTGCCAAAGGTCCTCCGGGTTAACGGAGTGATAAACAGAAAACGGCTCACGAGGCAGTCGCTCCGTACCCTCAAAAATAACGTTCCTGTGAAGGTTGCCATTATCTTCTGAGAACGAGGTATATTCGTATGCGGCAAACGTAGTGAAGTTACCGGGGTCGTTAAACCGGTCTGCTGCGTCAATCGTGTCACTCCATGCAGTGCGTATCACGTCGAGCACTTCGTTACGATCCAACTCACCCGTGCCCAACTGCTCAATGGCGTCACCCACGAAAGAGAGGAACGCTCCGAATCGTCTCAACAGACCGAACAGGCCAACATCCCTATTTTCAGGCGCATTGAGATCATGAAGCGGCTTTGCGATTTCATTTTTCGAAAATTCTGTCGTCGTATCGGCTGCCGCTTTCACCAACCCCATAAACATCGCATGATCCGTCACAGCGTAGAAATCCAGCGGGCGTGACAACTGCATGTCGAAACCAGCGGGGTGCGCAATGGCCTCACCCTTCGCGTAACGATAGGCATCATGTGGCGTGGCTAGCGTGCCCATGGAAAAACCATCTAATGAGTAGGCGGTATGCACATGCAAATCGCCAAAGTATGCGTTCCTTTCTTCAGTTATTCCTGTCGGTTTGCTGATTGTGTCGGAGGACGGTTGTTGCTCACGCAATATAAGCTCGGTTTCTACATCAAAAACTTTTACACCCCAGGGCACGCCAGTAGAGGAGTTGTCAGAGGGCGCATCAAATTTATCAGTAGCGGCAATTGCACGTTCATTGGTGTGCATGTCTTCAGGAAAACTCAACACCTCCTTAGACGATTCATCTGAACACGAGACTAATGCCAGCCCCATGATTATCGTGGCCGAATATGTGAGCACCTTAGCCAGTAAGCCTGTGAGCGTATTTTTCATGGCCGGGCCTCTTTCGATCCCTGTACCTGATCAACAACCCGCAACACGGCAGCGGCGATTTCAACGGGAACCTCCTCTTGCAGAAAATGTCCCCCTTGTGTCTCTGTGACGGGCGCTTCCGGGAAAAACTGCTTCATCGCCGGCAGGCCTAATGCCAAAATCGGGTCTCTCATTCCCCAGACAATTTCGGCGGGAATATCCAGACCCCCGACATAGTTCACAATCGTTCTCATGGCCGGCGTACTGGGGTGATCAGGGCCATCGGGAACCATGCGCATCATCGCCAGCGGTGCTTTGGCATTGCCACTTTCCAACACGGGCTTGCCGTAGAGGTTCGCCACATCGGCTGGAAATTCGTCCGGGTCACCCTGCAAACGATGCATGCCTCCAAATATCGAGAAGAATACTTCCAGCATCAACTCGCCGACTATCGGGAACTTGACCACAGCATGGGGGACGGAAAGATTCACAGGTTCGGTGGGAGCACCGAACCCCGTGTTTAGCATAACAGCCCCCTTGATTAGCTCGGGTGAGAGCGAGAGTGCCCCCATCCCAACGGGCCCACCCCAGTCCTGCCCCGAGTACACCAATTCAGTGAGTTGCAACTGCACCAGTACGCTGTTTATCCAACGCATATGATTGTCGACAGTATGTGCGCTCGCAGGAACCTTGCTCGAAAAGCCCAGGCCTACCATCGTCGGCATAATCAGTCGCACCCGATCCTTGGGCAGCTCTTCGGCAATCTTGCGATAAAGAAATCCGGACGTCGGATTGCCGTGCTGCATAAAGACAGGGAAGCCGGTCCCAACCTCCAGGACATGTACTTTAATCCCTGGCTCTACCTCGACAAAATAGCTCTTGTAACCCTCATCGAGGTGTTTCGCTGCGTAGTGCGGTAGCGGGAACGCTTCAAATGTTCCTGCATCCAACGTGATGGTGCCCTGCCCCACAGGGGTAACCAGTTCACCATCTCGGGTGATGACACCCGCCGCTGCGATAGCGACTACACTACCAACGGCCAACACGATCAGGATAATTTTTGTCATGGCTATGAGTTCCTACTTCGATACAAAGACACCGTTTAAATGACTAGCGACCGGCGCGAATTCTTTCTCGCATCTTATTCCTTCGCTCATCTTGCATCGTTTCGTATTCACGCATTTGCTCTTTGGTGAGAATGTCTTCCAGTGCTTCCGCTGTGCTGGCGCGGACTGTTTGGAGTTCCTGGCCCATTGCTCGCGCTTTCCTGAATCCCAGCTTCTGGGCCGGAGGCTCCCGGCTTTCGATATCAATACCGTATTTTTGAAGAACGGCTTGCTGAGACTCGTAACTCGACTGCAGAATAGGCTCAATTTCTTTGACCTGCTCGTCAGAGAGGTCAAGTCGAGCCTTCGTTTCTGCAAACATTTCTTCCAGCGCAGCGGGTGGATCTTCGTTGGCAGTGGTCACCTCGACTGCAGAGGTCGATTCAGAAAATGCGGGGGCACAGAAAGCCAGCGCGATTAGAGCCAGCAGTAAAACGTTCTTCATTCTTTTTCCTTAAATCATCTAGTGAATAGCAGCCTTTGGTGTTGCAGCCCTTGATACAGTCAATGGCGCTTTCTCCATAAGCTCAATACAAATAATCTCTGCCACACCCCCTTCAAGGGCAGCCATAGGCAGCGGGTTGTTAGACGTACAGGCCTTACCGTCTTCGGTAAAACTGAAGTCACGTGTATATGTCCCCGTCAGGGGGGCGGGATAAACCACAAAGCGCTCCTCTTCCGGTATGAAGCGAAAGAAGCGGTCTGTCATATTCTCGTTCAGCCAGACATCTCCGGTTTTCGGATGCACGCCCAGGGCGTAGGGCGCCGGGCCATAGCCCTCTGCGAACTCCGGCAGTGAATAGACTTTGCTCTCGAAGCCATTTGCGCTGGTTGTGATTCGCGCGAGCTTTCCTTCAGAGTACCCCGTCAGCCACAGCGTGCCGTCCCGTTGATCGAAGCGCATGCGGCGCGGGCCTCTTACCGGTGAGTCGAACTCTTGTACCCGAAGCGTATCGGGGTCAATCCTTCCAATCTTGTCGCCGAAAAGACGGCTGTACCAAATAGACCCATCAGCAGGATTGATGTCGATACCATAGGGCTGGGTGCCCCCGGCGAGACCGCCAGATTCACCGTCTGGCAAATCAATCAGGGTACTTTCCTTACTAACCGGATCAACGCGGCCAACCCTTTCGCGCCCGGCGATGGTGAACCAGACCATTCCGTTCTTCTCGATACGCACCGTATGAGGGTAGATCGCTCGAACCCCGGCAAAAATTGACGGCTCCCACTCGCGTGTATCTGGGTTGAATACACCAATGCTGTTCATAAACGAGTTGGTGGTATAGTATTTCCCGTCAAGCCCCATAGCCAAGGAGTGGGGGCCGAACCGTTCAAAGGGCCAATCCATCGTTTTAGTCTTCCAGAAGGGTATCCAGAGGGTACCGCCTTTCTGGCTGATGTATTCGGTTTTACCCGTAACGGTATCGGTTATCGCCATATGATGAGCACCCTGATCAACCGTATAGATCAATCCATCCTTGGGATTCACGATAGCATCATGCGGGATAACGCCTTTCTCCATTCGATACTCATATATCTTTACGCGACTCAGTGATTCGTCCAGCGGGAATTGAGGGCGTACCGTTAAGGGCTCGCCGTTAAAGCCCTGCGACAAAATATGCGATCGCCTCTTCCGCAACTCCTCGTCAAAGTTGCTACCGACGTACCTGTGCATGCGCTCTATTGTGATCTCCCACTGTTCGGGGGTACGCGGAAATCGGCTGAGAGAGTTGCCCAGCTGATGACATGACAAACAATCACGTTGAAATTGATAGCGACTGAATACAGCATCTTCTCCGGTTTCAAAGTCCAGACCGCCAAAGTGATAGGCTGCCGGCAAACTGTCGGAAATTTCAACCTCGTCGGTCATGACTTCCATCGACAGTTCTTTATAAACGATAGCCTCATCAGCCAATTCAACGGTCGTACTAAAGTCTGTGTGGTAGGGAGTTCGTAGGCGCAGGGTCAGCTCGCCCTGTAACCCCGTGGATAATGAAAATTCACCATTTGCATTCGAGAATATGGATTCAGACATACCAGAGACAGGATCGGTGAGTCTGATCATGACACCCTCAAGAGCCTGCCCACTGTTATCTTTCACAACGCCACTCAAGGTGCCTGCGAATGCCGCATGCCAGGCGAACAAAAGTGCTGTTGCGACACTCACTTTCGATAATAGTTTTTTCACAATAGCTCCGTTATTTCATAGCTTGCTAACCATCGGAGGGGATTGGTGCACGTTTGGATTCGGGCATGAAATGTTCGTGCCTTTAAATCGCATTTAGACACACTAAAACAGAAAATCAGCAATCTGGCTGTCAGCTAGGTGACAGCCAAACGAAAAACTCAGGACGCTTTCTTAGGGAGCTGTTGATTTGGATTCGACAGCGAGCTTGTTGACAGAGGGCACGTAGTACTCACCGTCAACAAATTTGACAAGTCCTTCGTCATCCCACTGTCGAAATATCCGGTTCACCTGCTGTCTCGAACCATTAGCCAGGTTTGCAAAATCCCCCTGGGACATGCTTGTTTTTAAGTAGGCAGACGGGCCTTTACGGCGGCCATGCATCTTTATTAGCACGAGTAACCGGAACGCTAACCGAGATTTGAGCGGGTAGAAAAGCATGTAGGTGACCAGCCTGTACATCATACGAGTATATAAAGCCTGATCAGCAAAAAGGGCTTTGTATATCTCAGGAAACATTTCGGCCACTTCCAAAACGGTTGACCGTGAGATTTCAATAATTTCAGTATCAACCAGGGCCCGTGCATTATAGCTTGTTGGGCTGTTATCGATCAGTGTGGTCGAGCCGAACCATAAGCCTCTTCCCAGATCATAGAATATAAATTCATCACCGGTTTCCGCTGGAATCGAGAGGCGCACTT
>JAHEKE010000099.1 GCA_024638505.1 Gammaproteobacteria bacterium | reverse complement strand
TGCCTCAGGGTGATCCCCATCACTTTGACCGCACACGCAGCGATGCCTTTAAAGAAGCCGATGTAATCGTCATAGTCGGCACGCCTTTTGATTTCCGCATGGGCTACGGTAAGCGTATATCGAAGGAAGCGACGCTGATTCAAATTGACCAGAGCTATGCAACGGTTGGGAAAAACCGTGATATCAGCCTTGGTCTTGCCGGCGATCCCGGTGCCATACTTGCCGCGTTGGAACAGGCGGCGTCGGGACGCATAAACGGCGCTACGCGCAGTAAAAGGCAAGAGTGGATGAGCAACCTGCGTGCGATCGAAGCCACCAAGCTTGAAAAATTGATGCCCATGTTTACCACCGACCAGAACCCCATTCACCCGTATCGCCTGGCCTGGGAAATAAACGAATTCCTCGGCGAAGACACCATATACGTGGGTGACGGCGGAGATATCGTAACTATTTCGGCGCAAGCCGTGCGCCCGCGAAATCCAGGCCAATGGATGGATCCCGGTGCGCTGGGTTCGCTCGGTGTGGGGACCGGTTTTTCCATGGCGGCTAAGATGGCCAACCCGGATAAAGAAGTCATGTGCCTGTACGGTGACGGGTCCTTCGGCATGACCGCATTCGATATGGAAACGGCACAGCGCTTCGGCGCCCCTTATCTGGCGGTGGTGGGCAACAACTCGCATATGAACCAGATTCGCTACGGTCAAATTGCCAAGTACGGGGAAGAACGGGGTAACGTTGGTAACAAGCTGGGGGACGTACCTTTCAGTAAGTTCGCCGAGATGATTGGCGGCTATGGCGAGGAGGTGCATGACGCCAATGAAATACAGCCCGCTTTGCGTCGTGCGCGCGAAGCGATTGCAAAAACGGGTAACTGCGCGGTGATCAACGTTTGGGTAGATCCAGACGAATATGCCCCGGGCACGAAAGCTCAAACCATGTACAAGTAGATATCCGGCTTGCCGGAAATAATACCGTCTGGATTTGGAGGTAGATAAGTAATGAAGGCGCTTTCGGGGGTAAAAATACTTGATTTTACTCATGTGCAATCTGGTCCAACCTGTACCCAGTTGCTGGGCTGGTTAGGTGCCGATGTAATCAAGGTTGAGCGGCCCGGAGTGGGCGACGCGACGCGCAAGCAGCTGGTGGACGTCGAGGGCGCCGACTCCCTGTACTTCACCATGTTGAATCACAATAAGCGGTCGCTCACGCTTAATACGAAGAACGACACAGGCAAACAGGTTCTGGAGCGACTGATCAAGGAGTGTGACGTCATGGTGGAAAACTTTGCTCCGGGCGCGCTGGATCGCATGGGGTTCTCCTGGCAGAGGATTCAGGAGCTGAATCCGCGCATGATCATGGCCTCCGTTAAGGGCTTTGGACCCGGCCCTTACGAGAATTGCAAAGTCTATGAAAACGTCGCCCAGTGCGCGGGTGGTGGTGCGTCTACCACGGGGTTTCTCGATGGGCCGCCCCTGGTGACGGGCGCTCAGATAGGAGACTCAGGCACGGGACTGAACCTGGCGATAGGCATCATCGCGGCGCTGTATCAGCGTACGCAAACGGGCAGGGGTCAAAAGGTGCTGGCGCCTATGCAGGACGGAGTACTCAATTTGTGCCGCGTTAAACTTCGCGATCAGCAGCGCCTGGCGCGCGGTCCGCTGAAAGAGTACTCCCAGTATAGCGAGGGTATTCCCTTTGGCGAGGCAACGCCGAGGGCGGGTAACGATTCAGGCGGGGGGCAGCCCGGCCGGATTCTCAAATGCAAAGGTTGGGAAACTGATCCCAACTCCTACACGTATTTTATTACGCAGGCAGCAGTGTGGCAGAATATCTGCGATGTCATTGGCAAGCCGGAATGGAAAGAAGATCCGGATTACGCCACCCCTCCGGCTCGATTACCCCGGCTGAATGAGATCTTTGGCACCATCGAGCAGTGGACGATGACCAAAACAAAGTACGAGGTAATGGAAATCTGTAATCCTCTGGATATACCCGTGGGTCCTATATTGTCCATGAAAGAGCTCGCGGAGGAGCCATCTCTGCGCGACAGTGGAACAGTCGTGGAAGTGGACCATCCAGAACGGGGCAAGTATCTCACCGTGGGCTGCCCAATTAAAATGTCGGATTCGGCCGTCGAAGTAACTCGCTCACCCCTGCTCGGAGAGCATACAGTCGAAATTCTTAAGTACGTCTTACGTTATTCGGACAGCGAAATCCTGGCGATCAAGGAATCGGGTGCGGTTTAAATCTACTAACAAACGGTTGGAGGAATTTACATGCAGATAGTGGTGCACGGTCAACAGGCCTTCGGGCGCGCTGTTCTAGAACGCTTGCTCGAGCAGGGTGAAAATGTCGTTGCCGTTTGCGTCGCGCCGGATAAAGAGGGTCGGCCGACTGACCCACTCAAAGAACTCGCGTTGCAGCATCAGCTGCCGGTGCATCAACCCGCTTCCTGGAAAACGGATGAATCTCTTGATTTAATGCGCTCGTTCGAAGCCGATGTGTGTATGATGGCCTACGTGCTTTTGTTCGTTCCCGCAGCGGTGCTCAATGCGCCCAAGCATGGATCATTTCAATATCATCCGTCGTTACTGCCGATGCATCGTGGACCTTCCTCCATTAATTGGCCGATCGCCATGGGGGCAACGCGCACGGGACTGACTATATTCTGGCCTAATGACGGCCTGGATGAGGGCCCGATTCTGCTGCAGAAAACGTGCGATATTGGGCCAGATGAGACTTTGGGTGACGTGTATTTTAATAAGCTCTTTCCCATGGGAGTGGATGCGATGATGGAAGCGCTGGCGCTGGTAAAGCAGGGCAAGGCCCCGAAAGTAGAACAGGATCTGGCGCAAGGATCATACGAGTCCTGGTTTGGTAAAGCCGACGCAGAGCTGCACTGGGACAAACCGGCGCAAGAGATTTACAACACCATCCGTGCTGCTAATCCGCAGCCCGGCGCCTGGACTACACATAATGGAACCGAAATAAAAATTTACGATTCCCGGCTGGCTGACAAAGCAGGCGAGCCCGGTGAGGTGGTGACCGTAGACGACGAGGGTTTCGTCGTCGCCGCGGGAGAGGGGGCAATCAAAATCAAGCGCGTTCGTGCCGATAGTGGCAAAGTTACCGCGGCCGACTATGCAAAGTCGAGCCAACTTGCGGTAGGCGACCGGCTTGGGTAGTGCGCAGGTCACGGTCTATTTACCAACAACCAGAACAGGCAGATGACTTAGACTATGACTGATATCGAAATAGCGCGCGCAGCAAAGATGCTGCCAATAACGGATGTCGCTGCGAAACTGGATATTCCAGCGGATGCCTTGCATCCCTATGGGCACACCAAGGCCAAAGTTTCACTCGATTTCGCTAAATCCATGGCGGATCGACCTAACGGCAAGCTGATTTTAGTCACCGCCATAACGCCCACCCCGGCGGGAGAGGGTAAGACCACAACGTCTGTCGGCCTTAACGACGGGCTGAACCGGATTGGCAAAAAATCAGTGGTCTGTCTGCGTGAGCCCAGCCTCGGGCCCTGTTTCGGTATGAAAGGCGGGGCGGCCGGGGGCGGCTACGCTCAGGTCGTGCCGATGGAGGAAATTAATCTACATTTCACGGGGGATTTTCATGCCATTGGAGCGGCGCACAATCTTCTGTCTGCACTGGTAGATAATCACATCTATTGGGGAAACGAGGCTGGATTTGATTCACGCAGGGTAGTGTGGCGACGAGTTGTCGATATGAATGATCGGGCGCTGCGCTCCATCGTTAACTCGCTGGGTGGTGTAGCCAATGGCTACCCGCGCGAAGACGGCTTTGACATCACCGTGGCCTCCGAGGTGATGGCGATATTTTGTCTTGCTGAGGATTTGGATGATTTGCAGGGTCGCCTGAGTAAAATTATCGTAGGCTACGACCGGGAGCGTAATCCCATCCGAGCAGCGCAAGTGAAAGGGCCGGGACCCATGGCGGTATTGTTAAAAGATGCGATCGCACCTAACCTGGTACAGACACTGGAAAACAATCCTGCTTTCATACACGGCGGCCCCTTTGCCAACATCGCCCATGGATGCAACTCCGTTATCGCCACGAAAACCGCGTTAAAACTAGCCGATTATGTGGTTACGGAGGCCGGCTTTGGCGCTGATCTGGGAGCAGAAAAGTTTTTTAATATCAAATGCCGGAGCGCAAATCTGCAACCGGACGTGGCCGTGATCGTCGCTACCGTGCGGGCGCTCAAAATGCACGGAGGGGTGGCCAAGGAAGATTTAACCAGGGAAAATATCGATGCGGTTAAAAAGGGCTGCTCTAACCTGGCCCGCCATATTCGCAATGTAAAATCATTCGGTGTCCCTGTGGTGGTCGCAATCAATCGGTTTGTCGCTGATACAGACGGCGAAGTGGATGCTGTGCGGCAAACCGCTGCTGAGCATGATGCTGAAGCCTATGACTGTACCCACTGGTCCGATGGTGGTGCTGGTACGGTACAGCTCGCCGAGCAGGTGGCACAACTGGCTGATAGCGGTAAAAGCGCGTTTAAACCTATCTATGAGGATAGCCTCCCGCTGTGGCAAAAGATCCAGACGATAGCGACTAAAATTTACGGTGCGGAAGACGTTATAGCGGACAAGAAAGTGCGCAATCAGATTAAGGACTACCAGGAAGGTGGATTTGGCCATCTACCGATCTGTGTTGCCAAGACGCAGTACAGCTTCTCTACCGACCCTAATCTTAAGGGTGCGCCGAGTGAACATGTCTTGCCCGTGCGTGAAGTACGCTTGTCAGCTGGCGCCGGTTTCATGGTAGTGATTTGTGGTGAGATCATGACCATGCCGGGGCTGCCACGCGTACCGGCAGCGAACCATATTTGCATCAACGACGCCGGTGAAGTTGATGGCCTGTTCTAGCATCATTGCTCCACATCTGAGGTAGGACTGACAAGTGGCAATCAAATCTATTCTGGTTCCGCTCGATGGCAGCGAAAGAGCCTTCCACGTGCTCGAAACTGCGCTGATTGTAGCCAATCGCTTCGGCGCTCAGATCAAAGCCGTACACGTCAAGCCGGGGGCAGAGGATTTGCTACCTTATGAAGCCGACTATCTATCGGCTAAGCTCAAGAAAAACATAATCAGTGAAGCACAGAAGAAAAACAAAGAAGAGGCCAAGTCAATCCATAAGCGTTTCAATTTGTTCTGCAAGGAACACCATGTCGCGACCGGTGAAGCAGCGGGCAAGGCGGAGGTAAGTGCTGTCTGGCACGAGGAATCTGGCGATACCATTGAGGTGCTGGTGCGTCACGGCCGACTGTGTGACGTTGTCGCAACCTTTAGACCCAGTGGTGAAAAAGGCCGCTTACTGCGTGCCCCCGCTGGGGAGAAATTGGAGGCGCTGATGTTGCGTGCGGGTCGACCGATATTGATGGTGCCGCCCAAGTGGTCGGCGCACCAGGTAGAACGTGCAGCCTTTGCATGGAACGAGAGCGTGGAAGCGTCCCGGGCTCTCGCGATGACCATGCCTTGGTTGAAGCAGATGGGCCACGTCACTATTTTAGTCTCAAGGAAAAGAAAGGATTCGTTACCGGATCTTCGCAGTTATCTCTCCCTGCATGAGGTAGAGTCGAAAGTTAAATTCTTGCCAGAAAAGACGAGGTCGGTAGGTGCCGCGATGCTTGCGTGCTGCAAAGACGAGGGCGTCGAATTTTTGGTGGTCGGAGGGTTCAGCCACGCCCGGTCCAGGCAGCTTGTATTCGGCGGGGTAACGAAATATTTATTAGCTAATACCGATGTCATAACGGTCATGGCGCATTAGCCCGGCCGGGAACCGTAATCGGGCTTAAGGTCAGGAATAACGTGTACCGCAGTCTCCTCTTTGTTCCCGGTAATCAGCCGAAAATGTTAATCAAGGCTTCGGCTTTCAGACCCGACGCCTTCGTGCCGGACATGGAGGATTCGGTTCCAATGGCAGAGAAGGGCAATGCGCGCCAGGTTATTCAAGCACACCTGAAGGATTTAAGCGATAGCGGTATACCCGTCATCCCGCGCGTCAATGCGCGAGATACCGGAATTACCATTGATGATCTCGCGGCCGTGGTTAGTGCCGCCATTCATGGTATCTCTATTGGTAAAGTCGGCACTGCGGAGGATGTGCGCTGGCTGTGTGATGTGATAGGTGAACTGGAAGGGGCGAATGACCTGCCGGTTGGATCGATCAAGCTGATTGTATGGATTGAAACGGCGCTGGGTATCTGTAACTGTTTGGACATTTGCCGGGCCAGCGAGCGAATTGAAGCG
>JAHEKE010000019.1:57942-72198 GCA_024638505.1 Gammaproteobacteria bacterium | reverse complement strand
GGATGGTTGTAATAATTCTGGGCATCGTTTCTATCTCCGGTTGCGCAACCCCGGACCGTTGGTATGACCTTAACGAGCTGTACCAAGAGCACCCGGTTCCCGACCGTGTATCCCCTGTAGACCCTGCGCAAATTCCCGCTCCCGAATGGACGGAGCCGGCACCGTTACCAAGCATAGACGAGGGCGGATTGTCGCTTTCAATCGAACAGTCGGTGCTGTTGACGCTGCGTCGCAATCGTGAACTTCAGGTGCAGAGCTTTGCACCGGTGATTGCGGGTGCTTTTGAACAGCTTGAACGCGGCGTATACGATCCGGAGTTGTTCAGTGAATTGACCTACTTCGAAGAAACCGCAAGCGAAACAGCCCGCAGCACCGGCGAAAGGTTCAGCGTGGAAGGTGAAGACCAAAACGCTGAAATCGGGTTACGCCAACGGTTTCCTGCGGGCACGAATGTGCAAGCTTCATTCGCATACATCCGTTCAACGTCGAATCGTACTCCTGAGCAACAGGAAAGTCGGCTTGGCCTCAGCATCACTCAATCGCTTCTGGAGGGTCTCGGTCCGGCGGTTAATCTGGTAGACGTTCGTCAGGCTCAACTGGACACACAGGCATCGCTTTATGAGCTGCGTGGCTTCGTGGAGGCTCTGGTAGCGGAGACTGAAATTGCTTACTGGCGATACGTTCTCGCAGGTGAACAAATCGCAATCTTCGAGCAGTCTTTGGAGGTCGCGAGGCGCCAGCTCAATGAGGTGGAGCAACGCATTGAGGTTGGCGTCCTCCCTCGAAATGCCGCTGCCGCCGCCCGTGCCGAAGTCGCTCAGCGCGATCAGGCTCTGATCGAGTCGCGGAGCATATGGGAAGACCGGCGCCTTCGCCTGCTTCGTTTGCTGAATGCTTCCAGCGAGGAACAATTCCGGCTCGAAGTCAAACCGACCAGCCCGCCCTCCACTATCTCCTCACCCTTGACTGATCTTGATGAGCGCCTGCTGCTGGCTGACCGTATGCGCCCTGACCTTAACGAG
Organism: Gammaproteobacteria bacterium; assembly: GCA_024638505.1. Lineage (GTDB taxonomy): Bacteria > Pseudomonadota > Gammaproteobacteria > Arenicellales > JAANXG01 > JAHEKE01. Next base: position 71,176 of record JAHEKE010000019.1, on the reverse strand, counting down.
GCCCGGCTTCGGCTGGAGCAGCGTCGCGTGGAAGTGGTACGCACCCGCAATGGCCTGTTACCTAGATTGGAGCTTTTCATTGACCTGGGCAGAACCGGTTACGCAGAAGCTTTCAGCGAAACCCTGCGAAACCTAGATGGCGATACTTATGATTTAGCCGCCGGCATCCGGTTCAGCGCTTACCTTGGAAACCGACAAGATCGCGCTCGCGACCTTGCGGCCCGAGCATCCCGCGAGCAGTCCGAGTCTGCCGTGGACAATCTCCGTAACCTCGTCCAGCTGGACGTTCGATTGGCGCTGAACCAAACCGAACGTAATCGCCAGCAGATCGAGGCCGGTGCCGTAACGGTCGCGCTGCAGGAGCAGACGCTGGAGGCGGAACAAGAGCGATTCTCGGTAGGAGCCAGCACATCTTTGCTGGTAGCCCAGGCTCAACGTGATCTTCTTGTCAGCCAATTGAGCCAAATTGAGGCTATTGTGAACTATCGCATCGCGCTGGTCAGTCTTTACCTCGCCGAGGGTGCGCTGCTGGAGCGACGCGGAATAAAGTTGAATGGTACGGGTGAGCTCGATCAAAGGTTCATCGAGCTGTAGAGTCTGATGTTGACAGGGCCGGACCAGGGCCGTGGGATGACGACAATGCGCTGCGCATACCCACACATCGCTTTTTGATATGCAGCGCTTGATCTGCGGCAAGCGAATCTCATGATTTTGCCGATCAGATGTAGTAACCTTTTTTAAGTGCCGCTGCCTTTGTAACCGCTTGGTTAATAGTCATGCCGACTTCAGAGATTGTTAAGCCGCTGGAACATGCCGTGCCCCATCGGGAAAGGACTCTACCGTTCGGTCTTCTTGCCTATCTCGGTGCCGGCGCTTCCATGCTGGTGTGTTACGGAAAAACGATCCTCGTAGCAACGGTTGGGGCACTCGGGCTGAATGTGCCCTATTTCAATCCGCATGTACAAGCGGTCTTGATGTGGCTGCTTGGATCAGTGGCGGTCTACGGCCTGGTGCAGGACCGCAGAGCGCATCAGAAAAGCTACCCTGTATGGCTCGGAGCGGCGGGCGTTATTCTCATAATTGTTACGTTGTATACCCATTACTCCAGTGCTGCCGAGTTGTCCGGATATGTGATGTTGTTGACCGCAGCGTTTCTCAACCAGAACGTTTTCCTGTCGCAGCTTAACCGGGAGGTGAGCATGCAGGCCCGAAGAGTAAAGGAGTTGAACCGCGATCTTGAGGAGCGCGTACAGGGGCAGGTGCACGAGATTGAAAGACTTAACCGCCTCAAACGCTTCCTCGCGCCCGAGGTGGCCCGGCTGGTTACGGCGGAGCAGGAAAAATCACTGCTGCAGAGCCACAGGGCTTATATCGCGGCGGTGTTTTGTGATCTAAGGGGATTCACCTCTTTTTCTGCCAACATGGAACCGGAAGAAGTTATAGCTGTGCTTCAAAGGTACCACAGCGACATCGGAAAGCTGGTGGCGGAAGCGGGGGGTACGATCGACCATCGTGCGGGTGACGGTCTCATGGTATTTTTCAACGATCCCATGCCTTGCGACGAGCCGGTTTTCAAGGCAGCACAACTGGCGCTGGATATGCGCCAGTGCTTTTCCGGCTTGAATCGGGAGTGGACCAAGCGTGGTTATCAACTTGGATTCGGCGTCGGTATAGGCAGCGGCTACGCCACGCTGGGCGTCGTTGGATTTGAGGGGAGGTACGATTACACCGCCAACGGCAATGTAGTCAATCTGGCCGCCCGGTTGTGTGATGAAGCGCGCGACGGCCAGATCCTGATCGACCATAAATCTTTTGTCGAGGTTGAAGATAAGGTGGATGCCGAGCCTATCGGTGATCTCAAGCTGAAGGGTTTTTCGGGAAACATCGCAGCGTACAACGTTGTCAGCATACGATCCTAAGCCATGTCGACCCCTGCCAAAGCTGGACGTTTCTCTTTAGACAACGCTGTGTGCACCGTGCGGCTGTTAGCCGGCCAGCATCTCCAGAGACCAATAGCGGGTCATTTGATGTCCGTTCAGGAGTAAATCCTCGGAATCACCGGCGACCACTGACGTTTAAAAATGGTTGCGCCATTTTCTCGCACTTCAATTGAGCCCGATAGATTGTACGTCGTTGCGGTTGACTTGAGCTCTGCTCTACCTACAACTTCAATCACCCAGTCTTCTCGTCGAAACTGCAGTTTATGCTCAAATTTTGTATAGGCACTGTTTGGATCATCGAAGGTGATACTGTACTGCGCGCTGGTTTCGTAGCCGAACTCCAGATCTATTGCTTTAAAGTGAACGCATGTTAACGGTTGATGCCAATAGATTGTTCGTGAGGTGGATTCGGCATCCGTTTTCACCCAGCGTTCAAGGGAGGGAGAGGAAATGACGTTTATCGAAGGCACATCAAACGCGAGCGGTTTGGCGAAGATCACCGGGTCACGTTCAACCCCTGCAGCGCGCACCTGGAGGATCAGCCGAGTACGCTCAAGATGCAGCGTGATCCGTGTCGCTGCAGGGGTCGGCCAGATGAGTGGCCAGTATGAGCTCGATAAAGCGAGCCGGATCCGGTGTCCGCGGTCAAAACTGTAGGCAGCATTAGGAAAACTCAGCGAGAATGATCTCGCGGTATCAGACTCCCGCTGTCGAATGGGCTCGCCGTTTTCATCCAGGGCAAGATTGTGAACTGCAAAGGTCACGCGGGAAATTTCTCCATGCGGGGGAACATCGTTCAAGCGCGCAACCAAGGTTGAAATCGGCCGGTCCGATTGCAGCGAGCCTCGCAGCTGAACCGAGCCGAGAATCTCAAGCGGTGCTTCAAGCGGATCGGTTTCAAAGATCAAACAATGATCATCATCTTCTTGCTGATCAGTGGGCAACCCTCCGGCCCGCCCAAAATAGCCGGTATCCCCCGCCGCTGCACCAACCTTTAACGCGAACGGTACAGCCGCCCCTTCGGTATCAGTGTTGCGTGTCGACTCGAGGCGATCGCGGCTCAGGAAGAGTTCTTTTTCTGTAATGTTCGCCGACGGCCATGCCAATTCGCTGCTCCAGTAGCCGGACCTGTATTCGAGCGCGTCCCGTGGCTCCTGATACTCCTGCATCCAGAACCGGAGTTGAGGCGCTTGTTCGACGCCGTTGTCTATCCCCTTCAGCCAGTGGTCCCACCAGCGTAAAGCCTCCTGCTGGAAGCCGATCCCCGGCCCGGGACGGGCCCCGTCGGGATAGTGATGTCCCCACGGGCCAATAATTCCCCAGCTCTGCGCGCGGCACTGCGCGAGCAGGTGCATCACCGTGTTACTGTAGCGGTCGGCCCAACCGCCGACGGCCAGCAGCGGGCAATCGATAGCTTCGGGAATCTCGTCAATCGCTCCCCAGCGCCAGTAAGCGTCACGAGTTTCGTGCTTGATCCAGTTCTGAAGGGGGAAGTCGACCGATGCAAGTCGCTTACGCCACATCGCTCGCCAATCCGGCCCCACGGTTTCCGGGTCCGGTGGCGCCGCCAGAATAGTGTTCAGCGCTGCACCCCATTCAACGCTATCGGTTAAAAGACAGCCGCCCATGTGATGAATATCATCATCAAACCTGTTGTTGGTTGCGCATACAGCGATGATTGCTTTCAACGCATCCGGCCTGCGAGAAGCAGCCTGCAGACTGCTGGTTCCGCCCCAGGACGTGCCCATCATGCCGACAGCGCCGCTGCACCATTTCTGGCCAGCAATCCAGTTGATGATTTCGATTGCATCGGCCAGTTCTTCGCGGCTGTACATGTCGGTCATCACGCCTTCTGAATCCCCTGATCCTCGCATGTCCACGCGCACGCAGGCGTATCCATGTGCCGCGAAATATGGGTGGTTGCGCTCGTCGCGGGCGCGCACCAGGTCCCGTTTCCTATAAGGGATGTACTCCAGAATCGCCGGCGAGGGTGCGTCATCCGGTGCGGCCGGCAACCAGCTACGAGCTGATAAACGTATGCCATCAGTCATCGTAATCCAGCAGTGCTCTATCTCCCGAAGGTCACCCGGTGGTTCTTTCTCAGTCTGCATCAGCGCTTCTTTTCAGCAAGAGCATTACACCCCGGTTGGGGTCACCGATCATATGCCCAGCGCATTGCTCTTTTATGGCTTTTAAAGTTTATTTTGATTATTCTAACGACAACATAACATGCAATCTCTCCCTCAACCTTTAGAAAAATGGAAACCGGCAGATGATTATCGCCTCGGATTCGAAGCGCGGTGATCTTATGTTATATCCGGCGTGCGCCCGAGCTGTTCGTGGCACCGATGCGTATTGTTCGGCGGAGCATTCTGTATCCATACAAAATGACGAAAATCGGGTTGGCGGAGCCGCCGCGTTAACCCACAGTGACTTAATTCACCGGCACGCAAGGCGTTTGGATCGCAGGCTGGATTGAGCCAGACGGGGGCCTGGCCCCACCACCCTTTTGGAGGAAACAATACCATGACAACTGAATACAAGTACCTGATCGAGAGCCTGAGGCGAAGACGGTTTCTGCAGACATCGGGCGCACTCGGTTTGGCAGCAGCTAGCGGAGTCCTGCCTCAGATCGTTTATGCTCAAGGCAAAAAGATTCTTAAGATGCGCACCTACGCCGACATGCGCAGTCTGGATCCAGCGCACTCCCAGGGTATCGTCGACGAGGAAATTCAGAGCGCAATTTACAGCAAGCTTATTCAATACAAACCCGGCCGCGAGTGGGGCTGGGAACTGGATGCTGCTGAATCAATTGAGCAGGTCGACGGCACCCACATCAAGTTCAAGCTCAAACCGGGCATCATGTTTACCAACGGTTATGGTGAGATGACCGCCGAGGACGTTAAGTATTCTTTTGAGCGAATTCTTGACGAAGCCATCGAATCCACTAACACGCCCGATTGGGGATCGCTCAAAGAAGTGAGCGTGGACGGTAAGTATGCGGGCACCATAGTTTTCAATGAGCCCTATCCGCCGGCCTGGAACATTGCCCTACCCTACATTGTGGGCAACATCATCTGTAAGAAAGCATGGGAGGAAGCCGGCGGCAAGGTAGACACGACCACACCTTGCACGTCCGGTCCATACGTGCACCAGGAATGGCAGCCCAAGCAGAAAACGATCCTAGCGCGCAACCCGGACTGGTATGGCGGTTCAGCGGCATTCGATGAAATACACATCTTCCCCATCGACGACGAAAACACCGCGCAGATCGCATTCGAGTCCGGCGACATCGATTTCACGCGGTTGTCGCTGAGTGCGGTCGGCAATCTCAAGGCATCGCCACCGGAAAATTCGACGATTGACGAGTATCCGTCACTCTATTACGTTTGGGTGGGCATGAATGTGGAGAATGAGGTTACCGCCAATCAAAATCTGCGCAAGGCCATCCAGCACTGCATCGACGTTCCGTCTATCCTGCAGGCATCCTACTTCGGGGCCGCCGACGCGGCCACCGGCATCATCGCCCCCGGACTGACCGGCCACCGCGCACAAAGCATGGTGCCGCCCGCGGCGGACATCGCCAAGGCAAAAGAATACCTGGCGGCTGCCGGTATGGAGGGCGGGGCGACGGTTACTTTGGACGTGCTCAACAAGGCGGCCAACGTCACTACGGCGCAGATCATTCAGGCTACCTGTGCGGAGGCCGGCATCAACGTGGACGTCAACATGCATGAGTCAGGTGCATTCTGGTCGCTGGGGGATTCCAGTGCAGGAGAACGCTATAAGGATGTGCAGCTCATACTCAATCGCTTTTCCATGGGACCGGATCCGTCCTATGCCACCGCCTGGTTCATAACCGATCAGCGTGGCATATGGAATTGGGAATGGTTCAGCAACGAGGAGTTCGACAAACTGGAAGCAGCAGCCAAAGCGGAGGCCGATCAGGCCGCCCGCGACGAGATGTATCAGCGTATGCAGGATCTGATGGAAGACAGTGGCGCCTATCGGTTTATCACGCACGAAGCAACCCCGGTGATATACCGCAACAGCATCAAACCTGCTTTACGACCCGACGGATTGCCACTGCTGCGGCACTTTACCCCCGCCTGACGGGCGAGCGAATAACCAGCGGTGCGGCAAAAACTGAGATAGCGTCGCACCGCTGTCGCTGCCATCAGGAGTTACAGACAGTAATCGCTCTTGCTGTTATATCTGCTAAAGCGGGTTGCCCTCGGGCTGGCAATCGTCATGCTGGCGGTGACCCTGCTGTTCTGCATGATTCATCTGGTACCGGGAGATCCCGCGCGCATCTTGCTGGGGCCGAGAGCAACGCCCGAACTAATCGCCAGCATGTCGGCCCGTATGGGGCTCGATCAACCGCTGCCTATTCAGATCCTCAAGTTCTTCGGCAATCTGCTGCGCGGCGACCTCGGTATGGACGTCATTACCAACCGACCCGTGGCCGAGACTGTATTCAGTCAGCTGCCGTATACGCTGTGGCTCATCCTTTCCGCTATCAGCTTTGCCGCGCTTATCGGTATTCCGCTGGGGTGCTATTCAGCCCTACACCGCAATACTCTGATTGATCGTATCACCGGCATTCTGTCCGTGGCCTGCATCACGGTGCCGGCGTTCGTTGTCGCACTGTACTCATTATTGATATTTGCCGTGACCCTGAACTGGTTCCCGGCGGTCGGTGCAGGAGAGAAAGGGAACTTCTGGAGCCAGGCACAGCACCTGGTGCTGCCCGCCATTGCCATCGGTCTATCCTGGATTGGCTATCTAGCGCGCCTGGTGCGCGCTTCCATGCTGGAAGTAATGGGAGAGAACCATATCCGAACGGCCCGGGCCTATGGATTACCCGAACGCATCGTCGTTTACCGTTACGCGCTTAAGCTTGCCATACTGCCTACTATCACCGTCATCGGCGTGGGTATGGGATTTTTGCTCTCGGCTGCGTTGTTCACTGAAATCGTTTTTGCCCGCCCCGGTATCGGCAAGCTGATCTATGACTCAATTACGACACGCAACTATCCGGTAGTAATGGGGTCGGTTCTGATCAGTACTGTCCTTTTTGTTGTCAGCACTACTTTATCGGATCTGATCAACGCCTGGCTGGACCCGCGCATCAGGTCGTCGCTGTGATCGGGATCCTCAAGCGCATCACGCGCGAACCCTTAGGTCTGATCGGCCTATCTCTGGTCGTGCTGATGCTGGTCAGCGCACTGCTCGCGGGATTGATCGCACCTTATGATCCAATCGAGCTTGCGATCATAGACCGCCTGCAAGCACCTTCAGCCAATCACTTGCTCGGCACCGATCAGCTTGGCCGAGATCTCTTTTCCCGCGTGCTATACGGCGGGCAGGTGGCGCTTAAGGTAGCTTTAGTATCGATTGGTGCTGCCCTGGGTATTGGCGTGCTGCTGGGCATGATCGCTGGATTCGGTCCGCGCTGGCTGGACAATTTCATCATGCTGTTCTTCGATACCATCCGCTCGTTCCCGACAGTCATGTTCGCCCTGGCCACGGTGGCCCTGGTGGGGCCGTCACTGGAGACCGTGATTGCGGTGATCATCGTAACCACTATCCCCAATTACGGTCGAGTCGTGCGCACCCAGACCCTGTCCATTAAATCAAATGAGTTCATTAAGGCCGAGCGGGCGATGGGCGCCTCAACGACCCGAATGCTCGGCGTGCATGTACTGCCCAATGTCATGGGCCCACTGATGATACTCGCCTCGATGGATATCCCAACCGTCATTGCCCTGGAAGCCGGTCTGAGTTTTCTGGGTATGGGGGTGAAACCTCCCACCCCTTCCTGGGGGAGCATACTGAATGATGGTTTCGGCCTGATTCGCAACACACCGTGGCCGATTATCGCGGGCAGCATACCGCTGGTGCTGATTACCCTTGGCTTTACCTTCCTCGGTGAGTCGCTGCGCGATCAAATCGACCCCAAGTTAAGGCGCAACCTGTGAGCGACAACGTTCTCACCATTCGCGATCTTTCGGTGCACTATCGGACCGATCAGGGTGAGTTGAAGGCGCTGCGCCATGTCAATCTTGACGTACCCAGAGGTTCCATCGTCGGCGTGGTCGGGGAAAGCGGGTGCGGAAAATCGACGCTGATTTCATCCATCATTCGTCTGCTGGCCACCAACGCCGTTATTCCGAACGGTTCCATCGATTTTGAAAATCAGGAAGTACTAAAGCTGTCGGAAGACCAGATGCGTGACATCCGCGGCAAAAGAATATCCATCGTCTTTCAGGATCCCATGTCCACCTTGAATCCGGTCACATCGATCGGCCGCCAGATGATTGATATTCAATACCGTGATAAAAAATCACAGGCCGAAAAAATAAAGCGTTCTGTAGACATGCTCGAAAGCGTTGGCATTTCTGACGCGGCCAGTCGCCTCAAGCAGTATCCCCATGAGTTCTCAGGCGGCATGCAGCAGCGCATTTCAATTGCTATGGCGCTGCAGGCAGAACCTGCGTTATTGATTGCGGACGAACCAACCACAGCGCTTGACGCAACCCTTGAAGTGCAAATAATACACCTGCTGAAATCACTGCAATCAGATTTCAGCTGTTCAATCCTGTTTATTTCGCACCATCTGGGCGTGATTGCGGAGCTATGTGATTATGTTGTAGTGATGTACGCGGGTGAAGTGGTGGAGGAAGGAACTGCCCGCGACGTATTTCACCATCCCGCTCACCCGTACGCGGAAAAACTACTCAAGTGCGATCCTGCGGGCATCCCAGAGAAAAGTCGTTCGCTTCCGACCATCCCCGGCGAGATTCCCAATCTGGTGAGTCTACCGCCGGGCTGTATTTTTAAAAATCGATGTGAGCAGGCGATGGCACAATGCGATTGCATTGTGCCGACGTGGACTGAGTCAAGCGCCGGCCATTTCGTAAGCTGCCATCTGCACAGCAGTGAGTAAAGTTCTGCAAGTAGACAACGTGCGGGTACGCTTCCGCGTGAAGTCGGCGCTGGAGGCGATGATGCAGCGCATCTCCGATCCATACATAGACGCCGTGCGCGACGTTTCATTTGCGATAGCCGCGGGCGAGACGTTTACCCTGGTCGGCGAGAGTGGGTCAGGCAAGTCCACGTTGGCGCAGGCGGTGGCGGGATTACTGCCGGTAGCGGAGGGATCCATCAACTTTAACGGTGAGCAGGTCACGGCGATGGATGCAACGGCGCTACAGGCATATCGTAAACAGATTTCCTTTATGTGGCAGAATCCGGTCGGATCTTTGAGCCCCCGATTAAGCGTCGGATCTTTGATCACGGAGCCGTTCAAGATTCACCGTTTGTCTGATCGGGACCTTAAAAGTGAATGCACCCGGCTGCTTAAAATGGTGGGGCTGCCGGCTGAATTCGCCGGCCGTTACCCACACCAGCTAAGTGGCGGCCAGGCGCGCAGAGTAGGCGTCGCCCGGGCACTGGCGCTTGATCCGAAGCTGGTCATCGCCGACGAGCCTACCGCCGGACTCGACGTGTCCGTGCAGGGAGAAATACTGAACCTGCTAAACCGGTTGCAGCGCGACCTGGGCGTGAGCATGTTTGTCATTACCCACAATTTGAATATTGTACGGCATATCTCAGATCGAACTGCCATCATGTATCTCGGTCGCTTTGTAGAAGTGGGACCGACTGATGATATTTTCTCGCAGCCGCGCCACCCTTATACGCTGGCGCTGCTGTCAGCCAATCCGGTGCCCGATCCGGATGCCAACATCGAGCGCATTGAGTTGAAGGGAGAAGTGCCCAGCCTGATGGATCGCCCCGCAGGATGTGAGTTCCACACCCGTTGTCCGTTTGCAGACGAAGGCTGTAATAGCACTTTTCCTCCCCTGCACACAGTAAGCAATACCCATACGCTGACGTGTCACTATCCTCGATAGTGCGCCGCAAAGATTGGCCGTGGCGCGCTGCGTAGAACATCTCTGGATACCCATGTCCGACGGTGCCCGCCTCGGCGCGCGGCTGTGGTTACCCGGCAGTGGTGGCACAGCGCCGGTACCGGCCGTACTCGAATATATACCCTATCGCAAAGATGACTACACGGCGATGCGTGATGCCACCACCATCGCCTGGTTCGCCGACCGAGGTTATGCCTGCGTACGCGTCGATATGCGAGGCTCGGGCAGTTCAGACGGCGTGATGATGGATGAGTACAGCGAGCAGGAAATCGGTGACGGCGTAGAGGTGATCAACTGGATTGCCGAACAGAAGTGGTGTGACGGCAACGTCGGCATGATCGGCATTTCCTGGGGTGGCATCACCGGGCTGCAGCTTGCGCAGCGAGCGCCAAAACCCCTAAAAACAGTCATTGCGCTGGGCGCCTCTGAATTCCGTTACTACGATGACGGCGGCTACTACATGGGTTGCCTGGTTGGACAAACCATCGGCTGGTCGGCGATCATGTTCGGCTACAACACGCGCCCTCCCGACCCTGCGCTGGTCGGAGATCGCTGGCGCGGTCTTTGGCTGGAACGCCTCGAAAAAGCACCCCATTTTCTTGAGCATTGGCTTATCCATCAGCACGAGGACGAGTACTGGTTGCGGGACACGGTTGGCGTCAACTACGACGCGATCCGCGTTCCTGTGTATGCCGTAAGCGGGCACGCCGACTGCTGGCCCAACACTGTTTCCCGTTTGCTCGAAAATCTTTCGGTGCCGCGGCGTGGTCTGCAGGGTCCGTGGTGCCACCGTTACCCGCACCTGGGGATTCCGGGCCCAACGGTATCTTTCCTGGATGACGCTGCACGCTGGTTCGACCATTGGCTGAAGGCAGCGCGGAGTACGATAATGGATGAATCCGCTTATCAAGTTTATATTCAGGACAGTGTCCGGCCGCAGCCCTTTTACGACAAGCGTCCCGGTCGGTGGGTGGGTGAACCGGCCTGGCCTTCACCCAATGTGCAATGCCGCACCTACTTTTTCGGCGCTAATGGCCTGCTCGGTTCACCCACACAAAACACAGTTTTAAAAATCTCTTCACCGCAAACAGTGGGCATCGCCTCGGGCGAGTACATGCCCTGGTTCGCCTTCGGTCCTGCCGACGAACTGCCGGGTGATCAGCAGACGGATGACGCGGGTTCCTTGATTTTTGATACGCCCGAGCTGACGGAGGCGGTGGAGATACTCGGTAATCCCAAGGCAATGATGACCCTGTCATCTAACCAGTCCGAGGCACTCGTGGCGGTGCGTTTGTGCGATGTATGGGCGGATGGAGCCAGTACACTGATCAGCCGCGGCCTGTTGAATCTCTGTCAGCGCAGCGGTAAACGCGAACCGCAAGCGCTGGTGCCGGGACAGCAATACACGGTCGAGATTCCCCTCAATCATGTGGGTTACAAGGTGCCGCCCGGACACAGAATCCGTCTGGCGATTTCCACCAGCTACTGGCCCATGGCCTGGCCGTCACCCCGTCAAGCAGTGATCAGCGTGTACACCGGGTCGAGTAAGGTAAGTCTGCCGGTGCGCTCACCCCATGCGGAAGATGGCGAACTTACGTGTTTTGAATCCGCAGCAAAAACACAACCGCTCGCCATCACGACTCTCAGGGGATTTGAACAGAAACGGTCAGTGACAGTCGATCCCGACACTGGCACCCAGGTGTACGCAATAGCTGCTGACAATGGCAAGATTCGTTTCGAACACAGCCAGCTTGAGATGGGGTCGATAACCCGGCAGCGTTACTGCATTAATGCTGATGACCCGCTGTCCGCCAGAGCAGAATACGAGTGGGAATGGGAATATGGGCGTGGCCGTGAATGGGATGTTAAAACACTGACCCGAACGGTGATGACATGTGATCGTCGTCACTTTTTCGTTACCACGGAATCCGTCGCGTGGGAACGGGGCGTAGAAATGTTCAGCAAAACCTGCAACAGGCGCTACCTCAGAAAATTCTTCTAAAAAAGCGGGCTAGCGATCGATCTGCGAGCGGCCACAGAAGTACGAAGAGCCTCAAACGTCTTGCAACGCGCTTATGACATCAATCTCCGTCGGTTCAAGAATAATCTCCCGGGCTTTGACGCTGGACCGAATACTCTCCGGCCTGGAGGCGCCGGGAATGGGGATGACGCGAGGACTCTGCGCCAGATGCCAGGCGATGACGACCTGGTAAGGCGTCGCCTCGTGTTTCTTGGCAATACGGATAAGCGCCTCATGGGACGTCATGTCGTGATGATGGTTCTGTCCGCCGACGGTGCTGTAGGGCAGGAAAGTCATACTATGCGCGATACAAAGCTCCACAACCCCCGCCGCGCGATAGTCTTTTTGCCAGAACGGGTTGGCTCGGTTTTGGATGGTTTCGATGCGGGTGAGGTGTAGGGCTTCGATAACCTGTTCATTCGTGACATTAGAAATCCCTATGTGCTGTATTTTTCCCTCCCGTTTAAGGTCAATGAGCGCGCCCAGAGAGTCGGCAAATGGGACTCCAGGGTCTGGCGCATGGAGCTGGTAAAGAAATATGCTGTCCATGCCGAGGTCCTTTAAACTCCTCTCACAGGCGCATTTAAGTGAATGCGGACGAGCGTCGTTGGTCCAGCGCCCACCGGGCCGTTGCAGACCACCCTTGGTACCGATGTAAATCTCTGGGCCCGGCCGCTGCTCAAGGGCTTCCTTGATCAAGCGCTCGTTATGACCGATGTCATCATCGTTCAGGCAGTACACATTGGCCGTATCGACAAACTGTATACCGGCGTCCCAGGCCGCGCGCAGTACGCGCACGGCGCTAACTTCATCCGGACGGTTTTGAATGGACAAGGGCATCGCCCCCAGACCCACGGGGAAAACAAATACACCGGTCTTGCCGATCTCGCGTTTCATGGCATCTTCATCTTGATGTCTGGTGCCCAAGTATCACATGGGATTGACGTATACCGCACATGTTAATCAAATACAGCTCTACTCTAAAGATGGGATAAAATCATGCATGCAATTCGGAATTAAGAGGAGAGTAATGTCTATTGATCACATAAAGGCGCTGAATTATGCAAAACAAGGGAAATGGGATCAGGCACATAGGTTGATTCAGTCTTTGTCTGACCGTGAATCATGCTTAATACACGCGTATCTGCACAGGGTCGAAGGTGATTTAGGCAATGCAAGATATTGGTATCACCGTGCTAATGAAGAAATGCCCGATAACACCGTGGAGGAAGAGCTCGGCCGCCTCTATCAGCTGCTTAGCTCTGCCACGAAAAAAGGGGGGCATCCTTAAAGCGCAGGCTAGCCCGGTGGGTCAGTCCTTTCGACATTAACTGATTTGA
>JAHEKE010000019.1:25223-57842 GCA_024638505.1 Gammaproteobacteria bacterium | reverse complement strand
CTTGATTGGTTGCAGCGCTGAGGAAGGTCCGGCCGAACGTGCAGGCAAAAAAGTCGACGAAGCGGTCGAGCAAACCAATGAGAAGGTTGAAGATGCTGTCGATGAAGCTAGTGATAAGATCGAAGAAGCGGGCGATAAAATCGAAAATGCCACAGACGGGTAGCTGCTAAACAATGCGGAAAAAAATACTACCGTTTACCGCGATCTACCCCGGCGGCGCACGCCACATAAACTTTCCGCTGCATAGGCTTACGGTGGATGCAGACCATGTGGGCCCGAAGCACTGCTGGAGAGTATTACCAGAGAGATTCAAATCAAACGCGATGTAAGTGATGGCGACGTGCTGCAGGCGCTGTGCGGGGCATTCGCTGCCCGCATACGTTTGGTAGATACCGCTGCAGAAGCAGTGCGCACCATGGTTGCGGCGACGCTTGAGCAGGCTGACGATGCGGTTGCCGAAGGCGGCGTACAGTCAGCTGGCAAGGCATAGCAGCGGAGCTGCGTTTGGTGCGCTCGATCGATCCCGCGCACCACCACTCAGTTCTTTTCATCCTCGAACCCGATTTCCCAGTGACTCCCATCGCAAAAGGGCTTGTTCTTCGATCCACCGCATCGGCACAGCGCATAGCGACCAGCGGGCGCACCAATTTCCGGTGACGGGTCTTCTAACGCAATATTGCCATTAACTTCATAGGGGCCGTTTTTAGACACGTTAATGCTATCAGTTCGCGCCGTCGGGTTGACACGTTGACCATCTATGCTGTAGCTCAGCGCGCCCGACGGACATTGCTCAATCACCGCAATGATGGCTTCGGCGCTTGCCCCATCCGGATCAATCCACGGTTCTTTTCCCATGCGCCAGACGCTGGCCAATCCGTCTGTGCACCTGCCGGCGTGAGCACACAGCGTCCGATTGTCGTGGATTGTGATCTCACTTCCGACATAATCCCGCCATTTACCTATCGTGGGATTTTCCACGGCACTGGAAAAAGCGATCTTGTTGTGGGTGCCATCACAAAACGGTTTGTTTCCAGATTGACCACAGCGACACAAAGCGATTACTTCCTTTTCGGGAAGGATATCAGTACCCTTGGAATTCGTCAGCGATTGGAGTTTTTTGACCAGATAAGGCCCATTTTCTCTTGGTTCAATAACACAGCTCACGTCTTGCCTCCTTTTTGAAACGGTTAGTATATCTATAAACCGGCCATTTTACTGTGGAGCGGGGAGTGTCGCCCAGCACCCGCGGCGTCTTTAGCCTGGCAACGGAATGCTTCGAATTGATTCGAACCACAGTTGTTAAGCCACAACCCAACTGTTATCCATCTAACCGCCTTCTTTACTTTTAACGTAGTCGCACCAGGCCTCAATTCCGCCTTCAATAATCCGAGCTTTCATACCGTGTGCGCGTAAGGTATCCCGCGTCGATTGACTGACGTGATGTCCGTGAACACAGAACACAACCACTTCATCGACGTTGCCGATATCCCGGCACCACTCGGCTATCTGCTCGGGATTTCGCCACTCTGTGCCTGGTATGGGGCACGCGATATGCACGCGATCTTCTTCGCGCCGGACGTCGAACACCCGCACATTGGCACCGCCTGTTAAAAGACGATCAAGATCGGTAGGTGAAATTGAGTCTTTCATGTTAAACCTCCGGAAATCATTAGGATAGATCTAAAGCTGTCCGTTTGAGCTTGAGTATCAGCATCGACCTTTCAGTCAGATCAGGATGGGAAAGACCACCATTTCAAGCACAAGACCTGCAGCTGCGCATGCGCCGATGACAGCAATGACGCCCCACTTCAGTTTCACCAGAGCGATGAACGCGCTGGTGCCCAGCAGCAGTGACAACCATTCGAATCGACCGGCTACACCGTCTGGCCACAGAACGTGATACGCAAAAAACAGGGCGAGGTTCAAGATGACCCCCACCACGGCTGCGGTGATTCCAGTAAGCGGGGCCGTAAACCTGATGTTCTTTCGCGTAGCCTCTACCACTGGGCCGCCGACCAGAATGAAAAGAAATGAAGGCAAAAACGTAAAAAATGTGGCGACAGTCGCGCCTACAATGCCCGCGAGCAACAGCGCGTCCCCGCCAAAGACAGCCTTGGTCCATCCCCCGACAAATCCGACGAAAGTAACCACCATGATGAGTGGACCCGGGGTGGTCTCACCCAGCGCGAGGCCGTCAATCATCTGCGTGGCGGTTAACCAACCGTAGTGTTCGACCGCTCCCTGATACACGTAAGGTAACACTGCGTAAGCGCCGCCAAAAGTGACAAGAGCCGCTTTAGTGAAGAATCCACCCATCTGCGTGAACGTTGCCTCCACCCCAAAATAGTACGCGAGACCTAATATTGTGACGGCCCAAGTTAATAATCCCAACGTGATGTACAAGATAAATCGTGATCTGCTGAATTGTGCATGTGCTGGCAAAGGCGTCTCATCGTCGATAAACGCAGATCCGCTCAGCGCGGCAGCGGGTTTGCCGTGGTTAACGGATCCCTGTGTAAATTTTTCCGGCGCCAAGTATCCGCCAAGCAGGCCACTTAGGCCTGCGCCTAGCACGATGTAGGGAAACGGAATCTGAAAAACAAATAGAGCGATAAAAGCAGCGGCGGCAATAGTCCATAGCACATTATTCTTGAGCGCTTTAGAGCCGATACGATAGGCCGCAAACAGAACAATAGCGGTCACTGCGGGCTTGATCCCATAGAGAACTCCAGCGACTGCTGATACATGCCCGAAGGCAAGGTAAATCCAAGCTAAAACGATCAGGATAAACAGCGAGGGCAGGACAAACAACGCCCCCGCCACAATCCCGCCGAAGGTACCGTGCATCAGCCAGCCGATGTAGGTCGCCAACTGCTGCGCCTCCGGGCCTGGAAGGAGCATCGTATAGTTAAGCGCATGCAGAAAACGGCCCTCCGAAAGCCAGCGCCGGCGCTCCACCAGCTCCTGGTGCATGACGC
Organism: Gammaproteobacteria bacterium; assembly: GCA_024638505.1. Lineage (GTDB taxonomy): Bacteria > Pseudomonadota > Gammaproteobacteria > Arenicellales > JAANXG01 > JAHEKE01. The sequence goes on along the minus strand of JAHEKE010000019.1, from coordinate 54,864 downwards.
TGATCTGCCCAGCCGGGCCGCCAAAACTGATGAAGCCGAGTTTAAGCCAAAAACGAAACGCCTCGGCCCGCCCCACTCCCTGATGCTCGAGGGGAGTCACAGGGGTCGCAAAACTTGATTCCTCAAGCACTAAGCTTACTCTTATGACGCATCATGCGTGTAAGCGGCATAGAGGTGGTCGAGCAAATTGCTGGACGCAGCCAATAGTGAATCATCGTCGAAACATTGATGCTTAACCCCGGCAAGCATCGTGGCGAAGCCGTCCGCCTCCGCAACCGGAATACCGCCTACGTCAAGGTAATGCACCAAAGCTCCGAGCTTAGCCAGTGCGGGATTGTCGGCCAGACCAAAACTCTGCAGCAGTACTTCGAACGTAACCAGATTCCCGGCGTGACTGAAAAGTGCACCGTCAAAATCAAATCCAACCGCATCCGGCGGACAATCAGCTGGATGAGTAAGCCAAACAAAAGACGCATCGGGGTCGATAAACCGTCGTATCAGCCACGCGGAGGCCACTCGGTCCACCCATAGCTGGTGCCTCGTCGCCCACCGACGTCCACGATATTCCCCGGTATCGCAAGGTACAATACTCCCTTTTCCTGCAGTCGGTTCACCGGGTGAGAAGCGAGCGTTAACCGCATCGGCCATTTCCTCAAGCCCGCGCTCAGCTCGCCCCTTGGCATCGTCCGGAAAGTAATCGATAGCAGTAATTCCCTCGAATTTTCGGCGTAACTGCGATTCCTTTCGTCGCGCCTCGGGCTCACCCAACGTATGCAGAGTGTCGGTAAACTCACCGACTTTGATCAACCATTCGGCATAGTCGTGACTGCGATCGAATAGATTCCTGAACTCCGCTTCAAGCTGCGAGTCGTCCGGCGAGTGGATGAGCAGATAGGCTGTGCCACCGGCCTGTTGTACATTTGCAGCCTGCCCTTGCAACAACCCTCGCGTCGACTCGGATTCAGGGAGCACATAGACCCCGTCTCGAAGCAATCCCGCGCCACTCGCTTTCAGCGTTCGCCAGAGTCGCATGCGCGGGGTACCGCTTTGCCCGGGTAAGTTGATGATCAAAATACACCATCTTTTAAACATGTAATGTACATTACACTTTTGTTATATATATAACAATAGCAAAAACAACAGAAGCCCGACCCTGAAGATTTAAAAGCAGATCGTCCGGCGGGATGGTATTAAACTGATGGGTTATTTTTCGTAAGGCAGCGAGCAGGGAACGCTTTTGCCAAATGCACCTTAGCTGGGACTCCCGATAAACCCGCGCGCGTGTCTTCTGAAATCCCAAAGAATCCCGCTAAATAGAGATCGCCCTCCGGCTTAACCTCGAGTTCGTTGACTGTTATCCCGCGCAGCGCGGCATTTATGGTGTAACCGACAGTTAGGGTTCGTTGCGGTGCGCACATTTTACTCTTGGTCGGTTGCCGGGAAAAACAGGTAAATCATGCTTAACCCGAAGGCGGAATGAGCCTGCACTGATCCACAAGCAATAATCCAGCGGAATTTTTCGCTGCACTATGCTTCAGCTTCAAACAATCCCCAGCGATGATCTCCTGATGAAGCCCTGTCAAGTTTTCCGCGCCAGCTTTGCACCAATTTATCCCGCACCGGTTCCTCCAGATCAATGCTCGCGATCCTTTCAATATCCGCCTGCAGAATATCAATAAACCTTTTCGTCAAATCACGGTAGGTGACGTGGCTAAAGCCGGCCGCCGCAATCACCTCAGCGTAGGTTGGCAACGTATATAAATCGTAACCCCGGTCCTGAACATAATCGGAAAAGTCTTGCCTCCAGGGTTTTTCGCCGCAGCAATAGTCAGTAAAAAGCAGCCGTCCGCCACTTCGTAATGAGGCATACAAAACTGCAAACAACCGGCGTTTATCATGGATGTGCAAAAAAACATCGCGGCTGTAGATCGCATCATAATGCTGTGGGCGATCCAGCTTAAGGCAGTCCCCGTGTTCGAGGCTGACGCGATCCTGTAATCCGCGCGCGCTAAGTTTCGCTCGCGCCAGATCCAACATATTTTTTGACAAGTCGATGCCATCAACAATCAAGCCGAACTCATGCGCCATGACAAAAGCACCGCCACCCAGACCGCAGCCGACATCAAGCACTCTAGAGCCCGGCTCAAGGGCCAGTTTACTGATCAACTCCATCGCCATGTCATAGCCGCCGGGACTGACGAAATCCTCACCGTACACTGACTCGTAGTGTAGTATTGACGCAGTGGAATACTGGCTTGAATCCAGGGACTGCGCGGTTGCTTCCCCGGTGTGCCTCATTGCGGTCCGTGCTTAACGGCTGCAAGTTGCTTGTGGAAAGTGTCGCTTGCCATCAACTTGCGGCAGCGGTTTAAGCGGCCCACCGCGTAAGCCCAGAAATCGTCGGCCGGATTCTTGTTTGCATGCTGCACTACCCCCCAAAGTGTCCACAACAGATCACACATCGCCTTGTACATCACCATCCGACCGGCGTCGAATGCTGCGGGCTCGTGTCCGAAGTACGCAGTCATGAAAACGTGATCCTGCTCATCATTGAAACCTCCTTCTACCGATATATCACCGAGATCCCACATTGGATCATTATTGCCGGCATATTCAAAATCGATGATAAACATTTTCTCGCCATTATCGATGCAATTCTCTACCATGGGGTCGCAGTGGCAAGGCTTACTTGGCAGGGTAAATGCCGACAAAGCAGTGCGCACCTGCTCAGCATCTTTTTGCACCTCGGTGTAACCAGATGGCAGATCGGCACCCAGGTCTTTCAATACAGTCAGGTACTGGTCAATTTGCTGGAACAATTCAAACTGCCCCTTAAAATCTCTGCCGCAATCGTGCAATTGGCGGAAGGCCCTGCCGGTCCGCTTGAGTGCGTTGAGGTCTTGAAACCCTGCGCTATCCATAGTCACCGAGTTTTCGATGTAGCGACAGATCATGGTGCCTGTCTGCACATCAAAATGAACAATCTCAGCGTTCACACCAGCGTCAGATGCGATTGATGCATTATGCAATTCAGTCTTACGGTCTATGTAGTCGTTGGTGCCTTCACCGGCTAAACGCAAAACATAGGAGCCGTGTTCGCAATCGATTTTATAGTTGCGATTGGTCAATCCACCCAGTCGTTCTATTTTTATCGAATCCGGGCTCAAATCGGAAAACCCGCGAATCGATGACAGCGCTTGATACACGTCAGAGCTCACAATCATCCCTCCTCAGGGCGAAGGTTCTGGATAAGCAATCATACTTGCAAATGCCCGGTCTGGCGGAAACCACGCGCCGTGGAATGGTCTGCAGACCCAGCGACTGCCCCTCGGACACACTTTTCGGGCTCGCATAGCACGCAGCATAACAGGCGGTTAGTCCGGGTGTGTTCGTTTAGTCAAGTACAGCTCACGTCGAAAGAGACCCTGATCAATAGCGGCAACCTTGGACCGCATCCGGGTCAACTGCGCGCGGAACTCCTCTCCTCCCAATAAATCTTTCAGTTCGCTCCGGTGGCTCTCCAACTGTCGCAGGTACCTGTTGGAGGTTGACGCATACTCAGCAGTGAGATCTACCGCGTCGCCTATGGCCCAGCCGCTCCTGCTGAGCATGGCGCTGTAGTCGGACGCTGAGTCGACGTACGGTGGACCGAATTCAATGGCATGGTTGTGATCCTTCGTTGGCAGTCCTGGAGCAATAGATATCACGGTAAACACCATAATGCCCCCTGCCCGCATTACCCGATGACAGTCCTGCAGCGCGTTGAGCTTTTTGTCGAGGCAGCAGAGCACATCAGAATGGCTAATAGCGTCAAATTCCTGGTTGCCAAATGGCAGCGCAACTGCGTCCGCCACGACCAACCGGCAGCGGCCTTCAAGCCCGTCGTCGATGACGCGTCGTGCTGCGATTCGAAGCCCCTCTAAAGGCAGGTCCACCAGCATTAGCTCACATCCCGTCTTGCGAGCCATATACAGCCCGGGCCAGCCGCAACCCGCACCGACCTCCAGCAATCGTCGATCGGAATTTAACTGCAGCAGATCACAGATCCAATCTGCTTCAGCCCGGGTCGTCCAACTCGTGCCTCCGTAGTCGCACCCACAAACATTACGTTCGATTTCTCGCGCTACGGGATTCTGCAGATGCTCGTACTGTGCACTGAAATCTTCTATCAGCGTCTGCTCGTCAACCGTCCGCACGGCGCACCTCAGGACAGCGTGTTCACGTGTGTTCTAACCATAGTCTACGGGCTACCGTTTAAATGGTCGTGGGTCTTGACGAGTGTACATTTTTTTGGACTCGCAAGTCGAACCAACGTAGCACGAGGACGAATGCTTTTTGTTAAACCGGTATTTAAAAAAACGGCCGGCTATAATAAGTGTTTAACGTCAGAACTGATTTAAAACATGGGGCGCCGCCGCTTTTTATGTCCGTAGACTACATCGCCATTTTAGGCTTCGGCCGTGAGTGCAGTGATCTCAACCGTGCTTTTGCCTATGACGCAGGAACAGAACTGGCCGGGCGGAACTTTGGTGTTGCAGCGGGCAATCTTACTTCAACATTTCGCTATGCATTCGAAGGGGCTAAGAACGCAGGAGGAAGTACCCGCGCAGTTGTGGAAGAGAAGTTACAAAATTTTGATCATAGTTTGTGCGATGAATTCGTGGTTGTCCCTGACGTTGTAAGCAAGCACAAGAAATTAACCGCTTTATGTCTGGCAGCGATCATTATCGGCGGTGGACCCGGAACAGAAAAGGTGGCGGCTCAATTTATTGCCTCAAAAAAGCCTGTGCTTGCGATCGAGGGGACGGGTGGCATAGTTGCGGGCGGCTTAGACCCGTCGGTGAGGCGGACAAAGAACGCAAAAGAAACCGTAGATGCGCTGGTCGAACTGCTAAGACCTGCCCTTATCGCAGCAACCTAGTGCTCTTTTAGCGGCTCTATTTGGCCCACGACATTAGCTTGGCAGTTGCGCAGAACGTGGCGACAAACATTGCGCCGAGGTCGCCGTATGCCCCAATTAATAATGTCTGCAGAATATAATCCAGCAGTAGAGCCGGAAACTGGGAACCCTGGATGAGCGAGAACTACATACACGGCAGCACCGATACGGAGCGGCAACGATTGGCCCTGATGAACAGCCTGATCAACGAACGCTGTCTGCAAACACTGAAATTGAGCAATGAAAAGCTGGTTCTGGACGTCGGCGCAGGCACTGGCCAGTTCACCCAACTGATGGCGACCAATCTGCACAGCGGATCTCGAATCATCGCGGCGGAGCACGATCCGCAACAGTTAGATGCCGCTCGGCAGATGGCTAAAAGCAAGCAGAATGGATGCGATATCGACTACCGACTCGGGAGCGCAGCCGAGCTTCCTCTCAGCGATGACGAACAGAAGAGAATTGATCTCGCCCACGCGCGATTTCTTCTCGAACATGTTCCCGATCCAGCTGCAGTCGTGGCGGGAATGGTTGGCGCCCTTCGTCGCGGCGGCCGAATCGTGCTTGCCGATGATGATCATGAACTTATGCGGTTATGGCCGGAACCGGAAGGCGTGCTAGCCGCATGGCGCGCTTATTATTTATCCTACAGTCACCTTGGAACGGATCCTTTGATCGGGCGTAAGCTCGTGTCGTTGATGCACGGGGCGGGAGCACGGCCTGTAAGTAACACGCAGATATTCTATGGCGCCTGTGCGGGCGCGCCTCTATTCGGCGGAATTGTGCATAACATCATTGGCGTTCTGCAGGGTGCGAGGGCAACCGTAATATCGACAAAACTGATAGCTCCGCAGATTTATGATCAGGCGGTGACCAACCTGACGGAATTCTTAGAGCTCCCCGACGCCGCGGTCTGGTACGGCATCAACTGGGCAGAAGGTCGAAAGCCTTAACAACGAAATAGCTAAGGCACGCGCATCTCCGCTCAGATTGACGCGCAAATCTAGTGCAGCTTGAAGCTGACAACCCCTGTATAGTCTGTGGCGAGCGTCGATCGGCTGCATCGGTGTGTGCGTCCGCGTCGGGGTGGTATTCACTTACAGAGATCTACTGAGCGGAGGAGCTGCAATGCGTCGCATTATTGAGACTGGGCTGACAAAACCACCTGCTCCACATGCGTGGGCGATCGCCTCGAACAACATTCTTTATTCTGTACACGTGCCGATACGTCCCGATGGATCCATAGAAAATGGGGACACGACTCAGCAGACGGAGGTCACAATGGCAGATCTGCAAGCGACGCTGGAAGCTGCCGGCGCAAGTCTTGCGAATGTGGTGCTGCTTCAAATCTTTTTAACATCACTGGACCACAAACCGGCAATGGACGCAGTCTACAAACGTTTCTTTGCGGAGCCCTATCCTGTACGAGCTTGTATCGCCGTATCTGCGCTGCCGACACCGGGGACGATTATAGAAATCGTGGCGACGGCTGCGCTATCAGATTGAGCTGATCGCTATATTCTGCCTCTTGCCGCACGCCGCCGGCTGGTTCGAGATAGCCTGAAAACCGCGCGGATACTGAGCTCCTGTTGTCGGATGTTGAGCGTTTCCATCATTGTAGCTTGAGGGGATGCAGGGCAACAGCGTGGTCTCGGCATACCGAACCGTACCTCAATTTAAGCGGATAGATGGATAGTTAGTGTATTCATTGTGAATTTAAGGCTATAATGCGAAGCGTTACATTCTCTCCTGGTTTTTTGTCAGACGTCCTGCCTAAGTGCATTCCTGCTAATTGCCTCGAAAGACTAGTATCATTCCAATATTGTTTAAAATTGATGAGGTAATTATCATGGTAACAGGAACCGTTAAATGGTTTAACGAATCCAAGGGATTCGGCTTTATTACTCCTTCAGATGGTAGCAAAGACGTTTTTGTTCACTATTCAGCTATAGCTAATGAAGGATTTCGCACACTGACTGAAGGCCAGCAGGTGAGCTTCAACGTCGAAAACGGACCAAAGGGCCCACAGGCGACGCAAGTACAGGTCTGATTGGTCTGCGGATTTTTATGCAAACCCCGCGAGGCGGGGTTTGCCCTAATGCGAGTAAGGTAGCTATACATTGAAGAGATTATTTGTTGGAAGCCTACCACCTACTACTACTGAAGAGTCTGTGCGGGTTTTATTTTCACAATTCGGCACGGTCCGTTCCATCAAGCTTGTAAAAGATCTATTTTCAGGTCGCTGTAAAGGATTCGGCTTTCTAGAAATGGAGGGCCATGAGGCCCGCGCGGCCATCGCTGGCCTAAACGGCAAATCGTTCGAGGGTAATCTTATCAAGGTCAAGTTCGAAGATGACCGTGGAAAAGCGCATAGCGGCAGGCGCCGGCGACACTAGCAGAAACAGCAGATATTGTTGCGAGCTTTTTTCTTCAGCCACGTTGGGCGTCGTTGGCTATCTAAAGTAGTAGAAAGTAGCAGAGAAAAATCGAGACTTCCCGAAGTGACGATAGCTCTCGTACGCTTCAGGCGTAATGCATCTGTTAGCGCTATGCCGCGAATCAAGGCCGACCCAAAAAATAATCATGGCTTTATCGCGTTCAGATCTGTATAGTCTTTTCATCCCTGAACAGGGGCCGCGTTACTGACCTTCCATGTGTTTTATATTCATCCGTAATCTGGTTAGCAGCGTGGTGTGGGTAAGGCTATGGCCGTGACCACACCTTGAGTGAACCAGATCCGGTGATTGCACCAAGCATCCCGTTTTACGTTCTTTAGTTTTCATCTACTAGTTCCCCAACAAGAGTTAGGGGTAGGAGCATTATGTTTTTCAAGGATTTTGATCTGGATACCCGGCTGTTGAAAGCAGTCGAGTCCAGTGGATTTACCGTTCCAACCGAAGTGCAGCGTCAGGCTATACCCATCGTTTTGTCTAAACGTGATCTGATGGCTTCGGCCCAGACCGGGACTGGCAAAACCGCGGCGTTTGTATTGCCGTCGCTGCAGCATTTGCTAAAGCCATCCGCGGGATCTGGCAAAGGCCCGCGCGTGCTCATCTTGACGCCGACGCGCGAATTGGCGCTACAGATCAATTCTCACATCCGGCAGTTCAATCGATTCGTTAAATTTACGACCGGTACTGTGGTAGGGGGCTTACCTTACCCGCCGCAAATCAAGATGCTGCGCAGTCCGCTGGATCTTTTGGTGGCCACGCCAGGCCGGCTGCTCGACCATATGAACCAACGACGGGTGGATTTTTCGCGGCTTGAAATATTGGTACTGGACGAAGCCGATCGCATGCTCGACATGGGCTTTGTCAATGCCGTCAAAACCATTGCCGCCGCCACTCCTGTGAATCGACAGACCCTGTTGTTCTCAGCCACATTGCAAGGCGCCGTTTTGAAAATTGCCCGACAGTTACTGCGCAACCCTGCGCACGTCAAGCTGACGGCCAATCACGATCGACATAAAGCTATCAGACAGCACTTACACCATGCCGACAGCGTATCGCACAAACATAAATTACTAAACCATCTTTTACGCGCTACAGATCTGAATCAGGCATTGATATTCACCGCTACTAAGCGTGCTGCCGGCAAACTGGCCAAGAGTCTTATCACTCAGGATCATAGAAGTGCAGCATTGCACGGTGATATGAGCCAGAGCAAGCGCAGACGTACGGTAGAGGAAATGCAGCGCGGAGAAGTCCGATTGCTGGTAGCGACGGATGTTGCTGCCCGCGGCCTGGACATTGAAGGCATCAGTCATGTCATCAACTTCGATTTACCGATGGTGGCCGAAGACTACATCCACCGGATTGGCCGTACCGGCCGCGCCGGGCGCAGCGGAAATGCTATCTCACTGGTAGGCCCCGAAGACTGGGATAAGCTCTCCAGAATTGAGCGTCTAACCGGGCAGCGGATCAATCATGAAGTCATCGAGGGACTGGAGCCAACTAAATCAGCTGCGCAACAGAAGCAAGCTGCGACCAAACTTAAACCGAAGAGAAGGAGCAGCAGTAAAGCGCACTACCGTAATCAGCAGCGCGGCTCATCCTGCAACAGCAGCTTCAATTCGCGACGACGCGTAGCCTAGAGCGCGAGCGACGCCAACGCAATGGTTTAAGGCCAAATACAACAAAAGACATCTCTATCAACCGTATGAACAAACGACACTCACAGGCAAACACTACTCCTGGGGGCGGATAATGAAAGACAAACTTATTTCAGAATTGAAAAATTATGTGATGAGCGAAGAAGGCAGGTCGGACCACATCAATGAAGTGGGTAGGGAACTTGTCATAGCCTTTGATACCTTGTCTGGTATGTTGGATTCTTTTGGAGATCGGCCAAAACCAAAAGAACTTTTGCAGATGAATAATGCCATTGGCGATGCACTTGAACTTCTCGAAACACTTGATCCGCTTGAAAAATTTGAGAACACGGGATTATTCAAAAGAGCTGGACCGCTGCATTAGGGCTTACATTTGATGGCACGCGCAACTACTGAGCCCGGTCTGAACGTATCTGAGACAGAGGAACCATAAGTATGTCAAGCAAAGGGCACTGATCTGAACGCGAATTCCCCACAATTAAACAGTAGACGCGAAGCGGCCTCGCCCAGCGATTGTGGTCATCTCAACACAACGCCGTACACAAAAGACGCAGGCTGCGAACGGTACGCCGTTACACAACCGGGAGACCAGGGTGGCTAAAGAAGAAATGGTACAGTTCGAAGGCGTTATCGACGAAGTGCTGCCGAATACGTTGTTTCGAGTGATGCTTGAAAACGGCTGCATCGTGACCGCCTACGCGTCGGGCAAGATGCGCAAGTATCGCATCCGGATTCTCACCGGCGATCGGGTTAGCATTGAAATGTCACCCTATGACCTGACGAAAGGCCGAATCACTTTCCGCCATAGAGAAGGGCACCGAACTTCGGCGCCGGCATCAAAAACGATCCACCGCAACCGGCAACATACATGAGCGCTACCCTCGCACTCCGCATCACTGCGAAGGCCTGGGACTGCAAGGTTGTAGATTAAAGTATGGAGCAGAGAAGCATTCGGCATGAGCTGAAAAACCTCATTACTAAGGGCAAAGAACAAGGCTTTGTAACCTACAAGGAAGTTATCGATCACCTGCCCGAAGACATGCTCGGGACAGATCAAATTGAAGCTGTGGTCAATATGATCAACGACATGGGTATCTCAGTCTGCGACACATCACCCGACGCCGATGTTGATCTGATGAAAGAGGATCCAGCTCTCAAAGATCAGGATGAGGACGGTGATGCAGTTCTTACCGCCGCGGTGGAAAGCGAATTCGGTCGCACCACAGACCCAATGCGCATCTATATGCGAGAGATGGGTTCGGCGAATCTATTGACTCGCGAAGAAGAGATCAAAATAGCCAAGCGCATTGAACACGGCAACAAGCAGTGCAATGAAGCCGCTTTAAGCTGTCCACTTTCCATTGGAGAGATACTGCGGCTGTACGAGCTGGTGCGTAATGACGAAATGCGTTTAAAGGACCTGTTGATCGATTTCTTAGATCCGGATGCGGCGGACGAGATAATTGCACAATCCCAGCAATCCGGGTCTGTTCAATCGACTGATGTTGATAGTGATGAGGAAGACGCTGATACCGGCCCTGATCCAGAGGAGGTCAAACAACGTTTCGCACAGATCCTGAGGAAATACAACACTCTGATGCGGGCAATCAGTCGACATGGAATCGACGATGAAAAAGCAAGAAAGATACAGAAAAGGATCACTGCTGAGCTGATGGGCATCAATTTCGCACCAAAGCGAATCAGCGCACTTTCGCAGCAGATAAAAGAGCTGATTGGGTTAGTGCGGGTGCAGGAAAAAGGCATTATGGATATCTGCGTACATAATGCCGGGATTTCCAGAGAAACATTCATTCGGGTCTTTACTGGCCGAGAGACCGCCAACGGTTTATACCGGGCATTGTTACGCGCCGCCGGAGGCAGCCGAGAAGCTGTTCAGCAGCACTCTGCTGAGATAAAAGCGCGCCGCGAAAAGCTGCGGATACTTGAACAAATCGCTGGCGTTTCTATTAGTGAATTAAAAGAAGTAAATAGACGCATCTCAATCGGCGAGGCAAAGGCACGCCGCGCTAAAAAAGAAATGATCGAGTCCAACCTGCGTCTGGTGATCGCTATTGCCAAAAAATACCGAAACCGCGGTTTGCCATTTCTGGATCTCATCCAGGAGGGAAATATCGGGTTGATGAGAGCGGTAGATAAGTTCGAATATCGTCGAGGCTATAAATTTTCCACTTATGCGACATGGTGGATTAGGCAAGCTACTACCCGCGCCATAGCTGACCAGTCACGTACAATCCGAATCCCGGTGCACATGAACGATGCTATCAACAAGCTAAATCGCGTTTCCCGTCAGATACTGCAAGAAAAAGGCCGCCCGGCTCTTCCCCAGGAAATTGCGGAACGGCTTGACATGGCCGAGAAAAAGGTGCGCAAAGTGTTGAAAATTACGAAGCAACCCATTTCCATGGAAGCCCCAGTTGGGGATGACGATACCTGTTTTGGTGACTTCGTAGAGGATAAGAACAGTGAAGCTCCGATTGATGCGACAACCGATTCCAAACTGGCAGCAGCAACCCAAGACATTCTGGATGCGCTTACACCACGCGAGGCTAAAATTCTGCGTATGCGCTTTGGCATAGGCATGAATTCGGACCACACTTTGGAAGAAGTAGGCAGGCAATTTGACGTAACCCGGGAGCGTATTCGACAGATCGAAGCCAAAGCTTTGCGCAAGCTAAGCCATCCTTCTCGTTTTGAGCACCTGCGCAGTTTTCTCGAGCAGTGAGTAACACGGATTTTTATCTGCGCTGAAGGAGAAGGCGCGCGCTTTTTTAGCTTCGGCTTTGAACTTCCGGCCCGAGGTAACCGTTACGTCAAACAATTAGAGCCAAGGCAACTACCGCTCATCCTGCCATGTTTCAGAACAGGCTCAGAAAGAAACTACGGCCTTGCTTATGGGGGCCTTCTAACCGTATTTAAGAGCGATAGAGCCAAAGGTGACTATACGCGCAATCGGAATGAATAGCGAAGATTGCGCAGCTCACCGTTGCAGCCGCCCCTCCTATCTATTTCAAAAGGATGGGCGTATAGTGAGTTACATTCCGTGATCGGGCTAGCCCGCAAGGGCGGCTACAGAAGCACATGGCCCGTAAAGATGCAGTTACTCTTCAGTCTTTACTCCCTCTCATTGAATATGCTCGGGCATGTTCCACGCCTGATATAGGCCAGCAAGTCGCTGTGATTCAACTGCTTGTTCCATAACGCTGGCAGCGACTGCAGATTGGCGTTCAGCGATTGCACGCGGGGGTGACCCATGAGCAATATGTTACGACTAAGCAATTCCTTTTATGCGTTGATTCTTTTGCTGCCGCTGGCAGTCGTGCCTGATCTGGTGCTCGCGCAGGTCAATTCAAAAGTACCCGAAAATGCACGTGCCAAGAGCTATGGAGGCGGTTGGGAATGTAATCGGGGTTACCGGGAAATCGATGACGCCTGCATTGCAATCGAAGTGCCGGCAAATGCGTACCCAACCAGTAGGTCCTACGGCAACGGATGGGAATGCGTCTGGGGTTTTGAGGAGATCGATAATTCCTGCCTAGCCATCAGGGCCCTGCCAAATGCCTACCTGGATCCTTCCGGCGAAAGATTGAAATGCAATCGCGGCTATGAAATGATTAATGGTGCCTGTGTCTCTGTACAGGTGCCGGCGAATGGATATCTGGTGGATGCTTCTTACGGGCCTGGATGGGAGTGTGATCGCGGTCATCGCGAGGTTAACGGAGTTTGCATTGCTATAAAGGTGCCCGCACACGCTTACTTGACAAACAAATCCTATGGCCGCGGCTGGGAGTGTGAGCGAGGTTATCTGGAGGTCGATGAAACTTGTACCTACATCGACGTGCCCCCGCACGCCTATCTGAACTCCTCCGGTGATGACTGGACATGCGAGCGGGGTTATCGAGCAATCGCTGGGGCTTGTGTTGCGACAAAAGTACCGGTGAACGGATTTTTAGTGGAGACGTCATATGGGCCAGGGTGGGAATGTACCCGAGGGCACAAAGAGGCTGACGGGGCCTGCAGCGCTATCGAAATACCTCAAAACGCTTATCTCAACTCCTCCGGTGACGATTGGACATGCGAACGCGGGTTTAGAGAAGCTGATAAAGCGTGCGTCAGAGTGAGCTTACCGCAGAATGCGCATCTTGATTACTCCGGCAACGACTGGGACTGTAACCGCCCATATCGCAGGCAACAGGATACGTGTATTCTGCCTTGACTTGAACGCTACCGAACGCTTTCTACCCTCTTTACAAAAAGACGGAAGCAACCCTGCTTATGAGGACGTGGATAACCAGTTGAAACTTCGCGTAGGCTACAGATTGGAGTATGAGTTCCCCCAACCGACTCCGACCATTTTAATGTTGAATATACATTTCACCCGCGTTTCTGATCTGGCGACACCAGACCATATTGTAATCAGCCCCCCGGTCCCCATATCCGGCTACCGCGACGGCTTTGGCAATTGGTGCAGCAGGATACTCGCTCCGTGCGGCCGCATGCTCATCTCATCCGACTGCGTTATAAGAGATAGTGGCAAGTCTGATCAGGCGCTGTCTGACGCGCAGCAAGTTCCGGTTGAAGAACTTCCCGAGGAGGCACTTGTGTTCCTGTTGGCAAGCCGTTTTTGCGACAGCGATCGATTACTTGACCTGGCGTGGTCGCTGTTTGGAGCAGCTGCTCCGGGATGGCCGCGGGTACAGGCGATTTGCGATTTCGTGCATCGGCGCATCAAATTCGGTTACGAGCACGCACGGGTTACCCGAAGCGCCTCTGAAGCGTATGAGGAGCAGCGCGGAGTATGTCGCGACTATGCCCATTTGGCAGTCGCGTTCTGCCGAGCCCTGAACATTCCCGCACGCTACTGCACCGGGTATCTCAGCGACGTGGGTACAGCACCACCCTACCCACCCGGTGATTTCGCGGCATGGTTCGAGGCTTACCTCGGTGGTGATTGGCACACCTTCGATCCGCGAAACAATGTTCCGCGCATTGGCAGAGTCCTGCTGGCACGCGGCCGGGACGCAGCGGATGTCGCTATCACGACAACTTTTGGCCCCAACACCCTGCACAGTTTTCACGTTTGGGCGGATGAGGTTTCTTAACCAGCGGATTTCTTCAACTGTTTACTCCCTCGTTTCCTTGAAAAATATGCAGTACATAACCGAATCTCAACTCTGTCATGCTTAGGCTATTGGTGTTGCTGGATCCTTTCGCGCCAGTTTCGGATAAACGCAGCGGTATGCAGGATCACGGCTAGGATCGCCGGAGACCTCGATCGTTCGGTGAGTTCCCACGCGGCGGCATTAGCCTGAATGTTTCACTGGGGTGAAATCAGTAAGCTAACAGAGTAGAGTTAGCAAGGTACGCCAAAACTGGGAGATACCCTATGTGGCAGCCGGATGGAGCTGGTTCCCTCGCAAAGATCGGGGTGCTCACACCACATCTGGACCCGGTGCCGGAGACCGAATTGCAGACAATGGCACCGCCGGGAGTGTCCATTCACGCAGCGCGCGTTCCACTAGGAATGGTTGGTCCAGACGGGAAAATTATTGCGCGAATTGGACCGCAAGTTGCTAAGGCTTTTGCTGAGCCCCCAGCCGTCGACCAGGCGGTGGCTTCGTTGTCGCCACTCGAGCCTAAGGCAATCATCTACGCGTTCACCAGCAGCAGCTACATTTTAGGATCAGGAAACGATTCGCTGCTGCAGGCCAGGCTAGAAAAGAAAAGCAACGGAATTCCGCTTATCATACAGACTGCTGCAGTGGTGTCAGCGCTACAAGCCATCGCCGCACAGCGTATAGCGCTAATCCATCCTCCGTGGTATACCCCAGAGTTAGACCAGTTGGGTGCTGCTTACTTTACAAAAGCGGGTGTCAAAGTTATTCATCACGGTCCCGCACTTATCAAAAGTGACTACGGCGATATTCTTCCAGAACTGATTCATGATTGGGCAAAAGCGCACGTACCTGACACAGCGGATGCGCTTGTATTTGGCGGTGGTGGATTTCGAGTTATTGGCGCCATTGATGCCCTGGAAACGGCTTTGAACAGACCGGTTCTGAGCGCCAATCAAGCATCACTCTGGTACGCCCTAAAGGTCGCTGGTGTAAGCGACCGGGTAATTGGATACGGTCGATTATTCACCGCGGGCACAGCGCACAAAATGCCAGGAATGGTTTCACAAGCTGACTAAACTGACGATCAAATAATGAGGACAAGCACATGCCTGAAGACTCTGCCATCGAGACGGTACTGGATGTTGTAAATCAGATAATGACTGCCGCTGGATGCGCGTCGCTTATCACCATCGACGAATCTGGCCTACCGTCGTCGCGTCCGGTTCGCACTTTCCCGTCGGATGATGAATTTACCAAGATCACGATACCCTCTGACGTAAATTCGCGCAAAACACGCCACGTACTAAATAATCCGAATGTGGTGCTAAGTTATGTCGATGCGCCTTCACGTGGTTACGTTACGATGATTGGCAAAGCCGCATTGATCGATCGCGCTGAAGATAAGCGGGCGGCCTGGGTGGAACCATTTGCCGCTTTCTGGCCAGACGGGCCCGAGTCCGATAATTATCTGTTGATTGTCGTAACACCAGAACGAGTAGAGGCGCGAAGCTATACCCAGGGTATTGCTGAGTCACCCACCCGGTGGACCCCCGCAACATTGGAACGAATCCATAACGCCGGATGGCGACAGACCGGTTAACCCGCCTGAGGCAGCAAGTGAGGCAGGTTGATCCGAGAGCAGTTCTTACCCAAACGTGACCGACAACTCAACATTTGCCAAACCCAATACGCTGACACCTACGCCGCCGCTGACCGACCACTGCGTCGGTGTTACCAGCTTTAATATTTTGGCCCAAACCTTAGAAAGCAATTTCTGTAACCAGGGAATAAGCGTACTTTTCACCCAGCTCGCTTGATTACTCAAACCCTGGGACCCTTGACCGCTGCTGCTTGAAGCCGCATAAGCCGCGCTGATCGTTGCGTCAAGCAGCTGCGCCGTTGCCAGCGCAGATTGCATGGTGCTGATCATTTTCAATGGTGCATCCTCTTTAGAATCCTTGCCCTCTAACTCCATGCTTAGATCAGAGACTGCATCCAAATCCTTTTTCATTTCCACTATGTAGTGCTGTAATTCATTAAACTCCTGCAATTGTAGATTTCCATCGATGGCGTGTTTGATCTCTTCCACCGCGATCGGTATAAAATTATCTGTCATTACAACCTCCGGGTTTCTATTCCTGATTGCTGCACCAAACTCATGCAAAGGTGCCGCTTGTCATTCTTAACCGAATAAACTGAGGCCATGTTCCCAAATAAGGCGAAAGACTTCCACCGGCAAGTTCATTATCGTTTGATTCCCCGTAGATCGTCGCTTCGGTGCCTTGGCAAAAGACGAGAACATTGAAAGATCTACCCTGATTGAGCGATGCTCTTGTCGCCGCTAATCAATCGGGCAAAAGCTCGATTCAGCTAATCTATCCCGCTGCCAGGATCGAGGGGCATATATGAGCACGCTGACCGAATCCTCCAATGTCACGCAGTTTTTGTGTTGGAGCTGAGAAAAGGGCAGAATTCGTAATTTGGGGGCGCATACCGGACTAGAGATCAACTTGTGAATATTATGTCTTTTCTGCGAACGGCTTTATCAGTCGTTGTACTCTTGGTTTCACCAGCGGCCTCACCAGCCGATTACGATTCCGATACGCTGACCATCGCCGCTGCCAGCCTGCTGCCGTCGGCTATGCTGCAGGGGAAACATTACAAGATAGCGGATGACGTACTAGTCAGCGGCTACATGAACCATTTCACCGTTGATTCGGACTTTGGCCAGTTTACCGCGGTAGGAAACCGCAGCCTGAAAAAACTCCTGCATGAAATCAATGCCATAGCTGAACTCAGACGAATGACTTCAGCGACCGTCGCAACCGATGCTGCAGTCGATGCGGTAGCGAACACTGGAAAATCACTGGCCGCATTGGCAAGCGACCCGCAGGGTACGGTCAACAACCTGGGTGCAGGAGTGTCACGGCTGTTCAAGCGCACCTCAAAAACTGCGAAAGCGGCAAGTGAATCTGCAACCGAGGCGGCCAGTGCAAAGGAGACAGATAATGAGTCCAAAGAAGACGGTGACCAGTCCAACGTTGCTTCACAAGTGTCTTCAGCTTATTTGGGCATCGGTAAGGCTCAGCGTAAAATTGCCAGCGAACTCAAGGTAGATCCTTACTCCGACAATCCGGTTCTGCAAGCGGAACTGGGGCGGGTAGCCAAAATATCCGGCACCGCCGGCAAGGTCACCAGCCTGCTGGTGCCGGTACCCTCGGTGGTCGATGCCGCGGCCAGCGTCAGCAACATGGTCTGGACCTTGAGCCCAACGGATCTTGCGATCCAGAATCAGGAGACGCTGCAGGGACTGGGCTACGATGATGAACTGATTCAACGGTTTTTCTCCAACGAGATTTATTCTCCGACGCAGCAGACCGCGTTCGTCGCCGCGGTCAAATCCCTGGGCAAGGCGAAAGGCAGTGAAGAATTGTTGCGTAATGCAGTCGCGGTGGAAACCGCGATCGAGGGTGAATTTATGATCAGGTCAGTTCTTTTAACCCAGATTTACCATGAAAAAATCGATGCGGTGGAGAAGATCCTGTCTACTCCTAGCGGACTCGTTCCAATAGCCATCACGAAATCAGGAGCCGGCATAGTATTTGCACCGCTGGATAAGCTGCTCTGGACCAAGCAGGTGGAAGCGGCCATCTCCGAGCTGGCTGAAGCGATGGACCAGAGTGGAGGCGTCGCCAGTCGCCAGCTGTGGGTGGAGGGTGATGTTTCCGATCTGGCGCGCAACAACATCAAGACTCGGGACTGGTCAGATACGTCTGAGGCATTCGACAAACTGGAAAAAATAATTAACGATTAGTGCTCAGCCTGTCATCAGCAACTTCAGTTGAAGTGCGTAATGACTGAATCTGGTCGTTAAGAGGAAAGCATCATTAGTTAGGTTTGGCCTTGTAATTCTCTAAAAGTAAAAGCATCAAGGCGGCGCTGCGGTTGCAATGCTGCTTCTTTCACGACGAGCGTCCGCTATGGCGCCTACTTTACCACTAGCCATAAGCCAATGGCTGCCGCCTAAGTATCAAGAAACTGGCAGCGTGATAGTAATGCGAACGCGCCAAGTTTTCGCTCTCGTTGTACAACACAGCGGGATCCCAAACTGAGAATTGATCCACATCAAACGCCGGATTGCCGTTCTGAGACACGATAGTTAAGGCAGATGCAAACCAGTGCAAAATAAATTAAGGAGTTCTTAGATGCGTAAATCAGGTTTAACAACACTCGCCGCTGCGGGTGCTTTGATGTTGAGCGCCGCCGTTTTTTCGACCCCCGCTGCTTCGCACCAGACTCAAGGTCAGTGCGATTCGATGGAAATGGGTCATATGTCGATGATGAGCGAAGGTCATATCGGCATGATGGGTCATATGCCGATGACGGGTGGCGGTCATATGGGCAAGATGGGTCATATGCCGATGATGGGCGGCGGTCATATGGGCATGATGAGCAGATACAAGGGGCTTGGGTTGAGCGATGAGCAACAACAGAAAATTAATGACATCCAACACGGTTTGCGTAAGAAGCACTGGGAAATCATGGGGCAGATGATCGACCAGCAGGCGGCGCTGCAAAAAGCGTACTCCGAAGACCGACCCGACCCAAAGACTGTGGGCGCTGTATACGGCAAGATCTTCGATCTTAAACGTCAGATGATTGAGGCTGCGCTTGCAGCTAAAAATGGCGTAATAGATGTGTTGACAGAGGAACAGCTCGCTCAGATGAAAAAGATGCACCATCGGCACCACGAAATGACGTCAGGTCAGCACGGGATGATGCATGGTCAAGGCAACCAGCCTAATTGAATGCAAAACAGGTGTTTAGCTCAGACACAGCTTAACCTATTTAATGCGTGGGGTTTTGTCGCCGTCTGTCAGATACTACCTGTAATCCACTGTCGTACGTCCCGGGGTATCAGGGGCTTAGAGCTTGAGCCCTGAGACAGCGACTATTTAGATTCAGTGATGGCCGAAAAATCGGCGCCGCTTCCTGCACAGTTATTGCAGCGGCGGGTACAGCTTCCTGATCTCTTGCAGGATACGCTGCACCACCAGATCGTAGCCCCTGGTGTTCACGTGGCAACACTTATCCCTATACAGGACCTCTTCATTATCGGCGAACATCATTGTCAGATCGTGGAAGTTGACCCCGCGCTCCCGCAACCACTCGCCCTCCTTGATTAGGAATGGATATCCTTGTTCGACGCCCTCTCTATAGGGATGCCCTTCGATTATCGCTGCTTCATACTCTTCCGGGCCCATGGGCTTCGACCCCTTCACGTACTGATTCGGCTGCAGAAAGTGCAGGTATTCAATGCCTAATCCCCGGCTCACAGCGGCCATCTGCAGTGAACTACGGCTCCACACCCGTGCCAGGTGGCCGTAAACCTCCTCGGCAGACGAATACTCAAAGCGCGGACCGTGGGAGACATAGCGAGCCTTTATTTTTCCCGCCGCCTGGAAACTTGCATACCTGTCCTGTGCCGTACTGATCCAGCGTACGTAGCGGCTGTTCTGATACAACCAGATGAGATTGGCGATGACGCTGTAACGCAGCGACGAATTGGAGAACTTCTGCGCCCATTTACTCTGCTGCTTTTGGTGGTATGCGATCTCACCAAACAGGGCGCGGCCTTCTATGTCATCTATTTTTCTGACCCGACCGAACCAGCGCCGAGGATAAGATGGAAACACCTGCATGGATAGATTTTCGAAAGGAGGCAGGGCGACTTCATTGAATCCGTCAATGTTGATGACCAGGTCGAAGTGGGCGCCCAACATAAGAAAATAATTCAGCGCCATAAGCTGCTGAGGCTGTTTATAACCTCCGAGAGCAACGGTGTGGATTACGATCTCCTTGCCAAGCAGCTGCGGTATCTTGCGTAACTCCTGATCGAGATAACCCTCGGTATTAGCGGCGGAAACACCCCCGGCGAACGATCCGCCGAATATGCCGACCACAAACTTGTCCGCTGACGGCGGCGTAACCGGCGAATGTTTGGCTCCCACCACGCGCCAATCGCAGAAACCATAGTCGGAGCATTCCTCGTTTTGCGAATCGATGACATAACCAAGATACGGGTGGATCACTTCCTTCCTGCCGCGCTTCGCCACGGTTCCGTCCTGCGGCTGCGGATCATAGTGTGACTTCTGGCTTTCGTAGTCGCGGATGATCTTTTGCCTGATCTCATCGAACTGCGTCCACGAGAACAATTCGCCTGCAGACAAGCCGTAACCCGCGTAGGCGATAAGCTCCGAAACCAGGTATACGAACAACACCATGATTCCGGAAAAAAGCAGCTTTTTACCTTTACCCATGCAAATGCGTTCTACCGTGCGATATGTGAATTTACTTTAAAGCCAGGAAAAGGAAATGGTAACGAATGAGAACTGTTGGTAATACTGTTTTCGATCGAGGACGAAAAACACCGAACCGCGGAGCTAACGTCCGCGTGTGCAGGCCCATAATTTGTTTGCTAGTTTATCAAATGTGCGGCCGGTTTGTTGCTTAATTTCCAACAGACTTTACCATCACCTATAATCGCCGCTTCTTGCCTATCAAACAAGATCTCATTACAGCAACCAAAACCATGGTCGGCGGCGGAGGATGTTCTGAAATATGAAGCGTAAAGACAAAGCGACAAGCGGTATCCCAACAGGTGTGGATCTGCTGCATGAGCCTTCGTTGAACAAGGGTACAGCATTTAGCGAGGCGGAGCGAGACGCCTTACGCTTGCGCGGCTTACTTCCGCCCCACGTGCACACCATAGAAGAACAAATCATGCGGACGATGGAGAACTTCCGCAAGAAATCTACGCCCCTGGAACAATACCTCAACATTCTGGGGCTGCAGGTACGCAACGAGACATTATTCTACCGGGTCGTCCTCGATAATCTGGAAGAGATCATGCCGATCATTTATACGCCCACGGTAGGCGAAGCCTGTCAGAAATACGGCCATATCTTTGTGCGACCCCGCGGACTGTTTATCTCTGCTAAGGACCGCGGTCAGATTACGGAGGTGCTGCGCAACTGGCCGCATCGAGAAGTACAGGTCATCGTCGTGACCGATGGTGAGCGCATTCTGGGGCTTGGGGACTTGGGTGCAGACGGCATGGGTATCCCAGTAGGCAAGCTCGCGCTCTACACCGCCTGTGGCGGGGTGCATCCCACACATTGCTTACCGGTAACTCTGGATGTTGGTACCGAGAACGAGGCATTGCTGGCCGATCCACTTTACATTGGCCTCAGGCAGCGGCGCCTGCGTGGAGCTGACTACGATGAGCTTGCCGATGAATTCGTTAAAGCGGTGCAAGAGGTGTTTCCAGGTGCGCTCATTCAACTAGAGGACTTCCACAATCAAAATGCCTTTCGCCTGCTTGATGAGTACCGTACGAGTGTCTGCATTTTTGACGACGACATTCAAGGCACGGGAGCGGTGGCCTTGGCGGGTATACTTGCAGCACCCCGTATAATCGGCGGATCCCTGACCGATCAGACTTTCTTGTTTCTGGGTGCGGGTGAGGCCGGTATCGGCATTGGCGACATGATCGTTGGTGCTATGTGCAGTGAGGGACTGAGCGAAAGTGAGGCGCGTCGTCGCTGCTGGTTCTTCGATTCCCGAGGCCTGGTCGTCAGGTCAAGAACTGACCTATCGGCACACAAGGTCCCCTACGCCCACGATCATGCACCAGTAGAAAGTTTCCTTGATGCCGTTGAGACACTATGTCCGACGGGAATCATCGGCGTGTCCGGCCAGCCCAACACTTTCACGCAAGAGGTGATTACATCCATGAAGCGCCTCAACCAACGTCCAATAATCTTCGCTTTGTCTAACCCCACGTCTAAGTCCGAGTGCACGGCGGAACAAGCCTATCGCTGGACCGAGGGACACGCGGTTTTCGCCAGTGGCAGTCCGTTCGGAACCGTGATCTTAGGATCGAAGACCTTTGAGCCAGGGCAGGGCAATAACGCGTACATCTTTCCTGGCGTCGGTTTCGGCGTGGTGGTTAGCGGAGCACGACTGGTGAGCAACGAGATGTTCCATGCCGCTGCTAGAACATTGGCCAATCAGGTCAGCGAGGACGATCTCAAAGTAGGTCGTCTGTATCCGCGGCTGTCAAACATTCGTGCAGTATCTGCTCATATCGCAGCAGCGGTGGCGGAGGTAGCGTGGGAGCAAGATCTGGCCACCGTACCGCACCCTGATAACACGCTTGAATTCGTGCAGTCAAAAATGTATCAGCCGGTCTACCGCAGCTATATCTAGAGTCGGGGCGCTTCAAGAAAAAACGTAGGCTGCCCTTTCCACCAACGGTGTCCCCACTTTCTTCCCTTCGCGTCGAAGGAAAATTCGGGAGAGCGTGATCAATCCGGCCAAGTAGAGGAAAACGCCTCCTCGGAACAGGCAGCATCACCCCGAAGCTCTGTTACCTGCCCATGATACTGCGCAACGGTATCGCTCAATTGTCGGAAGGCGTTTTACATGCGCTCGTGGGCCAGACGTTCATCCTGCTGTACCAGCGTGGTCGAACCCGCGATATCCGCATGCAAGTTAACGGCAAGTTAACCAGTACCACGAGTCGAAGACGTATAGCGCTAAGTTACACCATCATCGACTGCGCCTTCCGCCTCAAACTGTCAATTCTGATCAGGATCAAACACTACCCGCTGCTGCAACAGTAATATTGCACAACAGGCGTCAGTGGATATGAAACAAGACAAGCAAATCAACCATCAGCCGTTAGATAAAGACACTGTGTTCCACGCTCATGGCGTTACTAAAGTCTACCAGATGGGGGAGGTCCAAGTGCATGCTTTACGCGGAGTAGATATAGATCTATACCGCGGCGAGTTTACGGTGCTGCTTGGTGCCTCAGGCAGCGGAAAATCCACGTTGTTAAATATACTCGGCGGGCTGGATACTCCAACCGAGGGGCATGTCTTTTACCGCGACCGTGATTTAACCCGTGCGACCGAAAGTGAGTTGACCGACTACCGGCGTTTTCATGTTGGCTTCGTGTTCCAGTTTTACAACCTGATTCCCAGCCTTACTGCGCGAGAGAACGTCGCTTTGGTAACAGAAATTGCGAGAGCCCCGATGGAACCGAAACAAGCACTGTTACTGGTTGGGCTTGGGGCACGTGCGGATCATTTTCCAGCGCAGCTCTCCGGTGGCGAACAGCAGCGGGTCGCCATTGCCCGCGCGATCGCCAAGAATCCCGATGTGCTGCTATGTGACGAGCCGACTGGCGCGCTCGATTCCAAAACCGGCATATCTGTGCTCGAAGCATTGCAACGGGTGAACCAGGATTCGGGCACCACTACTGCCGTGATTACCCATAATGCTGTTATTGCGCATATGGCAGATCGAGTGATTTATCTAGGCGACGGACGTATAAGCGATATACGCGTCAATCAAACCAAGCTCACACCAAGTGAAT
Organism: Gammaproteobacteria bacterium; assembly: GCA_024638505.1. Taxonomy (GTDB): domain Bacteria; phylum Pseudomonadota; class Gammaproteobacteria; order Arenicellales; family JAANXG01; genus JAHEKE01. The sequence goes on along the minus strand of JAHEKE010000019.1, from coordinate 31,234 downwards.
TAAGCTGGTGAGACAAAGTGAAAGTTCTTGATAAAAAGCTGTGGCGTCAACTGTGGAATATGCGCATGCAGGTGGTAGCAATCGCCTTGGTAATCACTGGTGGTGTGGGCATCTTTATCATGTCCTTGAGTACTCTGGATTCCCTGTATGAAACCCGCGAAAATTATTATCGGGAACACCACTTTGCCGACGTATTTGCTTCGCTCAAGCGTGCGCCCCTGTCCCTGGCTGAGCGGATAGCGGCCATCCCGGGCGTGGACAAAGTTGAAACACGGGTAGTAGCCTATGTGAATATCGACGTGCCCGGCTTTAACGACCCAGTCAGCGGCCACCTGGTATCGTTACCTGATGACGGCCAGGGCTTGTTAAACCAGATCTATCTGCACCAGGGCCGACTGTTTACCCCGGGTCGTAATAATGAGGTACTGATTAGCGAGCGCTTCGCCCTGGCACACGGCCTGCGAGCAGGCGATCAGTTAGACGCCACCATCAATGGCCGGCGTAAAACGTTGACCGTGGTTGGCCGTGCCCAGTCACCGGAATACATTTACCAGATCGCGCCTGGGGCAATGTTTCCGGACAATCAGCGTTACGGTGTGTTCTGGATGGCAAGAAATCCTTTGGCCACTGCCTATGACATGGAAGGTGCTTTCAACAATGTTACCCTGAAATTAGCCGAGGGCAGCCACGAACGGGAAGTGATCGATCGACTGGATAACCTGTTGAAAACCTACGGTGGCATCGGAGCCATTGCCAGAAAAGATCAGCTATCCCATCGGTTTTTATCCGAAGAACTTAAACAGCAGGAAACAGTGGCGACCGTTTTCCCCATTATATTTTTCGGTGTGGCGGCGTTCTTACTCAACGTCGTGATCAGTCGTTTAATCACTCTTGAACGCGAACAGATTGCGACCCTCAAAGCGTTTGGCTATAGTAATTTTGCGGTTGGCATGCACTACGCCAAGCTGGTGCTTATTGTTGTGGCTGTCGGCGTTCTCGGAGGTATTGCGGCTGGTATTTTGCTGGGCAAGGAACTGAGCAAAGCCTACATGGGCCTATTCAGCCTGCCGTTCATGATATACGTGCTCAAACCCCAGGTTATCTTTGCCGCGGCAATCATCAGCATGCTAGTAGCCATCTTGGGTACGCTGTATGCGACGCGTAACGCTGCCAGTCTGCCCCCGGCTCAGGCGATGCATCCAGAGCCGCCGCCCACTTATCATTCCACCCTGGTTGAGCGGCTGGGCCTGCAAAGCTGGTTCAACCAGCCCACGCGTATGATTCTGCGCCACATCGAACGCCGACCTATGAAGTCGCTGCTCACCACCCTTGGCATCGCGATGGCCTGCGGTGTGATGACAGTGGGCGGCTTTCAACAAGGCGCCATCGATCGAATGATCGAGGTGCAATACGGTCTGAGTCAGCATGAGGATCTTTTTGTCATTTACACCGATTCGACTTCGATGAATTCACTTTATTCACTGCACAGTGTGCAAGGAGTAGAACATGTGGAGGGCTTTCGCATCGCACCCGTCAAGCTCATGTTTGAACATCGCTTCTACCGCACCTCAATGCAGGGTATACATGGCGATGGCAAGCTAATGCGTTTGCTCGATGCTGAGCTAAACGAGATTGAACTTCCTCAGCAGGGCGTGGTGCTTACCGACTACCTGGCCGCATTATTACAAATCAAACCCGGCGAGATGCTGACAATCGAAGTGCTGGAGGGTAATCGCCCAATCGTTCAAGTGCCGGTAGCCGGGACTGCCCAACAGGACTTAGGGATGAATGCTTATATGCAGCGACATGCTTTGAATCGCCTGCTGCAGGAAGGCGACGCGATCACCGGTGCGTTTTTAAAAGTAGATGAGCGTTACCAACGTGAGGTGTATCGTGAACTGAAAGATATGCCCCGTATCGCCGGGGTAGTCGAGCAGGCATCAGCGATTGATTCCTTTTATGAGAATGTTGCACAACAGGTGTTGTTCTACACTTTTATCACGACCCTGCTCGGCGGCAGCATTGCCTTTGGCGTAGTTTACAACAGTATGCGCATCGCCCTATCTGAGCGCAATCGGGAGCTGGCCAGCCTCCGTGTGCTGGGATTTCGACGTGGCGAGGTTGCCTACATCTTGTTGGGCGAGATGGCTTTGCTCACGCTGGTGGCGATCCCTTTGGGCTTGCTTATCGGTTACGGGCTGTGTGCCTACCTGGCCTTTGAATTTGACACCGACCTCTACCGCATTCCACTGGTGCTGGGAAGGGACGTTTACGCCTTTGCCGCTACGGTGGTCATCGCGTCATCCTTAATTTCCGCACTGATGATCTGGCGTAATCTGAGCCATCTCAATATGGTAGCCGTACTCAAGACCAAGGAGTAAATGATTGATCGATGCATTACGAAAACATCCGGTTTTGGCGCTAGTCGTTGTCCTGATACTCGGGGCATTGCTATGGGGATTCTGGCCGCAGCCCGTTCTAGTCGAATCCAGCTCGGTCGAGCGCGCACCCCTGCTGGTCACCATTGAAGAAGAAGGTCGAACGCGGGTTATCGATCGCTATGTCATTTCCGCGCCGGTTGATGGAGTTGCTTGTCGTGTGGAGCTGGAGGTCGGTGACCAGGTTATGCAGAATCAGGTTTTACTGAGCATTACTCCCTTGGAATCCCAAGTGTTAGATGCACGCAGCCGTGCCCAAGCGAAAGCACAGGTCGCTGCCGCTGAATCGGCTTTGCGCGCCGCGGAAGAGCAGGTCCGAACCGCTGTAGCGGCGCAGCAGCTTGCCGACGCTGAACTCAAACGCTTCCGACAGCTGATGGAAAAGAAGTTGATTTCACGCGACGTACTAGATAAGGCAGTAGCTGAAGCGACGACAACCGCGGCCGCGAAACGTTCCGCCGATTTCCAGGTAGAAGTAGCCAGATATGAGCTACAAGCCGCCCAAACCGTGCTTGAATACACTGCCGGCCAGGGCTCAACGCCGACTGAACGAGTGCCGATTTATTCGCCTGTCACCGGCAAGATTTTGAAAGTCGACCACGAATGCGAAGGCCCGGTGCGAACCGGAGATCCGCTGCTGGAAGTGGGTGACCCCTCGGCACTGGAAATAGAAGTGGACGTGCTTTCTGCCGATGCAGTGAAAATCCAACCAGGCATGAAGGTACTTTTCGAACGTTGGGGAGGAGATCATCCCTTGGAAGGTGTCGTACGCGTTATTGAACCTGTCGGCTTCACGAAGATCTCGGCCCTCGGCGTAGAAGAGCAAAGAGTGCTTATCATTTCCGACTTCACCTCACCACAGGAAAAGTGGCAGCGCCTAGGCGACGGCTATCGCGTTGAGGCGCGCTTCATTATCTGGCACGAAGACAACGTCCTGCAGGTACCGACTAGCAGCCTGTTCCGCTACGACGGTGGCTGGGCTGTGTTTGTGATTAAAGATCGACGCGCCAGACGTCAAGAAGTCAAAGTCGGCCAACGCAATGGGTTGCGTGCACAGATATTGGACGGTTTAGAAGAAGGCGATCTGGTGATCAACCATCCAAGCGATAAGGTTGAGGACGAGCGAAGAGTGAAGAAGCGGTAACTATCAATCCGTGATTCACCGTGCGCCTGCCTGCCGCAGCAGCTCGACCATGGTTTGATATCCGCGTATACGCGCCAATTCAAGTGGAGGCCGCCCGTTTCGATCCGCTAAATTGACGTTTGCTCCGGCCTGAATCAGGGCCACCAGTGTTTCGACGTGCTGCTCGCCGCCATCACCAAGCACGATCGCCTCAATGAGTGCGGTCCATCCCAGATTGTTCACGTGATCCAGCGGCGCACCAGCTTCGATGAGGGCACGCACTACCTCGGTATGACCCAGATGTGCGGCGGCTATCAGCGCCGTACCGTCGTAGCGGCTGGTAACGTTTCCTGCGCTCGCGCCCAGGGCAAGCGACAAGTCGAGGGTGGGAACGTCATTGGCGACAGCCGCAATCGTTACGATATCGTAACGGTCATTTTCAAGAGCGTTTGGGTCTGCTCCAGCGGCGACTAAGGCGCGCATGGCGTCATGATGCGCATGGAATGCTGCCACGTGCAGCGGCGTACGACCCTGGGCATCTCTTATGTCGATTTTCTCTCCCGCTGCGATCAGAGACTTGATGAGTGCGACATTACCTTGCGCCGCGGCAGCCAATAATCCCGAGTACCCGTTCTCATCGGATTGCGACGGAGGGACCTGAGCATTCGAGACCAATACCCAGCAGAGAACAAGAACAATAATGTACCTGAACCGAGCGACCTGAAAATGTGACATCGTCAACGACCTATGCAACACCATACAAAGAGTCGCGCCTAAGTTTTAACCAATGTCCATATTCCGATTCCAATGAACCCAATGCCTGCAGCGTAGTGCAAGTATTTTTCACTTACATACTGAGAGACAAGAGTCCCTGCCAGGACGCCAATGGCAGAAGCCACGATCAGAGCAAGTGACGCGCCTAAAAAAACTGTGAACTTGTTAACTTCTTTATCAGCGGCAAACAACATGGTTGCGAGCTGAGTTTTATCACCTAACTCAGCTATGAATACCGCAACAAAAACCGTCAAAAGTATTTTTAAATCCATCGCCCATACCCTTTGCCATTCTTCAGATCGTTAAGGGTAATGTAACATCCCGCAAGATAAGAAAAGTATTAAGTTACTCACTCCCGCAACGTTGATTTCATTTCTTTATGGGTTTAACGCCCTTAAGATAATCGGCAATTGCTTCTCTATCCGAGGTGCTGAGAAAACTCAATCCCTCATCTATAACGTCTACCATGGCCCCGCCAGCAAAGTCTCCATCTGGGAGCATTCCATTTCTAAGATAGCGAATCAAATCAGACCTGCCCCAGCGCCCGATACCAGTTTCTTTATCCGGCGTGATATTGGGCACTGACTCACCGTCAGGACCTGCACTGTTCCCTGATAAATGTTGCTCAAATTCAATAGCGCCAAACCAGCTGCGCGGCGTATGGCACTCATCACAGTGGCCCAAGATTTTGACAAGGTACTCTCCTCGATTGATGGGTGTAGTCCGAGATTCAAAGAAAAAAAACTTCCATATCTGATTGACTGAGCGAAACTGCAAATACCATGGTAAATCATGTTCGATGTTCTTTTTGTTTACCGCTGGTACTTTTCGCAGGTATTCGAACAACGCCTCGATATCTTCTAACTTGGCACCCGAGTACGAGGTATAAGGGAAAACAGGATAGTAATGCACACCATCAGGGCCCTGGCCCTTTATTATGGCATCCATGAATTGCTGCTTTGTCCAATCTCCGATGCCGTTGACTTTATCGGAGGTAATATTTGGAGAATAAAACGTACCGAGCGTTGTATCGAAAGCACGTCCTCCGGCCAGGAAAGGACCATTGTTCTCTGCATCAGTATGGCAGGCGACGCATCCCGCAGCTCGAAGAATGTATTCTCCCTGATCAGTGACCGTCCCCGCTTGCCCAAACCCCGAAAATGCAAGCAAAGAAATGAACACGCGCCACCGGCAGTAGCTCAAACGCACTATTATACTTACGTTGAGGTAAGGCCTCTATTCAGGTTTTTTGCGAAATGGCTTGTGGCAACCTTTACAGGTATCCCACAGCGGATCCAAACTCGTAGCCAATGCACCTAAATCCCCACCTTCAGCGGTTTTCGCCACAGCCGCCACCGATTCTTGAAAATCGTTTGTGTGCTGTTCAAATTCAGACCATCTACTCCAAATCTCTTCTTTGGCCCGCGTGGGGGGGTCCTCGGTTATCACCTCCGCCTGAAATGCCGGTACAACCTGTTTGGACAGCACCTGCAATGCCAGCACGTGTCCAGCCAGATGATCCTTATACTCAACACCGCCATAGGCAATCTGGGCTATTGCGCCTGCATGGCCACCGATAGCCTGCATCACACTCTGCCGATACTTTACCGGGCCTTCCTGCGCGTACAAAGTTGTACTCATTATGAAAGCAGCCAATGACAATAAGCCTATAAACC
>JAHEKE010000019.1:11556-25123 GCA_024638505.1 Gammaproteobacteria bacterium | reverse complement strand
CCTGTAGTACCAGAAGTTCCGCTCCTTTAGATTTCTAAAGATGGATATCGCATCATACCTTAACTAAAACAAACGGAGAATGACTGCAATTAAGCTGAACGAACCTGTCCATAGATATCGCGGCAAGTGAAAAATTAGTTTTGTTCAGCTTTCATTGAACCTAGTCAACATGTCATTAATCACAATTTGAGGCTGCTTTATCAGAGCAAGCAATGTCGAGGAATAGATGAGAAAATGTTAAGATAGGACGCTTCGGGTACAATTCTGGATTAAGCCATGCCAGTTGGCGTAAAAATATTGAACCAACTAATGTAAGAGCGCATACGCAGTTCTATTTTCAAGGCTAAGCCATCAGCAATCACGATCATGAACAAAGCAACAGTAAACCTGTGGCGCAGAAAACTGCTGACTGCGGTCAGCGTAGCGGGCGTAGCCCCACATTTGGCGTTGGCTGAAACCCTGCGGCCGACGCCGCGACAAACCGCTGGCCCTTTCTATCCCGCGCAGCTGCCGTTGGACGACGACAACGATCTCACCCGAGTGGCGGGACGCGACGGTTCAGCAAAGGGTCGGATTACGGACTTGTCAGGCCGGATAACGGATACAAACGGCCTCCCCCTGACCGGCGTGCGTATCGAAATATGGCAATGCGATGCCAACGGCCGCTACCACCATCCGCGGGACAGTCGACAGGTGGCTCTAGATGAAGATTTCCAGGGGCACGGCCACACCATCACTGATGCCGAGGGAAACTATCGATTCCGCACCATCCAGCCGGTGCAGTACCCCGGACGAACGCCGCACATACACACGGCAGTATTTCCGCCGGGAGACAAACCCTTCGTTACGCAGATTTACATCAAAGACGAACCGCGCAACGCTCAAGATTTTCTGTTCAACCGGATCCCCGCGGAGCAAAGGCCGCTGGTTACCGCGGAGTTTAAACCCTCTAGCGATGGAAACACCGAGTTCGTTGCCCAATTCAACCTGGTTATTGGTGCCACTCCGCAGCAGGCATAATCGCAGTCCGAAACAGGCTTTCACCTTCACCGCTTTAACTGCCGTGCATTCATTTTCAACGGAATCCCAGTAGCGAGTTTCCGACTTCGACCTCAACTGTCACTCGGTATCAGCAACCACTGCACCTACGATTAGAGCTTAAGATTTCGTATAGATTTGCGTCAACCACATCGCAGTCGTGTCCTGGAACTTCTTGCGAAAACCTCTCTCCCTGATCCAGGCCTCGATTTGTTTGGGATTATGCACATAGGGTCGAAAACTTGAACGGATCAAGCATAATAACAATGCGCCCAACGCCATCGCCAGTCGTACAAACCAACGGTCCCGCGGATAAGTTAGTGCATAGACCTGCCTGGTTTTTTCTAAGGATGTATGTACCAATGCGTCCGCATCTGGATAACAGCATACGACTTTATCCATCAACGTGACATCAGCCGGTGCAATATCGTTCTTCAGGTCTATAAAGTCACCCGTGACATATTCAGTGCGGCCTGCCAACCCTCTCTCCGCCGCCCAATCCCGGGCTTCTATCAGCATTTGGGGCGCCAAGTCTATACCCAATGCTGAACGCGCGCCGCTTTCCAACAAAGTTTGATGAAGATGTCCGACGCCGCATCCGATCTCCAGCAACTCGGCGTCGCGGTAGCCGACCGCCTCCAATCCTTTCAGTAGCTGCTCCTGGGAACGCTCAAAACCACGTTTTCCTAACCGCCTGCGGTAACGTTTAGCGAAAAAAGAAAACAAACGACTCGCCGACTGGGCGTGGGCGCAGCAAGTGCTCATGGGGCAAGACGCATCAGGCTAACAAGAACAGCATCACGAACTCCTTTCTAATACTCTATGGTTGGCGCTGCTCAATCTCTACGCCTCCTTACCGTACCAAATATATGAAAGCAAAAACATGATGCGTTGAATGAATCCGTGTATTTCTTTTACAGAAATCACAGGATCAATCACTCGAATGCTCGCGCCACCACGGTCAGGACAACTACGGCAAAGGTAAGAACGGTGGCAAGCCGGTGCAGTTTTATGTTTTTGCGCAAAGCAAGCGTAAGAAATATCAAAAACTCAATCAAATACTGGGTAGTGAAGATTGAAATTCCCTGGCTGAGCGTATAGTCAGCACCTATGGTCCACAGCATCAGCAGCGCGAGCAGTGCAAAGAAATAGGGACTGACTTCAAGATAATGTTTTAAGAGCATCACCGACCCACCCTCCGTGGACTCAGTGACGAGCACATTAGCCGCCAGGAACAACAAAACCGGCCCGCAGAGCATGTACAGAAATCCAGTGAAATGCCAGTCCTCTACGGCAACAATCAACACCGTATGCCAGAACAAGTCCAAGTGACTAAAAAGAAGCAGAACAATCCAGGCTACGGGCAACCAGTGAAGATCCCGTGAGGGCGTCTGCACGATACTGGCAAGCGCACCCAGTATACTGGCGATACCGATGCTCAGTATCATCACGAACATCATTGCAACCAGAAGCGAGTTGTTGATTTCCATGGAGGAGACCGGTGATTAGTTAACGGCGTGCGGCGCGCTATCTGTTGCGTTGGAATAACGCTAGTGCATCACTTCTTCGGAAAAAGAAACTGCCAGGTGAAGCTGATCAGCTGTTTGGGGGCGCCATCCGGCCGCTCTACGTTGTAGTAGTATTCCAGTCGTGAATTGATCGCCTGCTTACCGATTTTGAACACGCGACCGAAGCCGCCGCCCACCGGTATGGTCCAGCGCTGGCTGGACGGTGCGTCCCAGTTGGCCGTCATCACCATATCCGTCAGCAGAAACCAGCCTTTGTCGAGGTTGTAGTTAACAAACGGCTCCAGCAAAAATTGGTTAACATCGGATCGATCGTCATCCCCCGCAAACGACCACAGCTGTCGCCCTAATATGCCTACACTGCCAAATTTAGGTTGGGTCAGGGCAACGGCAGTCAATCCGCCGCTCCATTTACCGCTGCCCAACTGATCGTCAGAGGCGGTCGGCAGACTGAGTGACGGGCCGGCGCCCCAGATAACGTTGCCGGTCTTAACCGGTGAAAAGAAGATGGAATAGTTGATGTCGCCCAAGCCAGTGGCGCCGTCGCTGGGAGTCGGGTTGGGGATGTTCGGCGTACCGGCAACGGTGCCCTCGAGGTCAATGAGTGGAATGATGGCGCGATTGACCAGATTCCAGTCACCCACAGTGACCGGGACTACCGGCTGTATGTTCAGAAAATCAGCGCTGCCGTTAGGCGCTCCCTCGTCGAAAGTGAATTTGAACGGCAGGCTGATCAGCGAGCTGATCGGATTTTGCACCGCCGAACGCAAGTCATCGGCACCGGCGTATACCGATGGCAAAAGAAGTACGACTGCGAGCAAGTAACGATTGATTTGAGCCAAAAGCGAGTTCATATACGTTCCTTCGGTTCTGGGGAATAGAAGATGTCAAGCACCTGCATGGAATCATGCCCTTTGTAAGATAAGCCAGAGGCCGGCTACACACTGGAAAATGTACCCGACCCATTGATTTTTATTCTCTAGTTGTTTGGACGAGCCAGCGTTTCCAATTCCTAAAGACGCATGAATGACGATAGCAAATACACTCTTGATTGCTGTTTGATCCAGATCAAAAGGTGAAGCAGCGCCATCATGGCGCACACCGCGGCGCAGGCAGACCAAGCAGCTGTCAGCCACTTCACAGCGGTTTAAATTGGAGTGAGATACTGCTCATTCTTCCGCACATGCTCGTTAATCCAAACTTATCGTAGAAATAAGACCTATTTAGTGCACGAAAGACGCAATCTTCCATTCCACGTCCGTGCTTAACTGCAATAAACTGTCTGACTTCTTAACCCGGTATATCCCTTTTGCTGGCGGTAGAATACTGACCAGTTACTCGAAAGAATTAGATCTAGATCACAAAACCTTCTCTTTATTAAGGATTAGCAGACGAATGAAAACGAAGATTGTAGTAGACGCTACCCCAGAGGAGTGGCGACGGTTTTTTGGCATGCCTGATGTCAGTGAATTCCATAGTGAACTGTTAAATCAAATCAGAGAAAAAATAGCATCGGGTGAATATGATGCTTTCGACATGATGAAACAATTTGTACCAGAGAACTTTCAAAAGATAGCTGATATCCAGCAGGATTTCTGGCAGAGCCTGTTTCAACAAAAACCGGATGTCGACAAATAGCAGCCACTTGCGCCAGGTTGACGCAAAATGAGCTCCTTAATTCAGGGCTGAAGGAGAACGAACTGCGTTCGGTCTTTGTCCGCGGTGACGTAGCTCTCAACCCACTGTACGTCCGGAGCAAGCTGCGCCAACACTGAATTAGATTTGGCCGCGGCTACGGCTAATTGTTCGCGTTCGAGTGAACCTGCTTCAGGTATGTCCCGTGCGATAAGGTACTTTTGCAGCATAATGTTAATCACCCCTTTGGCCTCAAAATAAGCCTACGTGGACCGAATTTTCAAGGAAACTTTCCGTAAAACGTGAAGATCCGTGGATCAGTAAGAAGGACGGGTTGTGGCCGCCTGATGGCTAGTGACTTTATAATTTCGATAATGTAGCTTGAATGTTGCCGAGCAGGAAACCAATTGCATGAGTCAAGGCGATTATCAACAACTGCGACGTATCATGGTGGAGATTATCAGTGCGTATGCCAAAGCGTCAGGTGATGTCACCGGTCGCGATAGCGTTAACCCCGAGGTGCTGCGGGTCATGGGCGAGGTTCCCCGCCACGAGTTTGTACTGGAACAAATCAAACACTATGGCTACGCCGACGAGCCGTTACCGATTGGGCACGACAAAACTACCTCGCAACCTTTCATCGTTGCCTTGATGCTCGATCTGCTGGACGTGCAGGCTGATGATACCGTGCTGGAAGTGGGTACGGGCCTGGGGTACCAGGCCGGGATTTTGAGTCGGCTCGTGTCGCAAGTCTACTCCATGGAGATTATTGAGGAGCTCGCCAGCGACGCCATTGAACGACTGGGCAGACTCGGCTTTTCCAATATTGAGGTGCGAGTGGGTAACGGTTACTACGGCCTGTCGGAACGTGCCCCGTTCGATAAGATTGTGGTCGCCGCGGCACCAGAGCAAGTACCGCAAACCTTAATCGAGCAGCTCAAGCCAGGGGGACGGATGGTAATACCTCTGGGTCCCGCCGGTGAGGAGCAGCAGCTGGTGTTAATCATCAAGGACCCAGCCGGTGAGGTGCGACTGATAAACAAGCTGCCGGTAGCGTTTGCATCACTGGTCATGGCGCACTAATCATTTTAGCCTTAGCGGTTTTCATCAACTTCCGCGACCGCCCCCCTTCGGCTTTGATTACATATGCTAATTACGCAACGCGCACCGTCCTCAACCAAGCCAGTGCCATGCAATGTCCACGCCACGGTGAACGGCGGCCAACCTTCACTTGCCAACACCCGTTACCCCCACTGACCAGCGCGCATGCTCAAAAACTTAAGAGACAGCGATCCCCTGCTGATACTGGCCGGCATCATACTGATTCCCATTGGCGTGGCGGCGGTGAGTCTGTGGGTGGATACACGCATCGACGCACGTCAGCGTGCAGCGGCGGAGGATTTGTTCCGGCGTCAGGAGAGACTTACCGTAACGCAGACTATTGACAACTACTTTCAAGGCGTGGGTATGTTGATAACAAGCGATAAGGATGTAAAGGGGAGTGATCAAATTATTATAGCCCGCACCAACGCCCTGCTTGCTCGTCTCACCCATCCTCAAGACAGGGCACTTATTATACGTTTTGTGTCTGAGCTTCGACCCGAGTTGACCAAGCGGCCAAAACGGATGCTCGAACGAGCAGCAAAACCATTCATCGATCTGGCGAATCTTGATTTAAGCAGTACCGACCTGTCCTACATCAATCTGGGTCAGGCCAACTTAAGTGGTGCGGATCTGCGCAGCGCCAAACTGCTGTGGGCCAACCTCAGACAGGCCAGCCTGCGCGGTGCGCTGTTGGACCAAACGGACTTGCGCGGTGCTGAGCTGTCGGCAAGCACCCTCAACCGGGCGAGCCTGCGACGGGCACAGATTGGTGGAACAAGCTTTATCGCGGCAGACTTAGAAGATGCGGATCTGCGCGATGCAGACACATCCGATTTCGAATTCGAAGGCCTGGTCACCACAACGAACTTCGATAACGCAAAGCTGGCCAACACGATCTGGCTGGACGGTTCAGTCTGTGCCAAAGGCGCGGTTGGAAAATGTGCAGCAGAATAGCGTTGTTGAGTTGACGCGTGATACGGACGACACCGATACGGATTTAGCACCGGTCAACCAATTCACGCTGGTGATGGACGGACGGGTGGATATGGTCTGCCGGGATCCGAGCGGGTGTTCAGGGTAGTTTTTCCGATATTCAAAGACTTCGCGCCGTGTCCAGCCGAACTTGGCCGCAAATATCCGTTTTAGACCGAACTATCACTCGCTAGTTATGTTGCGGTGCACAAAAATAAAGTATAATTCAAAGATAAAACATCTCTTAAGGTAGTAATAATGTTAATAAAAAATCAAATAGCCATGGTTACGGGGGCGGCCAGCGGTATCGGCCGTGCGCTGACATTGGAACTCGCCCAGCGCGGGGCAACCGCCATAGGGATTGTGGATCAAAGCGAGGACATATTCGACATCGCTCAGAAAATCAACAGCGACATGGCAGCTGAAGTCGCGCTCCCAATTCAAGGAGACGTCACCGACCGCGACTTCCGCAAGCACGCCTTTGACCAGCTGTGCAGGGAACATAGCGTGGTTAACATCTGCGTGCCCGCAGCCGGGCTGACGCGAGACGCGCTTGCCGTCAAACTTAACAAGGAAACCGGAAAAGCCGACATTTACGCGGAAGAGACCTTCCGTTTGGTAGCAGAGGTCGATCTGATTGCCCCGATTTACTGGGCGCTGGAGACCGTAGCCCGCATGGCGGAGTATCGGCATCGCATCGGAAAGCCGCGCTGGGATCCGGCCGAGGGGGTGCAAGGATCCATCATTTTTATTGGCTCCGTGTCATCACTGGGCAATAAGGGACAGGTCGCTTACGCAGCGTCCAAGGCCGGATTAGAAGGTGCGGCCGCTACCATGATGAAAGAAGCGATATATTACGGTGTGCGCTGCGGTGTAATCCATCCGGGCTTTACAGATACACCGATGGTTCAGGCTCTGGGTGCAGAATTCATCGAAAAATACGTATTGCCTGATACGCAATTGGGCCGGTTAATCCGACCGGAGGAGATCGCGGATGCAATATGTTTCATGATTACCAATTCCGCCGTGAGCGGCGAGCTGTGGGCCGACGCAGGCTGGCATCCATCCGCAGCGTAATCATGCGCGCGTACTGAGCGGGAAGTGCGATGAAATTCGTCAAGCGATTCCTGCTGGTTATCCTAGGTCTGCTGGTGGTTGTAGCCGCCGTCGGGCTGTTTTTACCGCAACAAGTAAGGGTCGAGCGCGCCATCACCATCGAAGCCCCGGCGCATGAAATCTACCCGTTGATTAACGATTTTCATCAATTCAATACCTGGTCGCCATGGGCGCGCAAAGATCCTGACACCCAGTACCGCTTCGAGGGCCCCCCATCCGGCGTTGGCGCAAAGATGTACTGGACCAGCGAGCATCCCGAAGTCGGTTCGGGTAACCAGGAGATCGTGGAAAGCGAGGACAACGCGTTCGTCAAAACCCGTCTAAACTTCGGCGCCCAGGGCGAGGCGCATGCTTACTTCAATCTATCGCCTGAAGCGAACGGGACCAGAGTAGTCTGGGGGTTTATGACTGATTTTGGCATGAATCCGGTGGGGCGATACATGGGATTGCTGTTTGACAGCTGGATAGGAGCAGACTACGAGACTGGCCTGGCCAACCTGAAGAAAACTGCCGAAGCTAATTGACGATTAAATCTTATCCCCGCCGTTTTTAATCACCGCGGCGGTCCCATCCCCTCGCAGTCTATTCCCTAAGTAGGCGGACGGAAGCTCTAGTTTTCTTGACAACTACGCTGTATTGCAAACAAACACGCATCGTAATTCTGCTGCGCACTCGCTGTTTATCCAACATTGTAGCTTTTGCGGTGGCATCGACCTTGCGAAAAGACCAAAGCGAATTATTCTTTGTTAGGTGGGCTTGTCGGTAAAAACGGGAGTGTGGGTATGAAAACAACTATTTTTGGCAGCGGCTATGTCGGTCTGGTAACCGGAGCCTGTCTGGCGGAAGTGGGCAATGACGTCATGGTTATGGATGTGGATGCATCCAAGATTGAACAACTGAAAAAAGGTGAGATTCCGATCCACGAGCCCGATCTGGATCGGTTGGTGAGCAAAAACCTGGCCGCCGGTCGATTAAGTTTTACGACAGATCCTAAGAAGGCGGTGGAACACGGACTGTTCCAATACATTGCCGTCGGCACACCATCGGATGAGGATGGTTCGGCTGATCTGCAGCACGTCCTGGCGGTGGCACAAACCATTGGCGAGTACATGCCCGACTACCGCGTGGTCGTCGATAAATCAACCGTACCGGTCGGCACGGCTGATAAAGTCAGGTCCATGATTAAGGAAGTATTAAAAAGCCGGGGTGCTCAGATCGAATTCGACGTGGTGTCGAATCCCGAATTCCTGAAAGAAGGCGCAGCCATCGATGACTTTATGAAGCCCGACCGCATTGTGATCGGCACGGACAATCCGCGGACCACGGAGCTGCTGCGCGTCATTTACAGCCCTTTCAACCGGCACCACGACCGCCTGATTGCCATGGATATTCGCTCGGCTGAACTGACCAAGTATGCCGCCAACGCCATGCTCGCGACCAAGATCAGCTTCATGAATGAACTGGCAAACCTGGCGGAACGCCTGGGAGCCGATATCGAACAGGTGCGTACCGGGATCGGCTCAGACAAACGCATCGGATACTCTTTTGTTTACCCAGGATGCGGCTATGGCGGGTCTTGCTTTCCGAAAGACGTATCCGCCCTGGAGCGCACTGCCGAAGAGGTCGGCTACGATGCGACGCTGCTGCGCTCAGTGCAGGGCGTCAACGCGCAGCAAAAACAGGTCTTGATGCACAAGATCGAAAACCATTTTAGAGGAACTCTCAAAGGTCGAACCATCGCGATATGGGGTCTCGCCTTCAAGCCTAATACCGACGACATGCGCGAGGCGCCCAGTCGCGCCCTGATAGAAGCGCTGTGGCGGGCGGGTGCCAAGGTCCATGCCTTTGATCCAGTAGCGAACAAAGAAGCGCTGCGTATTTATGGCGAGCGAGACGATCTGTATCTGGCGGAGTCACCAGAAGCCGCGCTACAAGACGCCGACGCCCTGGCACTGGTGACGGAGTGGCGAATTTTCCAAAGTCCGAATTTTGACGAGGTCAAGGAGTTGCTGCGTGAACCGGTGATTTTTGATGGGCGCAACATTTACGATCCGGAGTTTCTTACCAACAAGGGCTTTTGCTATTACGGCATCGGACGGGGAATCACCATGACCGACAGCGATGCCGATGATGTAAACGCTGCCCAACCGCGGTACGCCTACGGCGCTCTGTAAGCAGTCGGCTGAGCCAGATCCGAACGGACCTTTCTTCCTGACTTCTGATCGCATCACGCTACGCCGGTAATCTGCCCATGCTCTGGCGGTGCCGCAGGCTGCGACAGCTTAACCGCAGCGCAACCTCGCTTTTGTCGTTGCGTTGCAGCTCGCTTGGTGTTTTCTTGCGATGTAAGTTTTGGCGGGGCTTAGGTCCACCCGACTGCCCGTCAGGAGTCAATAACTCATCGCCCCGCCACCGGCAAAGGACTGCGTCTTATTCGATCATCGGAACACGCCCTTTTCATATTGAGTCAAGCGGCTTTCGTGTTATGGTGATTACCCATGCAATGTCCGGAATGCGCGCACAGCAACCTCGACCAGGCTAAGTTCTGCGCAGAATGCGGCGCTAAGCTACCGCGGATCTGCGGCCATTGCGGTGCGCCGGTGGCAGGTGGCGCTCGCTTTTGTATTGAATGCGGCAAGCCGTTGGGTTCTGCCGGCCCACCCTCCTCTAAACTGGAAAGCACTGCTGAAGCGGTGGGCAGTGACGCCGAGCGCCGGCAGCTTACCGTGATGTTTTGCGACCTTGCAGGCTCCACCCGCTTGGCCGCGCTGCTTGATCCAGAAGAGCTGCAGCAACTCAACCGAGCGTATCGCCAGGCCTGCACCGAACTGATTCAGCATTACGAGGGATACGTAGCCCGGTTTATGGGCGACGGCGTGTTGGCCTATTTCGGATACCCGCGTGCGCATGAGGACGATGCCGTAAGGGCGGTGCGTGCTGCTCTGGAGATCGCATTGAAGGTGCCCGCGCTGGCACTGGGGGAGAACGTCAGCGAACCATTGGCCGTGCGCATCGGCATCGCCACCGGACCCGTCGTTGTGGGTGAGCTCGTAGGAGAGGGGGCGGCGCAGGAACATGACGTCGTCGGCGAGACGCCAAATCTCGCCGCCAGACTGCAGGCACTGGCTCAGCCCAACTCGGTAGTCATCGGGGCCAAGACGCGCCGTCTGATCGGCGCTGCGTTTGACCTTGAGCACCTCGGGACTCACGCGCTTAAAGGCTTCGACGAACCAATACCCGCTTGGCGCGTGGTTCACACAGCGTCGGTGGAATCACGTTTCGAGGCACGCAGCTCAGGCGGGTTAACCCCATTCATCGGACGCGAGCACGAGATAAACTTAGTTAACGATTGCTGGCAGCGCGCCGCGCGAGGAGATGGCCAGGTGGTGCTGCTGTGCGGCGAGCCTGGGATAGGCAAATCACGCATTACGCTCACCACGCGCGATCATATCGTCGGTGCGGACGCTATGCGGGTACGCTACCAGTGCTCGCCCTACCATAAAAGCAGTGCACTTTTCCCCGTTATTGAACATTTGCAGCGCGCCGCCGGCTTCATCGAAGGCGACAGCGCCACAACGCGCCTCGACAAACTCGAGCGCTTGCTAACAGCGCAAAACCCCATCGACGCGGAGACCGTGGCGCTGGTCGCGGCGCTTCTGACGATACCGTGCGGAGATCGCTATCCGCCAGTGGATCTCGACCCGGATGTTCTCAGGGAGCGAACGCTGGATGTCCTGATGAACAGCCTGCAGGCGCTCACGCGGCAGCAGCCGCTTCTGATTCTTATGGAGGACGTGCACTGGGCGGATCCCACCACGCTGGTGCTGCTGAACAGCATGGTAGAGCGCGTACGTGATTGGCCGGCGTTAATGCTGATCACCTTCCGCCCAGAGTTTGATCCGCCGTGGACGGGCGAGGCCCACGTATCACTGCTCAGCCTGAATCGCCTCGACCGAGCTCAGTGCGAATCCATGATCAGTGCGTTAACCGGCGGTAAGACCATGCCGCAGGAGATCGTAGACCAGATCGCGCTGAAGACAGACGGTGTGCCACTGTTCGTCGAAGAGCTTACCCGAACCATTCTCGAATCCGATCTGCTGGTTGAGGAGCAGAACCACTACGCACTGTCCGGACCCATGCGACCACTCGCCATACCAGACACGCTGCAGGATTCACTCATGGCACGGCTGGACCAGCTGGAAGACGCAAAGTCTCTGGCGCAGATCGGCGCTGCCATCGGCCGCGAATTCCCACAGGCTCTGCTGACCGCGGTCAGTGGATCTGCAGCAGACGCGATCAGCCCGGCGCTGGATAGTCTCGTCGGGTCGGGGCTTGTTTTCCGCCGCGGCAGCGGCACGCGGGCGAGCTACGTATTCAAACACGCGCTGGTGCAGGATGCAGCCTACAACAGCATGCTCAAGAGTCGACGCCATGCGCTTCACGGCCGCATCGCGGAGGCTCTGCTGCAGCATTTTCCAGACGTCGCACGCGGCCAACCGGAGCTGCTGGCGCAGCACTATACGGCCGCGGAACGGGATGACAAAGCGCTGCCGTACTGGCGCAGCGCCGGCCAGCACGCTATGGAACGGTCCGCGCACGAAGAATCCATTTCGCATTTTCGTCAGGGTCTCGCATGCCTGGCCAGGATTGAAACAAATCAGTCGGTTGCTGCGCAGACAGTAGAATTAAAGACTTCGATTGCGGAGTGCCTGCGAGTAATCGATCTCATAGAGGAGGCGTTTGCCACCCTGCAGGAAGCAGAGGACATTGCTAAAAAGTTTGAGCTGACCCGCCACCTGGCACGGATCCATCACCAGCGGGGAAATCTTTACTTCCCGCTGGCTAAAACGGACGAATGTCTGGCAGAACATCAGCGCAGCCTGGAGTACGCGCAGGCTGCCGGTTCCATCGAAGATGAGGTCAGATCGCTCGGGGGCTTAGGAGATGCCTATTACGTATGCGGGCGTATGCGCACGGCGGCGCACTATTTCGATCAGTGCGTGCAGTTGGCGCGCGAGCACGGATTTCGCAAAACCGCCGCGGCCAACCTGTCGATGCGCGGTTTCTCCCGCGCCTACCTGCTGGAGCTTCGCCAAGCGAGGCAGGACGGTATAGACGCCGTTGCGCTGGCGCAGGAAGTGGGGCATCCCCGGGCGCAGCTTCTCGGCCAGGTCATGACGTCGTGGGCCAACTACTACATGGGAAATTATGAACAATCCATCCTGGATTGCGAGCACGCACAGGAACTGACCCTGCGCCTTGGCGCACGACGCTTCGAATCGCAGAACAAGTATTATCAGGCCCTCAGCCTGCATCGTTTAGGGCGCAGTGACGAGGCCATGGCGCTGCTAGACCAAACTGAACCGGTTGCGCGCGAGTACAGCCTGCGATTCAGCCTGGTGCGAATGTTGAGTGGCATTGCATTGATTACCAAAGACGATGAGCGGCGGGAAAAAGCGCTCGCTGAAGGGGAACACCTGCTGGACGCAGGCTCGGTCTCCCACAACTACTTCGCTTTTTATCTCGACACCACCGAATCCGCTTTTGAGCACGAGGAGTGGGATCGGATGGAGCGCTATGCCGATCGCATGGAGGCCTACGCCCGAGTCGAACCGTTACCGTGGAGTGACTTTGTGTCGGCTCGTGCCCGCAGCCTGGCGGCATTCGGCCGCGGCAACCGGGGCGCGAATACAGTCAACAGGCTGCGCCAACTGCGCGAACAGGCAATTAAGGCAAATCTCGTGAGTCCGACCGTAATTATAGATACCGCACTGTCGCCCGAGTTCTGTGCCAAGGTGAAATGACGTGTCCATATCGCTCTATGATATCTGTAACAGCGAGGAACGACCCTTCAGTCCTTACTGCTGGAGGATTCGCGAATCTCTTATGCTGCTGTCGATCGGTTTTAACAGTCGCATGGTTGGCTATACGGAGATACGGGAGCTGTTTGCCAATACGCACAAAACGGTTCCGGTGCTGGTGGACGGGGACACCGAGGTGGGCGGCAGCTGGACTATCGCGGAGTATCTTGCTGAAAAGCACGACCCTGATGCATTGCTTTTCGGGGGGCCGGGGGGCCGACCGCTTAGTGCCTTTGTGACGGACTGGGTCGACGCCACGGTGCTGGGCCGGGTGAACAGAATGATCGTCAAAGACATTCATGACGGTCTTCGGCC
>JAHEKE010000019.1:0-11456 GCA_024638505.1 Gammaproteobacteria bacterium | reverse complement strand
TGCTTTTCGGGGGGCCGGGGGGCCGACCGCTTAGTGCCTTTGTGACGGACTGGGTCGACGCCACGGTGCTGGGCCGGGTGAACAGAATGATCGTCAAAGACATTCATGACGGTCTTCGGCCATGCGGATATCGCGCTGCACAGCACCTTCCAGTGGGTACGGTCGGTGAGCGACTTTGAACTGCTGCGCCCGGACGACAGGCTGCACCAATGGGTGCGGCGCATGGACGATTGGCTGAAGGCAGCCGCTTCGCCACCTTAAAACGCGACCGGAGCGGGGCCTTCCCTGGTGAGCAGGTTTGCCGGTTTGCCAGTTCGCTCCATCCAGACTAGATTAGACGGGGCACTACTGCCGATCACGCCGTTGGAATGTTGTTTGAAGTAAATGCCATAATGTCGAGCGACCTTGCGGATATCGTCTTTAGCGCCAGTGAGAAACGCCCACCGCTTGGGATCCGCGCCCAGCCAGTTGACATAACTCTTTAAGTGGTCCGGCGTGTCATGTTCAGGGTCCATGGTAATCGAGACTAAAACAACGTCCGTGTGACCCGCTCTCTCCAGCTCGTCCTGTATCCCCCGGAGCTTATATGACAGCAGTGGACAGACATCGGGACAAGCGGTGTATATGAAACTTACGGCTACCACCTTCCCTTTCATATCATCGAGGGAGAGGCGTCCCCCGTCCTGTGCGGTCAATTCAAATGCCGGTGCCGGGCCGATTTCAGGCAATTGCTCCGCAACCGCCGTTATCGCTGTCACCAACAGCGTGAGCATTAATACTGCAATCCTTTGACCAATCACTCCGGCGCCTCTCGCTGCACGGGCAGGTCGATTTGTACCGTACCCGCCTTATCGAGTTTCAGCTGCAGCGTAATCGTATCGCCTTGCTTGAGCACCTGGCGCAGGTTAATCAACATGACGTGATTCCCCCCCGGCTCAAACCTGGCCTGCCCACCTGCTGGAATCTCAATGACTTCAACCTGCCGCATCTGCATCATGCCGTCCTGATGCAGATGCGTGTGCATTTCGGCCCGCTCGGCGGCATCCGACGCTACGCCCACCAACCTGTCTGCCAACTGGCCGCGGTTGGTAATCTCGAAGTAGGCGGCACCGTTGGGTGCGCCCGGGGGCGTATCCCGTACCCAGGCCTTGGTGAAGATCAAGTCATCCTGACCGTAAATTGAACCACTCACAAGAATGAGAGAGATCAAAGCAAACATTGACAGCATTATCCTCTTACGCCCTGCTGCCGGATGCTCAGCACTGGGAAACGTTGTTCTATCTCTATTGGCCACAACTACCCATTTAACTCCCATCAACGCTCGGCCTTCTACGCTTTCTTTTTTATGGTTAACTGCCGTTCCGCCTCGCCTCCCAGATAAAAGAAAGAGCATCTTCGTTGATCGATTTATCCCACCTCAAGCTTTGAGTTCCTGCTTGATTTCATTTAAGAAACGCCAGTCGGAAGCGCGCTGAATCAGATCTTCAGGTGCGCTGCCGATAAAGCCCGTTTGGTGCATACGCAGCGCATAGAATCGCAACGTGTCCATCGGGTCGAATTCTCGCCAAATTCCATAGGGAACGCCCGGCACCGCTTGCGACCATCAAAGTACGCAGAAAATTCCGTCGGTTCCAAGCATTGCTTTGTTGCCCATTCATCTTTACCTCCTTCGATTAGAGGTGATAATCAGTATACTCCCGGGGAATTTGAATAACTATGAGAAAACTCACAGTATTCAGCGGCTTTAGCAGTGTGCATTTCCCGTCAATCCGCTGGGTTCGATGATCAAATGCGCGATCAATACTTAAGCCTGAAGCACGGGTTGTGTAGTATCACTACCCTTACCACAATCGTTGAGCCCAACATTGCACACAAATACAGACAGCGCCTTACCCCCTGCCGTGCAGACTAGCGGGGCAATTCGGTCCGGCTTTTTCAGCGCGCGGGGTTAGGACTTACATCTGCCGCGCAGCTGCTAAACACGTTTTAATCCAGGCCTTTGTCTTCAGCTCCAAACGTCATCTGGCTGGGCTTAACCGGCAGCTTTGCCGCCAGTCTGGGTACCGCGGCCGGTGCGCTCGGCATTTTTGCCGTCAGGCAGCTTTCGCCGGAGCTAAAGGATACGCTGCTCAGCGCCGCCGCTGGTATTATGCTGGCCGCGACGTTTTTCTCCCTGTTATTGCCAGCGCTGACGTTTGCAGAGCAGCAGACCGGACACCCGACTTACGCCGTTATCATTGTCATCGCCGGAATACTTAGCGGTGCTGCCGCGCTGTATTTCGTGCACCGACGGGTTCCGCACGAACACTTCTTTGCCGGACGCCAGGGACCGGATCAACGAAACTTAGGCCGTATCTGGTTGTTTGTTCTGGCCATCACGCTGCACAATTTTCCGGAGGGCATGGCGGTCGGGGTGGGCTTTGCCGGGGGCGATGTCGCTAACGGTCTGTCCCTGGTGCTGGGTATCGGCATGCAGAACGTTCCAGAGGGGCTCGCCGTCGCCGTGTCCCTCCTCTCGGTAGGTTACTCCAGGGCACGCTCCTGCACGGTTGGCGTGTTGACCGGGTTGGTAGAGCCCGTCGGGGCGCTGTTCGGCGGCATCGCTGTTTCTATCGCCGCTACCCTCACGCCGTGGACAATGGGCTTCGCTGCCGGCGCCATGTTATTCGTTATCAGCGATGAGGTCATTCCGGAAACCCACCGGGGAAGTATCCCGTCACTGGCCACGTTCGCCCTGCTCGGCGGTTTTGCCATCATGATGTTTTTGGATGCCGCGGTGGGATAAACTTGTGCGGCTGTTTTCATCGGTAAGCAATAAAGGTTTCTCTATTTGGCCGGTTTGACCGCTAGACCGGCCTTTTGCAGCCCCTGCATCAGGCCTTCGATCAGCTCGGGAGGCATACCTCTGGCGCGAAACGGCGCGCGCGGATCATCCGCATAATCCGGACGAAGCTCGAGCAGATGCGCAAGCGTTTTCTCCGCCTTTTCCTGCTCGCCGTTCATCGCATAGGTGGCAGTCAGGCTTGCCTGCACCATGTAGTTGCCAGGCAGATTCATTTTAAGCGCCATATCGCGAGATTTTGCGTACTCGCCCTGCAGAAAGTAATCAAGGTGCCAGGTCTGCCACAGCCAGCCCTGGTGCTTTGGGTTGAGCCGCATGGATCGCGACACCCAGTCTTTACCCGTCTCCCAACGGCCGGCATACCCCATCCAGGTTCCCAGATCCGCCAGCACGAAGGCATCATTGGGATTCAACTCGATCGCTCTCTCGGCATAAGTGCGAAACTCCGTCAGGTCCTGGCTGGTCATCTGGGTCAGTATCGCGAGCGCGTAGTAAGCATCCGGATTGCCGGGATCGAGACTGGTGGCGCGTTCGGCCGCAGCGCGGGCCAATGGCGCCCAATCCTCCGGCGTATCGATCGCATATTTTTTTGATTCAATATAGGCGAATGCCAACCTGGACCAGCCGAGTGAGTAATCGGGATCTGACTGCACCGCGCTCTGCAAACAGGCGCGAGCGCGTCGGTGTCTGTCCGGATCGAAGTTCTCATAGAACCAGTAGGAGAGGAGAACACAATCGTATGCCTGCAGGCTGTCCGGTGCTTTACGACGGATCGCATTCTGCACATTTGCGTTAAACAGCGGTGCGTCTGCAGAGCCTACTTCAGCGGCCACTTTCTTGGCGATCTCCAGCTGAATATCGAGTATGTCCGCTGCATCGAGGCGACGATCAAAGGGGCCGGGGGAATCCAGCTGGCGGCATGTCTTCGCGTCCGTCAGAGTGGTGGTGATGCGGAACTTGTCCTGCGATCGGCGAACGCTGCCTTCAAGAATATAGTCCGCACCGAGTTCACTCCTGATCCGCTCACAATCAGCGTTATCACGATAGCCGCTGACAGAGCTGGGAGCGAACACGAACAGATTGGTGAATTTAGACAAGTGCGCATTGATATCCTTGGTTAAGCCGTCACTGAAGTAGGCATCACTCGCATCGCTGCTCAGCTCTTCGAAGGGAATGACGGCAAGCCTGGCGCCGCTCGGCAGCGTTAAATTTTCATCATCAAGAGCGAATAGATAGACGAAGACGACAGCCGCCGCTACGGCCACCACGGCACCTGCCGTGATTATTCGCGGCAAGCCCGCGGCTCGGCGCATCCCTCGCGCGCCCTCGGCAGGCCAGCACCACACCTCTACGGGTTTGGCGATGTTCTTGAACTTCTGCCGGCCCGCAGTGGCGAAAGGGGTGTCTATCTTACCTGCAATCTGTTCCGCAACCTGCGCGGTAATGCAAATTCCACCTGGCGGTGCGCAGCTTTCCAGCCTGGCGGCGACATTGACACCATCGCCGTAAATCTCGCCGCGGTCCGCCATCACTTCCCCAAGGTTAATCCCCACGCGCAGTAGTACGCGTTGATCTTGGGGCATGTCCTCGCTGCGTTCAGCCAATGCCCTCTGCATTGAAACGGCCGCCTGTACGCAGGAGACCACGCTGGAGAATTCCGCCAGAATGGCGTCACCTGCGTAGCGCAAGACCGTACCGCCCGTTGTCTCAATGGTTTTATGGGCGAAATCCAGCGCATCCATGACGCTGCGATGCGTACGCTCCTCGTCAATACCTGTCAGCCGGCTATAGCCAGCAACGTCAGCGTACAGAATCGCCGTGAGTTTTCTGGTAACGACCTGCTCTGGCACGACGCCTCCACTCGTATGGGGTAAGTGCTCGTAGCTGAAGTCATCCTAACACGAGCACGATCAGCGGATCGAGACACAGCAGCAAGAGAAGCGCCGGATCGGATGCGAAATTACAGCACGTGCAGGCTACTACAGAGGTAGACGCTGAGTTCTAGCCCTTTAAAGCCATAGTGTCGCGCACACGCGTATCGAATTTTTTGCACCGGAAGCCGCTGCGCTCAGCCGTTCACCCGTGCCAAGCATGACGCTGTTACACTAGACTCCGGATCAGTCAGACCGTTACGTTTACGCTGAGCTGCGCTTGATCTAGAGCCGGTAAATCCTGATAAAAACCAAGTTCATCGGCCTGCTCTCTAAGGTTTCGAATGCTTTGGATTGCTGCCCCCCTGTTTTCTCCGCGACCGAATGCTGTCAAAAGGCGTTCGCGTAGCGTCCAACGTCATCCCACCGCTTCAACTTCAAGCACACTTCCATAGCGTCGCGGTAGAACCACAAATGGTTGTGGCCTGTTGCGCCTTCATGAAACAATCTCTTTAGCGTTAACCGGAATATCAAGCCCGGCAACCTAAACATGCTTAAAGTTGAAACCTTTCTCTATTCGTTGCGCCTCGATTGCAACGAGATAGCACCGAATTGATCAGAAGAAGAGGCGATCCACATTGCAACGACTATTGATCACAGGAGCAGCCGGCAATCTGGGCGGCGCATTGTGCCGTGAGCTGAAGAAAAAAGGCTACCGTATCCGAATGAGCGATAGCGAAGTGCCGAGCGATACGGCCGCGGCAGAAGATTTTCATCGGGTCGACTTGCGCGACGGAACAGCCGTGGCCGGGATGATGGACGACATAGACGCCGTTGTTCATTTTGGCGCCATTGCAAACGAAGACACGTTCGATGCGATCATCGAATGCAATATACGCGGCACCTACCATGTGCTGGAGGGCGCCCGGCTGGCCGGCGTCAGGCGCGTGGTCTTTGCCAGCTCGAATCACGTCGTTGGCTTTTACCGCCGCTCATCAATGATTGACGAGCGCGCGCCGCATCGTCCCGATAGCTATTATGGCGTCAGCAAAGCCTGCGGCGAGGGCCTCGGCCGACTATACGCCGATAAATACGGGATCGGCGTGCTTTGCCTTCGTATCGGCACATGCGCGCCTGCACCCCAGAGTACGCGCCATCTCAGCACCTGGATCAGTGAACGCGATCTCGTGCAGCTGGTATGTGTAGGCTTGAACGCTCAGGACCTGCACTTTGATGTCGTTTACGGCATCTCCGGAAATGACCGGGCCTGGTGGCACAACAGGCGCGCCTACGAACTTGGCTACCAACCGCAGGACAATGCCGAAACATTCGCCGCTGAAATACTGTCGCGGACAACGCCGGAAAATGCGGATAACATCGCGCGGCAGTTTCAGGGTGGATCATTCACCTCGGCAGATTTCGATGGTGACGCACAGAGCATTGACTGATCGACTTCTTTTCGCGAGTGAAAATCGTACGGCTTGAAGCCATCGCCTTAAAAATTCCGTTTTCGATCGGGCCAGTCCAGCCAATGTCGGGCGGTCAACCCTGGACGGCGCAGGAAATTGTCCTGGTGCGCATCGAATCGGAGGGCGGGCTGGTTGGGTGGGGTGAGGCGTTCAGCTACAGTTGCCAGCGCCCAGTTGTAGCGGCAATCGAGGATATGATTGCCCCGCTCGTAGTGGGGCGCGAGGTAACAAACGTTTCTTTTTTTATGCGCGAGCTGCAGCAGGCGGTGCACCTGTTCGGGCGCTATGGCGTCGTCATGTTCGGCTTCTCCGGACTGGACATCGCGCTTTGGGACCTGGCCGCCAAGGCCGCGGGCAAACCGCTCGCCCGGTTGATCAATGACCGCGCGCCGCTGACGCCGCTTCCCGGATACGCCAGCCTGTACCGCTATGGTGACGCTGAACTGGTAGCGGCGAAATGCCGGGCAGCACTCGGTCAGGGCTACCGGGTGATCAAGCTGCACGAGGTCACCGAGGCGGAAGTCCAAGCCGCCCGGAGACAGATCGGTGAGGATATCGCTCTTATTGTCGACGTTAACTGCGCCTGGAGCCTCGATCAGTCCCGGGCGATGGCCAGAAGCTTCAGGCCCTACTCCCTGCTTTGGCTGGAAGAGCCAATTTTCCCGCCGGATGATTTTGCCGCGCTGGCCACGCTGAACAACGAGGCCGGCATTGCCCTCGCCGCCGGGGAAAACCTGTGTACGCGGTATCAGATCGGCCAGATGATTGCGGCCGGCGCGGTCTCCTACGTTCAGCCCAGCGTGACCAAGGTTGGCGGCGTGACCGAGTTCCTCGCCGCCGCTGAGCTGACGCAGGCCGGCGGGCTCAAGCTGATGCCCCATT
Organism: Gammaproteobacteria bacterium; assembly: GCA_024638505.1. Lineage (GTDB taxonomy): Bacteria > Pseudomonadota > Gammaproteobacteria > Arenicellales > JAANXG01 > JAHEKE01. The sequence goes on along the minus strand of JAHEKE010000019.1, from coordinate 4,392 downwards.
CGCCGTACTTCGGCCCGGGTTGGCTGGCCACGCTGCAGCTGATATCGGCCGTACCGGAAGCGGGATACGTGGAGAGGCTGTTTGTTGAGCTGCAAGCCAGCCTCTACGGCGACTACGTGAATCCTGCTGACGGTAATTTTAAAGTGCCTGACGGTCCGGGGCTTGGCCTTGAACCTGATCCGGACGTCATCGATCGCTATCGACTGTAACAACATCGGCCCCGCGAGCGCCACCCACCGGTCAAACGCCTTCGTACCTCAGTACCGGTTCTGCAAGCGCGCGGTACGCTCGGTTTGGCCGACCGAAACAGCTGCATCAGGCATCAAAGGTGATGACGCTGCGGGCAACTTCGCCGCGCTTCATTTCTGTAAACGCCTCGTTTATCTGCGCAAGATCTATACGCCGAGAGATCATGTCATCCAGTTTGAGTTTGCCATCGAGGTAGAAATCCACAAAGCGGGGCATATCCACGCGGAAGTGATTGGACCCCATGTTGGAGCCCTGCAGGCGCTTATCGTTCAGCAGATCGGCGGCGTCCACTTCGATGGTTTGCCCTTCCGGCACCATGCCAATAATGGTGGCCACGCCTGAGGTGCGCAACATGCGAAATGCCTGTTCCGATGTTTGCTTCAATCCCAGCGCCTCGAATGCATATTCGACTCCGCCGTTGGTTAAATCCCTGACTGTTCTAACGGGGTCGGACTCGACGGCATTAATGACGTCAGTTGCGCCGAAGTGCCGGGCCAGCTCAAGTTTGGACGCTTTTACGTCAACTGCGATGATGCGTCCGGCACCGGCGATCGCCGCCCCGTTAATAGCGGACAGCCCGACGCCACCGCAGCCGATGACGGCCACCGTGCTGCCTACCTGAATATCGGCAGTGTGAATAACCGCGCCAAAACCTGTTGTCACGGCGCAACCGATTACGGCGGCGCGGTCCAGCGGCATGTCCTGACGAATCTTCACCAGCGCGTGTTCATGGATAAGCATCTGCTCAGCAAACGACGAAAGGCTGTAGAACTGATGCATTTCCCGTCCGTTCTGGGTAATGCGCGGCGGTTGCCCCGGGTCCCTGCCGGTCTCAGGGTTTTCGCAGCTGAACGGTTTGCCCGTGGTGCAGAACTCGCAGTGACCGCAAAACACCGACAAACAGGTGATCACGTGATCACCTGGCGACACATATCGAACCTCGGAACCGACCTTTTCCACTACCCCTGCCGATTCATGTCCGAGAATGACCGGCTTTGGGACGGTGTACAGCCCCTCTATATAGTGTAAATCACTATGACACACGCCGACGGCGGCGGTGCGAACCAATACCTCGCGCGAACGGGGATTATCAATTTGCACCTCTTCTACGGTAAGCGGGTGACCGACTTCATGCAGCACAGCAGCTTTCATGGATTTACCTCCCGGTCCGTGTTAACTCGTTTTAAAAAACCGCGCAAATAGGTGCGCGCTGCTGCCGAGCATTTCAATTAGTGCCTGGCAGCACTTTGGAGGCTCTTTCGACGTCGTCCGGGACTTCGGGTTGCTCAAGATAGGTTTTTTCAAAATTACCTCGCTGTGCCAGTTTGATCACGTCGATAATTGTGGGCCGGCCGTCGACAAAAGCCACCGAACCGTCTCGACACAGCGTTCTAAAACTGCGGTTGGCATGGACATGGCTCATCCCCAGTGCATCAGCCATGATTTCCTGAGTAAGCGGTAGCGCCCTCGCTTCGTCCAGCTCCGCTCCAATGCGTCGCATGCGAACGTACAGCTCGACCAGCAAATGCGCCATCCGCTCTACAGCACCGCGGCGGCCAACGCGGGTGATGTGCTCATCCAGCAAACGTTCACTTTGCCCGGCGATCCAGCTCAACGCCAGCAAAAGACGGGGCGCATTTGCCAGTGAATTAACCAAATCAGATGAAGGGAAAACCGCCATGTGAACCGGGGTCAGCGCCTCCGCACCGTAATCGGCGCGCCGAAGCATCAGCGAGTGAAGACCGATGATATCTCCGGGCAGCATAAAATTGAGAATCTGGCGACGACCATCTTCAAAAGTTTTGAAGCGAAACATCCAACCGTTGAGCAAGACATAGGTCCGATCCGTCTCCTGATCTTCCTGCACGACCCACTCACCTGGGTCAGCCTCTTCGCGGTATGCAAGCAACGCATCCAGTTTAGAAAAATCATCCTCTTCGAGAAATTCCAACTTCTCAAGCCGAAGGTGCAGCGGCGTTTCCCGCCAGTTTTTACAAGCTGCCTGATCCATCTTATACATTTCATTGGTGTCAGCGCAGGCGCATCTGCGCGCTGACTCACCTTTGCACTAGCCAGATTCCACGTTTAAAAATGTTATTTTGGCTTAAAGCCCTAAACCATGAAAGGAAGAACGGTCACGATTTGACTAAACGTCGGCTTGCCGACTACGGGCGTCCGAAAACCGCGCCTGGATTGAAGGCGCGTCGCCGCGACCGGATCTACCCTCACCAGCACGAAGCGCTTATCAACCGTGCCAGTCGTCAGTTACCAAGTGTTATATTCGCTCGCGGTGATAACCGTCATGTTGCAGGCTCAGCCTCACCTGCTGCGAACAGCTCGGACCTCACCTGGCTCAGCTTGTTTTCGACCTCCGCTACAGCAGCCTCGCCCGGGGCATTTTGCAGATTCGATTGCGCACAGCGCTTGGCATACTGCCACAACACCAGTCGGTCTGCCTGCCGTATGCACTGCTTTGCCAAAACACCGATCATCTGCAGGATATACACCGTAACGACGGTGCTGGACTGACTGTACTCAATAATTTCATCCAGCGCGACGGAGGTCAGGTTGGCAAAGGACGCGACACAGTAAACCACACGTGGGGTGCCATCTTCACCTTTGACCGTGGCTGGGGGAAATGTGGTACGCAGCAGTTTACTCAAAGCCGCACCTAGCCGGTTGATGCATAGATAAGCGGTGAAGGGATCATTTATTCCTGGAGATAAGGCCCTCACCCCGATCTGCGCAAGCTGCCGGAGAGAGTAGGCGATATCCTGTTCATGGGTTGCCTGATCACCGATGACGAATGCTTCCCTTATACTCGCCCTGTCACCCTTCCCCGAATCTTGGCTGCTGTGAACCAGCGCCATCACGGAGTGCTCAAACAAGAAGGTGCCGGGATGGATGCAAACCTGCAGCAAGGCGTCGTTTTGTTCCGCCCACTCAACCAGCTGGTCGTAATCGATCACCTGCACATATCCGGCGCGCGGCGCGGTGATGGGCTCACCGCTGTCTGACACTATTGTTTCCATAGCCGCTGCCCGCGGCAGCGCAGCCTGAGCAGATGGCGCTTTTTCCGTCTGCGGATAGAGCGTGTCCAAGGACCGGTTGAAATCGTCGCTTACCGCGGCCATCACGTTTTCTACCTGAATGGAAGTTGCGATGTGATGGATAAAGTAGATCAGTACGACCACGCTCGCGATCGCCAAGACCAGAGCGCCAAACACCGATATTGCCGGGACCTCGCTTAAGTCACTGAGCGTACTGACGCGACGCATAACGAATAACGCGTAAACGAACGTTCCCAAAAACACGCCAAGCGTAATCTGGTTGCCCCTGTTACGCATGAAGTTTCTTAAAAGTCTCTGGCCAAACTGGTTGGCAGCAACGGTCAGTGCGACGATGGTTATCGAAAATACCGCTCCCGTTACGGTTATCATCGATGCCGCAATGGTGGATAAAATCGTTTGCGCACTGGCCGGATCCTCGATTCTGATCCAGTGCAGCGCGGAAATGACCGTCGTATCTACCCGTGAGTCGATTTCCAGAGATATCTGGGCAAGCACGACGACGCCAATGAGGATCAAACCCGGAAGAAGCCAGTAAGAGGCTGAAATACGTGTCCAGATTTTAAAGAATGGCGCGCGCATGCTTTTCAGCTATCTACGGCTGCTTGGCTGACAGTTGTTGCAACTACCCCACCCTGCTATTTTTCAGCCAGCGGTGACGCACTTTCGTATTGTGGGATGGCAGAGCATGCTGCTTATCATAATCCTTCTGCCATTTATTGAGGAATTCAATTAGCGCCCTGGTGAGGGCGCGCTGCTTTCGTTCCGCCCCGCGCAAAAGCATGCGCGATTCCTTTACTAACTTTCGTGCCTCGCGTGCTTCTCGAGTCAGACCGCGCACGCGATCGCGTGCGGTTTTGACCCGTGCCCGGGCTTTGGCGCCGGGCAGTCTTTGGGCGCTATTATGCTGCGCCTTTAGCTCTGCCTCAGCCCGGCTTAGCTTTTGACTGGCGCGTGCCAGCTTATTCTCTAGTTTGACATTGATAAGCTCAGCCTCCTCAACTGCCTGTTGGTATCTCGATGTCTGATCAGTGGTTGTGGCGGCGGCGAGCGCTGCCGCCAACTCTTTGTGGGA
>JAHEKE010000098.1 GCA_024638505.1 Gammaproteobacteria bacterium | reverse complement strand
GTTTTATCTTGAATCCTTCTGATCAGCAGGCCGAGCATGCCCGCGTCTACAGGTGATTCATTTATTCTTTTATTCTCCTCGTTCAGATAGCTGGTTAGCTCGGTATTGATCCAGTTGGCTACTGTTTTGGCGCTGCCCGATTCCTGTGCAACAGCGGCCTCAAAGTAATCGGCAATCTCTCGGGAAGCGATTAGCTGTTCTGCATTCTGCGGAGTAATCTGATATTGTTGAATGAAACGCTGTTTTTTTAGGTCCGGCAGTTCCGGTAGTTCACTCCGCGTCGTTTCAATAAATCGTTCGCTTAGCGCCATTGGCGGCAGGTCTGGATCTGGAAAGTAGCGATAGTCGTGCGCCTCCTCCTTGCTCCGCATTGAGCGGGTCTCGTTTCTTTCCGCGTCATACAAACGCGTTTCCTGATCTACCGTACCACCATCTTCGATGAGGTCGATCTGTCGCTCTATCTCGAATTCGATTGCTTTTTCGATAAAGCGAAATGAGTTAAGGTTCTTAAGTTCGGTGCGCGTCTCCAATTTTTCCTGCCCACGCGGGCGGACCGAAACATTTGCATCACAGCGAAACGAGCCTTCCTGCATGTTCGCATCTGAGACCTCCAAGTAGCGCACCAGGATGTGAAGTTTGCGCAGATAAGCGATTGCTTCGGCGGCAGAGCGCATTTCGGGCTCAGACACGATCTCCAGTAACGGTGTTCCTGCTCGATTCAGATCAATACCTGTCATGCCGTGAAAATCTTCATGCAATGATTTGCCTGCATCCTCCTCCAGGTGCGCGCGGGTGATCCCAATGCGCTTTGCCTCGCCATCCACCTCGATCATCACCTCCCCTCCGGACACGATGGGAATTTCATACTGACTAATCTGATAGCCTTTTGGTAGATCCGGATAAAAATAGTTCTTACGTGCGAACACCGAATTGCGGTTGATACTGGCGTTAACCGCCAGCCCGAACTTTACCGCAAGGTGCGCCGCCTCGATGTTCATAACCGGCAGTACGCCGGGAAGAGCGATGTCAACGGCGCATGCCTGTGTATTCGGTTCTGCACCGTAGCTAGAGGACGCACCGGAAAAGATCTTGCTTTTCGTGCTCAGCTGTACGTGCACCTCGAGCCCGATAACGGATTCCCACTCCACTAGTCGAACCCTCGAGGGATTTTTTTATGCCAGTCCGTTTCCATTTGGAATCGGTGGGCGATATTCAATAGCTTCCCCTCGGTAAAGTAAGGACCAATAATTTGTAAGCCGACTGGTAATCCCTGGGCGAAGCCTGCCGGTATGGAAATGCCGGGTAGTCCAGATAGGTTCACCGAAATGGTATAAATATCGTTGAGGTACATTGCAATAGGATCTTCGGTTTTAGCACCCAACTCAAAAGCGGGCGTGGGTGTAGTCGGACCCATAATAACGTCGACCTGTTCGAACGCCTGATCAAAATCCTGCGTGATCAGTCTGCGTAGTTTCTGTGCTTTCAAATAGTATGCGTCGTAGTACCCCGCAGACAGCGCATATGTCCCAATCATGATGCGACGCTTAACTTCGACGCCAAAACCTTCAGCCCGCGTTTTCATATACATATCCACCAGATCCTGATAGCTTTCACTGCGGTGGCCGTAGCGCACGCCATCAAAGCGTGACAGGTTGGATGATGCCTCTGAGGGTGCGATTACGTAGTAACAGGGCACGCAAAGATCGCTGTTTGGCAGATCAATGTCGATCAACGTAGCGCCCTGTTTTTCAAAGAGTTTTAGTGCTTCCGCTACGATCTTGGCGACGTCGCTATGCAAGCCGTCATCGAAAAACTGCTTTGGCAGCCCTACCCGTAATCCGTCCAGATCGTTACTCAGTCCGTGCAGGTAGTCCGGTACCGGTTCATCAACAGAAGTAGAGTCTTTTGTGTCAAAACCGGCAATGACGTTCATTAAAAGCGCAGCATCCTCCGCAGTTTGCGTGAGTGTGCCTGCTTGATCTAAAGAAGAGGCGAAAGCGACCATGCCGTAGCGTGAGACACGCCCGTAAGTTGGTTTCAATCCGGTGATGCCACACAAAGCAGCGGGCTGTCTGATTGAGCCACCGGTATCGGTGCCGGTTCCCGCGGGTGCCAGGCGCGCGCTCACCGCAGCTGCTGACCCGCCGGAGCTTCCCCCTGGAACCATTTTTTCGTTCCACGGATTCTTTACTGGACCATAGTAAGAAGTTTCATTGGATGATCCCATGGCAAACTCATCCATGTTTGTTTTACCCAAGCAAACCATCCCTGCTTGCTGACAGTTCTCAATTAAAGTCGCACTATACGGCGCGATAAAATTGTGCAACATTTTTGAACCACAGGTGGTTAGCATGCCCTCGGTGCAAAAAATGTCTTTGTGCGCGAGCGGAATGCCTGTTAACAAAGTGCCGTCGCTTTTTTTTAAGAGTTCGTCAGCCGCGCGCGCTTGAGTAAGGGATACTTCCGGGTCGACTGTAATGAAAGCATTTAGTTTCTGATTGCGATCGATTCTGTCCAGATAGCATTGGGTCAGCTCCACGCTGGAAAAGCTGCCTCGGTGTAAGTCAGCGCTAAGCTGCTTTATTGTCTTGCTGTGCACAACGCCTGGTGAAATCTCTATCTATACGTTGCTTATTCAATTACTTTCGGCACAAGGTAAAGGCCGTTCTCCGCTGCGGGGGCACCGGCCTGTAATTTTTCACGTAGATTGCCTTCGCTAACCGTATCTTCCCGCAGACGCAACGTACGATCCTGCGGGTGGGAAAGGGGGGCGATATGCTCGGTGTTCACCTTGTTCATTTGCTCAACAAATTCGAGTATCGACGATAACTCCGAGGCGTACCGTTTCACCTCTGAATCGACAATATCAATTCGTGCTAATCTTGCAATTCGGTATACAGTTTGAGAATCCAGTGCCATAATTCATTAAGCAGTTAATTAATTGAGCCAACCTAACATATTCATTACTCAGGTTGAACACATTAGCCCTCATTGTGATAGAGTACGCGGCTTTTGAGTCACCGGGAAAGCTGATCAATCCGAATGTTTAAACGAATTCTAGGTCTGTTTTCGAACGACCTTGCTATTGATCTCGGCACTGCCAACACCCTAATTTATGTCCGGGATAAGGGCATTATCCTAAACGAACCATCCGTAGTTGCCATTCACACGAATGAGGGTGGCGGTAATAAGACGGTGCTTGCAGTCGGCCACGATGCGAAGAAAATGCTAGGCCGAACGCCCGGTAATATTAAAGCCATTCGACCGATGAAAGATGGGGTGATCGCGGACTTTACGGTAACTGAAGTGATGCTCAAGTACTTTATTCGTAAGGTACAGGAGAACCGCTTCTTGCGGCCGAGTCCGAGAATCATTATATGCGTTCCCTGCGGGTCAACCCAGGTAGAGCGCCGCGCCATCCGCGAATCGGCTGTTAGTGCCGGGGCAAGAGAGGTTTATTTGATTGAAGAACCGATGGCGGTAGCCATCGGCGCTAATCTTCCTGTCGCCGAGCCTACCGGCTCTATGGTTCTGGATATTGGCGGCGGTACGACGGAGGTGGGCATACTGTCCCTGGGCGGTATGGTGTACAGTACTTCTCTACGCACCGCGGGAGATACTTTCGATGAGGCAATCATTAATTTTGTACGCCGTCACCACGGCATTCTCATCGGTGAAGCTACGGCCGAGCGGGTAAAAAAGGCCATTGCCTCGGCCTGGGTAAAATCGGAAAACCGGGAAATCGAGATCAAAGGAAGAGATATTGCGGAAGGCATGTCGCGAGCAGTAAAGCTGAACAGTACTGAGATATATGAGGCCATAAGTGACGCCTTGGATGCTGTCGTACAATCGATCAAGCAGGCGCTTGAACGAACTCCCCCCGAACTGAGCGCAGATATTGGTGACAAAGGAATCGTGGTGGCTGGCGGTGGCGCGCTTATGCGTGACATGGACAGGCGCCTAATGGAAGACACCGGTCTACCGGTGGTGCTTGCCGATGATCCGCTGACTTGTGTAGCGCGTGGATGTGGCAGAGCGCTCGAAGAAATGGACACGCTAGGAGATGTGTTCGCCCACGAATAGGCCTATACTAGATTTTTAATGCTTCACTCACGACGCGGATCTTGCAGGAATGGCTAGGGAAACGTCATCCACCGATTTGCTTCGTTTTGCGCTTCTGGTATGCCTGTCCGTGGCGTTGATGATTGTAGATTTTAGATCGCAGTATGCCCACCATATTCGCTCTACGCTGGCGCTAGTCGTGACGCCGCTGCAGGTGGTCGCAACCCTGCCGCAGGAAATCGCTGAGAGATTTAACATTTGGTTTATCTCCAGTGAGGGCCTGCGCGGGGAGCATGAAGAATTAAAAACCGAGTACGTTAAGCTACGTGCAAAGCTGCAGAAACTAAAGGCGCTTGAGCGGGAAAATGCCAATCTTCGACATCTTCTAGACGCCGCCGAGACGGTACCAGATCGGGTTTTGATGGCGGAACTTATTGAGGTCAGTCTGGATCCTTACACCCACAAGATCCTTGTTGATAAAGGATTGAATGATGGTGCGCATATTGGCCAGCCAGTGTTTGATCCGCGCGGCGTCATGGGTCAAATAACCCAGGTCATGCCCTTCACCAGTGCCGTTACCCTGATCACTGATCCAAGCCATGCCCTGCCCGTTAAGGTTCAGCGCAACGGTATCCGAGCCGTTGCATTTGGCACCGGCAATGCGGATCGCGTGCGTATTGCTTATCTCAGTCCGAATACTGACATTAGGGTGGATGATGTGTTGCTCAGTTCCGGCTTGGGCGGACGCTTCCCTGCGGGTTACCCAGTTGCTCGTGTGATTTCGGTAGAGAGCGATCCGGGAGAAGCCTTTTTATCTATAGATGCTGTTCCCGTAGCGGAAATCGATCGGGCGAGTCAGGTGCTGCTGGTCTGGCGCGGTGTGCCTAAAACCATCGCCCCCAAACAGGACGTGCCGCGGCAGGGCGCGGTGCTGACCGAGCGGGAGAACAGACAGTGAATCAGCGCGTGCTTGTCATTGCCACCAGCTTCATCATTAGTTTTCTGCTGATTCTTCTACCGTTACCCGAATGGATGTCGATGTACAGACCCGACTGGGTGGTATTGGTGTTCATTTACTGGTGCCTGGAACTACCGGAGCGCGTGGGTCCAGTGGCGGGCTGGATAGTGGGTTTGCTGGTTGACGTCACCCAGACAAGCCTGCTCGGACTCAATGCCTTGGGTTTGGCTCTAGTCGGATACATCACCAATCGCTTTCACCACAGGCTTCGCATGTTCCCTTGGTGGCAGCAGGCTGTATCTGTCTTTTTTATACTGCTCCTTTACCGGGCTTTGGTCGGTTGGATAAAAGGCTTTATCGCCCCCACTTATCTTGACTACACTTATTGGACACCCAGCCTTATCGGGATGATCATATGGCCATGGCTGTTTATTGTATTGCGTGACGCCGGCCGCGCCAGAAGGGTTCGTTGATGGCCAAGATACGCATCAAAGACTATCTCCGGGAGACTAACCTTATACAGTCTCGCTTGGTAATTGCCTCGATTGCCGTAGTGCTATTGTGCACGCTTCTGCTGGTGCGCCTTTACTACTTACAAATTGAACAACACGATCATTACGCCACGCTTTCGCAGGAAAACCGTCTGAGTTTTGTGGCAGTACCCCCCGCGCGGGGACAGATTTATGATCGTAACGGCTTGGTTTTGGCGGAAAACCTGCCGACTTACACGCTTGAGGTTGTGCCGGACAACGTGGATGACATGGGCGATGCGATTGATCGTATCGCCCGTCTAATCGAGCTGACCGACATCGACATGACCCGATTCGAAGAGGCCCTCAAGGCACGCCCCGGATTTGAGATCAGGACGCTCAAGACGGGTCTAAGTGACGTAGAAGTGGCGAGGTTCGCGGTTAACCAGCACTTGTTCAATGGTTTTCACTTAAATGCCCGCTTGCAGCGGCATTATCCGCTGGGTGCGGAAATGGTGCATGTGGTTGGCTACGTTGGTCGGATAAGTGAAAAAGACATGGAGCGCATAGATAAAAACGCTTACCGCGGCACCGACTATATTGGAAAACTTGGCATCGAAGCCCGTTATGAGAGAACTCTGATGGGGCAAGCCGGCTATGAACAGGTCGAAACAAATGCGCACGGGCGCGTGGTGCGCACGCTTTCACGAGTCAGCCCGGTCGCTGGAAAAGATCTGCACCTGCATGTCGATTTTAATCTGCAGCAGGCCGCCAGGGAGTATCTGGGTGAATTCCAGGGGTCGGTGGTCGCGGTTGAACCGAAGTCCGGGGCGGTATTGGCATTCGTCAGCAACCCCGTTTATGACCCCAACCCCTTCGTCAACGGCATCAACTCCAAGTCCTACAAGCTGTTACGAGAGGATACTGGTAGGCCGCTGCTCAATCGCGCCCTGCATGGACGTTATGCG
>JAHEKE010000097.1 GCA_024638505.1 Gammaproteobacteria bacterium | reverse complement strand
CCGCCGCTGGAAATCGTTTCAAACGTCCCGGCATGTATGGTTTCGGTCAGCGGTATCGCTCGATCACCAGGTGGTAGGATTGAGGTGAATTCGGATACCGGAACCCCTTCTGCCTCGCAGGCAAGCGCCCCTTGGATCGACCCGAAAATAATCCCTAAAAGACGCGAAAGAAACGCAAGCTCAAGCGTCGCGGCGGCGCGGACATTATTGCCCATGTTGCGAAGATCGCCGACCAGGATATTCAGGTCGGTTTCGAAATCTGAGAAGACCTCTTCGGCCCCCGCGACTGCAATTCGCCCGCTCGGCGTCCCGATATTGCCAGGCCAGCACATGATCGTCCCGTCAAGATAACCTGCGCCAAGCCCATTGAAGAACGCCTCTGCGTCTTGAGATTCCTGTGGTGACGAGGTGCCAAGCTGAATGACGTTGCGTCCTTCGACAGCACCAACAACATCCGGCAAAGCAAATAGCTCGTTGGTCGCAGTGTAGTTTAAAAGGCAGACAAGCACCCGAGGACTGGCGGAAACGGCCTCTCTAATATCTTCGGCCTCATTAGCACCCGCACTTGCCAACGCTGCTATCTTGTCCGGTGACCTATTCCATACGGTGACTTTACGCCCGTTCGCCAAAAGCGTCCGCGCTATGGCGGACCCCATGGCTCCCAAGCCAATGATAGAAATGTCACTCATGATAATCCCCCTGGAAGATTTGAAGCCCTTTAGTTGTAGAAAAATATCCGCAATGCTACTGCCTATCAAGGTAGGCAACCGAAGGCATGATACACCGGAAACATACGTCCTGCCGGCCATAGAAAAAGTGCCCTGATATCGATGCTTCACATGTGCTTCGAGATCTTGTCAAACTAGGTGTGAGCGACCGCTTGTGGCCGAAGGTCGCCACTGAGCCCTGAAATTTAAGCGTCTGCTTACGATAAAACAGACCCCGAAATCATCTGTATCAGCGGACCAGCTTTGCTGGTTCCGACTGCACGTGCTTGGTAGATTTCGTTGGATCAACACCTATCCAACGAGGAGATCGCCAAAACCCCAGAGGAAAGTTCCGGTCAAAAGTAGAGACACTTCCAGGACTCCGACCGACAGTCTAAGATTTTGCGTTGCTTCCTCCATCTGATTATCGAAGGTCTCATTTATTTCGGTTAGTTCTTTTTCAGTCTGATCGGCATCGCTCCCTTCTTCGCTCAAGCGCGCTCTGGCCGCTGTTATAGCGTTTCTTCGACGCCACTTTGTACGGCTAACGAGCAGACGCTCCTGAAGTATCCCTCTTACACCTGAACATATTCCCAACATTACGACCACACATCCCGCCCGAGTAAGCCATTCGCTGTTCATGAATTGAATGAGTGATAGATAAATCCCTAACGCAATGATCAAAACCGCGCCTATCGAGAAGATTATTCGATAACTTTGTGAGTGAGAGTTCAAGTTAGATGCTGACAAAATATACTCCGAAATCTAACAGCCGATTAAAAGGTATAAGACCTAATAATATATTATCAATGTTGCCGAGCGTCCGTTCCTGGCCGTTTCGAGAAGCCCAGCAAGCTAACCTGAGCGTCAGCTTTGGAGAAAACAGTCTTCGAAATCTATCAAGCCAAATACCGAGATCGAATAATCAGACTCTAGTCGACTATCACCTGCTCGATAACTCTTCGAACTGTTGGACTAGGGCTTGGGCCATAGCCAAATCGCATTAGCAGTTGCGGAACTCCCCCTGTGCGAACCATGGTTTGAAGTCTTGGTCTAAGCTCCGCTAACTCAACAGGTGGATTTAGGTAAGATGACGTCACTTCATTTGCTGCCAACGTTAGTAATACGCGCGACAGGGCGCGTCCGGTTTGTATCCAGCTGCAGACACTATCATCTGTGGAAGAGAAAACCGCCAGAGTCGGCGACCCTTCGACGATTTTATCCCTGTCGCCAGCCGCTACGCCTTTTCCAATATCGAATGTCCGAATAACCAACGCCCCAATCGGAGATAGAACATCCGGCATTCCAAAACCTTCTCCGGACATGCCATCTTGGCTGGCGCGTCGCCGTGAGTGCACCCAGGCAGCGAGTTCCCTTCTAAAGCTTGGATCAGCAAATTGGATTCGGTCGCCTTCTGCCACGAGATCAGCAATGGACAAGCGCTTCTCGCTATCCGTTATGAGATCGAGGGCAACTCCGAACTCTTCAACAACCGCTTGACAACGTTCGGTTAACTCATCGGGTAAAGTTCGATTATCAAATTTTGCTCTTGTTGTTCGACGTTTTGGGATCGCCCTAAATAGATCATCAAGGTTTTCAGGGGCACCATTAATTAAATTAACCCTTGCCAAGATGTCAGGCTCGGACGGGTTGGGACTCAAGAAAACCTTCAATGCCTGCCCATAGTGGCTTGCAGCGACCTCTAGATGGTCGAGAGCAGCACCACAGGAGATCGTCAGCTCACGGTCGTAGGGATCAACAACCGGAAGCGCGCGGGTGCGATCGGCCATTAGATCAAGGCTGTTTTTGCTAGATAGCTTGAATAACCATGGCTGGGTGTTGTGGCCCGATGGGGCAAGCACGGAATGTTTGAGCATTGCTCTTAACAGGTCGCCCGCGGATTCCTGGCTCAGTGCACTTTCAGGTGAGGGCTCTTGCTCAAGAGTCATCTCCAGAACCTCGTTTCAATTCAAACGAGAGAACATTATCAGGTTATCAGCGCTAAATTCTATAGGCAACCGCCGAATCCAATAGAAAGGCGCAATGTCGGCTATTGGACGAAGATTGCCTCCTGCCTGGGCTTTGTGTGTGTCTGCTTGCGAGAAAACAGACGCCCTAACTCAATGCATCAGCGGCGATAGGCGACCCAAAGCAGGCATTACTTTTTAGGTCAGAATAAATCAGTTCAGTTTAGATACTCAGCAGTGTTGCCTACCCAAGTTCAACCAGGCTTGTATTTTCGCCACCGAATCCATACCCACTTGAAACCCAAGCGCATAGTCATTGACTAGTGCTACAGATGAACTGCCAAAGGTATGGCTTTGCAGCGTTTCCGGTGGATCAAGCTCGAGCACTGAAACACCTGGAGGATGATTCTGGATGAATTCGATTGCGCGTTGATAGCCGCGTTCATGCTGCCTCAACATACGCGTCAAATGTAGATTGAGTGTTTGCTTTTTTAATGCGAACTCCAGTCTCTGGCGCCAGCCCGAATCGGCATCTTTACCCGCTGTAGTACGAATCACAATAATTTTGTCGGCACCCATGGCGTGCGCCCTGGCCACAGGAATCGGATCGGCGACACCACCATCGTACAATTCACAACCATTGACCGACACGGCTTTTTGATAGAGAAACGGTACGGCACTGGATGCTTTGAGGTATTGCAGAACCGTTGCCGAGGTTGGTTCGAGGTAAACCGCTTCTCCCGAATGTTTATCGGTTGCTACGAATATAATCGGTTTTTCATGGACCAGGGGATCAAACGCCTCCAACGGCAAGCTGTATTTAGGGTCGACTTCTGCCTGGGTAAAATACTGGTCCAGATCTACAACACTTTTTGCCAGCAACCAACGATACGGTACATAGAAACCAGGTTTGGTGGTGAGATCTTCTATCATGCGGCGCGCGTAGCCCTGCTCACCAAGCCAGTAGCTCAGCAGATTTTGTGCACCGGAAGACACTCCGATCGCCAGGCGAAAAGGATTGAACTCCCGCTGCAGGAATGCATCCAGAATCCCCGCGGTAAATATTCCGCGCTGCCCGCCACCTTCGGCCACAATCGCGGTAAGCATTGGTATTGTCATTGCGCAGTCACGATTCGAATCGGTCACTGTATCAGACCACCGACACAACCCGTAACTCCAAACTACCGTTACTACGTGGATGAGTCATTTCTTATGTCCGATTTGACGTTAACGTCCTGCAAAAGCCTGCAATCGACCGAAGATTGGCTCCTACTAGAACTGTATGAGTGTCTGCTTCCGAAAAAATCGAGCCTTAAACTCGATTATTCAGCGGTGATAGCCGATCCGAAGCAGTCGTTCGGCATTGATAAGTAAATATTGAAGATGCTTGTTCAGAAGAACCCTACCCGTTACGTTTGACCGCGGGAAATTTCAGGAGAAGATGTCCTCCCGACGGGCTCCGCCGAAATCGCGATGGGAAACATCACCCGGAGTATACTTCTTGTTGGTAAGACGGACTATTAACCGATATATCGAAGCGCGGATCTAATGGCTTCCGACATATCATTATAAGCCTTGCGCAAATTACGCTCGGCCTCATCGTCACCTACGCGACCTGCGTGTTGAATGTCGGTATAACGGGCACGAGCCGCCTCTAAATGAGCCTCCGCTTCTACGATCTGCTCATGAGCCTTGCGCGTAGCGTCGTTTTCAGAGACCCTGATTTCATCACGCAATCTGGCCAATTGTGATTCGGCCGAATCGAGTCCACCTCCTAGTTCTTCTACTGTTTTGCCTTTATCGTGAGACATCGTTCACCTCTCTTCTCAGCTTGGCATTTTTACAACACCGTTTGATTCATATTATTCCTCACAACGTCTACGGGATTGATGTGAGTCAATCGGTAGCCAGAAGTTTTCTCCGACTTTAGTTCCAGAAATTGGAAATATTTTAAGTTTTCGAGGAATCTGGGTGGCAGCTTATGGCCGTTTCGAGAAGCCCGCCAAGCTCATCTGAGCGTTGGCTTTGGAGAAAATAGATTCTCAAAATCCAAAAGCCATCGGCGATATAACCGACCCAACACGGACGCACAGAATTCGCTAAATGGGAAGGGTTTCTATTATTCCTTTACTTCTCATGAAGCTGATAGTAACGCTGCGGGCCTGTCGCCTTCAGAACCGCGAGAGTCAGGGCTTCCTGGTCAACGTCGCCCTCGGCAGACAGCAGCGTCTGGATGCGGCCCGATCCAACGCCTTGCGCATGCATAATGCTTGGTGTCAGCACCTCGCCCATGGTGGAAACCATACAACCGTTCGGTGCCACGTTCAGGACTACATCGGTGCCATGTCGAAGTTCGACCAGCGCCTCGCCGATATAAGGTGCGAGTTCACCGATGGGACGATAGGTGGGTAACAACTCACGCGAAGCCTCGATCATGCGACCGATCGGCGCCGGCATTTCAAGCCCACTCGCCCGGTAAAGCGGTCGGGCGAGAAGATTACGCCATATTCCCCGGAACAGCCTGGCCATGCGAATTTTACGTTTTTCGCTGCGGAGCCTGTTGGTGTCGGCGGCATTTTTTCCAACCCGTGATTGCCGTGCCTGGATGATCTCCATTTCGGTACGACTGACTTCCTCGGCCTCTTCGAGAATCACTTCCATGTATGACATCGCCGGCGACACATGTAAATCGAAGCGTCGAAATCCCATGTCTCCCAGCAGGATAAAGAAAATTTCCTCGGCCTGGGCAAGACGCATGTAGCCTTCGCCGGTAATCAGGATGTTCAGCCTTTCCCGTGAAGGGTTATTCGAAATTCTCCATTTTGCGACAAAACGCTCCAACGGCTTGATGAACTCCCGGCCGTGTGCGCGGTAAGCGAAATACATGACTGGAATGCTTGGGATGCCGTTCCTGCCCAACAAGGTTAACAGCCACTGACCGAAACGACCCGGACCGGTAAAATCTTCGAGCAGCTTGTAGATTTCATTCTCCAGCGCGCGAAAATCAGCGATGAAACGCTGGTACTCGGCGTAATCGCGGCAGGCCGCACCGGCACCGAAAAGGATGCCTTGCAAAACACCCTTCAGAATGAGTCCCTGGTAAATTCGTAGCATCATCCAGTCCGGAAAACCGCCTTGGTAACCATCATTCTCCTCCAGCAGCATGAACTCAAACAGCGTGCCGCCGGGCATGCTATTGCAACTGCGGTCGTGCTTATCACCAGGTGCCGCTTTGTTAAAGAAGAGCCGGTGCAGGCCGGGATATTGACCTTGCCTGCAGGGTCCGGAACCCTGGGTATCGATTAACACCAGACGTCGTTTATCGGCGTATTCGGGGTCGCCAGCCTGCTTGCGGCGTGCAAATTCATCTACCCCATTTCTCAAGTCTGAATAAAGCGCCGCCAGCGGGGCACACACTGCCTGACCCGCCACCTTGCGCCCGGTTTTTACAAGCGCCTGCAAATCATAGGTCGCATCGGAATAGTTTTCGATACAGGTGTAGCCAGCCGCGCGAAGCACAGCGGTCAAGGCACGATTGTCGCCCAGGGTCGGCAGGCAGAGCACATCGGTATCGCAATTCACGGGTTCATGCGATATCAGCTCGTCGAGAGTCCTGATCTCGAATGGTTCCTTGCTATCCAGTCCCAGCTTGTCATGTAACCCCTGCTCGAGTTGCATAACGTAGGTGTTCACGCGGTTCTCAAGATGCGCAAGCTCCTTGAGCACAGCATCGGACTGAATTAACAGGAACGGCCTCTGTTTCATGATCTCGGCAACGTAATGCGTGATGATGCTGTCGGGACCGCAACTGAAGGTAG
The DNA here is from genome assembly GCA_024638505.1 of Gammaproteobacteria bacterium. Taxonomy (GTDB): domain Bacteria; phylum Pseudomonadota; class Gammaproteobacteria; order Arenicellales; family JAANXG01; genus JAHEKE01. The sequence goes on along the minus strand of JAHEKE010000097.1, from coordinate 1 downwards.
A
>JAHEKE010000044.1 GCA_024638505.1 Gammaproteobacteria bacterium | reverse complement strand
TCATGATACCTACCGCAGCCGCGCGCAGGTGGGTGTCGCGGGAGGTGTATTCAATAAACGGGGAGAACGTGATGTCGTAAGCTGACGTAGATGTCAGAAAGTCGAAACTGAATTCCTTGCCTAAAGCTTCGAGATTAATGCTAATGTTGCGCCCGATCATAGCCAACAGTACAAACAGAACCGCTACTGTGACGATCTGAATGATCATCGACCGGCTCTCCTTGTTGTGCCACGCGCGAATAATGAAACTGCTCGGGCTATCACCTGGTGCCGTAGTAGCAATCGATGTATTCATAACTGCCGTACTCCCTCGATTCTTATGGTTCCACGCTCGATCGTGGTGGCTCTATTAATCGTTTGCTATTATTGGCGACTACACCGCGGAGTGCGTGGAGTAGCGGTGGAATATTGGTGGAGTTTCGACCGGCTCCATAGGCCCTAAGAAATTGCGACTGACCAAGTACCCTTTAGGTGTGTGATGACTGACACACAAAACGTGAAGTTCAGGCTTGATAGTGCAGATGAGAGACTGTGGATGGATGACCAACCCGTCCAGATAAGTAATAAAGCCTTTCAATTACTTCATTTATTCGTCAAAAACCCACGTCGTCTTTTGACGAAAAATCAAATTCTCGAAGCAATCTGGCCTGATTTGTGTGTATCCGAGGGATTGGTCAAAGAGTACGTTCACGATCTTCGCTCCGCGCTCGGTGACGACCCTAAGAATCCGCGCTTCATAGAGACGGTACACGGACGCGGTTACCGGTTTCTCGAGGGTATCGCAGAATTTAAACAATCTGCAGACAGCGTAGCGCCAAAGCCGGGGGCACACACACCTTCGTTAATTGTACTGCCGATCAAGAATTTGACAGATGAACAACGCTGGAAACGTTTCTGCAGTGGCCTCAGTGATGATCTGGTTACTGATTTGGCGCGCTATCCAGATTTTAGAGTCATTGCGCACAATGGTCAGACGGTACATTTTTCAAATGGGTCCGACGGCATCAGTGCTGGCCGAGGCTCAAGCCCCCAGTACGTGCTGAGCGGCAGCGTCCAGGCTTCAAGTACTAAGGTCCGTGTGAATATGAGGTTAGTGGAAACAGGGAGTGACAATTATTTGTGGGCCGAGCGATACGACCGGGAACTGGGTGAGGTTTTTGATATTCAGAGCGATATTGTCGAACAGGTAGCATTCGCTATTGGAGGATTTGCCGGGCAGATACCTCACGCAGAGCGATTGAGACTTGGCCGGAAGCCACCCGAGGATCTTCATGCGTACGAACTCTACTTGTTGGGCCACGAGCTTGAAGCACGGTTCGAGAAACAAAGTACGCTAAAGGCACTCGAATTAGCACAGCGGGCGGTACACATCGATCCCACGTACGCCCGCGCCTGGCTCTTAGTGGGCTGGGCATCTTGGCAGCTTTCTCTAGAACGGGGCGCTGACGAACCGACGGACTATTCAGAGCTGGCGCGTACGGCTTTCCTTGAGGCGGCAGCGCTGGATCCCCGCGATCCATTCGCAATAGTAGAGTTAGCCGCTGTGCGAGGAGGGGATGGAGACCTCAATGGCGCATGGGACGCGATGGAGCGCGCACTCGATCTTGGCAGAAACCAATCCGAATTACAGATCGTGGCTTCCAATACTATCGCGATCGTGCTTGATGAGCCGGCGCACGCGATCGAAGTTCTGAACCAAGGCGTACAGCGTAGCGCCGTCCTGTCGGACTGGCAGCAGATCAGCATAGCGCGAGTTGGATATTTTGCTAGGGAATTTGAACGCGCCGTTGAATACGCCAGGCGTAGCCCTTCCAATTTACTCTCCCGGCTTTTCGAGATTTTATCTCTCGTGCAAATCAATCACACTGATATGATTCATAGTCTCAATCAAACTCTTAAAGCGAACCATCCTGATTTCAATCCTGTGGAATTCGCCAGGCATTATCCTATGGGGGTTGATGCCAAGCGCCTGTTCGTCAGTGGTATTGAAAAGGCTGGACTCGGCAAATCATAGCTTACATATGAAGAAAGCGAGATACAGGCTTGATCTCGACGACGAACGCCTTTGGTGTGGTGAGGAACCAATTCAGATTAGCAACAAAGCTTTTCAATTACTTCGTTTGTTGGTTAGCAACCCAAATCGTCTACTGACCAAAGACGACATCCTCGACGCTGTCTGGGGTGATTTGTGTGTGACAGAAGGGCTCGTCAAAGAGTATATCCACGATTTGCGTCACGTGCTGGGCGATGACCCGAAGCAACCGCATTTTATTGAAACAGTTCACGGTCGTGGTTATCGGTTTCTCGGTGGTATCGACAAAAGTAAAGGTCCCGCAGGTGCCGAGGCGAGACGGGAACGCGGCACACACCCGCCGTCCTTGCTCGTACTTCCCTTTATCAACATTTCTGACGATCCTAAGCAGGAGTACTTCTCCGACGGTATCACCGAAGACATTATTACGGAACTATCTCGTTTTCGAGAACTGTTCGTAATCGCACGCAATTCCTCATTTGCCTATAAGGGCCTGCCGGTAAACATTAAGCAGGTCGCCCAGGAACTTGGGGTCGGTTATGTACTGGAAGGCAGCGTTCGGCGATACGCCGATCGGCTGAGGATTACCGCGCAGCTTATTGAAGCGGATGGTGGCGGTCACATTTGGGCCGAAAGGTACGATCGCGAGCTGGGGGACATCTTTAATTTACAAGATGAGATCACAAAGCACGTAGTCGGCAGCATCGCGCCGCAAGTTGAACTGGCAGAATTGGAGCGCGGCCGGAAGCTGAGCGACACTGACCTCTCGGCTTATGAACTAGCCCTCAAGGCGCAGGCGCTGACTTATGATGCGGTTCGCGTGGCCGACCCAAATATGTTAAATCAAGCCATGTCGCTTGCTGATGACGCACTAGAACTAGACAATAGGTGCACCCATGCTCTCTGGACAAGTGGCATGGGTTGCGTTTTTCAGCACCTCTATGACTGGTGTGATGATCCAGGTGGCGCGCTTACCTCCGCGATCAAGGCGGCGGATCACCTCATTGGCATCGATCCCTCGAACGCCAAGTCCTACGTCGTCCGGGCTTGGGCACATCAGTACCGTAGGGAATATGATCTCGCCCTTGCCGATTATCGGCGCGCTCTGGATTTGAACCCTAATCTGGCGTTGAACCTTTTCACCATGGCATGGAGCGAAGCCGTAGCCGGCCTTCCAGGTGAGGCTAGGAAACACGCGCAGATGGCGCTTAAACTCAGTCCACGCGACACCGACATCTGGTTAGGTTGGGCTTATGCAACTTTGGAACTGGCGAGCTTTATCGAAGGCGATTTTATTGAAGCGGTAAAGTGGGGAAGACAGGCCATCCAATTACACGCCAAAATGCCCGTACGACATGTAGTGATGGTTGCAGGATACGGCTATTTAGGCGATCTGGGAGCAGCCGACTCCCATGTGGAAGCGCTCAAGAGCTTTGCGCCTGAGAAAATTCCAGCAGTATTCTCAGGCACTATCGAGGTCTTTAAGTTGCCAGAACACAATGAACTTTTAGTTAATGGTCTGCACAGGGCTGGACTGTGATCGTCATATCTTCAATGACAGAGTTGGCTCGATAGTGCATATTGCCGCTGCAGCGCAGCAGATTTAGATCTAATGTCTGCTGCTGGTGGCAAAGCTGCCTGATCTCGAAAAGCATATTTTTATCTCCATTTTTTAAATCGACTGGCTCAGAGCGGCCAGGTCCGGCCGATTGGATAGGCACGCTATAGCTCGGAATGATTCAAGCAAGCAGCCGTTCACATTCGACAACGCTGCGGTCGGCATTGCCCCCGAGCGTATTCACATCATCTCCATTCCAATGGTACATGGCCAACCGCATTCCTGGATAAGCATCCGCCGCTTCGTACCCAAGCAAATTCTGCCAGAACTAATCTGGTAGCCCAAGCTCCCTCAGGGCATCTCTCAGGTGATCTTGATCCGCCACGTTAGCGAACGCTGTAACAGTGGGAGTCGTGCTCAAGCTGAAGTCTGGCTCCAGCTCAAGAAGTCGGGAGGCTGCCTCAGCCATCTCTTCACTTCGTTGCAACCGTGAATAGCTCGCAGCCAGCCACACGATGCTGTGCGCATTCTGCTCCGACAGGCGGTTCAGCGCCGCCGCCGCATCTTCATAACTTCTTGCCTGAAAGTAGGCGATGCCGAGAGGCCAATCGTAGAATTCCGGATAGTGTGGATTAAGCCTTTTGGCATTCTCTACGCAGTTTATGGCGTCGTCCGGCTGACCCATGTAGATCAACGAAAAAGCTTTTCCAATCAGGGCGTCTGCGCTGTTGGGGTTGAGTGCCAACGCTCTGTCGAAGGCGTCTATGGATCGGTCATATTGTCTGTTCGCACGAAATGCCAGTCCGAGAGCGTAGTGAGCAGTTTCAGAATGCCTATCGAGCGCAACTGCTCGCTTGGCGAACTTCAGTGCTCTTGCCGAATACGCTGAGGTGTCGCTCGATGTGAAATACGTCTCCGTCGCATTCACGTACGACAACCACGCATAAGCGTCGGCGTAATTCGGATCGAGGTCAATGGCCCTTTGCAGGTACGCTCTTGCCCTCGCGTTGTCCTCCCGGTTATAGCGATGTTTGTGCCACTGTGCTCGCAGTACCAGTTCGTAGGCAGTAAGGCTGGTCGTCGGCCTTCGCGCAGCGCGCTCCCGATCAAACTCTGCAATTCGCCCCTGGTAGCCGAAAAGCGTTGCCGCAACTGTAGCAGCGATTTCATCTTGCAAAGCCAGGACATCATCGCCGGTCCTGTCCAGGCGGTCTGCCCATTTCGTCTCGCCTGTAGCTGCATCAATTACCTGAACCGTAATCCTCACACTACTTGCTGACTTCTGGACGCTTCCCTCCAGCGCGTAACGAACACCAAATTCTTTGCCCACTACAACCCGGTCGGTACTGAGCTGGTCGCTATAGACGGCAGACCGCACGGTCAACAAGCGATTCCTCGAGAGCTCGGTGACCAAACCGTAGCCGATGCCCTCCGCTAAGTAATCCTGGCCCGGGTCCCCGGTTGCGTTCCGAAAAGGAAGCACAACAATCGATGGCTTGTCGTACGGCTCCGGGGAGGCGAGTTCGTTGCTGTCGTTGTCAGTGTACTGTGTTCCAGACGCCGCTAACTCCGGCCCAGGTACCGTTTCACCTTCGCCCACCCGAACAACGAAAGCTCTCACCGGGTTGTCGAACCCTTTCAATGGTTGCTCGCCAAGGTACTCGAACTCGAACGGCATTCGGTCAGGTACCGTTTCCGATACCGAGCCTTGAACAACGACTCCACCGGGCTCAGCCAACTGTTCCAACCTTTGCGCCAACACGACGCCCGCGCCCGTTACGGTGCCGTCCGCCACGATGACTTCTCCAAGGCTGATTCCTACTCTGATCTCGGGACAAATGTCGTCGACAAGCCCGGCATTGTGATCGGTGTTATCTGCTTGAAACGCCAGGCCTGCACAGACGGCATCTGAGGCTCGTGAAAATTCCGCAACAAGTGCATCTCCTCGTATTTCGTGAGCGATCCCGCCATAGGCATCAGTCATCTTGGAGAGGCGCTGAAAGGCACCGCGGACGCGTTGGTGGGCGAGAGACTCATCCTTCTGGACAAGTCTAGTGGAGTCTACGACGTCAGCGTGTAGCAATGCGGCGAGCTTGCGGGTCGGTTCCGCTTCCATGGCATACCTGTCTCGAGGCTAGCGTTTAGCAGGATTTTACCCACAACAACATTCGTTGGCGAGGGCGCGTCTGCTTTCTGGCGACCAAGGAGCTTGAACTTCAAAACCTATTTGCCGCTCCTACCGTCCGGTGCTGGCTAACTAAGCTAGAGCCTTTACCAGGGCACCGCCAAATGTCAGCTAACCGGATGCCGCCAGCGGGATTAGCCCTGGGTCGACCGTCTCTGCTCAGCCTGAAAGCCGACATCAGACGAAGGCGATCAAGGGAAGTAAAGTTCGACTGATCGCCAATACATTCTGGAATATGGGTAACCCCATGATGCTCAGGGCTACGAGCCCCAGCAGCACCATGTTGCCATAGCGAGAATTGAGGTCACGGTATTTCTCGGCCACCTTGCCGGGGAGGAAGTACGGCAGTATGTAATGACCGTCTAGCGCGCCTAGCGGGATCAGGTTGAATACCATTAGCAATAGGTTGATCTGCGCAAGGTAGACAAAGAAAAATTGCGGCGCCGGTTCCGCAAGGCTCTCCCATCCCAGGCGCACTCCCATCAGATAGACATTTATGGTCACGATAGCGACAACCAGGTTCATCCCCGGTCCGGCCGCTGAAACCAACAGATCGGCCCATCGTGAAGTGAAATTACGTGGATTGGTAGGTACGGGTTTGGCGTAACCGAAGCCCACGAACACCACCATCATCAAACCCATTGGGTCGATATGGGCCATAGGATTGATGGTCAAACGGCCAGCTCTTTCGGCAGTATCATCACCAAAATATTTCGCGACGTAGGCGTGCCCGAATTCGTGGAAGGACAGAGAGATGATCAAGGCAACCAGGATCAGCAGGAATAGGGCATACTGGCCCTGATAGAGAAGTTGAATCACGAAACGAAAACAGTCGAATATTTAGGTAGCAGCGAAGTATACGGGTTACTTCCGGGAAAAGTGCCGCCTTTCTATCCAAAACGAACCTTTTCAGAACTGTACTAGAAGTGCTCTGATTCATGATTTATAACGAACCCTGCTAACTCGTTTGACTCAGAACGGCTAAATATAGCTATTCCGTCCTGCTTTCAGTTCATACACTGCAGGATAGCCGCGCTATAGAGTCAGCTTCCTCGTTCATCAAGCGCGAGCGAAGGAAGTACGGCCGCAAGTACCTTTCCCCATTTTTGAAATGAAACGTACGAAGGCCTTAATGATTGACTAGCAACCCCCTTATTTTGACAAGCTGAGATTATCGGCGCAGGATGGCGCCACTATAACAAAAGTGAATGGAGGAACCGACGATGACCGCTACCGAACGAGAAAGCGGCCAGCCTGTCGTCTACGAGTGCGACCTCTGCAGTGCTACCGCAACCAACCTCGACACTCTGGATCTGCATCGCGTAACACTGAGCGAGAAAACCGGCGATCTGTTTGTCGACATCTGCTTTGTATGCCGGGATGCGATCATGGGAACACCGGGGGTCGGCGCGGGATAGGAGACTTGATGGCGATACAAACTCTAAAACAAGGCGGGATCTTGGGCTAAGGTTGCCCTGATTATTTGATAACAGGCTGGTTTTATGTGGTCACAAAACAAACTTAGTGCACGACTAAACATCGAATACCCCATCTTTCTGGCGCCAATGGCAGAGTTGGTCACGCCGGAACTTGCGGCTGAGGTCAGCAATGCCGGTGGGCTGGGCGCCTTGGGAATGTGGGGTTTTTCACTGGAAGAAGGTGTCAAACGGATAGATCATTTTCGAAAGCTAAGTGATGGGAGTTTGAATATCAACTATCCACTTTGGGATGACCCTGGTGATTTAGACGCTACTGGCATCCCAATGCGCAAAAAGATCCAAACACTGTACGATCGGGGCAAATTGGGCGTCATTCCCGCACCATATGCTTCTCCCGGCCAGGTTTTACCCGACCATCTCGACGCACTCAAGGAAATCAAGCCAGAGCTCGTTAGTTTCCATTTTGGTTTGCCAGGTGAGCATATTATTGAGGAGCTGAAATCGGCAGGCATCTGTGTTACTTCCAGTGCAACCACTGTCGCTGAAGCAAGAACTCTTGAAGCCAGTGGTGTTGACTTTATTATCGCCCAGGGGCTCGAGGCGGGTGGACACCGCGGCACGTTCTCCAATGCCGACATCAACATGCAGTCCGGATTGTTCTCATTGCTCCCCCAGGTAGTTGATGCGGTGGAAGTACCCGTCATTGCCGCAGGCGGTATTGCAGATGGACGAGGCATAGCGGCGGCAATGATGCTCGGTGCCAGTGGCGCTCAGCTAGGAACCGCATTTTTGCGTTGTGACGAAGCCAATGTCAGTGATGCGTATCGTGCGGGGCTTGCCTACGCCAAGGAAGCAAGTACCGTTATTACTGATGTCGTATCCGGTAAATACGCACGCTTTGTTAAGAATACGTTGGTTGAAGAACTATCGGACCCCAGACTCGAGCCGCTTCCGTTTCCGGCGCAGTACAATTTGACGCTTCCTTTAGGAGAGCCAGGTGATAGGGAGTTCACAGACCTACTTTCGGGTCAGTCAGTTGCAATTACACGCGAAATGCCTGCAGCGGTCTTAGTGCACACATTGGTTGGAGAAACCAACAAGTGCCTTAATTCCCTCTGAATCAAAACCGCCAGGTGCGACGGTAGTAACTACTGTTATTGTGTCATCGTTTTGGCGCGATTTCCGGCTAAATGAGGCCACTGGAGTATGCAAAGCGAAAAAGCTCAGGATATCTTTGGACGCTGCTATTGTGGTGCTGTTCGTTTCTCGATCGCGGCTGGCACCCGGCCCTTCTGGGCTGGATACTGTCATCGCAGAGATTGTCATCAGGCTCATGCCTCACCAATCTATCAGTACGTATACGTGGGGAAACAATACTTTGAAGTTGTTGCAGGCTCGGAGTTATTGAAATGGTATACGCGAGCGGAATCGGCAAGAGTCAGCTTCAAACGATACTTTTGCGAACATTGTGGAAGCAAGGTCTACAACTATCTGCGTACCGAAGAAGACAACAGCGAACTGGAATTGTGCGGTACGTTCCCCTCCCTTTTTGACGACCAGGAAACAGCGACGAACAGTACGTGGAGCCCGCGGAAGCATATTCATTGCGCTCAGAGCATCATGTACCTATCCCTGCTACAGGATGACCTGCCGAGGTTTTAGAAAATCTAAACAAGGTTACGCGGAGGTCCGTTTTGCCGTTTAAATGTCAGCTTTTAAACCAGTTACCAAAGGTACGTGTCACTTGTGAGGATCTTACGATAGTATCTTCAGGAGACGCTATCGCGAAGAACGATAAACTCAAATGGAAGATCAACTCGCGCGCAAGCCTGCCGGTATGCTGAGAAGCTAGGCGCTTGAAAGAACAACGCAACGGCGTGGTGCTTGGTATCTGTGCGTTTGGTTTGTGGGGTTTCTACGCGCTGTTTTTTAAGCAACTCGCACATATCCATCCGCTTGAGGTCGTTGCTCACCGGGCGTTCTGGGCTGTACCTGTTGCCGGTGCCATATTGTTTGCGACTGGCCGGACGCGGGACATCTCTCGGTCCTTCGCCAATCCGCGACTTTTTATGATGTTGTGTGTATCAACGCTACTGGTTTCGATCAGCTGGGGTTTTTTCGTCTGGGCTGTTGCCGTAGAGCGCACCCTCGAGGCAAGTCTTGGCTATTACATCAACCCGCTGCTGAACGTTCTCATTGGCTTCTTGCTGCTCGGTGAACGTTTTTCCAAAACACAACTGGTGGCGATCGCTCTGGCCGTGGGGGCAGTTACCTTTATGACAATCAGTGTCGGCATATTTCCATGGGTGTCACTTGTCCTTGCCAGCAGTTTTGCCGCATATGGCTATATCCGTAAAACTATAGATGTTGGCCCTGTTCAGGGCTTCTTCGTCGAGAGCCTGATTTTGTCTGCAGCTGGTTTGACAATCGTAGTCTGGCTTGCGAATACCGCGGAGATGCGGTTTGGCGGCAATATGCGAGATACTTTGTTGCTCATTGCCTGTGGGCCGATGACGGCGCTGCCGTTGATGCTGTTTGCAGCAGCGGCACGCCGGTTACGCTATTCGACGGTTGGATTATTGCAATATATCGCACCAACGGGTCTGTTTCTTACCGGTGTATTTGTTTTTGCCGAACCAGTTGGCTGGGGGCGATTAGTCGCCTTCTTGTTGATCTGGAGCGCCCTCGCAATTTATTCTTTTGACACTTTTCGCAGCGATCGCGTCCAACGTAACTTAGATAGAATGCGCACAGTTGATTCAAATATCGAATAATGTTGTGATTAGGTCTGCTTTCCCAAAAAACTCTATTTAATTGATTACCGTGACTTTGTGCTTGTCTTGATAGCGGTCTTGTTAGACTTTCACGTCCGCAATTGTGTAGACAGCGGGTCGCACAGAACTTAAGAAAGCACTGCTTGTCAGGCAACTATGATGAAGTCCACCGAGGACCACCTACAGATAATCTTGCGTCTGATGATAGCTACGTGCTTTGGACAACTCTAAATGGTGACAATAATCTACGTATAGAAAGAATCCCACCAGTGGAGACCCAGAGAACATGGAGCAGTGCTCGAAACGGTTTAAAGCTAGAAAAGTTACTTGAACGGCTCAATGAATTAACGCTGCTTGACCCCTACAAACAACTTGCTGAACAGTACTAAAGAGAGTGGGGTGAATGAACGGAAACAAAATAGGCCATCATCGCGTTGCCATGGTAACTGGAGCCACCGGTGCCATTGGGATGGCCATTGCCCGCCAGATTGCCACCAGAGCCGACCACGAGGTAGTGCTCGTTTGCCGAGATGCAGATAAAGCGACTCGCTGCACCCAAGAAATAGCCCAAGCTACCGGGAATCCCCGGGTCCGTTATGAACTGGTGGACCTGTCACGGCGATCGTCCATCCAGATAATGGCGGATCGTTGGCAAGGACCAGTCCATGTTCTCGTTAATAACGCAGCAGTCACACCGCAACATCGTCAAAGCACACCGGAGGGCATCGAACTGCAGTTCGCAACCAATGTTCTAGGATATTTTTGGATGATCGAAGCGTTTACCGAACATCTCAGACAGGCTTCCCCGGCACGAATCGTTAATGTAGCAAGCTACTGGGCGGGCGGCTTAGATATTCAGGATCTTGAGTTCAAGCGTCGGTTTTATGACAACAACGCCGCTTATCGACAGTCCAAGCAAGCAGACAGAATGCTAACAGTTGCGTTCGCAAGGAGGCTGCAATCTTTCGGTATTACGGTCAATGCATGCCACCCCGGTGATGTCAACTCAACACTGAGCAACAACCTAGGATTCGGTGGGCACGAGTCACCCGACCAAGGAGCTCGGACTCCAGTATGGCTGGCAACACACGAGTCTGTTCATCGGCACACGGGCAAATATTTCGAACGCCAGCGTGAAGTCAGCTGTCCTTTTGCAGCGGATCTGGATGGGGTCGAGGATCTGTTTGCCGCGAGCAGGGCATACGGATCCTGAACTTATAAGTCGAATGCAACAAGATCGTGACGTACTCCAGTCACGACTTGTCCATTCCTGTCACTTTCAGTCACGTTTACGTGGGATCCGCGCCGAGGACTAGTTGAGGGTTATAAAACAGGGAGGGAACAGAAAATCTCAGTATTCACGCGAAAGGAACCGAATTAGGAGCTGCCCGGTCACCCAACGGGCTGTGGTGTACGGATTACAAGGGCCAGTTCCGATTAGGCAACCGGAAGTATTGTTATCCGCTCACCATCATTGACTACCGGCCCCGCTACTTACTTACCTGTGAAGCATCGGAGTCCACGAAAGAGACCGGTGCTTTTATGGTGTTTGAGCGGGTATTCAAAGGAGTTTGGTCTGCCTGCAGCGCTCCGTAGTGACAATATGGGGTGCCGTTTGCCTCGCCGCATGCGCTGTTTGGCCTCAGTCGATTAACCGTTTGGCGGCTGCGACTGAGTATCGTCATCGAAATCATCAGGCGTAGACGGTACTATCAACGGCTCAGCGGCATGCGAGAGGCAACTTCTTAAGGATTTTCGATAGATGCTCAAATCAAAAAAGAGCAACATTTGGGTTTGGGTTATTTTCGCTTCAAATGAGGTTTCTGAATGAGATTGATCGTTACTCAGGCCCACAGGCTGACCTTGTTCATTCTATTAGCGATCGCCGCAGTGGGGTGTGACAAAATGGGAGATGTGGCGAGCGGGGCGGGCAGCGCGACAACAAGTCTCGCCAACAAAATTTTAGGTGAGCCATCCTCTGAACAGGAAGAGGGTGTCCCAGAAGAGCAGGCGAATAGCCAATCCGCATCCGGCACAATAGGTGAGGCTGAGGCTGATTCAGCTGCAGAATCCGGGGACGAGAAAGACTCAGAAGCCGAACCCGAGACTGCTATCACCGGCGAGCGTAAGGGTGATTTCAATTTGGTCTTTGAGATGTCTTATCAAAGTTGTAGTAGTTGTGGCATATGGTTTGATTCGGCGAAACTTGTTATTGCCCACAGCCAAGGTGAATTTACTGCAAGACAGTCAGGTTCGCTTCTTATAAAAGAAGCACCTTACTCTCAGGGCCGCTTCAATGCCGATATTAGTTCCATTCCTCCATCTTCAACAATTCAGAGCGCGATCTTATACATGCTTCTAAATACTGATGAAGGCATATCAAACGATGACTTTACAAGTTCGATTTCCGTTTATGGAGATATCGGTGGCAGCAGAACGTACATCAGAGAGATCACGGCACGAGACGACATAAAAGGCAGGGGTTACTCAAAGGCAAATCCAAACGTGCCAATCGATTTCACCGATTATGCGAGACAAGTTGAATAAATTAGCAAAGCAGCAAGCAAGGCGCTGCTAAGGTTGGGCTTGTAGCAGCGCTCTGCGGGGTGGAAGTGCGCTTGTTAGACTGCTCCACGTCAGCGACCTATGGCTCAATCTCTATGAATGCAAAGAACTTTGTCCAACTGTCGGATAACAAGAAGCTATGTTATGCCCAGTATGGGGACCCTGATGGGAAGCCGATATTCTTGTTGCACGGAAATCCTGGGTCGAGACTATCATGGGGACTGATTCCCGGATCACCATTTTTGCCCGATATCAGGATCATTGCACCTGATCGGCCTGGCTATGGTTCGACTGATTTCAAACCCAATGCGCTGGTGCGGTGGCCAAAAGACATGTCGGAACTCGCTGACCATCTCGATATCGACAGGTTCTCACTGTTCGCTCCATCTGGAGGCGGACCTTATGTGCTTGCCTGTGCATGGAAAATTCCAAATAGATTAAATTCGACTGGTATCTTTGGCAGTGTTGGTCCTAACGTACCTGAAGCAACGCATGGGGCGATCAAATCTTTAAAGGTTCTTTGGAGGATATCAAATTACGTGTTGCCGTTGATAAAACTTCAAATGAAAATTACTGCGAGATATGCCCGAAAGCATCCCCGCAAACTGGCTGAAAAAATGAAAGAATTGGAGCTTTCTGAGTATGACAAAAGGATTTTCGAGCGAGAGGAAATCAAAAGTATCTTTGCTATAGATTTCCCAGTCGCATATCAGCAAGACGGTATTGGTTCCGCATATGACACGACGATTCCAGCTAAATGGCCAATTCCTTTAGATAAAATAAAGAGCAAGATATACGTGTGGCATGCCGAGCAAGATATTCTGGTTGGCAATATGTCAATGTATATTGCTGACAAGCTTCCGAATGCTGAGCTAATTTCCCTTCCGGGCGTTGGCCATCTATGGATTTTGGATCACATGAAAGAGGTACTAGAAAAATTAATGATTGAAATACAACTTTAAGCGAATCTATTCACGCGCCATCTTTGACCCAACTTTTTGGACTAATCCTGCTCAAGCAGCAACTAAACTCCGCTTGCGCCGCATATGTAGTGTTGATAACGCCGTGTGACCTTCTTTGCGATAAATTGTCTGTGATCCACTTTACTTTCTCCTCTACATGTAGCAATTTGCTCCAGGTAAGTGCCGGACTGCAGAGGATCGTAGATGCAGCTAATACACATTCCATTTACCCGATCGCGCAGCTTCCGTGTTTTTGTTTTTTGCAGAATTAATTTTTCCCTTCTATCCATATCGATACCTCCATTTCCGACTCGGCTTTAACTGACGACTTAGCTTCATAAGTAACTTCCACGGCAAGAATTTCTGATAGTTCATCATTTGAAATCTCAGCAAATTCCTGCGCAAAAAAATCAACAAGCAGCGACCTAAGCTCCATCTAAAAACTCCACAGCTAGATGGATCCGTCCAACCATTGTTGGATTAGTGCAGTTTGAAAGTTCCGCGATTGCGGACTGTGTACTAGTGATTACAAGTTGATGTAAAACGCTGTCGTATTTTGGAGGTATCCGCTTTCCATCTTGGACAACATGGAAGGTGAAACACCTAGCGCTGTTCTGATTTCTAGTCCACTCAATCCCAACAGCTTCAGAACTTGAAACACTGTAACCGAGTTCCGAGCTAACTTGCTGATAACTTTTTGCGTCAAGAGTCTGCATACTCAAAAAAGTTAAAAACATGAACGCCCGGAGGGTGAGACTGGTATGATTTGGAAGGATACGAGCAATCAGCACCGACAGGCATTCAACCTGCGCTAAGGTGCTCTGCTCGTTCTGTTTCTATTTCTTGGTGTCCGAAATAGACCGCAGATGCGGATGGGATTTAGGCTTGAACTGACTGCGCTTTTACCACGCTGAAATAGGCCAGCTTGTCGGCTTCCATTCACCGCTCACTTTACCCACCCTTCGTAAAATCTTTTCTGATCTTACGCTCAATAGCAATGCTAGTGTATCAAACTGTTGGCAAGAATTTAAAAAGATATTTGTGTTCAAGCAATGAGACGCTGTGCAATCGATGGCAAACTTCACATGGTTAGGATCAACAAACGAACATTGTGAATCAAAATTTAAGACAGCAAGAACTAGTAAAGGACCAATACCAATGAGAGTCGTTACTTACGCCAGAAAAAGCAAGGGGGAAGGCGGGGTCTCATGGCAACACCAGCTGGAGTTAGCCAGAGAGTTCTGTGATCAAATGGGTTGGGATGTGGTTTTAGAATTTCATTGTGCCGATGGCAGCAAAGGTAAAGATGATGATCCGCGCATTAGGCCGGGCTTATACGAAATGGAACAGCATCTACATGGAATTGATGCCATCGTCGTTCAAGATCTAGATCGCATCTCGCGGCACGACGTTTATGGGCCGGTGCACCAGCTTCGATTTTTTGAAGCTGGTGTGCAGCTATGGAGTTACGCACACAAATGTGAAATTCCATTTAAGACCGCCAAGGATCGGTTTATGTCAGGTATGAAAAGTTTCACCGCATCCGAGGAAGTGGAGCAAGCGTCGTCGCGGACGCGGCCTCGGTTGGAGTATCGCGCCAAACGCGGGTGGGCTACGGGTCCTGCGCCTTACGGGTATCTATCCCGATACCATTGGAGGAACGGTAAGGCGACGGTCGGTAAGGACACTAAACCCGCTAACTATTTGATCGATCATGTCGAATGGGTAGTGGATGAATCCAAAAAGCATGAAATCATCGGCATGTTCGAAATGTATCGTGATCAATATGGCTACACCGTGATCAATCGGACTTTGAATGGAGATCCGATGTTTGAAAAGTTGGCCAGTCAATATTTTGGTCGCGCCCGGACTGCCAACGATTGGGCGCCCAGTCCACCAACCGTTCGCGCTATGCTCCGAAATTCCAAGTATGTAGGTGTGGTGACATGGGCTAAAACCAAACGCCAGGAAAAGGCTGGCAGGACAGATCACAAGGTCCCAGCCGATCTCAAGGACGTGATCAAGGTACAGGTCCTAGAGTTACAGATTGTGCCCACGGATCTGTGGTATGCAGTCCAGCAACGCATTAAGGACAACCCGCACTATGGCCACCGCCCGGAATCGGGTAAGGAAAAAACATTGTTATCTGGCATCGTCAAATGCGCAGCATGCGGTTCCAGTATGGTGCGTACAGGCCGGAGCTACCAGTGCTATCGGTATATTACCCGTGGCGGCACTAAGTGCAGTAATCGGGCGCGACACAATGAAGTCAAAACCAATACTTTGTTTTTAACGCATGTAAAAGATCAGCTTCTGAACAAGGAATTTATCGATGACGTCTACAGTGCGTATCGTGCCAGGAAACCGGCCAAGCACGAGCACCAGCCTGAGATCAAGAAAGCGGAACGAGAATTGAAAAAGCTGTTGGATGCGATCGATGGTATGGACAAGGTGCCACAATCAATCGTGTGCAAGATACAGGAAAAAGAGGACGTTCTTGAAGAACTACGGGCCAGAGTACCCGCAAAGCGAAAACGGGCCGAATTTAGGTCCAAAAGTGACCTAAAGGCACTTTGTCAGCGTACTCCTAAACCCGAAAAATCGCCTCCAAGCGCGGCGCATGTTAAAGGCCGCGAATCCCAACCTGAAGTGGGACGGCAAAAAAATTTATGGCCAGTTAGACATCGGTAAGTCCGCATCCTCGGAATAAACTGTTACCTATTTGCCCGGAATGGACCCTTGAAAAATTGGCGCGCCCGGAGGGACTCGAACCCCCGACCACCTGGTTCGAAGCTTTTTATTCTATCCATAACGTGCTAATAAACAACGAGTTACATTAACCAATTGGGATGCCCACAGCACATAATCCCATATAGTTCCGTATAGCGTTAGGGCCATATAAGGGCCACCGATAATCGACCGCCAATCCATCAGATTTCAGTGAGATGAGTAGACAACAGTGTGCGGTAAGCGGCCTCGTTTGATCTACATCAACAATATCTCACACTTCCTTACGTATATTAATACTGCCGGGCAGTAGAATATCCATTGGACTTTGGTCCAATAGACTCAGCGCCTGATTCGAGATAACGCCTATTCGTTAGAAGTTTGCGAGCGAAAACCATAAGCAAGAATCAACCATGCTGGCTTCTTGCAATTACATTGCTCGGTCTTGTCTTGCTGCCGTTCAAGGCTGTTCACGCCGATGATCTCCGTTCTGCCGTACAGAATCCGATCAGTTCGCTGATCAGCCTGCCGTTCAAATTTACCTTCGACAACGGTGCCCCTAACGGCGACGCAGATTTTTTGAACATACAACCGGTGGTCCCGGTCACCGTTGGCGACTGGAATCTGGTCAATCGTGCCATTGTTCCGCTCATCGATCTCGAGGGCACCGTGTCCGGCACGCCGGACATCCCCAACCCGACACCCAGTACCGGCGCCAGTGGATTGGGTGACATCAATTATTCCGTTTTCTTTTCACCGGTTAAGACCGGCAAGGTGATCTGGGGCATCGGCCCCTCGCTCAGCCTGCCGACGGCCAGCAAAGACCAACTCGGTAGCGGCAAGTGGAGTGCCGGCCCGACGGCGGTTGCCCTCAGCCTGACTAAGTGGGGCAGCATGGGCGTCCTGGGCAGACAGCTTTGGTCTTTCGCCGGAGATAATGATCGGTCCGATGTCAGTCAGTTCCTGTTGGAACCGTTCGTCAACTACAACTTCGACAAGGGTTGGTTCATGCTCACCGACCTGGTCATGACGGCCAACTGGGACGCGCCGTCCAGTCAGCGTTGGACCATCCCGCTGGGTGGCGGCGTTGGTCGCGTGTTCAAGATCGGCAGCCAGGCGATCAACTCAAGGCTGGAATACTACTACAACGTCGAGAAACCCGACGGTGCACCTAAACAGCAAATCACCTTCACCTGGCAGTTCCTGTTTCCGAAGAAATGATCCTCACTCGTTGCAGTTACATTCAAGGCAATAGTGTAAGAGAGACGGCAAAATGAAACGAAATAATATGGAAAAAGCATCAATTGCATCATTTTTCACCCTTTTCCTGATGGTGGGAGTGGATGCACAAGCGGCCCAGCAAAGCGAGGAAGAATTTGAACAACTGATGCCGATCACCGGGAAGGTTGACACCTACTTCGGCGAATTCCAACTGGATCACAGTTTTCCGGCGGTGGGGGAGGCGGAAAAGATCTATGATCTGATGGACCACCAACGGGCGGCTCAGCTCTACCTATGGGGAATCCCGCTGGTTGGCATGACACGCTGGCACGAGGTCTACAAGGAAAACTACAAGGAATACGACTACAACACGTTGGTATCGGTCACCCGTTTCAACGAACGGCGCGGCATCCTGACCGCCAACGAAACTACCGATTACTTTTTTGGTTTCTCCAATACACGCGACGCGGCGGTCATTTTGGATATTCCCCCGGGCCTCTTCGTGGGCATGATCGATGATATGTGGCAGCAGAGCCCCAGTGACGTGGGCGTGTTTGGTCCGAATGCCGGAGCCGGCGGGACGCATGTCATCGTGGGTCCGAGCACGCCGTCGGACGAGGTGCCTGCGCCTGCCGACAACCTACTCATGCATCGCGTTGAAACTGACCGTGTGTTTTATGTGCTGCGTGCTATCGGAACACTGGAGGAGGTCAAGGCGCTAAGCGCCAAATTGCGGCTGTACAACTACGGAGAGAAACCTGCGATAAAAATCATCGATGGTGAGGACAAGTATGCTCCGCAGTACCAGCCGCGTGGCTTAGCCTACTGGGAAATGTTGCATCGTGGTGTGACTGACGAGGTTGTTGGGGAGCGTGACCGCCTGTTTATGTACTGGTTAAGAACCCTCGGCATAGAAAAAGGCAAACCTTTCGCGCCCACCGAACGGCAGAAGAAGATCCTGGAGGATGGTGCCAGGGTCGGTGAATTGATGGCCAAAGCCCTGGTGTACGACGAGCGGCTAGAGGGCGTTCTACGCCAAAACAACTGGCGCATGATTCTCGGCGGCCGGTGGGGAGATGGCATCAAGAACACTCAGCGGATGGGCCATTATGACATCTTCGACCCCCGTGCCCGTTATGGGTATGAAGCCGTGACCACCTCGCCCGCCATGACTATTCCCGTACCGGGCAAGGCCCAGGCTTACATCGGCAAGTTCGAGGACGAAGATGGCGAACGTTTGCAAGGTGGAAAAAGCTATGTGATACGGATCGAGAAGGACGTCCCGGCGGAGCTTTTTTGGTCGATCGTCATCTACGACACCGATACCCGTACAATTATCGACAACCGAAAGGGTGTAGCTGGCGGCAAGGCCACCGTCGGCAGTAAGACATCCGGCCTGCGCAAGAACGACGACGGCTCTCACTATGTGCTGCTCGGACCTGATGCCCCGCCGAAAGGCTGGGAGGCCAACCATGTGCAAACCATCCCCGGCCGCGGCTGGTTCCCCTACATGCGTGCTTACGGTGCCAAAGCCGAGTTCTTCACCGACGAGTACAAGTTCCCAATCGTCAACAAGGTGAAGGACTTTTCGGAATACATTAAGTAGTGTGACTACAACGTCGAGAAACCTGCCGGTGCCCCTAAACAGCAGATCACCTTCACCTGGCAGTTCCTGTTTCCGAAGAAATGATCTCTTGTCCCCTCAACATCTAAGGCAACAACATAGCATAGGAGGCAACATGAAACGCTTAACAGTCCGTGTTCGAAAGACAATCAAGAATATGACTGCGGCAGTTGTCATGGCAATTGTCTTTGCGTTCCCTACCGTGATTGCGGCTCAGGATGACACGTATCCCAACGCAGTAGATACCCATATCGGCAAACTGACGTTCGACCACGGCATCCCGACCGAAGAAACATCTGAAAATCTTTACTACGAGATGGATTATCACCGTGCGGTACAAGTCTACCTTTGGTCGCTGGCTATCGTCGGTCAGGCGCAGTGGCGGCAGTCCTATCTCGACCTCTACGACATGAAGCCGAACCAGATGGTCTACCTGACCCAGTTCAACGACCGCTCGCGAATCCTCACGGCCAACGAATCGACTCCGTACCTGATCCCCTGGACCAATGTCAAAGACAAGGCGGCTGTTCTCGAGATTCCGCCTGGTGCGGTGATCGGACTTGGCATCGACTTCTGGCAGCGCGGCCTGGCGGATTTCGGCATGTTCGGGCCCTTCTCGGGGAACGGTGGCACCTGGGTGATCACCGGTCCTGAAACGCCGAAGGCGGAGATTCCTTACATCGAGGGCGCCAAGTACATCGAGTCCAACACCAACAACTTCTGGGGCCTGATTCGCCTCACCATGCCTGCGGAAGAACGCGACCAGGTCATCAGTCAGATCAAGTTTTACTACAACGGCGAAACACCCAAAGCTGCGGTCATCATTCCAGCTGATAACAAGCCTGGGCGGAACTATCAGCCGCGCGGCATGAAATACTGGGAGATGCTTCATGCCATCCTGCAGGAAGAACCGGTCGAAGAGCGTGATCGCTTCTTCATGTACTTTCTCAAGGAGATGGGAATCGAAAAAGGCAAGGCCTTCAAGCCGACCGAACGCCAAAAGGAGATCATGGCCGACGCGGTAGTCGTCGGTGAAGCGATGGCCAAGAACATGGTTTTCCGCGAGCGTTTGCCTGGCGTTCTGCGTGATGATGGCTGGCGTCTGATCCTTGGGCGCGTCGAAGGCGCTGAGCCTGGCGATGCCATGGAGCACACGCAACGCACGAAGTATTACGACCGGTTCGATCCGCGTGCACGCTATACCTATGAAGCCTGTACGACGTCCGAGCGAATGTCTTTCCCCAAGCCCGGTTTCGGCATGGGTTACGGCGGGATGTTCCTGGACACCAAAGGCCGCGCGCTGGCGGGAGATCGTTCTTACGTCATCAATGTACTTGCGAACCCGCCGGTCAAGCTGTTCTGGGCGGTCACCGTCTACGACGTGGATACCCGTGGCCTGATTACGAGCGACCAGCAGCGGGCCGAGCGCGGATCCGTGCATGAAGGAGTTAAGACCAACCCGGATGGTTCGACACCTATCTTCATCGGTCCAGAGGCACCAAAAGGCTGGGAGAACAACTGGATCAAGTCCGTTCCGGGGCGGGCCTGGTTCCCGTACTTCCGTTTCTACGGACCCACCGAGCCATTCTTTGATCAGAGCTGGAAGCTACCGCCGATTGAGGAAGTTGACTTTGCCAAGTACGGAAATTAATCGGTAGCAGTTTCACGCTAACGCTGTCTGTGAATAAGGGGGAACCATGTCGATATGGCTACATGGTTCTTACATTGTTCTTTTTGCATAATGTCCACCGCATCGCGCCCTAAGTCCTATCAACGGTTGCGAGCCGTCTGTTAGGAAACACTTATACTACTTATCCGTGATCGATAATCGTGCAGCGACTTCAAAAGGAAGGCTGGCTCTAAGACTAAGCGCGTCACTGCGGACACATCGTGTCAGTAGTGACGCGCGTGTTAGAACCAAAGTGCAGAGTAAAGTGCAAAGTACTTTTGCGCTGCGTCAATCAAGTCAACTTTTAGTGACGGCATAATGATGGACCTCTCGTGGGTGCCTATAGCGTCAAACTTGGTTGAACCATATCGCTATTGTTTCGCAGGTGAGGAGCGCGTAGATTTTCTCCACCGTCTCGCGAAGTAACGCGCTGGCGGGAACAGATTTGGGCCGTCCGATTACCAGCGGCGCTCTTCTCTAGAGCAAATCGGTAACCACCAAAGTCCTCAGGCTCGCTGAAAGGGGACCTAGAGTTCAATAGAACTCGCGCGGGATGTCTCTTCCAACTAAGTCGCTGGGCTGTATGCCCTTCGGCACCTTCCTCCGTGAAGTGGAGTATAGATTGCGGATTAAACCGCATCCATAAACTCCGCCTGTCAAACCCGACTTCAGAACGGACTGCGCCCGTTCTCTATTCGGGACATCTCGATTCATTGATCGATGTATGGATCATGAACTCATCTATTTGGCGGATCTATCCGCTTGCGCACCCGGCAAGTTGTATTTCTACGAGATCGCTTGTCGTCGCCTCAATCAGGCGCCGTCGGGAAACTACGTGACCGACGTTAAACATCTGCCTTGCTTCCTTCGGGAAGGGGCTATGACACCCGAAGGGTCGTCGTAGACCGTGGATTCACACTCACCGTCAATGACACGTAGCAAGCAGATTGAACGAATAGTTGGAGGAAATCAGATGACCCCATTGCAGTGGGATATTCGAAACGTATTGAAAGCGAACCGGGATGGTTCGCGCACTACTCAGTATCAGCGACAGGCGATGTTGTTTCGATTTGCCGGCGACATTCGCAAGTTGGGGCATCGCGATACCCGTCTACCCGGTATTGGGAATCGGCATGTGCATCGAGTTGTGGATCATTGGAAACAACAAGAGCTAAGCGATGCCACGATTATGAATCGTCTCTCCGCCATTCGCTGGTTGGGCGTCAAGGTCGGTAAACCCAATCTAGGCTATGACAGTAATCGAGCGTTTGGTCTCAATGGAAGATCAAACCCGAACGTCAGTAAAGCTGAAAGACTGACTGTCTCCGTCACCCGACACGTCACCGATCCGTATGTTCGGGTCAGTTTAAAGCTCCAGGCGGCGTTTGGTCTTAGGCGATCGGAGGCGATGAAGATCCAGCCGCGTTGGGCGGACCGTGGAGATAAGATAGTCCTTAAAGGCAGTTGGACCAAGGGCGGTCGGCCGAGAGAGATACCGATTCGCACCGCCTACCAGCGAGGTGTACTCGAAGAAGCCAAGCGGATAGCCGGAACCGGTTCAATGATTCCGGCTCACAAGAGCTATAAACAGCACCTGCACACCTGGGAACACGCCACTCGCAAAGCAGGGCTTTCGAAGACCCATGGACTGCGTCATGCCTATGCCCAGTCTCGCTATTACGAACTCACGGGATGGAAATCACCCAACCAGGGCGGTCCCGCCCGAAACGAACTCAAAGGTGAAGAGCGCGATCTGGATATCCGAGCTCGACTACAGGTTGCAGAAGAACTTGGCCACGCCCGCATCACGATCACGTATGTCTATCTCGGGCAGTGATAACCGCCATGACAAGCCCGAATAACAAAATGCGCGACTGCCCGAAATTCGATAAGTGTTCTGCGCCAATCTGCCCACTCGATGCTGAATGGCGAACACGAGTGCATCGAAAAGGCGAACCGGTTTGTTTGTATCTGCTCGAATACGTCAAGCCTGTTGCTGAAACGCGATTTCAAGGGTGCATAGAGATACTTATATATAGGGTGATCGAAAAGGATATCGGTTGCCTGTCTCACCGCTATGCACCCCTGCGTAGGGCGCTAGAGCGTGCAAAACGGACCGACTCCAGAATGAAAACACCCTGGATTGCCGCGTCGCTTCGCTCCTCGCAAAGACAGAATTAACCGGGTTCATGGGTAAGCAGCGTTATCCCTATCCCCCGGAATTCCCCAATATCGGCGAGGCGGCGTATCTGATTGGGATGACACGGGATGACTTTAACCGGAAGGTCCGCCCTATTCTCCAAGAACAAAACCTCGAGTTTCAGATCGACGGAAAGACCCGATTCCCCCGGGTTGACTTGGTCGCCTCGGCGCACGAGTATTACGCGCGCTGTGGGCGTCCCTCGACTATAGGAGACACACTATGCCGAGAAGACGCAAACACCCCTTCCTTACGTTGCGCGATGGCGTCTGGTACGTCCGCAAGACGGTTAAGGTCGGGACGAAGAAAAGCACCATTAAGCGCAGCACTGGCTACGGCCGCGACCAAAAGGACTTAGCCGAAGCGGTCGGTCAACAGCTCCTCCGGGAGGAAACGGAGAAACTGCTGTATGGATTCTCTACCCATACCTGGGGAGAAGCCGCGGCCATGCTGTTGAAACTGGAGGGATACAAGACGCATCATGTTGTCCATTGCCAATTGCTACAGCCGTATCTGGAACATATACCAATTATGGAGATGCACACCCATCACCCGGAGTTGGAGCGGTTCAAGAACGATCGGTTGGCGGAGGGATGCAAAAACAACACCATCAATCGGAGTCTGGAGATGGTCAGTGTGGTGTTGAACCTGGCTACCACCCTCATGGACGGACCAACGCCTTGGTTGAAGGTTGCGCCCAGAATTCGGAAATTCCCGCGGCGGGACAAGCAACGGCCCGAGGGCTCGGAGCATGGCGGGTATCCGCTGACCCAGGGTGAATACCGGACCTTGTTTTCACATCTGAAGGCGTCTCAATCACCGGTGATCCATGACATGGCATTGTTCGGGTTGCATACGGCGCTGCGGGAATCCTGGATTTCGGGACTCAAATGGGAATGGGAACGCCGGCTGCCGCAGTTGGGGCAGGATGTATTTCTGTTCGAGCTGCCGGACTCGAAAAATGGACTGGCGATGTATGCATTTTGTAATTCCATGGCCCGTGAAGTCATCAACCGTCAACGCGGTAAACATGCCGAGTATGTGTTTGTCTACGACGGTCATCGAATCGGCAAGATGAACAACACTGGATGGAAGACTGCCAGGAGAAAGGCAGGCCTCGAAAACGTGTTTGGTAAATGCAATGGCAAGATGCCCCGGCATTTCCGGGTACACGATCTACGGGTGACCTGCAGTACGTGGCTTCGGGAAGCCGGTGTGTCCAAGGAAGACCGCCAGGCGATCCTCAATCACTACAACGGAGATATCACTACGCATTACAGCGTGGCGGAGATCGGGTACATGCTCAAACAGGTGGAAAAGCTCGTCACGTTGGTGCATAAACCGAGCTTCTATCTCGTGAGAGCGACGGCGTAAGGGCCGTATACGGGCCAGTTGAAAATGGAGGCTTCCGAGTGACTGCTAAGTTATTGAAAAATGGCGCGCCCGGAGGGACTCGAACCCCCGACCACCTGGTTCGAAGCCAGGTACTCTATCCAACTGAGCTACAGGCGCGTGATGAACGATAATCGAATACGCGTATCATAACCTTTAAATAGGGAATTCGGCATTCATCGTGATTGAAAGCGTGTTTAGCTGGCTGGCTAACCGTCCAGTTTTCTGCGCAGGATTTCGTTCACCTGCTGTGGATTGGCTTTACCCTGAGTTGCCTTCATTACCTGCCCTACAAAGTAGCCGAACACTTTACTTTGACCGCTTTTGTACTGTTCAATCTGAAGCGCGGATTTGGCCAGCACCTGGTCGATGATCGGCTCAATAGCCGAACTGTCTGTGATTTGCCGTAAGCCCCTGCGTTCTATAATGTCATCGGGGCTGCCCTCTCCCTCCCACATGCCTTTAAACACCTCTTTGGCGATTTTTCCCGATATAGTTTTATCTTGAATCCTTCTGATCAGCAGGCCGAGCATGCCCGCGTCTACAGGTGATTCATTTATTCTTTTATTCTCCTCGTTCAGATAGCTGGTTAGCTCGGTATTGATCCAGTTGGCTATTGTTTTGGCGCTACCCGATTGCTGTGCAACAGCGGCCTCAAAGTAATCGGCAATCTCTCGGGAAGCGATTAGCTGTTCTGCATCCTGCGGAGTAATCTGATATTGTTGAATGAAACGCTGTTTTTTTAGGTCCGGCAGCTCCGGTAGTTCACTCCGCGTCGTTTCAATAAATTGTTCGCTTAGCACCATTGGTGGCAGGTCTGGATCTGGAAAGTAGCGATAGTCGTGCGCCTCCTCCTTGCTCCGCATTGAGCGGGTCTCGTTTCTTTCCGCGTCATACAAACGCGTTTCCTGACTTACCGTACCACCATCTTCGATGAGGTCGATCTGTCGCTCTATCTCGAATTCGATTGCTTTTTCGATAAAGCGAAATGAGTTTAGGTTTTTAAGTTCGGTGCGTGTCCCCAATTTTTCCTGCCCACGCGGGCGCACGGAAACATTTGCATCACAGCGAAACGAGCCTTCCTGCATGTTCGCATCTGAGACCTCCAAGTAGCGCACCAGGATGTGAAGTTTGCGCAGATAAGCGATTGCTTCGGC
>JAHEKE010000043.1 GCA_024638505.1 Gammaproteobacteria bacterium | reverse complement strand
AGACCCAGTAATACTCGGACCAATGTGGGGCAACTGATTCCCCCAACACGGTTTGCAGGTCAGTGAGTTGCGCCGCCATCAGTCGGCCAATTGGAAACAGCGCCTGTTCCAGCCCCACCAGAAACAGCGATAGTCCGATCAGCACATAAACGAATCCCGTTACCAGGCGACGGATGTTGGGTAGCTTCTGCCGCAGCACGGCCATTTGAAATAGCACGACTATGCATGTGATGGGCAATACATCTACTATGGTGCCTAGGATCGTGGTTGCGATCGCACCTAGAGTATGCATTAGTACAGCATCCCGTAAGCCATAACAAAAATCATGGGGAACAGTGAAGCGAATGCAATGAGGCCAAATCCGTCCACCATGGGGCTGCGTCCTTTTATCGATGAAGCCAAGCCCACGCCTAAAGCCGTGACCAGGGGCACAGTGATGGTGGACGTCGTCACACCACCTGAATCATAAGCGATACCAATGATCTCATCCGGCACGAGTGCAGTCATTACCACGACGATGGCATACCCCGCCATGATCATTAAATGGATCGGCCAGCCGCGGATAATGCGAAACACGCCGGTGACAATTGCCGCGCCAACGGAAAGCGCAACAGTCAAACGCAGCCCATCAGCATAATTTTCGCGCGCTTCTGCCGTGTCCGGGATGATATTACCTTGGGCCATCACTTTGGAGGCTTCATCCGCTACCGCGATTAAAGACGGTTCTGCGATGGTCGTGCCAAAGCCAAGCGCGAATGCGAACAGCAGCAGCCAGACTACGCTGCCTTTTTTGGCAAAGGCGTAGGCCATGGATTCTCCAAGCGGGAATAGACTGGTTTCCAGGCCGTGCAGGAAAAAGGTCAGTCCGAGCAGAACAAAGAACGTGCCGACGACTAGATCAATAAGATTGGGAATCGGCTGTTGCAGCACGAGAAGCTGAAAAAACGCCACCACAACCAGGATAGGGGACAAGTCCCTCAGGCTGCTGAGCATAGATTGCGCTAACGCAGATGCGGTCTTGGTCAAAGGATCATGTTCTGTTGGTTATGATGCGCAGCATATTCGCGGTTTCATCTACAGATCGAACACAGCCGATTGTAGTCTATACGCTGTTGTTAAATACTCAAGGTCCATTCACTAACGGGCCTTCCAGTTGCGGCTTCATCAAGGTAAAGCTGTAATAATCGAGCAAGTGCCTGTGACCTTGGCATCCTCTGGTCCAGCTTAGACAGCACACGCCGTTGCCAGCGTGCGGGAGAGATACCGAGATTTAAGCGTTGCGCAATAAGCGCTAGCATTTGTTCGATTTCAGATTGGCCCACTCCGATGATTTCCAGGCCCTGTTGCGCAACGGGTAACATTTGCTTTAACAATTCATCGGCGCGTATTTCCTTGGGCGAGTTTCCACAGGCGGTAGGCCAAAGCAGCACGGCGTCGAGTCCGTCTTGCGCAGCGCGGTAAAAGTTGTAGTCCGCGTACTGAAATGGAAAACGCGGGAGCAGGTAGTCGATATTTTGCCGCAGGCCGAATGTTAATCCGATCAAAAGCGCGGTGTTGGCAGCCATATCAACTGGCGTCGGCCCGCCTGGAAGAGCACGCATCTCAATCCTCAAATGACCGCTGTAGGCCGGGTCGTAGATCGCGCGGTTCCACTGCCACACAGTTCCCTGATGCAGCCGCAACTCGTGCAGCGAAGGGAGCTCATTCTGCTCAACACGGGCAAGCGGATCCTCTGCAGATAGCTGCGGCAGAATGCAGGGGTGGAGCGCAACGGATTCTGCGAAATTCTCCAGCGCACTTTTGCGTATCCAGCCATGACCAAACGGTACTCTGGCCGCCCGGCGCCAATCTGCGGGATTTGATCTCCGCCCGTCTATTGCCTGCTTAAAGAGCGCGACACGCGTCTCATCCCACAGTAAATGCCCAACGTACGTTGGTGAATTAGCGGCTACAGAAAGCACGACAGGTGTTGCAAGCTGGGCTGCGTTGAAAGTGTCTGCAAATTTATCGGGATTGACCCGCAGGTGAACCTGGTATGACGTGTTCGCTCCCTCCAAAGAAACAGCTTCACAGGTTAAAGATAGCGGCTCGGCTCCATCTATTTGGATGTTGAATGGCCCCCCTTGGCGTAATCGGCGGATGCCGTTGTCTAGTGCTTTATAACGAGGGAGATCTGTCAGGGCGTCGGCCTGCAGCTGGTCAACAGTGAGGGTGGGCAGGATTCCTATCGGCACAACCCGGCCACCCAGGGGCCGGACCAATTTATCTAACCGAGCAATCGCATTTTCCAGCTGGCACTGAATCGTGCTGAACGGTTGACCTTCAGCGTCTACGGGGTCGAGATTGAATTCGAGATTGAATCGATCAAGCTCCAGTTGAATATGTGAATCCAGGTTTTGTGCCAGCGCCTGCCGGTTTACAGGCAGTGCCTGGAAATGGCTATCTACGATGGAAACCTCAAGCTCCGCGCCGAGGGTAGTGGCGCCCTGACCAAAACCCGGGCGCATTAATATTAGTTCCAGCGCCGCCAGGTTCTGCTGCAGGCGCTGTTCGAAGAGGTGGTATTCCTCTTCTTCGAAATGGTCGCGATCTACGGCGTGCCCCATCTATCTCGTCTCCCACACACTATCACCGGAGTTAGGAAGAGCTTGGGGGATTGTGCCAGATTTAAAAAGTCCGTGCGGGTCTGTTAGCAGCATGGGGGCGACGAAAAACCGTATGTTTTTTCAGCCGACTCTCTCCTGCTTCTCGCGATAGAGTTCGAGCGCCTTGTAGACCTCGGCAATGTAAGTCATTGCTGGACTGCCGCCCATAACCATTGCGACGTGACATACCGCAACGATCTCTTTCTCAGTTGCGCCTGCGTCCAGGCACTTTTGCACGTGTATGCCAACGCAATATTTGCATTGAGCCGTTATGCTCATACCGAGAGCGACAAACTCTTTCGTTTTTCGGTCCAAGCTAACGGGTTCAAGGGCAGCCTCTAGAAACTTGGCCCACGCTTCCCAGGTCTTGGGGGATGCACTGCGCATCATTCTGATGCCCTCGCGTAAATCATGCATCGTGTCAGGCATGTCGCCTTCATGATGAACCGTCATTTTGTTCCTCCTTATCAAAAATGAGAAGAAATGTTTGCCATTCGCTTTATATAATGAGCTGGGTCTCGCTTATTGCTTAGTCGGATGTTAATTAAAGCTATATCCGGTTAAAGGTGAGTTGACCTAGGTCAATTTCCGCAGCACACGGTTATTGGAAACTGAGTATTTATGGGCAAGTTCAATCCATCCGCTGCGCTGCAAACCTTGCAGCGGCTCAAGCTGAGTTTCACTCAGGAATCTGCAGATGAGAAGTTGCGCCTGCTGCAGATTATGGAGAAAGCCAGTCTAGGATCCAGCGCTCAGGTAGTTCGTCTGCACGACCTGATGTGCTTCATGCAGGCTTATCCTGACAGCGAAGCTGTGCTGATAAAAGCAGAGAGGATACTGGGTGATTTCGGCAACAGGAAGGACCTTAAGCGCCATCGTCGACAGCTGTCGGACACTGGATTAATTGGCACTGCTATACATTTTAGATTTTATTGGCAGACAGCGCGCTGGCTTTTTGCACGCTGGCCCGGATCCATCTCGATAAACTGGTCGGAGTGGGATAACCAGCATAACTTGGACGAGCTATGGCCGCTACTGCTGTCATATCCTGCGACGGAGGCATTGGAAAAGCTCGCCTTGTCTCCGCAGAAATGGATCAAGACCTTAAGGCGGCCTGAGGAAACGGACGCTGCCTTTCTTGTGCGGCATTTTATCCGGTGGCGGGTCCAAGATTCGGTGCGGGAAAAGCTTTATGATGATCTTGACGTTCCTCTAGTTCTCTCGCCTGGGATCGGCACACCTTCACGAACGTACTCCAGGCACAAGCCAAAAAAGCTGTTTTATGGCCTTGCTCCTTGGCAGCTGACTCATCCAATATCGAAGCTGATAAATCGTGTGCCTTTGCTGGTACACGGCGTAGGCGAAAGGGAAGGCAGGAAACTCATCGATCTAGCCCGCATCCAGATGATTACGCGCGGCCGGGATCTCTATGCGTTCATGAATGCAGATCCCAATGACGTTCGTGTTATCAGTTGTGACAGCGGATTGCAGTTTGTCTGTTACGGCCTGCTGCCGGAGAAGCGCAGCCTGCTGGAGGCCATGTATGTCTTTCTCATTTTAAGGAACGGCGTACCTATTGGATACACGCAAGCGGCGACTTTGCTGCGTTCATCTGAGATCAATTTCAACGTCTTCGATGTCTACCGCGGCACCGAAACGTCGCGCATCTTTGTGTACACGCTGGCGATGGTACGCTATCTATTCCACTCCGATGCGTTCGTAATCAACACCCAGCAATTGGGCGAAGACAACCGAGAAGCGCTTGAATCGGGCGCGTTCTGGTTTTACTACAAGCATGGGTTCAGACCGCGAAATCCAAAGGTGAAGCGAATCTTGCAAGGTGAACTTGCGCGGAGAAAAAAAAACGCGGGATATCGTTCGAGCATAAACACGCTGAAACAACTGGCGCGAAGTGAGCTTCTTTTGTTTTTCGGCAAGCCACGTCAAGTTTTAGTTGATTCTTTGCCCACCGAAAAAGTAGGATTGATGGCCGCTAAGATGATGGAGGCCCATACCAGCACGGCCCGTTCAAACGGGGCACAACGCTGTATGCGTCTGGCCACCGGATTGCTGGGCTATCAGCCGAATCGGCCAATGCCGCGGGCTGCGCGGGTTGCCTGGGAACGCTGGAGCCCCATTGTTCTCGCCCTTCCCGGCTTGGCAAGGTGGAGTGCCAGCAGTCGACGTGCCCTGGTTGAAGTCATCAACGCCAAAGGCGGGCGGTGCGAATCCGACTTCGTGGTTTTATTCGATCGGCACAAGCCGCTGCACACCGCGCTGCTTAAACTGGCCGGAACGGATCCGCGCTGAGGAGACCTGCCGGCGGCAAGCGCGCGGGCCGTAGCCAGTTTATGAGTCGCGCATGGGCGATGAAGATGCAACTGGCAAAATGGGAAACTGAGACCCCGTTGCATTGGGGCGGGAAATCTGTTCCGTTTGGTGTTCAATAGAAGACGAGCCCGGAGTGTTTACAAGAGCTGAGCACTTTCCGGCACGCGTAAACCGCGGCCACTATCAACGCAGGTATGCATAAATAGTCGCACAGATCTAGTATCGATGTGTAATTACTTTTATACTAAAAAAATTGATCATGCGAAAAATTCCGCTTTGGCAAACTTAAACTCGATACTGCATGGCTAAGGTAACGGTCGTTAATTCTGACGATGGAGCGCGCGTGCCCTTCCTTCGCGGAATTCTAACGCGATCACTGCAAGAAGCTGGCATGCGGTTTGATGAAGCCTACGAGCTCGCGTCAAACGTGCGTGATGCGATGGCTGACCGGGACGAAATAACAACAGCAGAGCTCCGCGCTGAAGTCATACGGCGCTTAAAACCTTTTGAAAATTCGCAGATAACGAAAAGCTATCAAGAAAAACTCCGCAGTCCCGCACCTATTCTCGTGCGCGACTCACACGGGCACCTCACCCCGTTCTCCCGCAGTCGTCATCAGCAAAGGCTGGAATGCAGCGGCCTTTCCGCCGAGTCTGCCTTCGAAATTACCAGAAGTGTGTATGATCATCTGTTAAAGCAGCGCACAACCGAGATCAACTCCCATCATCTTGGCGGTCTCACCTATGGCTGTCTTAAAAAAGAAGTAGGAGAGAGAGAAGCACATCATTATCTGGTGTGGGCGGAGTTCATTAACAGTGGGCGCCCGCTGATCCTGCTGATAGGCGGAACCGCTGGTTGCGGCAAAAGCACAATCGCTACTGAAGTAACCAGTCGACTCGGCATTGTTAGAACACAGTCAACGGATATGCTGCGCGAGGTAATGCGGATGTTGATCCCGGAGCGCCTGCTTCCGGTTTTGCATAGCTCGTCATTCAATGCCTGGCGAGCCCTGGCCCATCAAATGGACGATGTCCTTGATGAAAAGGCACAGCTGAAAATCGGCTACCGGAGACAGGCCGAGCTCGTCGCCGTCGCCTGTGAGGCAGTGCTGCAGCGGGCATTGCGCGAACAGACCTCAGTAGTGTTAGAAGGCGTACATGTTCGTCCTTCTCTATTGAAAACGATTCCCCAGGAGCCGCCTGCCGTAATTGTGCCTATCATGTTAGCGGTTTTGAAAA
The DNA here is from genome assembly GCA_024638505.1 of Gammaproteobacteria bacterium. Taxonomy (GTDB): domain Bacteria; phylum Pseudomonadota; class Gammaproteobacteria; order Arenicellales; family JAANXG01; genus JAHEKE01. The sequence continues at coordinate 19,454 of JAHEKE010000043.1, read as the reverse complement.
AAGAACAGTTACGACAGCGAATCAAGGGCCGAGGTACAAAGGTTGTATTACGCCGGGCCGAGCGCTATTTACGGCACTTCGATGCCATCTGGGAATTGCAGGATATGCTTCTTGCCGAGGCCGACCAGGGCGGCGTTGCCATTGTTGCAAACGTAGATAAGGAAAGGACGGTGCGCGACGTCATGGTTACTATTGTTAGTGAACTGGAAAAAGATTTCAAAAGTAAGCCGAAGGATGTCTTTGTCTCTTCCGACAGAACGGTGGCCGCTGCTTCAGACGCTAAGAAAAAAACCAAATTGGCGAGCGAGAGATTGGAGCACTTCAAAATGCCTTGGAACTGGTTTCGCTCTCGCAGCGGATAAACATTTGACCGGCTACGTACAGAGAGCTGAGCAATGCCGGACAGACCCAAAGGGGTTATAATCATTATCGATGGTCTTGGTGATCGTCCTGCCGCAGAGCTGAATGGGGCCACTCCTCTGGAGGCCGCACGCACGCCTAATCTTGACCAGCTGGCAGCGCACGGGCAGTGCGCTCAGGTTGACCCGTTTGTCCCTGGTATGCCGGTGGGGACGCATACGGGAACGAGCCTGCTGATGGGGGTGGCGCCGAGAGACGTTTATCAGCTGTCGCGAGGTCCGGTCGAGGCCAGCGGGGTCGGCGTTCCTGTGCAACCCGGTGATGTTGCGCTGCGCTGTAACTTTGCAACGCTGGAGCGCGAAAACGGCCGGCTAAAGATATTAGATCGACGCGCGGGACGAATCCGCGAGGGCACGGATGAGCTGGCAGCGGCGCTGAATAACATTAGTCTTGGCCGAGACGTTACCGCCAGTATTTACCCTGCAAGCCAGCATCGTGCCGTACTCCGCTTATCCGGCCCGAACCTGTCGCAATCGATCAGCGACACGGATCCCAGCGATGTAACTCGTGAACGCTATGTGCTTGAGAGTACCGCACAGAACGCTGGCGATTCTGCTGCCTCCAACACGGCAAGCGTGGTGAATACATTCATCGAAAAAGCTTTTGAAATTCTTTATGACCATCCGGTAAACCAGTCCAGGCGGCGCCGGGATTTAATGCCCGCTACTGGAATAATCACCCGAGGTGCCGGAATTCTTTACGAAACGCATACTCTGATTAATCACCTAAATATGAAGGCCGCGGTGGTGGCGGGCGAGCGTACGCTACTCGGTCTAGCGAAATTGTTTCAATACACGGCAATTACCGAACCCAGCTTCAGCGCATTGCCAGATACCGATCTTGTTGCCAAGGTGGCAGCCGTGCAGACAGCGCTCGAAAATCACGATCTTGTGTACGTTCACATCAAGGGAACGGATACATGCGGCCACGATAAAGACCCGCAGGGAAAGAAGCGTATGATCGAACGGATCGATGCCGCAATCGCTCCGTTTATGACGGCACAACTTGTGATTGGGGTGTCGGCAGATCATTCCACAGATTCTGTCCTCGGGCGTCATAGCGGCGATCCCGTGCCCTCTATTGTATATGCCGCCAATGGGCGTAAAGATGCCTGTCGGTCATATGGAGAAATGTCATGTATGCAGGGAGGACTGGGCCGTATTTCTGCGAATACGTTTCTTCTCACCGTGCTGGATCTGATGAATCGTCTGCACGAGTACCGATCCACCGACGCTTCATTTCTAGTCCGCAACTAGTAACCCTTTCCACATTCGCGGCCGGCATCGGCGCAAATCGACCGTAGCTGCGCCCTCCCCTGTGATGGTCGGGTCTGTGCTCGGCCGGGACCGCATAGTACTCGCAAAGAACCAGCATGCAACAGATATCACCCTCGACGCGGCCGTCGCTGTAACAAAAAGTTCATAAACATTTAACACAAGATTAATAATTGCGTCATATTTTAGTGACCTGCCAGCAAAGCGTTAAGTATCCAAAGATACAAAACACTATTTGCTGGCCAATCGCTTTTAAAAACACCACCTTAGAAGTAATCATCAGCCGAAGGAGTAGTTAACATGCGCTCAAGACAACTTTCTTATCTCATACTTGTAACTGCTGTCACGGCTTATGCGTCAGTCGCTGAAGCGCGCACGGTAATACAGAACAAAGGCTCTGACACGCTGGTAAACGTTGCCCAGGCGTGGGCCGAGGAATACCGTAAAGTTGATCCCGATGTTGCGGTAGCGGTGAGTGGTGGTGGCTCCGGTACGGGCATTGCCGCCATGATCAACGGTACGGTCGATATCGCCAATGCCAGCCGCAAGATGAAGGACAAGGAGATAAAGCTCGCTAATGAACGCGGCCAGAGTCCTGTGGAGCACATAGTCGGCTACGATGCCCTTGCCGTTTTCATCCATCAAGACAATCCGCTTAACGAGGTGACGATTGAGCAGCTGGCTGAAGTCTATGGGGAAGATGGCAAATTCGAGAATTGGGCTGACCTTGGAATCGAAGTCCCAGGGTGTAAAGACCAAACCATGGTGCTGGTGAGTCGACAGAACAACTCCGGCACTTATGCCTACTTCCGACAAGCGGTGCTGGGCAAAGCGCGGGACTACAAGCTGGGAACGCGGGATATGCACGGCTCCAAGGACGTTGTCGATTTGGTGGAAAAAACGCCCTGTGCAATCGGTTACAGCGGTCTGGCCTACGCCACGGACCACATCAAGATGCCGTGCGTATCCAAAGCCGACGGAGAATCATGCGTTATCCCGACCGTGGCAACCGCCAGTGACGGCAGTTATCCCATCGCCCGTCCGCTATTGATGTATACCAACGGGGAACCCCAGGGGGCAATCAAAGCCTACATGGATTGGATTCTAAGCGATGTTGGCCAATGCATTATTCAGCAGAAAGGCTATGCACCAATTCGCAGCGTAACGTGCAATTGAATCTAGAATCTACGACTGTTTTCCATCTTCTGCTTAGAGAGCGATAACGATGACGCACTACGAAGAACGCCTGCAGAGAGACCTTGACAATATTCGTAAGCAGGTCGGGGCGCTTGCCAGCGATGCCGAGCGCGCTATAGCCAACGCTCTGCAGGCGGTGCAGACAGGAAATGAGAGACTGGCTTATAAAACCATCTTGGAAGATGGCCGCATTAATCGCGCCCACCGCGAGCTGAACAAGCAGTGCTACCGCTTTATCGCCCTGCATCTACCCAGCGCTACGCCTCTGCGCCTAATCGAGGCGGTGGTCAGAGTAAATATTCAGTTCGAGCGGCTTGGTGATTATGCGGTAACCATGTGCCGCGAGGCCATACAGATGTCTAAACCGCCGGAGGGTGTACTGGCGCGGGAGCTGGAGCTAATCTCGCAGCACGCCCTGCACATGCTCAATGGGGCGATAACGGCTTTCAACGAAAGCAGTGAGGAAATGGCGCGTACCACCATGGGCATGGCGACGGATGTCGAACAAACGTTGGACGTCGTCTATTCCGACATGACAGCCGAGGGTGAGCGTCGCGGCATTACCGACTTGTTGGCCATGTTTGTTGTTTTTAACATGGTGAAAAGAGTGTCGGACCAGGCCAAGAACATATGTGAAGAAGCGCTGTTCGCCATCAGCGGCGAATACAAACAAGACGTGCGGCACGAAATCCTGTTTATTGACGAAGACGGGAGTTTTTTGAGTCCGATGGCAGAAGCCATTGCGCGTAAACAGTTTCCCGATAGCGGCCGTTACCACAGCGCCAGCCGGAACCCCAGCGCCAGCTTTGACCCCACCATGGTTCAGTTCATGGAGCAGCACGGATTGGGTATGGATTTGAGTAAACCGCAGAAACTCGACGTGACCCAAAAGAACATCAGTAAATACTATGTCGTAGTCAGCCTGCAGGGGCCGGTCAAGTCATATATTCAAAACCTGCCTTTCCACACTTCAGCGCTCGAGTGGGATGTCGGCCTGCCTCCTGTGGGCTTAGGCGAGCAGGAGGCAAACACGCGCATGGAAGAGCTGTACAGAGACATGATGGCGCACGTCAGAGACTTGATCGAAACCATTACCGGTAAAGAGACTCCTTGACATGGCTGATAACCCCGTTATTGCTGCGGTCGAACGTCCTCAGGCAGCGCTGCCTGAGGAGGTGGATTTTGACCGTCGTGACCCGGACTGGTTCATTGATAAAGCGGTACAGATTCTCGTTTTTATCGGCGGTATCTCTGCCATCATATTTATTATCGGAATCTTCGTATTTATCTCCAAGGAAGGCGCAGGATTTTTATTTGGTGAATTAGACATTGTTGAATTTTTCACGTCACCGCGGTGGCGGCCGACATCCGAACACAATCCAACTTACGGTATCCTCGCTTTAATCGCAGGCACTGCCAGCGTTACCGGACTGGCAATGATTGTGGCGATCCCTTTTTCCTTGGGCGCCGCAATTTTTATTGCCGAGTTCGCCACAGGTAAAACACGAGAATTCCTGAAAGTACTGGTCGAGCTGCTTGCCGCGATTCCATCCGTAGTGTGGGGATTCATCGGTCTTAGCATCATGAATCCGCTGATTATCGAAATATTTGACGTGCCGGTTGGTCTGAATGTCTTAAACGCCGGCGTGATTCTCGGCTTGATGGCGGCACCGATCATGACTTCAATCGCAGAGGATGCGCTCAACGCGGTGCCCGACCGTTATCGTGAGGCGGCTGAGGCCATGGGTGCGACGCGCTGGCAGGTAACCATACGAGCGGTTTTGCCCGCGGCAAAGAATGGTCTGTTGGGCGCGGTTCTGCTCGGGGTTGGACGCGGTTTTGGTGAGACCATGGCCGTACTCATGGCCACCGGCCACTCGATAAACCTGCCTAGCAGCGTGTTTGACTCGGTGCGGGCTTTGACTGCAACTATTGCGGCGGAACTGGGCGAAACCGCAGTTGGTTCTGACCACTACATGGCATTGTTTACCATTGGTATTTTTCTCTTCATCATCACGTTTATCATCAATTTGACGGCGGACTTGATTGTCCGCGGCGTGCGCAAAGGGTAACCATTATGTTTGCCGTAACTGAACTGAATCAACGGGACAAGAAGGTGCAGGGATTGTGCAGAATCCTGTTTATGATCATGACCGGCCTGCTCATCCTGCCGGTGGTATTGATTCTGGCTACGCTGATTTACAAGGGTGGGTCTATCATATCTGCGGATTTTCTGTTCTCTGAGCCAACCGATGGCATGACCGCAGGCGGCATATTCCCCGCTCTCTACGGCACCATTTGGCTGGTCGCGGTGGCGCTGCTTATATCCGTTCCCCTGGGGGTGGCCGCGGCGGTCTATCTGAGTGAGTATGCCGGGGATAACTGGTTCACACGCGTAATCAATCTTGCCATTATCAATTTGGCCGGCGTACCGTCGATAGTTCATGCGTTATTCGGAGTGGGGGCGTTCGTCCTGTTCTTCGGGCTCGGCACCAGCATACTTGCTGCCAGTCTGACGCTGGCGATCATGACCCTGCCGGTGGTTATTGTCGCTACGCGCGAGTCCTTACAGGCGGTGCCGCACGCGTTTCGCGAAGCCTGCTGGAACATGGGGGCTACACGCTGGCAAACCATTCGTCGTGTTGTTTTACCCAACGCGGTAAGCGGCATCCTTACCGGCGTGATCCTTGAGGTTTCCCGCACGACCGGTGAAACGGCTCCAATAATGTTTACCGGCGCGGCGTTTTTTCTGCCATTTTTACCGGAGAGCGTATTTGATCAGACCATGGCGCTGTCTCTGCACCTCTACGTGGTGGCCACGCAGGTCCCAGGAGTTCCGGACGAGCTCCCCTACGGCGTTGCCCTGGTACTGATCGCCATCGTGCTGATCATGAACAGCCTGTCTATCGCTTTTCGCATGTGGTTGCGGGGCAGAAAAAAGTGGTAGCGTCAGCGCCGGTCGTCGCGGTGGGTACCGCCGGGTCGGTAAAGCTGGAAGTAAAGGATCTTGCCATAGCTTACGGCCACCAGACCATATTAAGCGGGGTGACCTTATCCGTCCGTGAGCATGAAATTTTTGGCATCATCGGTCCAGCCAATGCTGGCAAGACCTCCTTCATTAAAGCCTTGAACCGGATGGATATGTTCACCTCCTCAATGCGGGTAGACGGCAAGATCTTGTTTAATGGTCGCGATATACATTCTCTGCGCAACGTTTATGCTCTGCGCAGCAGGATAGGAGTGGTTTTTCCGCTGCCAGTCGGATTGCCGCTGTCGGTATATGACAATGTTGCGCTCGCCCCGCGACTGGCTGGAATTAAAAGTAAGGAGGAGCTGAACGTTATTGTCGAACGCTGTCTTACCCGAGCGGCCCTGTGGGACGAGGTTAAAGACCGGCTGGACTCCCTGGGGAGTTTACTTTCTGGTGGGCAGCAGCAGCGGCTCACAATTGCCCGGGCACTTTCCCAGGATCCGGAACTGCTGATGTTGGATGAGTTCTCCATTGCCGTTGATCCGGTCACCACTATGCGCATAGAGGACGTACTCAAAGAGCTGAAACAAGAAGTGACCATTATCTTGGTTACCAATCTGGTCCAGCAGGCCCGCCGCCTGGCGGATCGCACCGCGTTCTTCTTGGAGGGCCGCTGCGTCGAAGTGGGGGTTACGGAGGACCTGTTTACCGGCGAAGTACAGGATACCCGCACGCGGGACTACGTGGAGGGGCGTTTTGGCTGATACGACTGCCAAGCAATATGAGATGTGTAATCACCGAATGTATATACCATGAATGAAGCCGCTGCTATTGAGTATGCCATTCATACCGACAAACTGAATTTGTGGTATGGGACGTTTCAGGCGTTGTTTGATGTCGATCTGGATGTCAAGCACGGCATTATTACTTCGCTTATCGGGCCCTCAGGCTGTGGCAAGACGACGTTTCTGCGCAGCGTCAACCGGATTAATGAAAGGCTCGGCTATGTCCGCATTAACGGAAACATAGACGTGCTGGGGAAAAATATATATGACCCGGATGTTGAGTTGATTCAGGTTCGTAAACAGATTGGAATGGTATTCCAACGGCCGAATCCCCTGCCGCTCTCAATTCGCGACAACGTTTTGTTTGGCTACAATATTCATGCCAGGGGGCAAAAAGTGTCTCGCGGTGAAAAGGATGAGATTATAGAGAAGGCGCTGCGTCAGGTGTTATTGTGGGACAAGGTCAAGGACCGGCTGCAACGCAAAGCAACCGAGCTGTCTTTGGAAGAACAGCAGAAGCTGTGCATTGCCCGGCTGCTGCCGGTCAAACCTACCCTTTTACTTATGGACGAGCCCTGTTCGGCGCTCGATCCCAAAGGCACTGAAGCGGTCGAGGAATTGATTTGGGAGCTGCGCGGGCAATACACTATTCTTATAGTCACACACAATATGGCCCAGGCCCGGCGGGCGAGTGATGAGTGTATTTTTATGCTTATGGGCAAGGTCATTGAACATGGCGCAACGGAGGACGTATTCGTCACCCCGCAGCAAAAAGAGACTGCCGACTATATTGAAGGGCGCTACGGTTAACTCAATAGTGCCGGCGACGAGGATAAATCCCACATACGCAGGCAGCCCCTGACCGCGTAAGCGCTCTGCTTCAACCGGTTATCACGGTAATGCCTTAATCTCACGGCTGTTGTATTTTCGGGCTTGAAACGAAGCATGTAAGTCACAGGGAGATGGTTATTAAATCGGCAAAGGTGCTGGTGGTGGACGATGAGCCAGCTATTCGGGAGATGATCGGGTTGGCGCTGACCGGTAGTGGATTCGAGTGCTTGAGTGCCGGCGATGCCGAGCAGGCACGTACCAAGATTAATTCATCCAAGCCGGATCTCATTCTGCTTGACTGGATGCTACCTGGCTTTTCCGGAATAGACCTGGCGCGACAATTGAAGAGCGATTCCTCTACCCGGGATCTGCCCATCATAATGCTTACCGCGCGTGCAGAAGAAACGGACAAAGTACAGGGGCTGGGGATTGGTGCTGATGACTATGTTATTAAACCCTTCTCGCTGAAAGAACTAATCGCACGGATAAAAGCGGTGCTGCGTAGAGCCGCGCCAACCCTCCCAATTGACGCTGTTGAGATGTCTGGACTGCGCCTTGACCCTGACAGTCACCGAGTAACGGTACAGCAGGAAGTCGTAAATATGGGGCCAACCGAGTTTCAATTGCTATACTACCTCATGACTCACCCGGAGAGGGTGTTCAGCCGCGCTCAATTGATTCAGCAGGTTTGGGGCAGTAATGTCTATGTTGAAGACCGGACTGTAGATGTACATATTCGTCGGCTGCGTAAAGCGCTGGAGCCCTCTGGACACAACCGTTTGATCCAGACCGTTCGCGGCACTGGCTACAGGCTGTCGACGCACGGGTAGAAAAAGTCGCCAAATATTCGTGACCGGCACTGACCCTGCCGTGCCAACGTCAATTGGCTGCGAATAAATGTAATCAATTTGAATCATTTGCTTAGATTCGAACTTATCTGCCTGACCGGTATCGCAGTAGTCAGCGCCATCGGTGAGGCGCTGTGGGGGATTGCAATTCCGCTGCTGCTGGCGGGAATTGTTGCCTACTGCGGATGGCACCTGTATCACTTATTTCGACTTTCAGATGCGATCCGTACTGGTAAACAATTGCCGGCTGCTTTTCCGGCCGGACTTTGGGGAGTGGTGTATAAAAATGCCTATATACTTAAAAAACGCAGTCGTAAACGCAAACGTCGGCTGTCACGTTTTCTCAGACGGTTTACCGAGTCGGCCAGCGCATTCCCCGATGCCGCCGTCATCCTGGGTCAAGGGAAAAAAGTGGAGTGGTGCAACCCGGCGGCAGGTGAACTATTGGGAATATCATGGCCTCAGGATGCGGGCCAGACTTTTAGCCAGATAGTAGCTGATCCAATCTTGCAGGAATTCCTTGAAGTGGAAAATGAAAAAGCGCTGGAGTTCACTTCGCCGGTAGATCAAAGAAAAATTCTCTCGGTTTACGTTACGCCGTTCGGTAAAAAACACCAGCAGCTGTTGATTGCCCGGGACGTTACCGCTTCTTACTATGTCGACAGAATGCGGCGGGATTTCGTTGCTAATGCGTCGCACGAACTGCGCACACCGCTGACCGTGATTCGTGGTTTTCTGGAGGTATGGAAAACACAGAATGACTCACCGCAAAGGTTGCGCTCTACAGAGTTGATGCTGAGTCAAGCCAGGCGCATGGAGGAGACAATACAGGATCTGTTGACCCTCTCCCGCATGGAGCATGACGGTTTGCCCGCCGAGGAAGCGGCCGTAGACGTGCCGGGCCTGTTAGACTCTATTGTCAAGGAAGCCATGGCGCTCGCTGAGAACTCGGACCATGCCATAAGCCTTGTGCTAGAGGACAACCGTCATCTTCATGGTAATGCTGCGGAGTTACGGGACGCTTTTTCAAACCTGGTTTTCAATGCTGTCCGGCATACGCCGCCGCACACTGTGATCCAAGTGAAGTGGACTGCTCATGGCAACGGTGCCCAGCTAACCGTAGCAGACAACGGCGGGGGAATTCCGCGGCGCCACATACCCCGGCTTACCGAACGATTTTACCGGGTAGATTCTGCCCGGTCCCGCGAATCAGGGGGTACGGGTTTAGGGCTGGCGATCGTTAAGCATGTGTTGGCGCGTCATGATGCCGAGCTGGAGATCTCGAGTGAGGTCGGAGCAGGAAGCACGTTCACCTGTATGTTTGCGCCCCAGCGTTTGATCGAACCCGTTGACAAAGACACGGTTGTTAGTCAGCAGAGCGCGATGCAACGCAAACAGAGTCTATAGGCGCGTTTTCAACACGGATCGCTTGGCCGTAAGGGTGGATGTGCCGCCTGACCGCGCTTGATGAGAGCCCGAACTTAACCTGTCTTTTTAAGGCCGGAGCGCTTTTCAGTGAATGACTTGTACATCTTTTTTGCCGGACCTAATATTCCAGGGTCCGGGGCAGTAACTATATTTTCGTTTTTGTTTGGGTAAGGTAGGCTATGTAGCAGATAAAGCATGCAGTTCAGTCTAGCGCGTTTCTTGTCGTCCGATCGCACGACTATCCAAGGTGCAGTGTCTGTGTCGGTGTAATCAAACATTGTATCTATAGCTTTTGTGTACGCATCCCATCGACTCAGCGATTGCTCGTCAACCGGGCTCAGTTTCCACTGCTTTAGCCGATCCGTTTCTCGCGCCTTGAAGCGTCGATATTGTTCCGGCCTGCTTACTGAAAACCAGAACTTGTAAAGTCGAATTCCGCTCTCAATTAACATGTTTTCTAAGCGCGGGGTTTGCAGCAGAAACAGCTTGTTTTCTTCTGCCGTACAAAAATCCATCACTGGCTCTACAACTCCGCGGTTATACCAAGATCGATCAAAGAAAACGATTTCTCCGACCGTAGGCAGATGCTGAATGTAGCGTTGAAAATACCATTGCCCCCGTTCCCGTTCGCTCGGTTTGTCGAGGGCCACAACTCTGGCCCCCCTGGGATTCATGTGTTCCATGAAACGCTTTATTGTTCCGCCTTTTCCGCCTGCATCCCGGCCCTCAAAAAGAATGACAATTTTCTGCCTTGTTTTCTTGACCCAGTTCTCCATTTTGAGCAATTCGATCTGCAATTCCAGCTTGGCCGATTCGTACTCCTCCCGTTTCATTTTCTTCTTGTAAGGATACTCCCAGCCGAGAATCTCGCTTTGCTTTGCCGCGGCCACCTGATCGCGTATAGACTGGGGAACAGCTGTATCGATACCACTATTTTTTGCCATCTGCGCCTCCGACAGGTGTTAAGTCTGATTACTAACCCCATTATAATATAGAAATATGGGGAAAAAGCCGTTAAGCCGCCGCATTCAGGGTTCAGTCCATGTACAGCAGCTCCTTTCCTGGGTTATCGTTACGGAGTGGGGATGGTGAATTTTTATCTATACTATACGCTGATATTAACATTACAGTCAGGCCGCTCTCCCGAATTGGCTCCGACCATCCGACTGCTCTGCAGATAATTCCGTTGGGATGATCTGCGGAGGTTAACCATGCACTGGGCAGTGACAAGACGCGGTAATACAGTGAATGCAGCAGGGTTCAGTAAAAAACGAGGTTGAAAAGCGTAAAAAACATGCGCCCGTACGCTCGCGGCAAAGCGTAAATGAGGCCTTTGTTACGATATTACAGCACAACCTGAACTATCTTGTGCAGTGGGAGCAGGCGGCCAGATCGTGGGAAAACACTGCGGGAATTCACCAGATGCGGGTTGCATTCCGCCGCATGCGCTCTGCGCTGACTACTTTCCGCTCGGCCGTGCCAAAAAAAATCTCGCGCCCGTGGGCAGAAGAAATGCGCTGGCTGGCAGGTCAACTCGGTGACGCCCGGGATCTGGACGTCTTCATCGAGGAAGCGCTTGGCGCGGTAAGTGGTAAATTGCGCTTAGCCGGAGAGGAGGAGTTGTTAGCGCTGGCAAAAGAGCGCCGTGCTGCAGCTTACGACAGCGCAAAGTCGGTGCTGGACAGTGAACGTTACGCTCGATTCAAGGACGAGTTTGCCATCTGGCTGCTTGATAGAAAGTGGTTGGGCGAAAACATCGGACAAAAAAAGCGTGAGCGGCTGAACGCCAATTTAATTCCGTTTTCCCGCAGGGTCCTGGATAAGCAAGAGCGACGAGTGCTGTCACAGGGCAGCCAAATAGACATCAACTCCCAGCATGAAATGCATCGACTGAGAATTGAGTGTAAGAAATTGCGTTACGCTGCGGAGTTTTTCAGCCCGGTATTCAGCGGCATGGCCGGATTTATCCAGCACATGCGAGGACTGCAGGACCTGCTGGGTGTGATGCATGACGTAATGGTGATGCCAAGCCTGCTGGAGGAACTGTTACAAGACAGTCCTGATCGCAAAGCGGCCGAGTACGCCGGCGGTATTGTCGGCTGGCGAACACGGGAATATTACGAGCTCCTGGATAGCTTTGACGATTGCTGGAACGAATTTGTCAACGCCAAGCACCCCTGGTGGAAAAAATCGGCCATCATCCGCTAATGCAGCTGTCGGTTTGCGGTGGGGAGGGGGGTTGTCACTAACAGATAACAACAATTCGCTGATGCAGCCCACTACCAACTTATCGGACTTCCTGGATGGCCTGCGGAATGCAGCGCTGAATTGTGAAATCAATATTGTTGATCTGAATGAGGCTGCCTTTGGCTGGAATCTCATTGACTTTACTCAAGAGCAATCCGGCCAGCGTGACGTGATCGCCAGTTGGAATTGAAATCTTCAACTCATCTATCAATTCATCGAGCTCAATGCGTGCGCTGACAATGTAATCTCGCTCGCCAACCTTGCGAATCCACTGCTGTGGCTTTTGGTCAAAATCGTATTCGTCCTCGATGTCTTCAACGATTTCCTCCATGATGTCTTTTATGGAAACTATACCGTCGGCGCCACCGAATTCGTCAACTACGACTACCATGGCATCACCGTTATGCCTTATTTCTAATAGCAGGTCTTTGACACTCTTCGATCCAGGGACATAGCGAATCGGTTTGACATACTCTCCGATGGGGGTGGCGTCGTCTTCTCCGAGCAGTTCAAGAACATGTAAAACCCCGACCATCTGATCCACCCTTTCCTCGTAGACCGGGATACGGACGTGAGACGATTCTGCAGCAATGCGCATGGCTTCACTGCAGCTTGTGTCACGCGCAATGGCAAAGACGTCTATCAAAGGCACCATGACCTTTTTTACCTCGGTTTCGGAAAAATTAAACATGCGATGAATCATGGCTTTTTCCTCAACCTGAATGTCGCCCTGGGTCGCTGGCATCCGCAGCATGGTTATTATTTCTTCACGCAGGGTAAATGGTTTTGGTCAGTGTCTCCCAATAGTCGGGTAAGTAGTCTGGGTAGGTATGTAAAGATGATCAGTACCGGCGAGAACAGATAAGAAGCAAAGCTCAGAACATATATTATGGGTGGCGTAATGGCGTCGGCATGCTGTTGAAAGACGCTTTTAGGAACGATCTCGCCGAATATCCAGATAAGTGGTGCAATCAGTAAAATAGCCAGCCAACCGCCCTGTTCTCCAAATAAATGGATCTCAGGGCGGTTGCCATAGTAGTGTTGGTCACTACCGCGATGTTGGTTCCGACCAAAGTGGTGGACAGCAACCATTCCGGTTTCTCCAGCATCTTCAGGGTCAATTTCGCCCCGCGTGACCCCTTGGCGGCGTCGTGACGCGAAAATGCAGTGTAGGGTCCATAGTTAGTTAGCGTGCTGACGTTGCTCCGTGCTTCAAAGATCGAACTATACAGGCTCCACCCGCAGCTTGTTAATCGCCCGATCGGAGACTTCATGCACGGTGAATCGATAGCCGGATTCAACAATACTTTCTCCCTTGTTGGGTATACGACGCAGGCGCGACATAACCAAACCGCCCAAGGTATGAAACTCTTTAGCTGGCAGCCTGATGCCGAGTATGTCGTTAGCCTCCCATATGGGCAATCGTGAGTCCATCAGGTAGACATCTTCATTCAGCATTTCGAAAATACGCTTCCGCCGCGGCAGATATTCTTCGAAATCGTAGCCGACATCTATTTCGCCTACTACTTCTTCCAGAATATCTTCCATCGTGATCATGCCGACGGCGGAGCCAAATTCATCGACCACAATAGCCATGTGGTCGTTTCGTTTGCGCAGTATCGGCAGCAATTCATCAATGGTCTGGGACGGAGGCACGTACAATGCCGGTTTGATCAAGCTGGACAACGGTCGCTTGGGTAATTCTGGATTCATCAAATCCCAGGTAGTCAGCGTCACTATTCCACTGATATTGCTGATATTTCCCGTATACACCGGTAATCGGTTGTAGCCACGTTTGCGCACCATGGCGATAGCTCGAAGGGTACTTTTATTGAGGCTGATTGCGGTCATTTCCGCCACCGGAACCATCACCTCTCCCACCGAAGTCTCTGAAAAGCGGATTACCTGCCTGATCCTGCCTTGGTCAAAAGCGTTGACGTTGGAGGCTCGTTCGGCCATCTCGACCACTGACCGCATTTGTTCGCGTGTCATGAACACATTTTGATCGGTTTTGCCTGCACCGAACAGCCGCGCGCTGAGCCGCGCAATCCGGGAAAATATAAAGATGACCGGGTAAAACAGGAATGAGAAGGCGCGCAACGGATAGATAGCCACCGGTGCAATAGTGTCGGATTTCTGCTGGTATATGCTCTTCGGGACGATCTCGCCAAATATTAAGAACAAGGGGGTGTAGACTAAAAACGCGATTAAGTCTCCCATATCGCTGAACAGCTGGATCATGATCAGTGTTCCCAGTGTAGTCAGTGCGACCGTTGCGATGTTGGTTCCCACAAGCGTCGTTCCCAACAGTACGTCCGGAGTTCTCAGCTGTTTGAGAACCGCTTTCGCCCCTTTATGACCTTGATTAGCCATAGCGTGCAGCTTTATCTTGTCAGAATTAACTAACGCAATCTCAGAACCCGAAAAGAATCCCTTGAGCAGAAGAAGTAGCAACATCAGTAAAACAACAATCAGGATTTCCATAACTCCCCCTAACTCATGGTCTTTTGCTTAAGGTTTGCAGAATCGCCGGCGGATTTCGATGGGCTGCTCTTGATGCTGCGCTGTTGCTCCGCCGGGGCTTCCTCCGCAGTGCCCTCTTGATCCGCTTCATCCATCGGCACAGGTTCGGATGAGCGCAAAGAGGCTGCGGGCAGCAACGGCTGTTGCGGCTCACCCGCGTTCGGGGTACCGGCGTCTTCCGCCGGGACCTCATCCTCCTCGGTAGATCCGACCGCGGGTGATACCTGCACCTTCGCTATACGGTGGGCGTCCATCTCTAAGATTGTGATGTTGATGCCCTCCACCGTAACCTTGTCTCCTACCTTGGGTAACCGATCCAGGTGCCGGAATGCAACACCACCTATGGTGGTCATCCGCGGGTCGTCTATGCCGAAGTTTGTCAGATCATCAAAAAAGTTCAGCTTCATATCGCCTGGGACGATGTAAGTATTTTCATCCCTCTCCTGATAAAGCTCCTCACCCACCGCCTTACCGCTGATTTCTCCAAAAATGAAGTTAATCACGTCCTTCATAGTGATAAAGCCCTCGACGCCGCCGAACTCGTTGAGGCATGCCGCCGCGCGAGTAGCGTTGGTCTCGAAGAAATCGAACATTTCATCTACCTTTTTGGTCAGTGGAACCACCACTGGGGGGTGCATGATGTCCTCGGGGGTAAGGGTATTCAAATCGGCCTGGTCGAGAACCAGTCTTAACACATCTTCGGCGTGTACAAATCCGATGAGGTTGTCCCTATGGCCGCGGTAAACGGGTACCCGTGGATGCTGATAAGTCTGAAATTGACTAATCATCTCCGGTACCGCCATGTCGGCATGCAGGAATTTGACCCGCGTGCGCGGCGTCATTATCTCTACGATTTCCGTGTCTCCCGCCTCCAGCAAGTTGTAGATCAACGCGCGTTCGGTTGCGCTTAGCTCCCCCTCTCTCGCCACTTCCTCAACCAGAGTGAGGAACTCATCCTTGCGCAGAATGTTCTCAGCATCCGTCGCCTCGCCGACGATCAATGTGGTAACGCGATCTGCAATACCCCGGATAACCAAGCGTAACGGCGTGACCAGTGTGACCCAAAAATCCATGGGTGCTGCGATGCGTGTACTGAAGCGAACCGGGTTGAACACGGCAATGGTTTTTGGCGTGACCTCGCCAAACAGCAGCAGTAACGGAACCATCACGAATAGGTTAATCCAGCCACCGTGTTCGCTGCCGTACAGACTCACCAGAATAAACGTCATATTTGCGGTTGCCGCGATATTCACCAGCTCGTTGCCGCTCAATATTGAGATAATCAAACGCCGCGGCTGGTCGAGTAGGGCGTGAAGATTTTCAGAGTGAGGATTTCTTGATTTTCGCAATTGCTGCAGGTCGAAACGCGATAAGGAGAATAAGGCCGTTTCGGAACCTGAAAAAAAGGCGGAGGCAAGAAACAACAAAACCTGCAGGCTCAGCCGGGCGATCATCTCCGGCTCAGTCAGTCGGGCAGTATCAAACGCCAGAAAGGATGTCAGCGCCTCCCAGTTCTGAGCAAGTTCGTTTAGCAGATGTTGCATCTCGGTTTCTCATTGCCGCTATAGCGTCGTATTCTCCGCAGCTGATCTCGGCTCTTCGAATATCGTGAAGGCTGCCGCCTTCCTCTCAGCTGCTAATTACAATCCCTTTACTACAACTATAGCCCGTACTGGCGACCGTTTTGGTCGAAGCAACTCCATTTTGCAGATATTCGAGCATAACTTTAAAATCATAGAGTTCTTAGAGTAGGGAGTTGCTTGATGTATATCAATGAAAAAGCAATTTTATTAACCTATTCTTAAAAACCTAAGAATTAAATAAATCTTCGCCGACTGCCGATGCTGGCCGGCAAATGGAGATAGAAATGGTAGAAAAAGCAAAAAAGGCAAAAACCCAGCCGATACTTGTTCCCGTTGATTTCTCAGAGCATTCCCAGGCCGCGCTCATGTTTGCGAGTGAACTGGCGGAGTCAATCTCGTGCCCGCTTATTGTGCTCCACGTGGTGCATGACCCTGGTGACGCACCTGGATTTTATGCCGGCAGACAAGGCGTAAACGGACTGAAGAAAATGGAGGACGTGGCTTCCGATATGATGGGGGAATTCATGCAGCAAATGAATAAAGAGCATCCGGATCACGGTAATCTAAAGCATGCACAAACCATGTTGCTGGTTGGCTTACCAGTTACCAGAATTCTCGAAGCGGCGGATAAGGTCCAGGCATATATGGTGGTGATGGGGAGCAAGGGTCGCACCGGTTTGTCCCACGTACTGCTGGGATCGAAGGCGGAACAGGTTGTCCGACTCAGCCCGTTTCCAGTCACCATCGTTAAGACGCAAGAGGAATAAAACTACTAACGGGGAGCTCGTGCTATGCAGGCGTTTTTTCATAAAAAAAATTCCGTTTTTCTGATGTTCGTACTGCTGATCGCAGGGCTGCCGCTTGCCCTGCTATCGACCGTGACGCTGGCGGCAGAAAAGGAAAGCGGGGAAATCGCGTGGATGACAATGGGTATGGGTTTGTTCGGCGGCCTGGCGATATTTTTGTTCGGCATGGATCAGATGGCCGAGTCGTTGAAGGCCGTGGCCGGCGAGCGGATGAAGCTGATTCTAGCCAAATTAACCACCAATCGCTTCATGGGTGCGATCACCGGGGCCTTTGTCACCGCCGTCATTCAATCGTCGTCGGTGACCACCGTACTGGTGGTGGGATTCATCACTGCGGGTTTGATGTCTATGGCCCAGTCCATAGGTGTCATCATGGGTGCAAACATCGGTACCACCATAACGGCGCAAATCGTTGCGTTCAAGGTTACCAAGGCGGCGCTGCTGATGGTGGCGGTGGGTTTCAGTATGATGTTTTTTTCCAAGCAGGAAAAAATCAAGCAGTACGGTGGCATGATAATGGGCCTGGGTTTGGTTTTCTTCGGCATGGTGGTAATGGGTGATGCAATGAAGCCGCTGCGCAGTTACCAACCTTTTCTGGACCTGATGGCCAGCATGGATAATCCGCTGATTGGAATCTTAATCGCCGCCGCGTTTACCGGGTTGGTTCAGTCCTCGTCAGCGACGACCGGTATCGTTATCGTCATGGCCAGCCAGGGATTCATTTCACTCCATGCCGGTATCGCGTTGGCATTTGGGGCGAATATTGGGACCTGCGTCACGGCACTGCTGGCCTCAATAGGTAAGCCCAGAGAGGCAGTTCGAGCCGCGGTTGTCCATATCCTGTTCAACATTCTTGGCGTGCTTCTATGGATAGGGCTGATCGGCCAGCTGGCGAACGTGGTCACGACAATATCGCCGGTTTATGAGGGCCTAAGCGGAACCGCAAAACTGGCCGCGGAAGCACCGCGTCAGATCGCGAATGCCCATACGATTTTCAATATTGCGAATACGTTCATCTTTATCTGGTTTACGGGTCCCATTGCTAGACTGGTCGAGTTTTTGGTGCCGGATAAGCCTTTAGATAAAAAACTTATTATCGCGCCTAAATACCTGGATGAAGAGTTGATAGAAACGCCGTCGTTGGCGCTGGAACGAACCCGGCTTGAGATCGGGCACATGGGCGAGCGGGTGCAGGAAATGATGGACCGAATGATGTCGGCAATACTCACCGGAGACCGTGACAGTCTGTTAGCGCTGGCGAAGCTCGACGACGAGGTGGATATCCTGCATGGGCATATCATCACCTATCTCAGCAGGATCAGCGCTAAAGCACTGACCGAGGATCAAACCAAGCAATTTGTCAGGCTCATGGATGCGGTCAACGATTTGGAAAACATTGGTGATATCATCGAGACAGACCTGGTCGCATTGGGCGAAAAACGGATAGAGCAGGGCGTCACCGTGAGTGAGCAAACTCAATTGTTGTTAAAGGCTTTCCACCACGAGGTTGCCGGCACCGTGCGGCAGGCGATATCCGCGGTTAAAGATAATGATGAAAAGGCGGCGCAGGAAGTCATTGCCATGAAGGGCGAAATCAGTCGATTGACAGAAAAGGCACAGCTGCATCAGACCGAAAGACTGATAGCAAAGGAGCCTGGGCGGGTAGAGGCTTACGCCCTGGAAATAGACCTGATTGAAAAGCTTAAGCGAATCTACTACTTCGCCAAGAGGATGGCTAAAGACGTTGTACCAGAAGAAATGCTGGGCAGAGCTGCCTAGGATTTGGGGATGGTTATAGATATGCAGACAGAAAAAGGGGATCATTAACGATGAGCATGCAGAGCACGCTGCGGGCTGTTACCGACTCGAAACATGAGGGCATTCAATCGATTTCACCTGATGATCTGGTGTCAGATGCTGTGAGCAAAATGAAAAGCCGCAACATCGGCGCTTTGGTCGTGTTGAATGACGGCGGTGATGTCGCCGGGATCTTTTCAGAGCGGGATTTGTTGACAAGAGTCGTGGGCGAGGGGCTGGATGCTGCCGCTACCAAGGTAGCGGAGGTCATGACACCGGAGCCGCAATGCGTCGAGGCAACAATGACGGTGCAGGAGGCCATGCAAAAGGTCACTGAACAGCGTATTCGACATTTGCCGCTGGTTACTGCTGGCAAATTAGAAGGCCTGATCTCCAGTGGTGATCTGACCGCCTGGGCGCTGAAGGCGCAGCAGGATCAGATCGAGGGACTTAGTCAGAAGCTCAGCGCTTCGGTGATAAAGAACAAGGCACTAATCGCACTGATCGTTGCGTTCAGTATCTTGATTATTATCGGAATTTTAAGCAGTTAGAAAAAGACCGCAGCTGATGGTGCCTGCCGAGGCCAGTCGGCCAGCAGGCTGTGCGGGATGACTACCGGTTTGTAAGAAAAAGTGTTTTTCTTGATCGAGGTCATGGCGCGAAAGTGGGTTTTTTGATCTAGTGAAATCAATTAATTACTGAAGAGAGATGGACAATGTCACGTAGGGCAGATTTTTATGCATC
>JAHEKE010000096.1 GCA_024638505.1 Gammaproteobacteria bacterium | reverse complement strand
CGGATTTTTCGCTACTCGCTAATCCCTCACGATCAATTCGCGCTTGACGTCGCAAAGGCGCTGACCACCGTTATCGGTGACCACAAACGGTTCCGACACAGCCGCGCCATATGCATCCAACCAAACGCCGGATTGAAAGTGAAAACACATACCGGTTTGAAGAACCGTTTTGTCACCGGGTCGCAGGCTGGCCGTGCGCTCGCCCCAGTCCGGCGGATAGTTCAAGCCAATCGAATAGCCCACGCGGCTTTCTTTCTCGTATCCGTTACGATTTAAAACTTGTTGCCACACGGCTTCGACCTCTTCGCATGTCGCTCCAGGGCGAGCCTTGTCCAAAGCCGCATCAACCCCCTCGATAATTGTCTTCGTTAGAGCAACGACGTCATCGGGTGGCGACCCCAGATAGATTGTCCGCGTGAGAGGCGCGTGATAGTGGTGGCGAGCGCCGCCAAGCTCAATCATTACCAGTGAATCATTCGGCAACGGTTCATCGGTCCAAGTGAGGTGGGGCGTGCTGGTCCCCTCGCCGACCTGAAGCAAAGGGCACAGGCTGGTGTAATCACCAAACTTCCCGCCAACGCCCATCACCTGCGCATGATAAACCTCTGCAACCACCTCGTACTGCGGCACACCGGGAGCAATTTTTGCCAGCGCTCTGTTCATTGTTGAAGTGCAAATCGAACCTGCCTCGCGCATGAAGGCAAGCTCCGCTTCCGATTTGATCAAACGTGCCCAGTTGACCAGCTCATGGCAATCAGAGATTCGTGCATCAGGAACACCGCGAATCAAGTGGTCATGACAACGCGCGGTATAGTAATGAGCATCGAGCTCCACACCGATGCGATCCGTTGACCAACGGCGGCTCTTGATCATGTCCGCCAACTCATCGAATGGGTGGCCTACCGGGTGATGAATCAGCCGTTCCGAGTAAGCAATGATGTTATTGGCAGGTATGTAGGTCGTCATATGTGCTGCCTTTGCATCCTGCGCGCGACCAAACCAGATCGGAGCATCTTCTTCTAAATGTACAAGCACAGCCTGGGGAACATAAAACGACCAACCATCAAATCCGGTGAGCCAGTTCATGTTTGCAGGATCCTGGCAAACAATCAGGTCAAATCCCACCGTCGCCATCCTGCTTTTGGTCTCGGCAACCCGATGGGCATATTCAGCCTGATCGAAAGGATTCCGATAAACACGATTCTTGTGTGACACTTCTAGACTACTCCGTACAGGTCTTGGATCAGCTCCCTAGGACTTTTTCTTTCCATTCCAGCCCATTATAAACACACGGTGTCGCGCGGGATCACATAGCGATCGTGAAACCTTGATTTACCGAAAAACCGGTGCTCGCGACGAGCAAGGTGGCCAGGACCCCACATTCGACGACGAGCAGAACCGCTTTGTCGGCGAGCTAGAAGACAGAATAACTCTGTGCGCAGGCGTGCTACAAAAAACTTTGTTTTTAGAACACTTTTGAGGAGGTGCTTGTTGTAGCGAAGAGGTGAATTTAAGTAAAAGGGCGTTCTCTCCTTTCGCCGTGCGACCTCGCGATCGCGCGCAAATCAAAAATAACGCAGCATCGCCGCCAGCTGCGAATTGTTAAATTGGGGTGAGCGATGGGATTTGAACCCACGACCGCAGGAGCCACAATCCTGAGCTCTACCAACTGAGCTACGCCCACCATAAATCATTCAGACTTCTTCACAAAGAGGTCAGATATTAACTGAACTCTAATTTCCGTATGGCACGCCCGGCAGGACTCGAACCTGCAACCTACGGCTTAGCTTACCACTACCACTTTCGTGGCCCTCTACCGAAGTTTGTGGTCTGGACTATCTCATCACCCTCACAGGCGCCGCACGTATAGTCTCTACGGATCCCTAAGATACACCATCATTCTGTGTAATGCAGGTTTCCACGGGATTGCCATCAGCCAAGCTGTCAAGGTTTCCCCGTTACAGTGCGGTCCACTCGACGGGTTCTTCTTCCCCGCAGAGGCTCCACTTAACGTAAAGGCCGTTGCTCTATCCGGTTGAGCTACGGGCGCGTAATTTGTATATATCTCCTCATTTTAACATCGACTCTGCACGGAGTCGGTTGGATGAGATGCGAACAGGCATTACAAATATAGGTAAAAGGAAGTCGTATCCAGTATAAGTACGCCTATGTCAGCTCTTTAATCTCGAACATAAATCGCCTATCCTTGCGACCCGAAATCTGGTCGGGGTAGAGGGATTTGAACCCCCGACTCCCTGCTCCCAAAGCAGGTGCGCTACCAGACTGCGCCATACCCCGTGCGCTTCTCCCGTTGCCCGCAGCATACTCAGGCTTGGGCGAGGGGCGCGAATATTACGCGTTGACCACTAATAGCGTCAACGATAAGTCAACGACACATTGCAGAGATTGTACTTGTGAGCAGCCAAATTATCGATGGAAAACAGGTCGCCGAAGACCTTATCAATCAAATCAAAGCCCGAGTGGATGCACGCCTCAGCAGGGGACATCGCGCTCCGGGGTTGGCGATGATTTTGGTGGGTGAAAATCCCGCATCCAAGGTTTATGTTCGTAATAAAGAAAAGGCGTGCGCACGTTCCGGCATTTTGTCTTTTATGCATCGGACAGCGGATACCATTACCCAGCATGAGCTTCTGTCATTGATCGACCAGTTGAACAGCGATGAGGCGGTTGACGGTATCCTTGTTCAGCTTCCCTTACCGGATCACATTAATGATGAAGCCATATTGAACAGCATATCACCCGCCAAAGATGCCGATGGTTTTCATCCAGACAACATGGGCCGGCTAGCTATCGGCGCACCCCGTTTCAGACCATGCACTCCCCGCGGTGTGATGACTTTGCTCAAACATACTGGCATTAACCTTATGGGCCTGGATGCGGTAATTGTTGGCCGGTCCAACATAGTTGGACGACCGATGGCGCTTGAACTGATTCAGGAGAGTGCGACCGTCACAATATGTCACAGCAAGACGAAAAACCTGCCGGATAAAGTCAGAGCGGCGGATCTGGTCGTGGCGGCGGTGGGTCGCCCGGAGTTTGTCAAAGGCAGCTGGATCAAACCAGGAGCAGTTGTAATCGATGTCGGCATTAACCGCGCCGAGGATGGCAGACTGGTTGGAGATGTCGAGTTTACGGCAGCGAAAGAACGTGCGTCCTGGATTACACCGGTCCCGGGCGGTGTAGGCCCCATGACCGTAGCTTCACTTCTAGAGAATACTCTCGACAGCGCGGAAATGCGGGATCCCTCTTGAAACGAAACCTAACTGCGCCTATTTAATCAGTCCAGGCGAATAAATAACGGATACAACCCGCAAACAACTATGAGTAAGGCACAAACTTTCAGTTTCCAAACCGAGGTGCAGCAGCTACTGCACTTGATGATCCACTCCTTGTACAGCCACAAAGAGATCTTTCTACGCGAACTGATCTCAAACGCATCGGATGCATGCGACAGACTGAGATTTTCAGCGCTGACCGATGAATCGCTCATGGAAAATGACGCGGAACTCACGGTTGAAGTTGATTTCGACAAGAAAAGCAAAACTATTACCGTACGCGATAACGGAATTGGAATGACTGAGGAGGAAGTGATTGAAAACATTGGAACGATCGCTCGCTCTGGAACCAAACAGTTCGTAGAAGCGCTAACCGGCGACCAATCTCGTGACAGCAACCTAATCGGCCAGTTTGGAGTTGGTTTTTACTCCGTATTCATGGTCGCTGATCACGTAACGCTGCGTACGCGAAAGGCCGGTACTGAAGCAGAACAGGGAACCCAGTGGCAATCCGACGGCAGTGGTGAGTACTCGCTGGAAACGACGACTCGTGAACAGCGCGGCACCGAAATCGTCATCAAGCTGCGCAGTGCGGAAAAAGAGTTTCTCGACGGTCTACGTCTGCGCACCATTATTAGTAAGTACTCCGATCATATCTCTTTGCCGATTCGCATGCGTGAATTGGACGGCGACAAGCCTAAAAAAGGCGGAGACTGGGAAACGGTGAATAAAGGATCGGCGCTGTGGGCAAGAAATAAAAAAGACATAACCGACGAGGAATACAAAACCTTTTACACCACGCTGAGCTATGATTCGGAAGCCCCGCTAACCATCCTGCACAATCGGGTCGAAGGTAAGCTCGAATACATTTCCTTGTTTTATATCCCTGCGAGAGCACCCTTTGACCTGTGGGATCGCGAACGTCGTCATGGCATCAAGCTGTATGTGCGGCGAATTTTTATTATGGACGACGCGGAACATTTGATGCCTGCTTATTTGCGCTTCGTGCGAGGGGTCGTAGATTCGGCCGATTTACCGTTGAACGTATCCCGTGAATTTCTGCAGCACAACAAGGAAATCGACAAAATAAGAGGCGCCTCAGTCAAGAAAATACTGAATGAGCTTAAAAGACTCGCGACCAAAGATTTGGACAAATATGTCACGTTCTGGGATCAGTTCGGCCGGGTATTCAAGGAAGGCATGGTTGAAGACCATGAAAATAAAAATTTAATTGCCAGCCTGCTTCGCTTTTCTACAACCAAACAGGAAGACGACAAACAGCGGGTGTCGCTCGATGACTATATCAGTCGCATGGCGGCCAAACAGAAGGCTATTTACTACTTAACGGCGGACAATTTTTCAGCTGCCAAAAATTCCCCACACCTTGAGGTGTTTCGGAAAAACGACATCGAAGTATTGCTCCTGACTGATCCGATAGACGAGTGGGTAGTCAGTCACTTGACTGAATACCAGGAAAAGCCCCTCAAATCAGTAGCTAAGGGTGCGCTTGATCTGGATGAGATTGAAGACAAGGAACACAGCGAGGAAAAAAACAAAGCTTTTGACGAACTGGTGGCTAAAATCAAACAGGCTCTCGACGCGCGCGTGAAAGACGTGCGCATCAGCAGCCGTCTTACCGATTCTCCAGCGTGTTTGGTTGCGGACGAGCATGACCTTGGCGCAAATCTAGAACGGATACTTAAATCCGTTGGCCAAGACACGCCTACATACAGGCCGATTCTGGAAATCAACCCTGATCATCCGATTATCGCGGCGCTAAAACCAGATGCAGACAACCTTGATGACTGGGCACACGTATTGTTTGACCAGGCGGCGCTAAGCGAGGGAGCTCAGCTTACCGAACCGGCAACCTATGTGCGTCGAGTGAATGAATTACTAAGTGCAGCCCTACCTGGCGGTGGTTCAAGGATAATTACGGACTTTTGAGCGCTGCCGGAAGCTACTGGCTCGCCCCAACCCTTGTGCTTCAATCAGGGCGTAGGCTTACAGCGCTAGGATTCCCGGCTTAAGCTGACCACGTTGGGCTCGCCGGTTCCCTCTTCACGCACGCGCGCATCTCCTACCCAATCCAACTCAGCGTCTTCCTGGTGGGCCGCCTTACCCTCCTTATCCACGCAGTAGCGGCCAAAAACAACCGAATCCTCTACGCATCCAGCAGATCCCAGCCGAGTGTACTCAAACAAAATGCTGCGGCTGATCACGGCACCGCTTTTTACGTGGCAACCGTGGCCAACCCAAGTCGGTCCAATAATCTCCGCCCCCGCCTCTATACGGGAACTGCTGCCGATATAGATAGGTCCTTCCAGGTGAACTTCTCCCCATTCTATGGAACAGTTGATCCCGGTCCAGACACCGGGCTGGACTTCCTTGCCGGGCATCTTTATGTCCCGCAATTTACCCTGCATAAGCTGCTGGTTTGCCTCCCAGTAATCACTGAGCCTACCGATATCAATCCAATTAAAGGGCTGGTGAATGGCGTAGAAGGGTAACCCGCGCTTAACGATCTCAGGAAACAGCTGACTTCCAATGTCGTACGCCACACCGGAGGGGATCATATCTAGAACCTCAGGTTCAAATATATAAATACCAGTGTTGACCATGTTGGAGCGCGCTTCCGACATAGCAGGTTTTTCTTGGAAAGATGTGATGCGGCCGTCGGCATCGGCCACGACTACCCCGTAATTCGATACGCGGCTGCGCGGAACCTTATGCACACACACGCTCGCGGTTGAACCTATCTGCCAGTGTTTGCGCACGGCGGTAGTGATATCCAGATCGATCAATGCGTCACCGCAAACGACGACAAAAGTATCGTTGAAAAATCCACTGAAATCTTGAATACGCTTGAGCCCGCCGGCTGAACCGATGGGCGTGGCCTGAATCTGACCCTCCTCTATATGCCCCTCGAATGAGTAACCAATTCTTACACCCCAGCGCCTGCCATCACCGAAATAGCGCTCAATCTGTTCAGGTAAATGACTGATGTTCACCATGATTTCTTTAATTCCGTGGCGCGCCAGCTCTTCCACCAGATATTCCATCACCGGTTTGCCTAAAATAGGCACCATAGGCTTGGGTACTTCGTAGGTGAGCGGACGCACGCGAGTTCCTTTGCCGGCAGCCAGAATCATGGCTTTCATAATTTACTCTCCCCTTAAGGTAGTCAACTGTGTTCAACCGCAAGATTGCGGCTGATACATCTTACTTATAGCCGAAAACGGCACGTTCTACATCCTGGATGAGCCTATTGGGCAGCGGCTGCTGAAATCAGTATCGCCCACCGCTTTACGCCGGTACATTAACGACAGGCAAATAGATTAACAAGCTCATAGACAATGGTAGCGGCGGCCAGCGCGGTAATCTCCGCGTGATCATAAGCGGGGGACACCTCCACCACATCGGCCGC
>JAHEKE010000018.1 GCA_024638505.1 Gammaproteobacteria bacterium | reverse complement strand
ACGGCGATTACGAAAAATCTGAAGAACGCCTGAATAAGCTGGTAGCGATGAAACCAAACTTGGCCGGCCCCAAACTGAAACTGCTGATGCTATCGTGCATCACAGGACAAGACAGGCTTGGCGTAAATAATGCTTTGCTTGCAGAGCAATTTAAAACGGTGCGATGGGATTCAATCTCGGTTTCGGTGCTCAACAATTTGTTGCGGGGGATCAAGAGAAAACCGTGTCCGGTGCTCACCATTGATGGCCTGGTCGCAATGGTCGATGCGCTGTTAGAAAACCCCTGGTATCAACGTCATAACACTGCGATGTCGCTGTTGTACGTATTAAGGGCCAGAATCCACGAGCACTTGGGAGAATCCTATGCGCAAGCGGAGAATCTCAAAGAAGCGTTCCAGTGGCGCAGAAACTGGCACGTGGCGGTGGAGGAATCTCGCGTGTGGGCATCTCTAGGGGAATATGAAAATGCATTAGACGCTATTAACCGGGCTAAAACCTCTTACTACATTAAACTACGCTCGCATAGTTTCCATTTCGAATCTACGGAGTTGGATGATTGGGAGGAGGTACTTATCAATTTAAGCAATTCTTAGGATTCTACGATCTACGAGCTTCATCCTAACCGCCCAGGGAACCGTAATATTTACCAAGGCAGAATGTAGATTCCATCAACTCCTAACACGATTTTTGATGAGTTATAAAATACTAAAAAAGCTCCTAAATTTCGTTAGATACACGCCTCTGCACCCGCAGTGGATAGTCCTGCGCGAAAACAAACGAACGCTAAGTGACGTCGCTAAATTTAGTGCGGGTAAAGTGTTAGATATCGGTTGCGGACAACAAGCTGCTCAACAAGTGCTAAGCGATGATTCCGAATACATTGGCCTGGATTACCTGCAGACCGCGTCAGAATGGTACAACACACGTCCGCAGATATATGGAGATGCACAACAGCTTCCATTTAAAACAATCTCGGTCAACACGGTCCTGCTGTTGGACGTCCTAGAGCATCTACCCTCACCTGCATCCACTATGACTGAAATCAAGCGGGTTCTGAAACCAAATGGCACGCTCATTGTGCAAGTACCCTTCCTCTATCCAGTCCACGATGCACCACTAGACTTCCAGCGCTGGACAGAGCATGGTCTACAACTTCTCTTTCGGGAGCATGGGTTTGAGACTGTCAAGTCTACGTCTATTGGGGCCCCTGTTGAAACTGCAGCTCTGATCTCATGCATCGCTCTGAGTAAACATACATTGAACTGGTTTGATCAAAAGAATCCGCTTTTCCTATTCGTATTATTGTTGCCAATTGCAGTCTTGATTATTAACTGCTGCAGTTGGTTGGTCGCCAAGTTAAGCCGCGAAGACGCATTAATGCCGGCTGGATACCGCTATGTTTTACGCAATGTAAAATGAATAACCTGGTTATATTGACTACCTCTTTTCCCCGCTCCAAGCCGGGCAGCGAAGCTGCCGGCTCTTTTGTCGTAGACTTATGCGAATCTCTTAGCAAACTTTGTCGTGTCGCGATCGTCGCCCCAGGTGCAGAAAGTGTGATTGAAAGACATGACAGGTTTGTTGTTTACCGATACAAAGCGCCAGACAAGCCGTTATCAGAGATGCGGCTGTACAATCCGCGAGGCATCGTCGATATCCTAAAAACACTAAAGGCCGGCGCCGATGCCACTCGCCTTGCAGCAGACGACTTAAATCCGAGCGCCTATGTTGCGTTATGGGCTTTACCTTGCGGCTTCTGGGCCCGGACCGCCGCACAGCGCACAGGTGTCCCATTTATTGTGTGGTGCCTCGGCAGCGATATTTGGCTGCTCGGTAAAATACCTGTCGTCAAAGGACTGCTGAAAAGAATCTTACGATCTGCCGACCACGTATGTGCTGATGGCCATCAGCTGGCACGTGAAGTTGAGGCGCTCATGGGCAGTCGGTGCAGTTTTCTACCAACTTCCAGGAACCTAGATTCGCATCAGGTTTTTTCTGCCAGAAGCTCGGCCCCGTTTCGTTTTGTTTTCATTGGCCGCTGGCATCCTAATAAAGGGATAGATCTCATGCTCGAAGCCTTTTCTGATTTGGGGCCCGATGATTGGCGTCTAATTGAGCGAGTTGATATTTATGGTGGTGGCGCGCTGAATGGTGTAGTCACAGCAAAAGTCGATTACCTCAAAAAAATGCAGCACCCTGTTTTCTTGCACGGTTACCTCGACAAGCATGAAGCGATAGCGGCTATTCAAAATTCCGATTGGGTTATTATTCCTTCGCGAATAGAGAGTATTCCAGTCATATTCTCTGATGCTATACAATGTCATCGTCCAGTGATCTGCACACCTGTAGGAGACCTACCGGAATTGCTGCAGCAAAATGAGGTTGGCATATGTGTTGATGATGTCAATCCGGGAGCCATAGCGAATGGCATTAAACAGGCACTCCACATCGATCCCCAGCATTACTCAGAGGGAATGGAGCGCAGCGCCCGATCGTTTAACCTGTCGTCTACGGCAGAGTATTTACTAGAGTTGGTTGGCTTACGTTCACCGCGCTCAGCGCCAAACGTGAAGTGATGGTTCAATCTGTACAAGACATCGAGCTGCACACACCGCGATGGGGCTCGGCTTTTCGCGAGCGAAAGGCTATCGCAATCATTCAGGCCCTTCGTCGCTATGGACATCATGACCTTACGCAAACAAAATGGCTTGACCTGGGATGCGGAAGCGGCGGCATTTGCGATGCTATAGCGAGCGAAGTGCAAACAATTACCGGTATCGACCCTGAGGCATGGCCGAATTGGATTGACTATGAAAATACGCATGACAACCTTCATTTTCTCAAAGAACCTGTGGAGCGCCTGTCGATATCCGACAGCAGCATAGATGTTGTTGTGTGTAATCAGGTATATGAACACGTTGATAATCCCAAACTGCTAATCAAACAGATTTACCGCGTGCTGAAGCCCGGTGGATATTGCTATTTCGCTGGGCCCAACCTGCTGTTCCCAATTGAGCCACATGTATTCTGGCCATGCATCCACTGGCTGCCGAGAAACATAGCGGTCAAGCTGATGCGAGCGGTTGGGGCCAAGAACGTAGTTGACGCTTACTCGACGACTTATTGGACGTTGCGCAGATGGCTATACAAGTTTGTGATCAAAGATATAGTCCTAGACATGATTGCTGATCCAGGTTACTACCATCGCCATGGTCTCATGTGGAGCGCTCTATCAAAGATACCGACGTTCATTCTACGGCCCTTCGTATGGCTGTCACCTGGGTTCGTTTTTATTTTAAGAAAACCGGTGCACTCCATTACGACAGACGCTCCGCTACAACAATAAAGATGCTCATTGATATTGGCTCTCAGGTTAATAGCGAATTATCTTCGCTGATAGCTGCCAGCGGTTCTTTTTTTCCCAGCAGCGCGTGGCAGCGGCATTTACAAAAGGGGCTGGGTGTACAGTCACTGTATTTTAACGATCCACAAGCGCCTGACGGTATGGTGGTACAAGTTTTTCAGCGCGGCCCTTTTCGCGTGGGATATTTGAATTTCCCGGTTGGCGGAACGATTTGCCGTGTTAATCCTACAATGCAAATGATTGATGCACTCAGGGAAAATTTACGAAAATATTCGGTCCACCGGTTACGCGTTAGGCAATCCGCTTTTCGATGTCATGAGGATTTAACGGGAAGTCCGGTCTTGGAACCAGAAACAGCGGTTACTGATGTACAGCACTATGATGGTCAGAAGATTCCAAAAGTCAGGAGAGATCTCAATAGGGCTGAGAGATTCGGGATAACCATTGCAAAAAATCCAGTTATTTCTGCAACTTACCTGTTCAACACTTACGTTGAAACCATAAACCGTTATTCGGGTGAGCTGCGTTACCCAAAAGAATATTTTGTTAGCCTGGTTGACCTGACCACCCGACACCGTGAAGTACGAATTTTCATAGCTGAAAAAGAGCAGCAACCTGTTGGCTTTTTAGTTCTGATTCTCGAATCAAATACCGCCTACTACCTGCACGGAGGCGTCAGCTCGGAAGCAAGAAAATATGGGGTGTCTGATGTGCTTATAGATCGAGCCTTGTGTACGGCGCGCGATCGCGAAGTTACTTTGCTTAATCTTATGACTTCGCCACCGGATCAACCATCACTAGTGAAATATAAAGAAAAGTGGGGTGCAGAGTCACGCCAGCACAAGACTTATGATTTTCCAATAAACCACTTATGGAACAAAGCGTTGAAAGTAGTAGAAAAAACGTATCACAAGATTAAACGAAAAAAGGTCGGAAAGAATCAATCCAATAAAGCCGCATGACAGTCCATTGATGTTTTTACAACTGACACCATGCTCTCAGCCATTCTCGGCTAATAAGCATGTCAACTAACATCGACTGACAACTTGGCTACGTCAACACTATTGTGAAACTGCCCAAGCAGAAATAGAAATCGACAACTGCACAGCAATGAAATTTTATATAGATAGCTAAGTATCATCCTCCACCTGCGCTTTTGGTGCCTTCGATACGCTTGACACATCGAGCGGAATGTCTTTCGATTCGTGATCATACTTTTTCGCCCACCAATCCGACGCAATCAACGTCAACCCATAGATTGTGGTTCTAATTACATGAAAAATTGCTCCGGCTAGTATACCCAACGACGGGTCTAGGCGAACGTAGGGGGCCACCAGCCCGGTGACAACTTCTCTAACACCCATATTGCCAGGTGTTAGTGGAAGCTGAGCAAGCGTGTTTATCGCGACAGCGAAGTATGAAGCGTCTTTGAGCCCTATAGACAAATTCAGCCCCTGCAAGATGCACCAGAATGACAACAGCATGGTTCCATAAAGACCTAAGGCGATTACCAATAGAGTCGGGTAACGCCCTATGTAGAAATTTGGAAAAAAACACGAAAGTAGGTAACCGCACAAGAAAGTTACTAGAAAAAGAAACAAAAACATGGTGTTGGAGAGAAGCAACCATGCGACGGCCAGCCCACTCGTAACCACAGAAGCTGACGAGGCTATTAATGAAAAATGGAGATAGTGATGCCATTTGACAGGATATCGCCTTGTCAGAGTGTTTATTAAGACGAGCGTGCCAGCCTTTGCAGGCAAGACGGTGTTCAATATGCCCTTTCTCACGGTAAACAAGATTGGCCATTGCCAACCGTGATTGACATCATGAAATCTCAAGAAGACCACAACCTGGAGTGTCTGTAGGATCATCATAAATAACATGGCGATCGACGCCAGCCCAATCCACAGCAATTGTAAACCCCAGATTTCACTCGGTGCGTAATAAAGTGCGTAGACAACTACGCCACCGAAAAGCCCGTATCCCACCCAAAACCTGATTGCCGCAAACAGTTCTTTATTCACCCTGGATAATCTTATCGCAAGCTCTCGAGCCTCTTACTCATTTTCTCTACAAGATCGTCTGACAGAGTTTTTTCCCTAGACACGCAAAATCGCTCAGGCAGGCGAACATCAGCGTATGCCACATAACCAACGCGACTAAGCCATTCTCCAATGGAGCGGATCACGTGCTGTGGCTGCGCACATAAGTCCTCATAGCTTATTGTCATATATCTGCTAGGCGCAAACCGATCTAAGTCATCCTGAATAATGTTCTCTGTACAAACCACTTGATCCACGACCTGGTACCAAAGTGGCATAGACAGTAACTTACGGTATTGTGGGACTTTTATCGACCACCAATTTTCTGGTTTAGTTTTTTTAAGTCGCGCCTTAAACAAAGACTGGCAAGTGTAGATTCGATCCCTGCGCACAAAAATAAATCTAGCATCCGCGAAAATCTGAGCCAGTGCGCCCACAACCATAGAGAGATAAAGATTCTTAAATACCATAGGTTTTTCATTAATGCAGGAGATTGAGCCGACGCTGGCGATCAGGTCTTTGTAGAATTCCAATTGTAGATCAACTGGATCAACGTAATGACCTTGTTTACTGTCCCTAGGAAACCACTGAAACCAGAAGTTTGCATTCTCAGCAGGCGATAAGATTTTGTCAGTTTTTCCGAAAGTCGAACTAAATATTGGAGCGGGCCGGTTGTAGAAGGGTTTCAATACTCTACTAACTAAGTTTGGAGCGCCGTAGAAGTAGTTCATAATGCTGGTAAAATAGCCGACACGCAGTTGCTGGGTAATCACTTGATACGTCAAAGTTGTTCCTGAACGAGGTGCCCCAACTATGAACAAAGGAGCCCCCACCGATGGACCGCTTTGAGAGAGGTAAGGATCGAAAGTACTCAGCAAATTGTTGACTCGACGTAGACTAAGCCAAGCAATGTTCTTTAACATGCTCACTTTGTGGACCGAATAGATATCTCAGCAGCAAGGCGGTCAATAATTTTAACACTGCATCTGGTTTTCTACTTAGCATGGCCTCGTATCATGCCGGAGACGTGTTTTCCTGTAGTATACCGCCCGGGTGCTTACTTAGAGAGAATCTCGACTACAGCACTTGTTACATCTTCGACATCTTTATTCAATAGACTCGTTGACAGAGGCAAACTCACGCAAGATCTGCCGAATCTTGTTGCATGAGGATAATCTTGGGTCTTCCACCCGTAGGCTCTTTGATAGTAAGGATGCTCTGGGATTGCCAAATAGTGCACACCAATGCCAACCTTTCTTTCAATCATGGAACTCAGAAACTCGTCCCTTGATACAGGAGCGGAGTCATTTAGCGTGACAATGTAGAGATGATACGCGTGACGAAAGTTTTCCCCAGGGTCCACCGGTAACGCAATTGGCAGTTCCTTAAAAACCCTTTGGTAGGTTCGCCAGATAGTACGACGTTTCTCCCAGTTGCTCTCGATGCGCGCCAATTGGTGGATACCCAGTGCCGCCTGCAAGTCCATCATATTGTACTTAAAACCGCACTCTTCGACAAAGTAATGCTTATGCCCGGCATCGCTAAAACGTTTCCAGGCGTCATGCGAAAGTCCATGCAGTGCCAACTGCTTGATACGATTTATGGAATCCGCATTAGATGCCAAAATCATACCACCTTCACCCGTCACCAGGTTTTTCGTTGCGTAAAAGCTGAAACAGCCGAAATCTCCTAAAGTCCCGATCTTGTGACCGTTGACTTCTGATTCAATGGCATGCGCACAGTCTTCTATAACCTTCAAATCGTTATCTTTGGCAATAGCCATGATGGCAGTCATATCACACGGATAACCCGCGAAATGAACGGGTAATATCGCTCGCGTTTTTGGAGTTATTGCCGCAACTACAGCTGCCGGATCCATGTTTCGCGATTCAGGATCTATGTCTACCAGGACCGGCGTAGCGCCCGCATGAATAATGGCATTAACCGATGCGCAAAAAGTCATTGCGGTGGTAATCACTTCATCCCCCGGCCCAACATTGGCGGCAATCAAACTGAGATGTAAAGCTGCGGTACCTGAACCGACTGCGGCTACCTGATCGTGGTCGATGGCCTTGTAGGCAGCAAAATCCCGCTCGAAGCGAGCCACGCGCGGACCAGTACCTATCCAGCGGGACTTTAGGGTTGCCACGACTTCGTCGATTTCGGCCTGTTCGATTTGCGGGGCTCCGAATACTAAAAATTCATCACGCATAGCCTTGACTGAGTGTTTTCGCGTTGTTGAAGTTGAGTTGCTAGTTCGACCCGGCGTGATACCGATCCAAGCTTACGGAGCGCCTGCGCGACGAAGCATAGTGCAGCGCCGTCACCTGCTCTGAAACCAAACCGATCAGAAAAATCAGCACCGACGTAACGAACAGCACGCCCGCCATATTAGAGAACTGGTTAGTTTGCATGTAAAAATACAGATACCTGCCCAGACCAAGCAGGAAAAACACCACGCTTACCGGCAAAAACAAGCGCATGGGAGAGAACAGTGTGGTCACTTTCATTACGATAACCAAAAACCTGACGCCATCTCTGGCAAGATTAATTTTGCTTTTACCCACTCTGGAGCGCGCCCTGATCGGCACGTAGTTGACGGATAGGCCTGATCGCAAGTAGGCCATTGTCGATGTTGTTGGATAAGAATAGCCGTTTGGCAGCAGATAGATAAAATCTTCGAACGTTTTCCTGCGCACTGCGCGAAACCCTGAGGTTAAGTCCATGATGTGAAAACCTGTCATCATCGAAGCGAATTTGTTCAGTATCCCATTGCCGATTCTTCTGACCCAATTCGCCTGTGTGTCCGGGGCGCGAGCCCCGACCACCAACTCGAAACCCTCCGCGATTTTCCGCAACAGTTCCGCAATATCTCGATCGTCGTGCTGGCCGTCTCCGTCCATAAACACAATCACATCGCCGGAAGCATGACGCGCGCCTGTTTTGATGGCTGCACCATTACCCATGTTATAGTGATGGCTCACCACCCGCGCTCCAGCTTGCTGCGCCTTATTCGCGGTGTCATCCTCGGAATGGTCATCGATTACGATTATTTCGGCTTCAGGATAGACCTCCTTAAGTCGCTGGACGATGGTTCCAATGATTGCTCCTTCATTGTACGCAGGAAGCACAATGCTCAGGCTCATTGTCCCCCCCCCGACCCCGCGGCGTCTTTCTCGCTTTGCATCATGTCGTATTAAGTCTTGAATGTAAAAAAAGTTAAGTAACTCAAGGTGTTGTCCGCGTCAAGGTCCCCAGCAAAATCATTATTATTTGCTATAGTTTAGTAGGTTACTCAAAAAAGATTGGCGTCATGGCAACCCCAGTTAGCAAGATCCCATTAAGCGGCCTTGCCCATCGAATGGTGCGGCAGGGTATCTTGGATGAAGAAAAGGCTGAAGAGCTGCAGGCAAAGGCAGCCAAGCACCATTGTTCGTTCTTCACCGAGGCTGCCGAGAGCAAGCATACCGACAATAAGTTGCTCACGCGATGCGCATCAGATGAGTTTGGCATACCCCTTTTTGATATTAAAGCCATTGACCTGGAACATGCTCCCATCTCTTTGCTGGAAGACAAGCTCATCGAGAAACATCGGGTCTTACCAATCTATAAACGCGGGGCAAAAATTTATGTCGCCGTATCAGACCCAACGAATTCCCACGCCCTCGATGAGATCAAGTTCCATACGGGACTCGGGGTTGAGCCTGTCCTAATCGATATCAAGCAGCTTGAAGCAGCTATTGAAAAGACGCTCGAAGATAACGACACAACGTTCGAAGACCTCGACGACGATAGTGAAGCGCTTGATGACATTGATATATCCTCCGAGGATGATAAAGCTTCCACCAAGGATGCCGATGTCGAACAGATCGACACCCCAATTGTTCGCTTTGTCAACAAGATGCTGCTGGATGCAATTAAGAAAGGTGCTTCAGATATTCACATGGAGCCCTATGAGAAAAAATTTCGAGTGCGTTTCCGGGTAGATGGCGTGCTTCATGAAATCGCAGCTCCACCTCTAGCTCTAGCAGGGCGAATCGTCGCGCGGGTAAAGATACTATCAAGATTGGACATAGCGGAACGACGTGCCCCGCAAGACGGGCGAATGAAATTACGTCTGTCCAAAAACAAGTCTATTGACTTTCGTGTGAGTACCCTGCCGACGCTTTTCGGTGAAAAGGCGGTTATCCGTATTCTGGATGCGAGTGCGGCTATTCTGGAACTGGAAAATCTCGGTATGAGCCAGCAGCAAAAGCAGCTGTATGTAGACGCCATTGATCGCCCGTACGGCATGATCCTGGTAACCGGACCTACCGGCAGTGGTAAAACGGTTTCATTATACACGGCGTTGAATATGCTCAATTCAACTGAGCGCAATGTATCGACGGTGGAAGACCCGGTAGAAATCAACCTGGCGGGGATCAATCAGGTCACGATCAACGAGAAGGCCAACTTGACCTTTGCCACAGCCCTGCGCGCCTTTCTACGACAAGACCCCGACGTGATAATGGTCGGCGAGATTCGTGACCTCGAAACGGCTGATATCGCAATTAAAGCCTCTCAGACCGGACATTTGGTTTTATCAACTCTGCACACCAATGATGCGCCGTCAACCCTTACTCGTATGTTGAACATGGGAGTGGCGCCTTTTAACGTCGCCTCGTCGGTCCATCTGATCATGGCTCAGCGCCTGATAAGAAAGCTGTGTGAAAACTGCAAAAAGGAGATCGAGGTCCCGGAACATGCGCTGCTCTCCGCTGGATTTCGAGAGGATCAGTTAGAGGGTTTAAAACTATTCGCTCCGAATGACTGTGATGCCTGTACTTCTGGTTACAAAGGCAGAATAGGAGTCTTTCAAGTTATGCCCGTAAACGAAAAAATGGGCGATCTCATTATGCGTGGTTGCAACGAGCTTGATCTGGTAGAGCTGGCGCGAGAGGAGGGAGTAACGGACTTAAGGCAATCCGGTCTGCAGAAGGTAGTGGATGGGGTCACCAGCCTTGAAGAAATTGAAAGAGCGACTAATCTTTAGGTTATGGCCAAGCAAGCGCGCGCTCGTAAACTTCAGCAATTCGTGTGGGAGGGCACTGACGGCCGCGGCCGTCGTCTGAAGGGCGATAACGAAGCTCCCAACGCGGCTTTCGTCAAAGCCACCCTGCGTCGGCAGGGTATACGCGCCACTAAAGTCCGAAAAAAATCAAGGCCAATCTTTCAACCAAAGCGTCGAATAACGGCGAAAGACATAACCTTCGTAACCAGGCAGCTGGCCACCATGATCGGCGCTGGTATTCCAGTTGCTCAATCCATAGAAGCGCTGGCCCGGGGGCACGATAACCCGAGCGTGCAGGAGCTGTTAACCTCAGTGCGTCAAGAGGTAGAATCCGGCACCAGCTTAAGTGATTCCCTCAGCCGATACCCTGTTCACTTTGATCGCTTGTACACCGCTTTAGTCTCTGCCGGAGAACAATCTGGAACGCTGGATATTCTGCTGGAAAAAGTCGCCACTTACAAAGAAAAGATTGAAGCGATAAAAAGTAAAATACGTTCGGCACTACTCTATCCTTCGGCAGTACTGGTTGTAGCTATTGTGGTGGTTACAGTTCTATTGATTTTCGTCATACCGCAATTCGAAAACCTTTTTAAGAACTTCGGTGGAGACCTCCCGACGCTGACGCGCATGATTGTGGACGCTTCACGTTGGTTCCAATCATACTGGTACGTCGTTTTCGGGATATTGATTGGTACCGTTGTCGGATTAACTTATCTCTATAAGAGATCGCCGAAGATGCAGTTTGCTCTGGATCGTATACTGCTGAGGTTGCCGATTTTTGGGGTCGTTGTGCGCAAAGCCATAATATCCCGGGTCGCTCGCACCCTATCAACGATGTTTGGCGCCGGCGTACCGCTGGTTGATGCTTTGGAGACCGTGGCTGTTGCTGCCGGAAACCGAGTTTATGATCAGGGCATCTTGGAGATTCGCAGCGAAGTGAGTACCGGCCGCTCACTCGAAGTGTCAATGGCCGAATCCAAGCTGTTTCCGAGCATGGTGCTGCAAATGGTGTCAAGCGGTGAAGAATCTGGCGAACTCGAATTGATGTTGATGAAGGTGGCTGAGTTCTATGAGCGTGAAGTTGATGACGCTGTGGCAGCATTGAGCAGCCTGATCGAACCGATAATGATCGTCATGCTGGGTGTTATCGTCGGTACGGTTGTCGTGGCCATGTACTTGCCTATATTCAAGATGGCTGCGGTCTTCTAAGGCGAAGGCTCTCCCCCTCAAAAAAAAAGCGGCGGCGCGCTGTCTATGGCTCATCTCTGAGCTTTAGTAAACTTGTAAGGTCCTTTTACACCCCGGTTATTCTTTCATGGAACTGATTAATCTGTTCAGTACAAACCAACCTCTGTACGTGAGCTGCGTCGCCATACTCGGCCTGCTGTTTGGCAGTTTTTTCAACGTTGTCATCCATAGACTGCCAAAAATGCTGCAAAACAGCTGGACTGAGCAGTGCGAGGAACTACTGGAAATAACGGATCGCTCGGACCTCAAAGAAATTTCTCTGCTAAGCCCATCCTCAAGATGTCCGCACTGCGCTCAGGACATAGGTTGGATTGACAACATACCCATACTCAGCTTTGTGTTCCTGCGAGGGCGCTGCCGGTACTGTAAGACAAAGATTTCTATGCGCTATCCCGTCGTTGAGACGTTAACAGCCCTGACTTTTTCTGCCGTCGCATGGACTTTTGGCTTTTCCTATGCCGCGTTGGCAGGCATTGTTTTAAGCGGGATGCTGATTCCCCTGATCTTCATAGATATAGATGAACAGATTCTGCCGGATAGTATTACGCTGCCGGGTATATGGCTTGGCTTATTGATTAACTCGATGGGCGTGTTTACTGATCTGTACTCCGCCATTTACGGAGCCGTTGCGGGATATGTTTCACTGTGGCTGGTTTATCATGGATTCAGGCTATTAACCGGAAAAGAGGGAATGGGGTATGGTGATTTCAAACTACTGGCGATGCTCGGCGCGTGGCTGGGTTGGCAGCAGCTCCCGCTGATCGTCTTGCTGTCAGCAACGGTAGGGGCAGTGACCGGCATCGTGCTTTTAGCGCTGCAGAACAAAACCCGTGATACACCCATTCCTTTTGGTCCCTACTTGTGTCTAGCGGGATGGATATCACTCGTAGCCGGTAACGATATCGTTAATGCTTACTTTCGATTTACCGGATTGACTTGATGCTCAAGATAGGATTAACCGGGGGGATAGGTGTCGGTAAAACCACTGTATCTGACATATTTAAAAATATGGGTGTGCCTGTTATTGATACCGATATCATCGCGCGCGAACTGGTATGCCCTGGTTCACCGGTGCTCACAGAAATTGTAGATACTTTTGGTACAGAGATTCTAACTCAAGACAACAAACTCGATCGCAGGCTGCTGGGTAAGATTGTTTTCTCAGACTCTTCCTTGAGAAAGTCACTTGAATCGATTCTTCATCCAAGAATTAAAAATGCCGTCTTGAAGCGGCTGCAGGATTTAAACGCTCCCTACTGCATCGTGGTCGTGCCTTTGCTGTTTGAAACCGATTTTGTTGAACTGGTGGATAAGGTATTGGTTATTGACGCGCCGGAGGAGCAAAGGATCGGCTGGATAGAAAAGCGGAACGGCCTGTCTAAAGCAGACATTAGTGCCATAGTATCTACCCAAACAACTCGGCAAACGCGGTTGGCGTCCGCCGATTACGTTATTGTTAACAACGGAACTATCAAAGACCTTGAGGGCAGGGTGCTTACTGCGCACCGGAGTATACTGGCCACATGCGGTGAGACCGAAGACTGAAAAAACGGCCGCCTTAATAGTAAACCCGGTCATAGTCTAATCGATCTACGGCCGCGATCAGTTTGGGCCTAATTTCTCCATGCCGCCCGGATCACGGCAACTCCCTGCGCTCCAGATTCTCGCGCCTTTGCAAGGTCTGCAAACTGCAGGCCGCCTAGGGCGTAGATGGGAATACTTGCGGTGGAGCAGTATTCTTGGAATCGTCGCCAGCCCATGGAAGATGCCCCTGGATGCGATTCAGTTTGCGCCACCGGTGAAAGGACAAGGAAATCTACTTTTATTTTTTCAGCGGCCTCGACTTCTCCGCTATTGTGGCATGATGCCGCGACCCAGAAACCATGCGGTGCGGGGCGGACGGTCAATTCCTTAAGGCTGGCAGAATCGAGATGCACCCCATCAAATCCAAGGTCGAGAGCCACCTCTGGTTTCGCATTGGCCAAAACCGGCGTTGCATGACTGTGACAAAGTCTGATAACACTTTTGGCAAACTCGTCAAAAACCCGCCGCTGCATGTCTTTCTCCCGCAATTGAACGATGCATTTATGCGTTTGCAGAAGGCTTTGCAGCCTTCGTAAAGTATGAGTACGGCCAAACTTGGCGGCATTGGTTATTAAATAATAGTGAGGTAAGCGAACTGCGTTTAGTATTGATTCGTTCGCGTCTAGAAAATCCAGATTGCACAGTTCGTCAGGTGCAATCCACTTGATTTTCTGCCCCTCGCTTCCCTGCGGGGTCCCCTGAAAGTGAGAAACCTTGCGCACAAACAGGCGCACCGCGGCGCTGGCATAGTGATGGGTTATGCAGATCAAGGGTTCACTTGAGGCTATGTCTATATTGACTTCTTCCAACAGCTCGCGATGCAGGGCCTGGCAAAGCGTCTCACCGGCCTCGATTTTGCCTCCTGGAAATTCCCATTTCCCCGCAAACTCCTCTGGGTAGGTGCGCTGATTGACCAATACCTGACCCGCTTCGTTGAATACGACGCCGACAACTACGTCGACCAAACCACCGCTGCGCTTTTGCTCAGGGGTCA
The DNA here is from genome assembly GCA_024638505.1 of Gammaproteobacteria bacterium. Classification (GTDB taxonomy): domain Bacteria; phylum Pseudomonadota; class Gammaproteobacteria; order Arenicellales; family JAANXG01; genus JAHEKE01. The sequence goes on along the minus strand of JAHEKE010000018.1, from coordinate 60,127 downwards.
AAACTTAACTTATTCAACTCCGGTATTCGGCATTGATTTTGACATAGTCATAGGACAGATCGGTGGTCCATACCAAGCCGCGGGCATTGCCCGACCCTAAACAAATCTTCAAGTGAATTTCCTCCGGCGCCATCACCGCTTGGCCGGACTCCTCAGTATAAGTATCGGCGCGCTCCCCATTAACGACAAATGCGACATCATTTACGTAAACATCCACTTTGTTTATTTCAAGCCGATCGAGGCCAGCCCGTCCGATCACGGCGAGAATTCTGCCCCAATTGGGGTCACTGGCAAACAGTGCTGTCTTTACCAGCGGTGAGTGCGCCACGGCGAAGGCTAGCCCCTGCGCATCCCCATCCGTTGCCGCGCCAACGACTTCAATAGTCACAAACTTGGTGGCGCCTTCACCGTCTCGGACGAGACTCTGCGCCAGCTCTACAAACAGCTGCTCAATGTTTCGCTCTAGCTCTGCAAAGCGTTGATCAGACTCATGCTGGATCGCCTCCATTTCTGCCTGCCCGGTTGCAAGCAAAACGCACGCATCGTTGGTCGATGTATCTCCATCAATGGTGATTCGGTTAAAGCTTTTTGATACAGCCCGGCGTAACAATAATTGCAGAACAGGGCGAGTTACCGCTGCATCCATTGCCACAAAACCCAGCATCGTCGCCATTTGCGGTCGAATCATGCCGGAGCCCTTAGCAATGCCAGTGAGAGTGATGTTCGCATTACCGAGCGTGAAGCGCCTTGATACGCCCTTGGGCACCGTATCTGTAGTCATCATGGCCTTCGCCGCAGCTAGCCAATTGTCTACCGACAGGGCGTGCATACACTCAGGTATTGCTTTGAGCATAGACGACAGCGGGAGTCTCGACCCAATAACCCCAGTTGAGAAGGGTAACACCGCCGATTTCTCTAATCCCAGCTCCTGCGCCACCCGCTCGCAGACGCTTTCCGCATCCTGTATTCCCCGCACACCAGTGGCGGCGTTAGCGTTACCGCTGTTGATAAACAGTGCCTGTGGAGAGCATTTGCTCAAGTGTTGTTTTGCCACGGTAACGGGCGCGGCAGAAAAAAGATTGTTAGTAAAAACCGCAGCAACTGCGGTGGAGGCAGGGCAAGTTATCAGCGCTACGTCATCCCTCTCAGCTTTGCTGATACCGGCGTTGGCAGTGCCCAGCTTAACGCCGGGAACGGCTTCAAGCCGCGGAGTCTTCGGTAGGCCGATGGGCATCATCACTCAGGCAATCTGCCTCTGCGGCATCGCGATCAGGCGTTGAGACGGCCATGGCATTGTTTGTACTTCTTGCCGGAACCGCACGGACACGGCTCGTTTCGTCCAATTTTACGCCCCTGTCTGACGAATGGTTGAGCCGGCTTACTTTCCGCTTGTGCAGTCGCTGTTGCCTCCTCACCCAACCCAGGCTGCTCCATGTCGGGATGCACAAAGTTCATACTTTTCGGCGCTCGCGCCCGTTGCTGTGCCTCCATCTGTTCGATCTCTCCCTCGGTACGAACCTGCAGTTTGGATAGCAAAGTCACTACATCGTGTTTTACATTCTGCAGCAGGGCGTCGAACATCTCAAAAGCTTCCCGTTTATACTCTTGCTTGGGGTTTTTTTGTGCGTAGCCCCTCAAACCAATGCCCTGGCGCAAATGATCCATTGCGGCTAAGTGTTCTTTCCACTGGGAGTCGAGCACTTGCAACGTCACGGCTTTTTCCAGATGCCGCATCACCGGCTCACCCACATCTGCGACCTTTTGCTCATACGCGGCGGTGATCTTTTGAAGAATGCGCTCGCGCAGAGTTTCTTCATGCAGATCGCCATCGTCATCCAACCACTGCTTGATTGGAAACGACAGTCCGAATTCGGCCTCAAGGTCACGCTCTAAACCGTCAATATCCCATTGTTCCTCCAGACTCTGGGGCGGTATGGAACGACCGATAACCTCCTGTACGACATCAGAGCGCATGGATTCAATGTTTTCATAGATGTCGTCGACATCCATCAGTCTGTTACGCTCGGCGTAAATTATCTTGCGTTGATCGTTAGCAACGTCATCGTACTCGAGCAATTGTTTGCGAATATCAAAATTTCGACCCTCAACCTTACGCTGTGCGTTTTCAATGGCTTTCGTTACCCATGGATGTTCTATGGCTTCACCCTCTTCCATTCCCAATTTCTGCATCAGGCCGGATACGCGGTCGGAACCAAAGATCCGCATTAAATTATCTTCCAGCGCGAGATAAAAACGTGATGATCCCGGATCCCCCTGTCGACCGGAGCGCCCACGCAGCTGATTGTCGATGCGTCGCGATTCGTGGCGCTCTGTGCCGATCACATGTAATCCACCGGCCTGCACGACCTGCTCGTGCCGCTGCTGCCAGGCCTCTCTAGTCTGATGCTCCTTCTCCGGATCATCGCCGACTTCCTCCAGCTCTTTCTCAAGGTTTCCACCCAGTACGATATCCGTCCCACGCCCGGCCATGTTAGTCGCTATGGTGATCGCTCCCGGTCTACCGGCCTGAGCAATAATCTGTGCTTCTCGCTCGTGCTGCTTGGCATTCAGCACCTCATGCTTGAGATTCTCTTTGTCCATGAGCTTAGCCAGTATCTCCGAAGTTTCGATCGAGGCCGTGCCCAGCAATACGGGCTGACCTTTATTATGCGATTCAGTTACGCCATCAATTATCGATTGAAACTTTTCCTTGGTGGTTCGATACACCAGGTCAGGCCTGTCATCCCTGACCATCGGCATGTGAGTCGGTATGACTACTACCTCAAGACCATAAATCTGCTGAAATTCCGGGGCTTCCGTATCAGCTGTCCCAGTCATTCCGGCTAATTTGTCATACAGACGAAAGTAGTTCTGGAAGGTAATGGAGGCTAAAGTTTGATTTTCTTGCTGAACTCTTGCCCCCTCCTTTGCCTCTACAGCCTGATGCAGCCCTTCCGACCAGCGTCTGCCCGGCATCATGCGCCCGGTGAACTCGTCAATGATAATCACTTCATCATTTTGCACGATGTAGTCCACGTCGCGCTGGAATAAAGTGTGTGCACGTAAAGCGGCGTTGAGGTGATGCAACAGGGAAATATTGGCTACATCATAAAGACTCGACCCGGCGGGTAACAGTTTATGCTCCTCTAACAGCCGTTCGCATTTTTCATGTCCTTCCTCAGTGAAAAACGCCTGCTTTGCCTTCTCGTCTAGGCTATAGTCGCCAGGTCCCCCCTCTTCCTCCTGTCGAGTAAGCAGTGGAATGATGTTATTGATTTTGAGGTACAGATCGGTGCTTTCTTCAGCAGGGCCGGAAATGATGAGCGGGGTGCGCGCCTCGTCTATCAGGATGGAGTCCACCTCGTCGACTATGGCGTAATTCAAACCACGCTGTACCCTATCAGACCCGGTAAACGCCATATTGTCCCGCAGATAATCAAAGCCGAACTCATTGTTCGTTCCATAAACGATGTCACAGGCATACGCCTCACGTTTAGCGGCCGCATCCTGACCAGACACAACCACACCGACAGTGAGACCTAAAAATCGATAAATTTTACCCATCCACTCGGCGTCACGGTTTGCCAGATAGTCGTTTACCGTAATAATATGAACACAGCTGCCATCGAGGCTGTTGAGATAAGCAGGCAAAGTAGCGACCAGCGTTTTACCCTCCCCGGTGCGCATTTCCGCAATTTTACCTTGGTGCAATACCATGCCGCCGATCAGCTGCACGTCAAAGTGACGCATATGCAAAGTTCTGTTAGCGGTCTCACGAACAACAGCAAATGCTTCTGCCAGTAACTCCTCTATCGTTTCACCGTTGTTCAAACGTGCTCGAAATTCATCAGTTTTTGCCGCGAGCTGCTCATCGGTCAACGCGTTCAAATCTGCTTCAAGCGCATTGACCCTGTTGACATCTTTTTGCATGCGCTTTACTAAGCGCTGGTTACGGCTACCGAATATTTTTGTGAGCATCGATCCCATTGTTGTTTCAACAAAGCTTATCTGGGGTGGACCCTGGGGAACCCTTGGCAGGACTTGGTTTTGCCTAAACGGCACCGGTTAAGGCGTAACTGTCAGCTATACCGTTCGGCCCTGAGCGATATCAGGTGAACCTAAGCCTGATCTCTGCGTTCGTCAAGTACCGTATATAATAACAGCAGGCGGGGGTTTCAACACCCGTTAAACGTAGGCCTCAGATTAAAGCGAAGCGCGAATATACTTGAGAGGATTGACCGGCTCTCCGTCCAGCAACACTTCAAAATGTAAGTGGGCCCCGGTAGATCTTCCGCTGCTGCCAACCATCGCCACAATATCTCCCTTCTCTACGCGATCACCGGGTTTTACCGTGGTCGCCAGCGCATGGGCATAGCGGGTGACATAGCCCTTGCCGTGATTAATCTCTACCATCAGACCGTACCCGGCTTTGGCCCGGGACACGGTAACGACGCCCGCAGCGACGGCCAGAATAGGGGCTCCCGGCTTGCTCGCTATGTCAACACCCTCATGGAGCGCCCGCTTTCCACTGAACGGGTCATTGCGGTGACCGTAACCCGAGGAAATCCAACCGCCCTTTACCGGCCATCCGTGAGGGAACTGCTTGCTGTGCAGATCATAATCGATCAGCAAGGTCTCCAATACTGCAAGTTCGTCCTTTTTATCCAGCACGTTTCGCTCAAGCTCGTCCAGAGCGGCGATGAGATCAGCCGCCGATTGATGCTGTCCCGCGTTCGCTGGGCCACCCACCGCTGGGTCTGAATCGAAACTAAACTCGCTCGTCTCTAAACCGGCCATGCCGGTTAAACGCTTGCCGAGGGCGTTGAGCCGGGACAAATGCGCCTGCACTTGCCCTAGTCGGCGACCAAAAGTATCTAATTGCTGTTCAACGCTGCGCTCGGCCTGCTCTAACTCGATTTGGCCTTTTTCCAGTGACATTTGCACATAGGCAAGACGAAGCTGTTTCGCATTCGGTTTGTAAGTGGCATTTGATGCTCCGAGGTAGTAAAAGCCAATACCGGTGAAAACGAGCACAATCGAAGCGGCGCTTAACAATGCCATAAATCCTTTTCTAGTTAAACAGCGTGACTGTCTACTTGCACTGCCTGGTACAAAGATAAGTTGCATTTTTATAATCTGCCTAAGCCGTTGCTAACGTGTAGAATAAGCGTTATGTCACATCGTAAGAAAAAAGCTCTAAAACCGATTAAAAGTGTATTAAAAGACTCAAACCAAACCCTGCAGCAAATTGCCCTGGGTGCGGCTGAGTTAAAACCATTTCAACGAGCGTGGAGCGCTGTACTGCCCGATCCAGCCTGTAATCATGTGCTCCCTGCTTTTTACAAAAACGGAAAACTGACGGTATGGGTGCACTCGCCAGTATGGGCGAATTGGATACGCCATCGTCAAGCCTTCATTATGTCGCGTATTCAGCAGCAGAAGCTTCCTGAAGTCCATACTTTGAATATTCGATTAGCGCAAAAAAATCTCGTTTCTGGAAAAACCAAAAGTTTGTCTGGCCGTAAAAAGCCTAAGGCTCGAACCAGCGAAATTATCAAACAAACCGCCAAAGGCATTCATGATGCGGAGCTTCGCCAGTCACTGCAGCGGTTGGCGACTACATTAAAAAAATAATTACGCTTAACTTTTACCTAAATTCCCAGTTTTAGTTGTTTACAAAGGGGCAGATGCCGGTTGCACAAAAGCGACCGGTGCATCGCTGGCGTTGTCAAAAGTAACAAGCTCCCATGCGTTTTTCTGCCGCAACAACTCACGCAGCAGTCTGTTATTCAGCGCGTGCCCAGATTTGTAAGCACTGAAAGCGCCAATTAGCGGATGTCCAAGTAAATAAAGATCACCAATTGCATCGAGAATTTTATGTTTTACGAATTCATCCTCATAACGTAATCCATCATCGTTAAGAATGTGGTAGGAGTCCATGACGATCGCGTTGTCTAAACTGCCTCCGCGCGCCAAGCCTGCTTCTCTTAAAGCCTCCAATTCCTGCATGAATCCGAAGGTACGAGCACGACTTACTTCCTTTACGAAAGAAGTGGCAGAAAAATCGACACTCGCTTGCTGCGCGGAGTCGTGAAAAATCGGATGTTCAAAATCAATGGCGAAAGAAACTTTGAAACCATCCAGCGGATCAAACCGCGCCCACTTATCGCCCTCTTCCAGCTTAATCTTCTTTTTTACCCGAATAAAATGTTTCGCTGCGTTTTGTTCTTCGATTCCGGCGGACTGAATCAAAAAAACAAAAGGGCCTGCACTGCCGTCCATAATCGGAACTTCCGGTGCGGTTAGATCCACATACGCGTTATCCACTCCCAGCCCGGCAAAAGCTGACATTAAGTGCTCGACGGTTGAAATACGGACATTGCCGCGCTCCAGCGTTGTGGATAGGCGTGTATCACCGACATTTTCACATCGAGCTGGCACGTCAACGGCGGGGTCCAAATCAATACGACGGAATACAATACCAGTATTGGGAGCTGCAGGTCGCAGCGTTAGATAAACTTTTTCCCCTGTATGTAGCCCGACGCCTGTCGCACGAATTACGTTTTTAAGCGTTCTTTGGGTAATCATGGATGTTCGGTCGTTATTATGTTCCCGCTTGTTATGTACAAGCGGCCGTAGCGAGGATTGCCCTGAGTTTCCTCCCCTAAGGCCCGGCATCGTACACGATTCCATGCTGATTGTGTAGGTGGTGTGTACAATTGATAAACATGATCTTAATCCGCCTGTTTACGTAAAAAAGCTGGGATTTCTAGATAATCCATCCCGTTTTCATCGATCAGATTTGGCAGGTCCTGCGTGTCCCGGCGGTTCCTGATCACCGTCGGGGCGTCCAGGTCGTCGTAGTTGGCAACCTTTTTCGGTCTGAGCTCGTTGGCCACCACCCGCGGATACTGCGGAGCTGCCTTGATGGCCTCGCTAATGCCTGTTGCTACCATCGTCACCCGTAGGTCTCCTCTCATCTCGGGATCCAAAACCGTACCGATTACCAACGTGGCGTCGTCCGATGCCAGCTCTCGTACCGCGGTTCCTACCTCCTCAAACTCCCCGATCGCCATATCCAAACCGGCGGTTACGTTGACCAGAATACCGCGAGCCCCGGAGACGTCCGTATCCTCCAGCAGCGGGCTGGAAATGGCCCCCCGGGCAGCTTCAATCGCGCGATCGGGGCCGGTAGCGGTGGCTGAACCCATCATTGCCATGCCCATCTCTGCCATTACCGTGCGGACATCGGCGAAATCCACGTTGATTAGCCCTGGCCGCGTAATCAATTCAGAGATGCCCTGAACGGCGTTCAGCAGTACCTCGTTGGCACGAGCGAACGCGTCGAGCAAAGTTGCCTGCTTGCCCATCACATCGAGTACTCGTTCATTAGGTATGGTAATCAATGAATCTACGTACTGGGAGAGTTCACTGATCCCCTGATCTGCGATCGTCATCCGCTTTTTACCTTCAAACGGAAAAGGCTTGGTGATAACCGCTACGGTCAGCGCGCCCTTTTCTTTTGCGATCTGTGCAACGATGGGTGCGGCCCCGGTCCCAGTGCCACCACCCATCCCTGCGGTGATGAACACCATATCAGCATGATCAATAACCTCGGCGATGCGATCCCGGTCTTCCATTGCAGCTTGTGAACCAATTTCGGGATTCGCACCGGCACCCAATCCCTTGGTCAAGTTTGACCCAAGTTGAAGTTTGGTAGAAGCAATCGACCTATTAAGAGCTTGAGAATCGGTATTGGCGTTGATGAATTCCACACCGTCAATTTCCCCCACCATCATATGATCGACTGCGTTACCTCCACCGCCACCGATGCCAATAACCTTGATAACTGCTTGTTGCGCTACATTGTCAATTAATTCAAACATGTTGGTAGTCTCGCTATGCTGGTCGTTTGGGCCGAACGCTTGTTGCTGCTCGCTGTCGTAACTCATAGTGTTTTCTTACCTCCAAATAAGGAATCATCAATGCTGTTAGCGGCCCCCCTCAGAAGCCGCCGTGGAACCAGGTTTTCATTCTTGACATGACACCGCTGAAAGTACTGGTCTTAGGCTCTTGCCGTCGCTTGGGTGCCTGGTTGAGATGTCCAAACTGAATCAGCCCCACACCCGTCGAATAGATCGGATTCCTGGCCGCTTCGGTCAAACCCTGCACTGATTTAGGCATCCCGACTCGCACCGGCATGTGAAAAACTTCTTCAGCCAGTTCAACCATGCCATCCATCTTGGAGCTGCCACCGGTTAACACAACGCCGGAGCCCATCAACTCTTCAAAACCGCTGCGCCTCAGCTCATTGCGAACCAGTTCAAATAGTTCTTCAATCCGAGGCTCAACTACTTCAGCCAGTGTCTGCCGCGCGAGCTTCCGCGGCGGCCGATCCCCAACGCTGGGCGTCTCGATAGTCTCATCACTATGCGCCAGCTGAATGAGGGCACAGCCGTACTTTTTCTTTATTTCCTCCGCCGCCTGCGTTGGAGTGCGTAGAGCAACGGCGATATCATTAGTTACCTGATCCCCCGCTATAGGTATTACTGCGGTATGTCGAATCGCACCGTCGACGAAAACGGCGACATCGGTTGTTCCACCGCCGATGTCCACCATGCAAACCCCAAGGTCCTTTTCGTCTTCCAGCAGAACCGATTCACTGGAAGCCAGCTGTTCCAAAATTATGTCATCCACCTCCAAACCGCAGCGTCGGATGCATTTAATGATATTTTGCGCAGCGCTGACTGCACCGGTAATAATATGAACCTTCGCTTCCAAGCGGACGCCGCTCATGCCGATCGGTTCGCGGATGCCCTCCTGCCCATCTATAACGAACTCCTGCGGTAAAATATGCAGAACTTTCTGGTCGTTCGGAATGGCCAGCGCCCGCGCCGCCTCAATAACACGCTCAATATCCGTATCGCCAACCTCTTTATCACGGATGGCCACGACACCGTGAGAATTGAAACTATTGATATGAGCGCCCGCGATACCGGCGAAAACAGAGTAGATCTGACAACCCGCCATCAGTTCGGCTTCCTCAACCGCCCGCTGTATAGATTGCACCGTTGACTCTATGTTGGATACGACGCCTTTACGCATACCGCGTGCGGGATGATGACCAATGCCGATGATTTCTACTTCCCCCGTTGGGCTTATCTCACCAACGATGGCTAGTACCTTGGAGGTCCCAATATCCAAACCTACAATGAGTCTCTCGTCACTCTTTTTATTCATCAGTTAACCTCATTTTGAGCCACATCACCTTCCTCAAGGACGTCACGCCAAATGACCGCCATCCCATTTGGGTAACGCAGGTCTACGCTGACTAAATTGTCAATTTTGGATTTCAACGCTTGGTAGGAGTACAAGAACCTGCTGATTCTTGGTTCATGCTCTTCCTGCCCAAGAAGTATGCGGAAAGCATGTTCCGACTGGACCGGACTTACAGTAAGCGACCAGGCAAACCGATCATCGACATCGATGGATTCAATTTCCACTTCCGCCTCAAGCAGGGCCGAAGACCATACTTTGAAATTACTCCAGGCGTCCGCCGCGACAGCGTCCGGTCCTCGCAGCGATACAAGCCCACGCGTATCTACGCTCTTCTCGAGGTCGATAATTTGGGCGTCGGCATTGAGCCAAGCTTTATCGCCCCAGCGGGCAACCGGGTGCTGCTCTTCGATTTGGATCGTGAGCCCATGCGGCCAGGAACGCTGCACCGTTGCCTGATAAACCCAGGGCAAATCTTCTACTGCACGCTCTATTCTGCCCAGATCCAAGGAAAAATAGTTGTCTCCCAGCTGTCCGACTACGCTTGTACGCACAGTATCGGGGTGAAGATTCGTGAACTCGCCTTCTAAACGTAACTCCTTGATTGGAAACGCGCCTGGCCGAAGTAATCGGTCCATTGCAACTGCTACGACAGTTAGCGCAGTAATACCGACGGCAATTAAACCGGTTAAAAGTTGCCTGTGCCGGCGCCTACGCACCAGACGCCGCTTATGTTCGCTCTCGGCTAATGCGCGTCGCACAGTCATAGACTAGTCTCCAGGATTCGTTCGACCAGTTCCGGAAACTCCATCCCAGCTTCCTTCGCCGCCATTGGCACCAGGCTGTGATCAGTCATGCCGGGTACGGTGTTTACTTCAAGAAAATAAGGGTTGTCGCTCTGGTCAAGCATGAGATCCACTCGACCCCAACCACTGCAACCGAGCACCTGAAAAGCCCGCAACGCTAGCTTCTGCAAGTCAGCTTCCAGTTCCTGGGCAAGCCCGCAGGGGCATAAATATTGTGTTGTGTCGCTGTGATACTTGGCTTCGTAGTCGTAAAAAGTCCGGGGCGTCTCCAACCTTATCGTAGGCAGGGCGTGATCCTGCAGTACGGCGATGGTCAGCTCCGGCCCCTCTATACACACCTCTGCCATGACTTCCCTATCGAGCTTTTTCGCGCTGGCCCATGCCTGCTCTAGCGCATCTTCCGAGTTAACCCGGCTAACCCCTATACTCGATCCTTCATGTACGGGTTTGACAAACAAAGGCAGGCCTAAGGTATCAACCGCCTGCTGCAGATCACCCTGTTTACGGAGCTCAACAAAATCAGGCGTGGGAATACCGGTGCCTATCCATAGCTGCTTGCTGCGCACCTTGTCCATGGAAAGCGCACAGCCTAGTACCCCACTGCCGGTGTATGGCATTTCTATGGTCTCCAACGCACCCTGGATAACCCCGTTCTCACCCCAGGGCCCGTGCAGCGCAATAAATACGCGGTTCGCCTTTGTATCTTGCAGTTGCGTGAGCACGCTCGAGTCTGCATCAATCGAAAAGGCATCGATGTTCTTGTTAAGCAGTCCCTTGAGGATCATTGCGCCGCTTTTCAATGAAACCTCCCGCTCGGCGGTGGATCCGCCTAATAAAACGGCGACTTTGCCGAACCGGCCGCTCAACGTTTTTCTCCTATTACCCGGACTTCCCGCACCAGCTGGATACCATGCTGTTCAGCTACCGTGTGTTGAACGTGCTCGATCAAATTCTCTATATCTGCAGCCGTAGCTCCGCCTTCATTTACGATGAAGTTTGCATGGATCGGAGATACTGCTGCTCCGCCTTTACGCATCCCCTTCAATCCACAAGACTCGATAATCCTGGCGGCATGATCACCTTCTGGATTTCTGAAGACGGACCCTGCATTAGGCACCTGAATAGGTTGGGTTCGAGATCGCTGGGACAACAGCTGCTTTATTTTCTTCCGGCCCCGCACGCTGTCTCCCGACTTGAGCAGGATTTCCCCCGACAGGAACCACTCGCCAGGAGGCAGAGAAACTGATCTATAGCCAATGCTGAACTGCATCGGGGTGCGCCTACGGCTCACTCCGGACTGATCAATAGTCTGCACCTCAGTTACGACATCCCAGGTCTCACTGCCAAACGCACCGGCGTTCATCGCCAGCGCTCCACCGAAGGTCCCAGGGATGCCGGCAAAAAATTCTGCGCCGCTAAGACCATGGCGGACGCTGAAGCGAGCGATTTTCGCTCCGGGCACGCCACTCTCTATATAAATGCGATTGTGCTTTATGCGCTCGATGTGGCTAAAACCTTTATGCGTCGAGATCACGACGCCGCGCACTCCTCCATCCCTGACTAACAGGTTACTACCAAGGCCTATCCAAGTTACGGCAAGGTTGGGTTCTAGGTGGATAAGAAACTGGATCAAATCATCTTTATCAGCCGGGATAAAGAACTGATCTACGTTCCCGCCGACTCGCCAGCTCGTATGCTTGGACATGGATTCGTTCAAGCGCAATTCACCGCGTGGCACATACCCTAAGCGCGGGGCGACCATCATGCCCGCTCTCCCAGACCATACGCCACCAGATCTTGCGCACTGCGCCCTATGTCGCCCGCGCCGAGGGTGAGGATGACGTCTTGATCAAGAACGATTGTGGACAAACCCTCTCTCAGCTGATCAAGCGATGGTACGAATACAGGATCAACTCGGCCGCGCGCACGAATCGCTCGACACAGGGCGCGGCCGTCAGCACCACCAATGGGGATTTCTCCAGCTGGATAGACATCGGTGATAATCAAGGGCTCCTGTACGGCCAGCACCTGGCTAAAATCATCCATCAGGTCGCGCGTTCGGGAATAACGATGAGGTTGAAACACAACCACCAGCCTGCGGTCCGGCCAGGCGCCTCTAGCAGCCTCTAATGTCGCCGCTATTTCACGCGGATGATGCGCATAGTCGTCCACCACCAGCGCCACACCATTGGCCAGCTTAGCTTCACCTCGCACATGAAAGCGTCGTCCGATCCCGGCAAATTTTTTCAGTGCGGCTACGATGTCGTCATCACTTACACCCAACTGAGTTCCTACAGCGATGGCGGCCAGAGCGTTACACACGTTGTGCTCTCCCGGCAGAGCGAGCTCTATTTCGCGCAGCCCTTTGCGACCCTGTCGCAATACGTTGAAACGCATAGTCAAGCCCCGCTGGCTCACGTCGGTATAACGGATGTCTGCTTCTGCATGACTCCCATAAGTCAATATTGGCTTACGTACCGCGGGTATGATGTTCTGCACGTCGGGGTCGTCCAGGCACAGTACGGCCAGCCCATAAAATGGCAGATTCTGTAGAAAATCTATGAAAGTCTGTTTCAGTTTGCGGAAATCTCCCCCGTAAGTTTCCATATGATCTGCATCTATGTTGGTGACTACGGCTATCTCTGGCTGCAGATGTAAAAAAGAGGCGTCACTCTCATCGGCCTCGGCTACGAGATAATCCCCCTGCCCCAGGACCGCATTGCGCCCGGCACTGTTTACCATGCCACCCACCACGAAAGTCGGATCCAAGCCACCCTGCGCGAGAACGCTGGCAACCAGACTGGTTGTTGTGGTCTTGCCGTGGGTGCCCGCAACCGCGATGCCCTTTCGAAAGCGCATCAGCTCCGCCAGCATCTCGGCCCTTGGAATTACCGGTATCTTCGCCTCCTTGGCCGCGGAAACCTCTGGATTACTGCCGTTAACTGCCGAAGACACAACCACGACGTCGCAATCCCTGACCAGCTTGGCATCGTGGCCGATATTGACCGATATGCCGCTTTTCTGCAGATGGCTGGTAACCGCATTGCTTACTTTGTCTGATCCGGAGACTTCGTAGCCCAGGTTTACCAGCACCTCTGCAATACCGCTCATACCGCTGCCACCGACGCCAATAAAGTGAATTCGGCGAACATGATCACGCACTGAGAGTCTCCATGCAGATATCCGCAACTGCCTGCGTGGCTTCAGGTTTGGCCAGCGATCTGGCATTACGGGCAATAGCAATCAAACGGGATCGATCCGCGCAGCATTGTGCCAATAGCGGCGGTAAGTCTTGAGCCAGTCTGTCCTCAGCGATCAAGTACCCCGCTTCCCGCCGCGTTAAGAATTCAGCATTAGCCGTCTGATGATCGCCAACAGCATAAGGAAAGGGCACGAACACTGCAGAGACTCCAGCCACACTTACTTCAGCCACAGTCATGGCTCCCGACCGGCACAAAACCAGATCGGCCCACTCATATGCACGGCTCATGTCCTCTATGAACTGATCAACCCTGGCTGAGATTGAGTAGCGCTGGTACGCCTGCGCAACTTCCGTTTGCTGCTGTGCTCCGGTTTGATGCCAAACATCAAAAAAATGCTCCACCGAAAGCGCATGAACAATTCCGGGCAGTTGAGTGTTTAAGGTGCGCGCGCCCTGACTTCCACCGACGATCAGCAGGCGCAGGGGACCAGAACGGCCGGACAACCTCTGCTCGGGCGGGAGTATGGAAGCGATCTCCGGCCTTACTGGATTTCCGACGTAACGGGCATGCGCGGACGGGGCGAAGGTTCCAGGAAAACCGGTCATTACCCGGGTAGCGACACGGGCTAAAAACCGATTGGTCATGCCGGCCAAGGCATTCGCCTCATGTATTAGCAAAGGGCGCCGCAACAGCCAGGCCACAATGCCTCCCGGTCCCGCCACAAATCCGCCCATACCCAGAAAGGCACCGGGTCTGCGCCGCAAAACTACACCGATTGTCTGAATAACAGCAGTAAGTAAAAGAAAAGGTGTGCGCAACCATCCAAGAATCCCTTTACCCCGCGCTCCGCGGATGTTAATCCACTCGATATCAAAACCGGCCGCAGGAATGGCTCTGGCCTCCAGACCTGTGCGCGTTCCCAGCCAAACCACCTCCACACCCCGCTGCCTCAGGTTTTCGGCGACGGCCAGAGCGGGGAAAACATGTCCACCGGTCCCACCAGCCATGACCAGCAGGGTACTCATCGCCCCCCTCCCGGTTTTGGCTGCGCAGCGCGGTCGATGGCAAAGAGCAAGCCCAATGCGATACAGCTTGCCAGAATACTGCTGCCTCCATAACTCATCATCGGTAAGGTCAACCCTTTGGTGGGCAGTAACCCCATGTTCACGCCCATGTTGATCATCGCTTGGATTACCAACAGCGAACCCAGGCCTTCAGCCAGGCGAGCAGCAAACAGCATACCCACTCTCTCCGCGCGCCTGGCGATGACAAATGCCCGCCACAGTAAAACAGCAAAAAGTATTACAACTACCGACACCCCGAGTAGGCCCAGTTCTTCTGCGATGACTGCCAGCAGAAAATCGTTACTCGCATGCGGCAGGTAATAAAGTTTCTGGATACTGGCGCCCAACCCCACTCCCAGCCACTCGCCGCGGCCAAAAGCAATCAGTGCCTGCACCAGCTGAAAACCGGTATCGAAGGGATCGGACCATGGGTTCAAAAAACTTATTATGCGCTGCCAGCGATAGGGCTCGATCCACACCAGAAGCACAAAGGCAGCGGCGGCGAAGAGTACGCAAAGCGTGAAATGCCTCAGCCTGATGCCCCCCAGAAACAACATCGACATCACCGTGAGCGATATCACTACCACACTTCCAAAATCGGGCTGAATCAGTAGCAGGGCGGATACGGTCGCCGTAACCAATGCCACTATGAGGATGCCTTGTTTGAACTGATTCAAAACGTCCCTCTTACGCACTAGGTACCCGGCTACGTAGACAACCATGAAAATCTTAACCAGTTCAGCAGGCTGTATGCGTATTGCACCAAGTGCGATCCAGCGCGTACTGCCGTTAACATTGATCCCTATGCCCGGCAGCAAAACAATGACTAAGCTCAACACGGATAGCAGTAAAAGCTGTTTGCCGCAGCGTCCCCACCAATCTAGGCGGGAATACCGAAGCGCTATAATAAAGGCGAGGCCCAGCGCCAAATGAGCCAGATGGCTGATCAATGGACGAAAGTTGACCGCCAGCGTCTCACTGCTGCTTGCGATGGTGGCGGAATACACCATCACTAAACCGTACGTTAACAGTACTAGAACAATACCGATTAGCCAGACGTCAGCCTGATTTCCGGATTCTGATGATGCACCCTTTACAGCTTGCGAGGGGCCGACCGTGTCAGTTATTGCAGTCATGCTAGTTCCTGCACCAATGACTTGAAGTCCTCCCCACGCTGTTCAAAATTATCGTACATATCAAAACTAGCGCATGCCGGTGACAGCAATACGGTGTCTCCGGATAAAGCCAATGATTTCGCCTGGGATACGGCATCCTTCATGTCAACTGCGTTAACAACGGGCACTAAGCTCGTTATTGATCGCTCAATTTTGGGCGCATCACGCCCAATCAGCACGACTGCCCGAGCGCGCCTGATAATTGGCTCCCTTAGGGCAAAAAAATCGGCGCCCTTACCATCACCACCAGCAATCAGCACCACTGGTGTTGTAAGTCCATTGAGTGCGGCTACGGTCGCTCCAATATTGGTAGCTTTAGAGTCATTGATCCAGCCCACTCTGTCCTTTTCCAGAACCAGCTCCATGCGGTGAGGTAATCCTTGAAACTGTTCTACCGCCCTAATGCATGAGTCCACACTGACGTTCATTTGCTCGGCTAATGCAAAAGCTGCCAACACGTTCAGCAAATTGTGCCTTCCGGTTAAGGGTACGCTAGTAGCGGGGATCAAGTTATCACCGCCCCGAGCCAACCAGGTCAAACCACCCATTTCGACTAACCCGTAGTCTCGTTTTGTTGGCGGCGCATCTCCTCCGAAAGAGACAAACTGCTTACCTGGCGGTAGCGCGCGAATAACGTTGGTATCATTTCTGTTCACTACCGCCACTCCGTCTCCGGCGAAGATACGTGCCTTAACCTGTACGTAATCATCAAATGAAGCGTAGCGGTCCAGATGATCCTCGCTCAGGTTTAAAAGGGCGGCAGCGTGTGCCCGTAAGCTGGTAATGGACTCCAGCTGAAAGCTGGATAGCTCCAGCACGAAGCAATCGAGCCATCTCTCGTGCTCGCGCAAAAGATCCAGTACCGGTACGCCGATGTTGCCCGCCACCTCAACATTCAGCCCGTGCTGCAAACACATATCACCAACGAGAGCAGTAACTGTACTCTTGCCATTAGACCCGGTAACGGCCAATACTGGCGCCTCGATTTCGCGCAGAAAGAGCTCTACATCACCTATCACCTCGATGCCGTTTTCTCGGGCATTTTGTAGAGCGGCATGGTCCAACGCTACTCCTGGGCTGACGACAATAAAGTCTGCAGCCAGAAAATGTTTATCCTCAAACGGGCCGGTGTAAACAGGGACTTCTGGTAACTGTTCCTGCAAAATTCGATACATAGGAGGCAGGTCACGTGAATCGACTACCGACACATCCGCACCCTTGGCGACCAAAAACCGAACACATGAAAAACCAGTTTGGCCCAACCCTACAACCAGCGCTTTTCGTTTTCCCGTTGAATTCGATTCACGTATCAATGTTCGTGCCGCCATCATCACTATCTGATCTTGAGTGTTGCCAATCCGATCAACACTAAGATCAGGCTCATAATCCAAAACCTCACGCTCACCCGAGGCTCCGGCCAACCTTTAAGTTCAAAATGATGGTGTAATGGAGCCATCTTAAAAACGCGCTTACCCACCAGCTTGAAGGACACCACCTGCAAGATGACCGAGACGGTCTCTATCACGAAAATACCGCCCATAATGAAAAATGCGATTTCCTGTCTGACCACCACCGCCACCACGCCAAGAGACGCACCCAGCGCAAGCGCACCAATGTCCCCCATGAACACCTGAGCTGGGTAGGTATTGAACCAGAGGAACCCCAGGCCAGCGCCAACCAGGGCGGCACAAAACACAAGCACCTCACCGGCACCGGGTATATAAGGAATCGCCAGATAGGGAGCGAATACGCTGTTCCCCGTTACGTAGGCAAATATTCCCAATCCACCTGCGACCAGCACTGTTGGCATGATAGCCAGCCCGTCCAGACCGTCCGTCAGATTCACCGCGTTGCTGGAACCGACGATGACCAGGTAGGTCAGCAGGATGAAGCCGAATCCAAGGTAGATGGAAACGTCCTTGAATAACGGCACGATGAGGGATATCTCAAGGGGTGATTGATGGGTTAGATACAGAAACGTTGCCGCGCACAGACCGACAATGCTTTGCCACATGAATTTGTTGCGTGCGCCAATACCCTTGGGGTTCTTATCCACCAGCTTCCGGTAATCATCAATCCAGCCGATAACCCCGAATGACAGGCAGGTAAACAAAATAACCCATATAAACCGATTGGTCAGATCAGCCCACAACAAGGTGGACAACAAAACGGAAACCAGGATGAGAGCACCTCCCATCGTTGGTGTGCCGACCTTCTCAAAGTGCGTTGGCGGCCCGTCCTGCCTGATTGTTTGTCCTATCTGATGATGGCTGAGCTTTCTGATCATCACGGGACCCAATACAAAACAGATAGAAAGCGAAGTAAGCACGCCGCATATTCCGCGAAAGGTAATATAGCGAAACACGTTGAACGCGCTGTACTCCCGGGCGAGAATGTCAAAAAGGTACAGCAGCATCAGTGCCGCACCCCTGATTCAGAAATAGCTTGAACAACCTGTTCCATGCGCATAAAGCGCGAACCCTTTACCAAAACAGTTGTTCTGGGATCGAGGTCGGGCAGCAGTGCGTCGATCAGTTCCTTCTTGTCATCAAAGTGGTGCGCATTCCGCCCAAAAGCTTGAACCGCTGATTCACTCAGCTCGCCGCAGGTCAGTAGTCGATCGATTCCCACCCGGCGCGCCTGCTCGCCGACCCGGGCGTGAAGGTGCTCTGCACCAGTACCCAGCTCTCCCATGTCGCCCATAACCAGGATTTTGGTCCCCTCGGCGGCGGCCAGCACATGCACAGCCGCATCCATCGAATTCGGATTTGCGTTGTATGTGTCGTCGATGACGGTGGCACCGCGCTTTCCAGCAAGCCGATGCAGGCGGCCTGCTAGCGATGACGCGGATTGAAGACCTGCTTTTACATGATCGAGTTCAATCCTCAATGCGATAGCAGCAGCAGCAGCGGCCAGCGCATTCATAACGTTATGCAGCCCCGGTAGAGATAGTGCAATCTCACAACTTCCAATCGGTGTGTCCATGTCAATTACGCTGCCCGATTCGCCCGTTTGAACACGAGCAGCCTTCACGTCCGCCGGCTGTTTGATGGCAAAGGTTATACGTTCATGCGCGCCTGCGAGGCGCTGCCAAAGTGGCGAGAAATCGTCGTCCAGGTTAATAATGGCTACACCACCTTCGCTAAGGCCATTGAAGATCTCTGCCTTGGCTTCCGCCACTGCCTGCACCGTGCCCAGGCCCTCCAGGTGTGCCATCGCGGCATTGGTGATAACCGCAACTTGCGGTCTGGCCAGCCTGGTCAAGTAATCGATCTCGCCTCGGTGATTCATTCCCATTTCAACAACCGCGAAATTGTGATTGTCACGTATCCTGCAAAGAACCAGCGGCAATCCGATGTCATTGTTTAGATTTCCACTGCTGACCAGGACTTCACCCCGTTGCCGAAGAATTGAGCCAACCATTTCTTTAACTGTTGTTTTACCGTTACTGCCCGTTATCGCCACCACCGGACAAGAGAACTTGCTCCGCCAATAGCCGCCCAATGTCCCCAGACACAGGCGCGTATCATCCACAGCAACCTGCGGAAGATCAGAAGTCACGGCGTGATTAACCATCGCGCCGACGACTTTTTTGCTTTCCGCTTCTTGCAAGAATTGATGGCCGTCGAAGTTCGGCCCTTGCAAAGCTACAAACAGGTCACCCTCTTTGATTGTCCTGGTATCCGTGCTCACACCGCTAAACATTCCATCGGATCCGTACAACCTGCCCTTAACTGCCTGTGCCATTTCCTGCAGGGCCATCACGCGGCCACTCCTAAACATTCACTGACGATGGAACGGTCATCCATAGATAAAAACTCATCGCCCACTTGTTGTGTTGTCTCGTGACCCTTTCCCGCTACCAGTACCCAGTCATCCGCGGCCGCATGTTCTATCGCCCACTGTATCGCTTGTACGCGATCATTGATCACGCGAGCCGTTCCAACCATACCGGCGACGATCTGATCTGTGATCTCCTGCGGTACCTCATGCCGGGGATTATCATCAGTGACAATAACCACATCCGCTAGACGCTCCGCTATCGCACCCATCAGGGGACGTTTAGCGTGATCCCTGTCACCGCCGCAGCCGAAAACGCACCACACTTTTCCACCGCTGTGCTCTCGAACGGAAGACAAGGCCCGCTCCAACGCATCTGGTGTGTGAGCATAATCAACCACCACGGACGGCTCCCGTGGCTGGCCCTGCTGGAAAAGTTCCATGCGGCCGGGTACTGGATGCAAGCTGTCAATCGCCGTCGCCACCATTGTCGAGGACTTGCCGTCCGCCAGTAACACTGTCGCTACAGCTAATATGTTGTGAACATTGAGGCGTCCCACCAGCCGGGCGCGTGCTGCGATGATTCCAAGCGGGGAATTAAGCGCAACATTCAAACCAGCTAGGCCAACTTCAACTTTAGCCGTTGTTACATCACCACGCTCAAGTCCGAATGTCCATGTTTTGGCTTTCACGCTTTGTGCCAGACGTTGACCATACTCGTCATCTTGGTTAATCACGGCAAAGCGAAGGCTGGAAGTTTTGAATAATTGCGCCTTGGCATTGGCGTAATCCCTAAAACTCTCGTGATAGTCCAGATGATCGTGCGACAGATTGGTAAAAAGTGCGGCGTCAAAATACACCCCGGAGACCCGGCCTTGTGCCAACGCGTGGGACGAAACTTCCATGCAAACATGAGTTGCGCCGCGTCTTTTCAATGCACGCAGTGTGCGCTGAAGCGATATCGGATCCGGGGTGGTAAGCGAATCTTTTTGCAGATCATCTAAAAATCCCCAACCCAAGGTCCCAATCAATCCACTGCGAACGCCTAACCTGGAAAACGCCTGTGCCAACAGATGTGCACAACTGGTCTTACCGTTAGTTCCGGTAATACCGACGATAAACAGATCCTGCCCGGGGTGGTCGAAAAAGCGGGCAGCAACCACGCTTACTTTTGGACGCAACTGAGCGACCGGTACTGCCGCAATGCACAGCCCAGGCGGCATGTTACTGTTGTCTTTTTCGTAAACGATCGCAGCTGCGCCCCGCGCGATCGCCTCATCAACATATTCCCGTCCGTCGCCGACCGTTCCAGGGTAGGCGAAAAACAGATCGCCTTTTTCAACCTTTCTGCTGTCAATGGCCAGTCCCGAAACGGCCACTTCCGCCAGCGTGGCATCGCTGAGCCAGTCGCCGAGCAGCTGTTGGAGGGATTTCAAGCTCATGCCTCACCCTCGGTGGTCGGGTCAAGCTCCCGGTCAGGCGCCACATTAAGCAAGCGCAAAGCGCCGGACATTACTGCAGAGAAAACAGGAGCAGCTACTTTGCCACCGTAGTAGTGTTCGCCCCGTGGGTCATCGATCACGACCGCCATCACTAAACGTGGTTTAGTCGCAGGTCCGTAGCCAACAAACAGAGAGCGGTACCTGTCTTTGGCATAGCGACCATTGACAATCTTGTGCGCCGTACCGGTCTTTCCCGCAACACGATAGCGCGCTACCTGCGCCGACGGCGCAGTTCCCTGATCACTCACCGCCAACTCCAGCATGTGCCGGACCTGGTTGGCAACGCTTTTTTTAAACACCTCTCGCGTCGGCTCCGGTACCTGCGTTTTTATCAAACGCGGTGATAGCAAGCGCCCTCCAGTTGCCAGCGCAGTGTAGGACCGGGCTAGCTGCAGGGCGGTGGACGATAATCCATAGCCAAACGCCAGCGTTGCATGTTCGATCCGTTTAAGCTCCCGCCGCGGCACCATGCCCGCGACCTCACCCGGGAAACCGATATTGGTGGTCGTGCCAAAGCCAGCATCGGCTAACACGTTTATCAGCTGCTGCGGCTTCGCCATCATCGCAATCTTGGCCGCGCCCACGTTGCTCGACTTCATGATCACCCGGGACACCGTGAGCAAACCATAATCATGCACGTCCCTGATTCGGTTTCGACCAATTTTCAATACGCCTGGAGTGGTATCGATGCGGCTGTCAGGGACTAGGATGCGGGACTGTAGCGCCATCGCAACGGTAAAAGGTTTGATCGTCGATCCCGGTTCAAACACATCGGTTACCGCACGATTACGAAAATTCTCTGGTTTTCTGTCGCCTCGATTGTTGGGGTTGAATTTGGGTTGATTTACCATGGCCAAGATGTCGCCGTTGATCAGGTCGATCACCACCGCCGAGCCGCTTTTTGCCTTATGCGCCCGTACTGCGCCAGCAAGGTGACGATATGCCAGGTATTGAATGCGGGAATCCAAGGTAATGGATAAATCTCGCCCGTTACGGGCCGGATTAATCTGCTCTGTTTTCTCAACCACGTGCCCGACCCGGTCGCGCAGCACCCTAGCCCGTCCCGCAACGCCGGTCAGTGTCCGGTTGTGTGCCCGCTCGATACCCTCTTGCCCTTCATCATCGATGTCGGTAAATCCAAGCACTTGCCCAAAAACCGGTCCAGCCGGATAGTACCGACGATATTCCCGCCTTAAACCCACACCGGGAATGCCCAAAGCCATTACTCTTTGGGCAACCGGTGGGGACAGATGACGTTTCAGGTAGGCAAACTCGCGGTCTTGATGCTCTATTGCCAGCTTTTTCAATTGTGCAACGGGAACGGCCAGCAATTGCGCGAGTTCATCCAAAGAGTGGCCCTCATAAAGAAACGTCGGAGGGTGGGCCCAAACTGAATCAACGGGTGTGCTCACCGCCAGTACCTCTCCCTGGCGATCTAGGATCATCCCTCTGGTCGCTTTGGTCTCGATCACCCGCTGATAGCGTGAGTCGCCTTGGGCCTGCAGATAATCGCTCATGACCACCTGAAGATAGCCGGCGCGAATAAGCAGGACAGAGAACCCCAGGAAAAGTATGCCTAGGACGAAATACTGGCGGAGAAAGAACCGTCGAGGCTTTGGGTCGGGGGAAGAGCGAGGGTCCATTATCACTGCCCCCGCAGCACAATGATCCGTTCCGGCTGGGGAACAATCATTCCCAATCGCTTGCTCGCCTCGACTTCAACCCGGTGATGTATAGCCCAGGTGCTCTGTTCCAGCAACAATTGACCCCACTCAATGTTGAGCCGGTCACGCTGTTCTTGTGCCTGCTGCAGGGCCACATAGCTCAATCGGTGTACGTGCCGCAACCACACTACAGACAGCGCGGAAATAGCGACCAGTGCGATGCAGATCAAAAGCAGGCTACGCATGGCAATAGCCCGTTCGTTCAGCCACTCTCAACACGGCACTGCGGGCACGAAGGTTTCTTTCTAATTCCTGGGCCGAGGGCCGTACGGCCTTACCTACAACTTTAAGCAACGGCCTCAGCTGACTGACCGAAATCGGAACCTCGGCCGGATAGTCGTTACCGCGCGCTTGCTCACGCATGAAGCGTTTCACCAGCCGGTCCTCCAGAGAATGAAAACTTATAACTACAAGCCTTCCTCCCTCCACCAGCAATTTAACCGCTTTAGGTAGAAAAGCGTTGAGCTGGTCGAGCTCGGCATTGATTCGCATCCGCACGGCTAGAAAAGTCCTGGTAGCAGGGTGCTTGTTCTTTTCTCTGGTCGGAACCGCCGCGCTTACCAGATCAGCCAGTTGTTTTGTCCGTGTGATGGGATTTGATTGCCTTTGCTCAACTACTGCTCTGGCAATGCGCCTGGCAAAGCGCTCCTCACCGTATTCACGCAGCACCCGAGCTAATTCATTCTCTTCGACGCGATTCAGCCAGGTAGCGGCGTCCAAGTCAGAACTGGAATCCATACGCATGTCCAACGGACCATCCAACCTAAAACTGAAGCCACGCCGGGCGTCGTCAAGCTGAGGCGAAGACACCCCTAAATCGGCCAGCACTCCATCTGCGTTACGGTTTAAGCTGAGCTTTGCAAACGCGACGTCTAGGTCTCGTAGCTCAGCACGAATCACGTGGCATCGGGGATCATCACCTAAATTCGCTTGCGCGTGCTCGATGGCCTCTGCGTCACGATCCATTGCAATCAGGCAACCTGTTTCGCCCAACCTGGTTAATATTGCTTGCGCATGACCACCCCGGCCGTAAGTTGCGTCGATATACAATCCGCCCTGATCAATATTGAGAGCATGAATGGTTTCCTTCAGCAAAACGGGAGCATGCAACAGGTCGCGGGTTGCTGAGGGGGTCTGCATCATAGGGACAGCGTCTCCAGCTCCACCGGCAAAGGTCCCGACTCCCCGTCTTCAGTTAGCCATTGATCACGGCGCTCGTTCCACAGCTCCTCGTTCCATATTTCAAACTTGTTGCCCTGGCCGATCATCACTACGTGTTTGTCCAAACTAGCGAATTCGCGCAGCGGGCCGGGAAGCAAAACGCGACCGGCCGCATCCAGGTCACAGTCGCTAGCGTGACCAATTAGAATTCTCTTTAATCTCTGGGCAGCAGCATCCAGACTAGGCAGATTGACCAGTTTGCGTTCGATCTCTTCCCAATCCGCCAAAGGGTAAAGCCACAGACAGCGTTCGACGTTGTTGATTGTGACCACCATTTTGCCTTCGCTCTGCCGCTGCAGGCCTTCGCGATACCTGGTGGGTATCGCTAAACGCCCCTTTGCGTCGAGATTCAGCGTGTTTACGCCGCGAAACATGTGCCGCCCGATGGTGTCATGCGCCTCCCATTTTCTCCCACTTTACCCCACATTCTGACACTATAGTTAGCACTTAGACGTGGTGTCAAGCACACGCCAAAAAGAAATTCTTGCTTATCAGACATATGGTTAAGGTGTATGTGCACCCCGATCCGGGGGACACACCATATATCGTTATCAGACAATATTTCTCCCACCATATACCCACTTCTCGCGTGCACGCAGCGCCGGCATTCCCGTCCGCTCACCCGCGTTTTCCAGTCAGGGCCATGTACACCTTTCGAACAACGGGCTTGGCCGGAGCTTTGCGTTGACCACCGAATGAGTCAAACTTCGACCTAGTACGCGCGCACCGAGATACGCTTCTTCGGCCGCTGCGACGGCCGTTTCACAGCGATACCCCTAATTTAAGTGAATCAGATGAATATCCACCAACCCGTATCACACGTCCTTTTCGATATGGATGGTCTGCTACTGGATACAGAAATCGTCTACACCCGGGCGACACAACAGATCGTCAGCAGATTCGGCAAGGTGTTCGACTGGTCTATTAAATCCAACATGATAGGGAGACCGTCTTCAGATTCTGCCCAGTACCTAATCGAAGCTCTGGCGTTACCTCTCAGCGCTGAAGACTATCTAAGAGAACGAGACGTTTTGATGCGAGAAGCTTTTCCCTTCTGTAAACCGCTGCCCGGTGCAAAAGACCTAGTGCGGCATCTGAGTGCGCATGCGATCCCTATCGCCGTTGCCACCAGTTCTAGCCGGGATTTGTTCCATGTTAAAACCCGTAATCATTCATGGTTTTCACTTTTTGATGCCGTCATTACTGCGGACGACCTTGGTGTAAAAAGAGGTAAACCCGCACCTGATATATTTTTGTGTGCGGCGGAACGCATCGGAGCTTTGCCGGAAACAACGCTGGTTTTTGAAGATGCCCCTTCCGGGCTGGCCGCAGCCAAAGCCGCTGGAATGCGTGCTGTAGTGGTTCCGGACACCAACATGGATAGAGCGCGTTACATCGGAGCGGACTTAATCATTGGCAGCTTACTGGAATTCTCACCAGAAGAATTCGGTTTACCCTGTTTCGCTGGATACAAAAAAAGTTGAAGCTGTAAATATGCACTCTGCACGTGCAACTGCAAAAAGCAGTAGATGAAAGTTACGGTGGTTGGCGGAGGTCCCGCCGGACTTTATTTTTCGTATTTACTGCAACGGGACCATCCGGAATTTCAGATACGCGTATTCGAACGTAACTCACGCGACGCTACTTTTGGTTTTGGGGTAGTTTTTTCCGACAACGCGCTTGAGTTTCTTCGCCATGATGATGAGGACACCTACCGCTATCTTAAACCTCATTTAGAATCATGGCCTGACCTCAAAATTGTGCACAAAGATCAAGTTATGCTGATCGACGGCATCGGTCTTGCCGCAATCGGTCGACTCGAGCTGCTGCAACTGCTGCAACGCCGATGTGAACAAGTTGGTGTTCAACTGTCTTTTAACAGCGCCTTGTTCCAATCACCACTTGATCAGCATAAAGCAGACCTTGTAGTCGCCGCGGACGGAGTTAGCTCTGCACTGCGACGAGTATACGCCAGCACCTTGGGCAGCACAGAGTCGCGACTGAAAAACCCATTTATATGGTACGGCACAACCAAACTATTTGACTGCCTCAGCCTAACCTTTCGTGAAAATGCAGACGGCGTGTTCTGTGCGCACCATTATCCCTACAATAAAAAAATGAGCACTTTTATCATCGAAACTGATGCAGCAACATTCAACAATGCAGGATTTGAAAATCTAAGTGCACAAGCAACCAGAGACTACTGCGAGAGAGTTTTTGCCTCCGATCTCGAAGGCCGCCCTCTGATATCCAACTTTTCCACGTGGCGCCGATTTCCCCAGATTTGGAATGAGTGCTGGAGTGCAGGCAACCTTGTTCTACTCGGTGATGCTGCGCACACCGCACATTTTTCAATTGGATCAGGGACAAGACTCGCAATGGAAGATGCTAACGCTTTGTTCAAGTCCATAAAGGCTTTCCCCAACAACCTGGCGACGGCTTTAAAAGACTACCAAAAAATTCGGCAACCGGTCGTGCGCAAACTGGTTAATGCCGCCAAACGCAGCGCCCGATGGTACGAACAGATGTCCGTACTAGTGAGAAGTTTGGAACCACGCGATTTCGCGTGCAGCTACATGACCCGGACCGGACGAGTGGATGAAGAGCGCTTGAAAAAAATCGCACCAAAATTCATGTCCAGTTACCGCTCGCCTGGTGCCTGACAGAACTGCAGAACAAACTCTTTAGTTAACTCGTTGTATAAGTAGTCCGCTTGCACTGCCCCTTTCTATCGCCTGGCGGCACTGCATATCGCTCAAATAGGATACGCCTGGCTGCGTTCTCTCCTGCATGAGATTGCCTTGCTCCGCAACATGCGCGCCCGAGTTAGTTAAAACATGAAAAAGCTCATGGGCCAAACCCGCACCCGGTTCCGTCATACCCGCCGTCAGCCAGACCGAGTCCCGCAGCCACGGCAGTCGCTGCGTATTTGCCTGACCGAACGCTTCTCCATCATAAGCCGGCCGTCGCAGGGTGTCGCGGACCAGATAAACAGTCGGGGTGGAGACATCAATTTGCTCGGTCAATGTGTGTGCCGTCATTGCGTCGAAATCTAACAGTCTCGGCGCAACCTGCAGCGTATAGTAGCGCACTTCGGATAAACCAATTTTGCACTGACTGAATATAGCGCGAAGCTCATTTGTCATTACCGGTATGTCTGTATCACGCCAGCCTGAATCCTCTAAGCGCACAATGCTCAGGCTTAATTCATATCCATGCTGTACTGCGCTGCGGTCCATTCCTTGGTAACCGATCATTAAGACTTCACCCATCTGCGCTTGCGGGTCTGGCAGGAGTCCCACCCCTGCCCATTCATTGGATCCGTCCTGCACAGCGCGATTAAAAATTGCCTGTTTCAATTCCGCAGCTCGCCAACGCGGGTGTTGCTGCAGAATCCTTGCCGCCATAGCAGCGATGCGGCTAGCGGCGTAACTCGACCCGGATACATGAATTTCGCTGCCATCGAAATCGGTAACCTTTTGATTCTCTGCCGGTACCAGTAGGTCTACCAATCGCTGGCCCCAGTTGCTGCCCTCTGCCGGTCTCCCGCTGTCGTCCGCAGACGTAACCACAATCATGTTTTCCAGGTTAAGGCCAGCGGGATAGATTGGATTGAAGTCAATGTTCACACCATTATTGCCCGCTGACACCACAAACAATATGTGGTTTAACCTCTGTGCTGCTTCGGCAAATACCTCCCACTCCGATTTTCGTTTAGAACCTAAAGGCATTGCCACAATTTTTATGCCTCGATTTTTTAAGTCTTCCAGCAGGTCGCGCATACGCGACATG
Organism: Gammaproteobacteria bacterium; assembly: GCA_024638505.1. Classification (GTDB taxonomy): domain Bacteria; phylum Pseudomonadota; class Gammaproteobacteria; order Arenicellales; family JAANXG01; genus JAHEKE01. The sequence goes on along the minus strand of JAHEKE010000018.1, from coordinate 32,584 downwards.
TCGGGCCGCGGATAGCGATACGGCACAAGCACCGCGTCTGGGTTCTCCCGTATAACCAGGCTTGCGGTGCGGGTGCCGTGCCTTCGTGGAAAAAACGGAGAGCGATCCGGGTTACTATCAAACGGTCTCCGATCAAGATCCCAGAAATCGTAGCCCAGAACTAGACCGTTCTTACCGCGCGCCAGGCGCTGATTGATTTCTGCAAGAGTGTAATTAACACCGGAATCGATGATGGCTATTGCAACGCCCTTCGGCGCTTTCGATGAAGGAACGGGTGGATTCAGCAGGTCCCTGATCGGGGTGTGATTAAGTTGACGGTCCAGATGGATGACCGCACTGGCCTGCCCGTGCTTGTCGTAGTGCATGCGCCGAGCGATTTGCAGCTGGCAATCATTTCCCACCGTCAGAGCCAGTTCGGCTCTTTGATTCCGCCACCATTCCAACCGTGCGCCGCGAAAACGATTGCCGGGCGCCAGTCGCTGCAGCAGAAAGCTACTAGTACCAGACGTAAAGCTTGCGCGCCATCCAACAACCTGTCCGCGGAGCACTACATCAGCCGAGGTTTGCACTGATATTCCCATACTACGCGCGATTTCCTCAGGCAAACTTTCCGTGCACGTACTGCGTACTAAAGCCAACGCTTGGGAATACTGTTCCTCCGCATGCGCCAACTTGACACTTACACTAAGCAATAGGCAAAAAACCAAACATGCCCTTCTCATTTGAGCTAGTCTAACCAAATAGCAAGGCTCATGCCGATTCGTTGCATGCAAAAAGTTAAAATGTACACTGCAAACTTAAAGGCAGAACAATCATCCAAGCTTTTGTCCTGCAGAAAGAAGCCGCGCCGGATTTAGACTCCATGGCTTTAGACGAAAGACAAGTAAGGCGCGCGCGCGGCATCCGGATTGGCAACAAGTTCGGCGAGCCCTGGTGGTTGTTGCTCATTCGTGGCGTGCTTGCTTTAGCCCTTGGGCTCGCTGCGCTCCTCTGGCCTCAAGCAACGCTGGCTCTGTTAGTCCGCCTTATCGGTCTGTACGTGCTATTCGACGGCGCTATAAGCCTATTGAGTACTGTGCGCAGCCGGATATTCGGCGCTTACCTGCCCCCAGGGCTGGTCAGCGTGGCGATTGGCTTAATACTGCTGTTCTGGCCCGACGTCACAGGTCAGTTACTGATGATGGTGGTCGGTTTTTGGGCCCTGTTTCAGGGTGCGATACTCTTTTCCGCTGGACGCCGGTCAGATCCGATCGTCCCCGGTCGTGGGCTGGCCATCAAAACTGGAGTGGCCGCGGCGGTTGTTGGACTGGTTCTGATCATCTGGCCGGATACCGGTATAGTCACCATCTCCTGGATTATCGCTGCAGGCACACTGTTGATTGGCGGATTGTTGATTTCTCTCTCCATACGTCTGCGATGGGTGTTGACCGGCGTCGAAAGCTGGGCATTATATGGTGTAGACTGATCGACATTTTTACACCGAGGATGACGCGGCATGAGCCGGTGTTGCCGGTTCCGCGATGCCTTCCACTTCAACGGTTAGGTGGAAAACCTGTGGGCATCTTGTTTTAAGCTTCGCCTCCAACTCGTCAATGATTTCCTCGGTGCGTTCTAGCGTTGCTTGAACAAGCGCGCGTGTGGCAATGTACTCCCGCAGCTTCTCCTCCTGTCGCCTTTTTCGGGGAATCCGCTCTAGGAGCGCGCGCTCATGCGCCAGTATGCGGTCCTGCATGCCGATAATCATCACCTCTTCGCGCAACTCGACTTCCGCCACTACCACGGTGTGGTTTTCATCGACGATAACCGAACGCAAGTCGTGATATCGATCAACTTCCTGCTGTGCCGCCACGATTTCCTGGAAGGCCAGCTCCGCGTCATGGTCGCGCACGTTGGTCAGATATCGCATGTTAACCATGCCCAGGAAAAATGCAGTAAATCCAAGCATCAACGCAATTACAACGGAAAACCCGATATCCCACAAAGGGTTGCTGGTTAGGTAACTAAGACCGATCCCAGCTGCCGCTAAACCCACGCCCGTTACCGCGATCGTGTCCTCCAGCAACACGGCGATCAAAGTCGGGTCGTCAGCACTGAATACATACTTCAACATGCCGCGGTGGCCTCCTGCCCGCATGCGGGCTAGAAATACCCGTCCGGCTATCAGCAGCACGTAGCCCTCGAGAACGAGAGAGATCATCAGAACCACTGCCAATACCCAAATCGGATCGACTGCAAGGCCCAGGATAAAAACGGAACTGGGTCGTTCTACTGTTTGCAGTTGATGATAAGCATGCCACGCATGAGCCAGTCCCAGTCCACAACCGATTGAGAACAAACCGATGGCACTCCAAAGGTTCCAAAGATATTTTTTCTGCCCGTGACCGAAGGCATATTGTCTATCCGCAGGCTGTCCTCCTCGAATTAAACCCATTAATAGAAACACCTGATTAGCGGTATCCATCATGCTGTGCACCGCTTCGTTCATCATGGCTGCTGAGTGCGTGACGAAGGCCGCACCGAATTTGAGTAAAGTGACAATACCGTTACCAAATATTGCGTAAATGACTGCTTTTTTTGAGCCGGTGGCCATTAGCAGTTACCATCTGCAGTGCGGGTTTTGCGTTTGTCACAAAACATCTTGGTCATTGCCGGTTTATACCGGTGCATGTGGGGCTGTATATTCAAACTGAAAGCCGTAGCCAGTGCCGTGCTTTGTTTTGGTTCGGTAACGTTATTATTGCAAGCGTTACAAAACAAGTCTTTAAAAACTAAGCCCGTTAAAGATTTAAGTGATACGATTAAATCTCACGCTAATACTTGTTATTAATCCGATCGCGCAATACGCGATGTTACTAGTTGAATAAAAGGAGCAGACACTATGTCCGTAGCACGAGTTACCGAAATTACGTCAGAATCAAAAAAAGGATTCGAAGATGCCATCGAGGAAGGAATCAAACGTGCCAATAAAACGTTAAAAAACCTCACCGGAGCCTGGATCCAGGATCAGGAAGTTACGATACGCGACGGTAAAATTAAAAGTTACCGGGTAAAGCTCAAAGTCACCTTCGTTCTAGAAGGTTGATGGGCGAGTGGCTATATTCATAGCAACTTGTAATCCTCATTGAAATCCATGTTTAAACAGGGCGAGAGCCGTTCTCCTCTTGCAGGAGCGCGCCTCGCCGGTTTAGACCCGCCACAAGCACCAGAGGAATCACCTAAGTGAGTAAACTTTCAGTATTGATAATATGAATGAATTATGGAATTTTACCGCCATCCGCATGTACCTCTGATGCGCAGTTCAACTAGCCTACCTCCAAATTTCACTGTCACTAGCTGCTAATCTGTTGTAAGCTATAGCCGCATCACATACCTGTGGGGGGTTATCAGTAGTGTTCGAATCAATCTTTACGTTTTTACAGGCCAACGGCGTTTGGTTAATGGGTCTCGCTTTTTATCTTGCAGTTTTACTTGTGGCGGGCAAATACGAAGATAAAAAACGCCGCGCGTCAGCAGGTTACCGGCTTGCCAAAGGGGAAACATCCATTAGGCTGTAATTTTGCCCAAATCTCCGCGATTAGACGGGGTATGGGAAACGTAAAATCAAAGGAGACACTTTTTGTTAGGAGCGCCCTACGCATCGGGGGAGGTTGATCGACTGCCATGACCAGTTGGGAGTTTTTACGTATTCTTACAGCTGCTCCCCTTACTTCCTCAAGGTGCGCTGTGCGCATTCGGAAATACGCAAGCGCAGGTGAAGTCGTCGAAACCGGTTTCGATAATCCGGCGCAGAATACCGAAGCGTTTTTTCAAGTCGAAGCTGTAAAGTGGAATGATCGACATGGACAAACTACAAATTGAGCGACGAGAAACCATTCGCTGTGAACTGCGAACCCGCGTCTATTTATACAGCGAACCGCAGGGCGACGAGTACGAAAACGCTCATCTCGAAAACATTAACTATACCGGACTGTATTTAATGACCAGACGTAAGCTAAAAATGGACCAGGAAATCGAGATCGCCATGCCGCCGGAGGCTGCAGATACAGAGCCTTTGAAAATCAAAGCAAGAGTCATGCGCCTGGGCAATCATAGATCATGGGGCCTATTCAGCTACGCTTGCCTTATCCTGCATTGTGGCTGAAGGATGGTGCTCCGGCTTCCAGCAATAAGCCTGCTTACATCTGATTGAACGCTATGCTTTTTTAAAAACTCTTTTTGTCAGTTCCGGCACACCCCGCCCCGCACGCTGTCACATCTCCCTCATTTTATGTAAAAACCAGCCCCTCTGTGCGTATCAGTACACCTGTCCGGATGTATGGTATGGTTTTCTTGCCCGGACTTGGCACAGGGCACAGTTTGCAGCCGTCCCTGGACGTGACATCGAACGTTTGCCAGGAGGATCCTAAATCAATGCCTCACTCCCGTTACCTGCCGGAAAGAATGGGTACGGCTAAGATCGAACCGCGGGGGCGGTTTGAAGCAGGTTCCTACCAGTCGTTTACCCTGACTTACACGGCCGGTTATTTTGGCATCGACGATACTGGCTCAATCAAGATCGTGCACCGCTTTGCCAGTGACATGGGACGACCGCAGTTCGATGATCCAGCGGCAGCTAACTACGTCACTGCCGAGGCCAGCAACGAAGCGGTGCTGCATCTCGAGTATGATACGAAGCGGAACATCAGACCCTGGGATAAGACCCTGTATATAAAAGTCTTGCGGGGGTTTCTGCGCGAAGGTGACCAGATCGTGGTCCGCTTCGGCGACCCTCGTCAGGGCAGCCCCGGCATGCGCATACAAACTTTCTGTGAGCATAGCTTCGAGTTCCGCGTGCTGGTCGATGCCATCGCTACATACAACTACGTCGAGCTGCCGGACCAGCCTGAGATTTCCATCGTACCGGGTGAGCCCGTTCTGTGGAAAGCTGTTTTACCCACAGAGCGGTGCGTCGATGATAGTTTTCGCCTTTGCCTCAAAGGTGAGGATCGATGGGGTAACCCCAGTGATCAATGTCGTCAACAGTTCAAACTGCGTGCGAGTATGCCCGTAGACGGTTTACCCCATTCTGTTTCATTCACACCCGGTGCGTTTTCCCTGATTATCAAGGAGCTCAAAGTCACTACACCAGGCAATCTATGCATTGAACTGATAGACAATGAAGATCAGATTACCGCAACGTCAAATCCTATGCGTATTGCCAAGAAAATGTCAGTACGGCCTTACTGGGGCGACCTGCACGGTCAATCAGAGGAGACAATTGGCACCAATTCGGCTCGAGATTTCCATTTGTTTGCGAGGGATTGTGCCTTTCTCGATGCTACTGCCCATCAGGGAAACGACTTTCAGATCACCCGGCATTTCTGGCAACAGCTGAATGAACTGACCCGGGAGTTCAATCGGGACGGACGGTTTATCGCATTTCCGGGTTATGAATGGTCGGGTAACACCGGGCTGGGTGGAGACCGCAACGTTTTATACAAGCGCGAAGGGCAGCAGATCCACCGGTCATCTCATGCGCTGGTTGATGACTTATCCGATATTGATACAGATGCAAATTCGGCGGAGGAACTGTTTTCAGCCATCAAAGATGAGGACTGCGTGGTGTTCGCACATATCGGTGGCAGATACGCCGATATCAGGATTGCGCACAGCGTTCGCCTCGAGCGGTCGGTTGAAGTACATTCTGCCTGGGGAACTTTCGAATGGCTAATCGAGGATGCCATACAACAGGGGTACCGCGTAGGCATCGTCGCCAACTCAGATGGTCATAAGGGTCGGCCCGGGGCAAGCCATCCGGGCGCAACCAAGTTTGGTGCCTACGGTGGCCTGACCTGCATGCTCGCTCCCGAACTCACTCGAGATGGGTTGTTCGAAGCGCTGCGGCGGCGGCATCATTACGCCACAACGGGCTGTCGCATGATACTGGACACACGCGTCCAGTTCGAACAGATGGCGCAGGTATTCGAGGATGATCCCCACCTTGGCTCGATGCAGAGCAATCCGGCAAAAACAGCCATGATGGGGGATATTGCGCAATGCGCTGAGCGCGAAGTTACGCTGTTAATTGATGTCCACGCCTCGGCGCCTGTAGAGCGCATTGAAATACGCAATGGTACGCAAGTGTTGGAGATATTCCGGCCTTACACGGAGGAGGAACTGGGTCGCCGTATAAGGGTTATCTGGGAAGGTTCGGAGTATCGCGGCCGCGGCAGAGAAACCATTTGGGATGGTGCTGCCAACCTGTCAGGAAACGCTTTTATGCAGGTCAAACCTATCAACCGTTACAACCTTGATAAAAAATTTGAACAGACCTCCCACCAGGTTGCATGGGAAGCATTGACAACAGGCGGCTTCGGCGGGTTCGAAGCCTGGCTTGCAGAGCCTGATGAAGGTACGCTAACAATCGACACGCCGCTGGTCGAGGCAGAGATCCCAATAAAAAACATTGGGCGTGACGATCTGATTTACGACGCGGGAGGAATAAGTCGACGCGTTAGGATATTTCGCATGCCTGATGAGAACCTGCAGACCAGGCTACGTCTTGAGCGCCGAATTCCGCTACAGCGCGGGCAGGATGATGCGCTCTATATCTGCCTCACCCAGGAAGACGGGCATGTTATCTGGTCTAGCCCAATCTACCTTATCCAGCAAGTAACTTGACCCGAGTGAAAATCGGACTCAGCGGAACGTTCATTTATGAATCAGTGGTTCTGCGGATCAACTCCGCTACTTCGTGCTCACCGCGATTCTCCAGTGCTGCAACAACGCCATGTCTGTCTGCCAGCGACCGGTTCTGACTCTGTTTCCATTTGCCATAAATCCGCCTGAGCGGAATCTCAATGCCAACTATCGAGCGGATCATTTTGTCTATGAAGTCTGCGGGTGCATCTGATACATGCCACGGCGAATTTTGCTCCGATTCATGTTGACTGGTCAGCGCACTGACTAAACCAGTCAGCCAATCAGCATCTTCTACTATTCTCGGCTGACCGTAGGCATGCACAACGGCATAGTTCCAGGTGGGAACGACTTTGCCATGTTCTTGTTTGCTCGGATACCAGGATGGAGATATGTAAGTATGCGGACCGTGGAACACAACCACGGCCTCCATCGAGGTAGAGAGATCGCGCCATACAGGATTTGCTCGAGCAACATGACAGCGCAAGGTACCGTAAGGTTGGGGTGTGGGCGAGAGCACAAAAGGAAGGTGGTTGACATCGAGCCCGGATTCTCCCGACGTAATCAAAGACGCGAACGGGTAATCCCGCATCAATGCATGCAGAACGTCGACTCGCGCTTCTTCGAATTGCCTTGGTATATGCATCGCGTATTTTCAATAGACCAGTGTTTTGCAAACAAGCTGGCGGGTATCGTGTGTGCAGGATGGTGAACCAATTGGCTTTATATGACGCATTTACAGCGCATTATTTCTGCAAGCAACTTATCCAGTCCGCTGTCGAAGCCAGCTGGTAAGACACAGCCCGACATCAAGATAGTCTGAGTTTGGCAAGGAGAACTGCCGACGAAATTCCGCCGTAGAAAGGTCGCCATTTAGATAGTTGTCGAGAAAAATACGGCTTACGGGATTCATCCTGCTGGGCAGGCTGCAATCGCCTGTTGGCACATCTGCTAACAAGCTCCTCTCTATCCCAAACTGTCCGGGGGCTAAGTCCCTGTCGGCGGATAACAGACTGGCGAGGCCCATGTGGCCCCGGTCGGTGGCTCTGTCCGCCGGTGTAAACTCATGATCATCAAGTGTGTGCCGATTGGCACCGTGTTTGAGCAGCGTCCGGGCAATGTTTTCTCGCCCAGTCTCAGCAGCCCAATGCAGAGGAGTCCCATACAGCCTGCTGTTCGCGTTCGGATCTGCACCGGCCGATAGCAGGAGCCGGAGCAAGCGCAAACTCGCGTGCTTTGCCGCCAGATGTAGCGGGGTCACATTAAGCTTGGGCGTGCTCACGCTCGCATCCGCCCCATGCTTTAACATCAGCGCCGCCAGCTCATAGTCATCGCGTCGAACGGCATGGTGCAAAGGCGTATTGCCTTTTATGTCCCGAGCATTCACCTCTGCGCCGTGAGTAATCAGAAAAGCAGCCAATAGGGGCCGGTGGTTTAATGCTGCCCAGTGCAGCAGGGTCCGGCCGCTCGAATCCCGGGCGTCGATCTTGGCTCCCCGTCTCAGCAACAAGCCGGCGACATTAAAGTGACCGGGCCACGCTGCGTAGAAAAGCGGGGTTCGGCCAAGAGAGTCGGTGGCATCAATTTGCGCTCCCGCCCGTAACAACGTGCTCGCAACGTCCACCCTACCGCTTTTTGACGCCCAATGAAGCGGAGACCCATAACGCCTACTCGCAGCGTCGGCATCGGCGCCGTGTTCCAGCAGAAGTTGAACTAAAAAAAGTTCGCCGCGATCTGCCGCGTGAAAAATAGAGGCAACCCCGTGGCGATCGACGGCCGTGACGTCGACACCGGCCTGAATCAACAATTCAGCCATTTTGGCCTGACCATGGTTTTGCGCCCAGTGCAGCAACGTTGCCCCCTGCTGGCGCTCATCTACCGACGCCCCGGCAGCGAGCAGGGTACGAAATTTGTTCAAGTCTCCGCGCTCAATGGAGTCGAACAAATCTGCACCCAAGCGGGCGCCGGACAGGTTAAGACTGGCGGCCCAGACAAAGACAATTGCTATGGGAAGCATGACCAGACCCAGCCGCACGTGCTTCCACATCGGATTTTCATTCCACCACTCGCCGTAACTCGGCCCAATCATGGTCCGATCTCCTCTCGCCTTTCAGCAACGCCTGCTTGGGCAGGATTCAGGCATCCAAGCTTAGTCGTCTGGAACTCCGTAATCCATAGGCGCTTCGCCACAAAAGTGGCCATTTCCTGGTTTTTCACATCTAACCGTATCCTTCACCCCGTAGCCTCATTACAATGACAATTATGGCATCGGCGCTGTCAACAAATTTATTCGCGGATACGCCAACGGCGCATTTTCCTCAGATTGCCCCGTTTCCCAAGGTGCTTGCTGTTCCCAAATTGTTCGCCTTACTGACAATTTTAGTGCTAGGAGCGGTATTCTGGTACAGCATCGCCTGGTTGGGTACGCAAGTAACATTCCAATTCGCCGGTTATGATGCGGTTTTTATCGAGGGCATCGATCCTGTCCTGCCTGAATACTATAGCGGGTTCGGCCGGTAAAGCCTGCAATAATCGGATACAATGAGGGCAATACTGGGTTTTCACACATCAGACCGGCGCATTCGTTTTATTTTGTACTAAACCGCATTTGAAGTTCCCGTGAGTTAGGTATCCCCTTATTTAACAACGGTGTAAGGACAACAGGTTCGGTGCAGTTTTATTCTAAGGATGAAAACATGAGTAACTCAAAACTAACTTCTGAAAAGACTCCAAACTGGAAAAGCGAGCCTTTCAAAATTATCGAGGTATGTAAGACTGAAGCACCAGATGGTGATAACAAAGGTAACTGGTACCGGTATGTTATCAGCCAGGGCAACGAACCGCTTATTGGCGTTCGTAAAGGCAGCAAAAAAAGTGTTGTGGAAGCAGCAAACCAAGTTGTGATGTGTCTGAACCAGCGGAGACTGGGTAAAATGGGGCGGATACACCTATCCACTAGGAAAAACGGCACCTAATCAGCCGCACTGGTTTAAGAGCCAGCAGCATAATCGACTCCCGCGCTCGGTCTCTGCGGGTATGGATTTGCCAAGGCGCTATCCAACCATAGGTTGCAGTACATGCAGAACTATCCGCATCACTATAAAGTCAACGCAGAAGCCCAGCCGGAAGGAAGTGTCCATCTGCAAGGTGAGGGACTGCCGGCAATGATTTCCGCCCCGCCAACCGAATTCGGCGGGCCCGGCGATCAGTGGTCGCCTGAAACGCTGCTGGTCGCCTCCGTCGCGGATTGCTTCGTTCTGAGCTTTCGCGCTATCGCCAGAGCTTCCAAGTTAGAATGGACTTCTCTCAACTGTGAAGTAGTCGGAACCCTGGAGCGAGATAATAAACAGCCTAAATTTACTGAGTTCACGGTCACTGCAGCCTTATCCGTGCCGCCCGAGACAAATGAAGATCGTGCCCACCGCCTTCTGCAAAAGGCGGAAGAAACCTGCTTGATCACCAATTCTCTATCGAGCAGAGTGCAGCTAAACGCCAGCGTTAAATCCTCATAAGTCCAGCAGTTGGCACAGCATGAAGTGAAAGTGCGATGAATGACTCTGACTGTTGGACTCAACCGCCTGCCGACATTTGCAGTTACTAAAAAACCTCTTCTAGCAACTTCCGCATCGCTTTCCAGGACGCGTTATCAGCCGTCGCATTGTAAGCCAGCGGGATACCGTATTTTTTACCGTTCTCGTCAGCTGCTTGGCTGGTGAACCCGTGCTTCGCCCCATCGTATGCGATGAACGTGTAGTCTGCACCAGCAGTATCCATCTCAGCTTTGAATTTACGCACATCCTCGTGCGGAATCATCGCATCATCAGCGCCATGGCAAACCAGTATTTTGGCCTTGACGGAATCTTTCGCCGGTTTGTGGAACGAGCCCAGCGCTCCGTGGAAGCTCACTACTGCGCGCAGAGGCATACCGATGCGGGCCATGTGTAACGCCATCGCCCCGCCAAAACAATAGCCTATAGCGGCCAGACGGTCACCATCAACCGTCGGGTGATCATGCAATGTCTGATATGCCGCCTTTAGGCGCGCGGTGCCCACGTTCATGTCACCGAGCACGGCATTCATCAATTCTCCGGCCTGGTCCGGTGCGTCTCCCGTCCTGCCCTCGCCGTACATATCAAGAGCCAAAGCGCGGTAGCCCAGACCGGCGATCTGCTGTGCCCGTTTTCGGATGTAATCGTTCAGCCCCCACCACTCGTGTATCACCAACACCCCAGGCCGCTCACCTTCGGTGTCCGCATCGTAAGCAAGAAATCCGCGCATGGTGTCGCCATTTGCCGTGTACGAAATATTTTCGGTATGGATATTGGACATGACTCCTCCTCTTTACTTTTATCAGATATTGCCGTTACCGGTGCAGGGACAGTGTTCTGGCTTCGATGATAGTCATTGCTTAGGTCGCCGATCAATAGCGCAAGAGCTGGTCAGGCTTCGCGCCCGGCAGCGTTTACTGTCTTTCAAGCCACAGGTCTTTGCCCAAACAAACTCCGCTTTCCAGTCCTCTGTACCGGCCTGGCTCCGTCCGGAACTCCCTGTAGCCTAAGGCATCATAAAATGCTCTTGCGCCCACGTTGTTCAATCTCGCCTCCAGATAGACGATCCCAATGCCGGCGATTAGTGCCGTTTTTTCGATCCACCTCACGAGCATAGTACCAACGCCTCTTCGACGACTGGCCTGATCCACGGCTAGAAGAAGGATATGAGCTTCTTCGCGCCTGTATTTGGCTATAGCGAATCCAATAACGCGATCTGCCTCGCAGGCAACCGCAACGCTGGCGTCCTGATCGGTAATGCTTCTGAGCACCCGTTGCTCCTTCCAACTCCAGCCTAAACCAACTTCGATTAAATTCCGGGACATCTCGGCAATGATTAACGCGTCCTGCAGATCGGCCAGCCGTATCCGCACCTTAGCGGGCTCAGTTGACAAGGTGGATCTCGAACCATGCTGTTGGGTTGGTTTCGGTCTCGATCGGCTGCATGCTCAAATCTCGAATTAAGGCTAACCTCATGTCCCGCTTATTTCACGCTTTTACTTGAATTATTACAACTACAACAGATACTTATGCAGGTTTGGCGCGTTCCCGCGCACAAGCGTCAACGCGCTAAGGGTAGGCCGCACCCCTTTTATTGCAGGCAGAATAAAATTAAGCTTAGCCGTGGAGGAGTGAGATATGAATGCCTATGTAAAAAGATCTGGTCGAGACCGCCGGCAGGCAATAAACGATCTCGATCACTTTGCCAAAGGTGGCGTTGAGCGACGAGCTTACGGTGCCGAACGCCGGGCTTTTGAGCGTCAAATCGATCCGGCGGTAAGTTCCCCGGCACGACGCACCCTGTTTCAGCTTTTCAGGTAACGCTAAAGGCCATAGCCATTCTAAGAGTCTGGCCATATTAAGATGCGGCCGTTCGCGTTTTTAGCCGGCTACGGCGAACCGTCCCCTGCTAAAGGTGGAAGGGCATTGAGAAGCAAACGCTCGAGATTTTCTATTTAGAGTATTGCCTGTGCCAGGGAATGGGATAACAAGGCGGGCTGTAAGGAGTACCCGCTTTGGCCTGCAGCTCAAGATGAGAAACCAGCAGCGACGGCGTAATTGTACTGACAGGCACCCAGCCGGATTCAGCCCCACAGTAGGCGTTATCTACTTCATAACGGTCTCCCGCGGCCATTATCATGCGACTCGCATTCAACGGCGTACCAACAAAATCGATGCCGCGAATCAGTTCTTCCCGTCCGTCAGGGTAGACGCGCGCCGCCAGATTGATCTCTCCCAGAAACGCCTGAAAATTATAAGACTCCGTCGCGGTCTCACCGCCCGTCGCTGACAGGATGCGAATGCCGTAAGGTAATCCCTGACGCTTCACCTCGTCGATCAACCGCGCTTTCAAGATTTGGTCACTTACACCGTCCTCGCAGATTACGCGCGTTACCGCCATCCGGCTTATCGTCTGTTCACCACATTCATTACGCCCATGTCCGTTAGACCTATGCTTCGATGCAATACCCGCTCGAGAAGTAAGGAACTCATTGAGCACGCCGCGCGATACCAGTTCGGCTGTCTGCGCCGGAACCCCTTCATCATCGTAACGGTAATGCCCGACCAGTGAGGTTCCTTGAAAACTCTCAAGGCGCGGATCATCCTCTACGGTCAGGTAGGGGGGAAGTATGGACTGATGCAGACTGTCTCTGAATGTCTGGCCCTCACCCTCACAGAGCATACGATTTCCTTCAAGACGGTGACCAAATGCCTCATGCAGTAGGAGACCCGCCGGTACCGGGTCCAGCAGTACCGGGCCAGAGTAGGATCGAAGCGCGGGCGATGCGGCGACTGCCTGCAATGTCTCTATATGCTCACGCATCTCTCTGCGGAAGCGGCGCGCGCTGGGCAGCTCATCCGGATCTGCAACGAATTTATTCAATGTCCAGGAGAGCGCGTCACCGTTCGACGGCAGCATCCATAGATAGCAAGAGAGATTCCACAGAGGTTTAGCTTGAATAATCAATGAGCCTTCCGTGTTTACAAAGACACTAATGCGATTGCGCGCTTCCAACCTGACGTGGGATTCTTTGATCTCAGGGTATCGGCATACCATGCTGGATGCGTTCTCCACAAACTTACGCCAATACTCAACGTCAACCGCAGGCAGAGCCCGCCAGCACACTTCTTCCTGCGCCGGCACTTTCTGCCAGGATGGCAGATGTCGTGAGCGGTCTAGATAGGTCAGCGCGGAAGAATTCTTGACGGCAAACGCTTCCACCGCCTCCCGATAGCGGACTTCAGCCTGTCGCCACAAACCGTGACGCACACCAGTTTTATGCTTACCAAACGGCAGATCGACATAATCGAGCGACTCGTTTTCATTGGCATCGCCGTTTAACCCGCCGTCTTGCATATGATCGTGGCGATAAGAACCGACTCGTACGTCGCAATAACCGGTGCGTTTCCGCCGGTGTTCGTCTACCAGCAGACCGCCGAAGCTGGCCTTGATATCCCACAGGCGCTCATCCCGCACGAGAAATGAGACGTAAAAAGGACGTGGGTGCCCCCGGCATTTGATTTCTTTAATCGCGCGCCTGGCCTCGCTACGCATTACATGGGCAAGGCGAATTGCTTCGTTTCTATTCACGTCAGCGCTGTTTCATCTTTGCCTGAGCGAATGCCAGAGGCACTGCTCGTTCAACAGGGCAGATTGAAAACGGAGGATAGCCACTTATACTGAATAGATAAGCGATATTCTCAGTAACGTAAGTGAACACTGCCCTAACCCAGAAAAGTAGGCTCCATGGTGATTGTAATACGCATTAATCCAGACAAATACACCACCTGGACGTTTTTCTAACGCTCTTTCCTGCATCCGGCTTTATGCTACAACCTTGCCCAAAATGTGGTTACACGCGGCAAGTATATGACAGTCATATCCAAGCGGGGTTATGCCCCGCGTGCGGCATCGCTATAGAAAAGTGGCTTAAGAGAAGCCATAGAGAGATTGAAACTCCTGCCGGGGTGTCAACCCGATACAAAGAGATTAAGCCCTGGCTGGCCAGATTTAAATCAGTTCTGCTGTGCACGCCAGAAAAGGTTGATGCCGGCGTGTTTTACAGCAGGGCAGTGTTATACGCTTTATTCTTTCTTTGGGGCTGGTGGTTTATCCTCAAGGGCATGGTCTGGTCAAGCATCGGCGGCTCCTTTCTACACAGCGTCAATCTTCCTTTCCATGAGTTTGGCCACATTCTGTTCTCCCCTTTCGGAGGTTTCATGACTCTGCTGGGAGGAAGCCTGTTTCAGGTGCTGTTACCACTGGGGCTGGGTGCGGTTTTTCTGTGGCGATATGAGGATAATTTTGCCGCATCGATCATGCTGTGGTGGAGCGGGCAGAATTTCATAGATGTGTCTCCCTATATCGCCGATGCCAGCTTCAGAACAATACCGTTAATAGGTGGCCTCGGCATGGAAGCGCACGACTGGGGCAACCTTCTGACCATGCTTGATTGGTTGAACTATGACTACGCGCTGGGCAGAGCAAGCTTTGTCTTCGGCAGTTCACTTATGGTTATTGCCAATGCCTGGGGAGGCTATCTACTGTATCTGCAAAAGGAGCTATTACGGTAAAGACAACTCATGCGGCGTGGCTTTACCACAGCGGTATGCTTCATAATACCCCTAAGCTTCTTCTTTCGCAGCAATCGTGAGCAAAACACCTATTGCCTTGACCATTGCCGGCTCGGACAGCGGGGGCGGTGCAGGTATCCAGGGAGATTTGAAGACATTTTCTGCGCTCGGCGTTTACGGCGCTTCTGTGCTGACCGCACTGACCGCACAAAACACGCAACAGGTGCGAGCGGTTTTCGATATCGATCCAGCCTTCATTACCGCTCAGCTGGAATGCGTGTTCGACGACCTGCCAGTGGGTGCGGTAAAGATCGGGATGTTGAGTCAGGTTAGCGTGATCGATGTAGTTGCCGATTTTTTACACACCCGCTGCACTGCGCCACTGGTGGTCGATCCGGTCATGGTGGCCAAAAGTGGTGATCGACTCCTGCATCCCGCGGCGGTTGACCGGCTGCGCAACCGTCTGCTGCCAATGGCCACACTGGTCACGCCGAATCTGCCCGAAGCCGCCAGGCTGCTCGGTGTGAAAACACCGGAGAACAAGCATGAAATGCGGGGTATTGCGCGTCAATTGCTCAACCTTGGCGCGCGCGCAGTGCTGATGAAGGGCGGACATCTGCCGCCTGAAGTTGAGAGTGCTGACCTATTATTTACCGAGGAGAATGCCGTGTGGCTTCCAGCCAAACGGGTCGATACACAGAATACACACGGCACTGGTTGCGCGCTATCCTCAGCGATCGCTGCCGGACTGGCTCAGGGTAAGACATTGGAAATAGCGGTTAGCGATGCCAAAACCTTCATCACTGGAGCCATCGCAGCGGCGGATCAGCTGCAAATTGGATCAGGACACGGTCCGGTTCACCATTTTTACCAGTGGTGGTAGTCATCGCGGCCACTTTAGCCTCTAAAATCTAGCCCTGCGCGCTGTCGAAACACTAAAAAGACCGGTTCAAACGATGAGTATTACAGAGAATCTTGAAAAAATGCTCGCTGCCGGGCGGGATGACGCGATGCTCCGGTTTGGCTTGGGCAGCGCCTACTTCAATAACAAGGAATTCGACAATGCTGTGCCCCATTTACAAGCCTGTATCGCGCACGATGCAGGCTACTCTGCGGCTTACAAGCTGCTGGGCAAAGCCTTGTATAAGATAGGAAAAAATGAGGAGGCAAAAAAAGTTTTTCAGGCCGGGCTGCCCATTGCGGCCAACAAAGGGGATAAACAAACGGAACGTGAAATTCTGGCTTTTCTCAATAAACTCGACGGGTAACGCCGCTTATCGGTTTCTTGTTTGAAGTTTTTGTGTCCGTTTCCTATATTACTTGGCCGCTAATCAACTCCACCATCCAATGTCGAACAAAGCAAGGACCTCACCGGAAAAAGAGCTGACCAAAACGTTTGAAGCCGCCGGGGTAATCGATTATCTGCAATACCTGCAATCCAGTAAGAAGATCTTATGGGCAAACTTTCAGGCCGGGGTAGCAAGAGGATTCGGCATTACCATCGGCGCGACCTTAGTGCTGGGTATTTCCATCTGGATTGTTACCAAACTGGTCAGCCTCCCTTTTATTGGCGAGTATTTTGAGAGGGTAGAGACGCATATTCAGGAATACGCGGATAAAACAGACTACACAGATGAGTTAGAGGAGATGAATCAGCTGCTGCGTCAGATCAACGATAAATTAGATGAGTAAATACAGTTCGGCTCACTTGCCTTACTTGTACTTGTGATTGAGAAAGTCTCTACTCCATTTGCGGTAGTCTCGCTCACGGGTGAGCTGCTGCATTAACTCGGCCGACGCTGTGTTGCGTATGTCTGCAGGCGGGGAGCCCCGACGCAGTGCTTTTAATGTCTCGTAGGTCGCATGCACCGCCGCCTGGAAAGGCTGATGGCCCTGCAGGCAGATGCGGACCCGGTGTCGTGCCAGGTAGACCGGATCAAGCAGTTCTGCCCCGGCGCCGCCAAGAATAATCGGCAGACTGACTGCGGCGCAGAGGGTTTCCAATTCTTCAGGCGTGCGCACTCCCACCAGGAAGATCGCGTCTACACCCGCCGCTTCAAAGGCCTTTATCCGGGTGACGGTATCTTGCACACCGCTCATTCTTACTGCGCTTGTCCGCCCGGCGATCACCAGAGCCGGGTCATACCGCCCTGACAGCGCGGCCTTCATCTTACCGGCACCCTCCTCGACTGAAATTAAACGACCGTCTGCATCGGAGCCGAAAGGTGCGGGCAGCTCGGTGTCCTCAATCGACAGTGCGGCTACCCCTGACGACTCCAGCTCCTCCACCGTGCGCTTAACGTTTAGCGCATTTCCATAACCATGGTCTGCATCGACCAGTAGTGGAAGTTCGCCGGCTCGGCAAATGCGATAGGCCTGGCCAGCAAACTCGCTAAGAGTGAGTACCATCAGATCCGGCGCCCCCAGCACGGTCATAGATGCGACCGAGCCCGCAAACATACCCACTTCGAAACCCAGATCTTCCGCTATGCGTGCAGATAAAGGATCAAACACCGAAGCGGGAAACACACATTGTTCACCAGCTAGAACTTTACGCAAACTGTTACGGCGTTTACGCCAACGCATAAATTACTCCCTCAACAAAAGCGCTAAAGCTCATCTAATCACGGCAACACCGCGACTAGCGAAAAGACAAGGCGGGTACCCGATCCATCCACCCATGTATGAGCGCTGTATATCAACTCGACTCCTTGCCAAAACCGGTTCCGCTTTTGGTGTACTCCTCTCGTGGTGGACTGAATACGTCGAGGATACGCGCCCCTTTTGCCCCAGCCCGGATTCCATGTTCCACTCCGCCCGGAGTCCGCCAGAAATCACCCGCTGAAACGGGAACTTCCTGTCCGTCCTGAATCCTGACGCCGCCTCCTTCGAGCAGTATGCCCCACTGTTCCTGTGGGTGACTGTGAATTGAGCCCTCGGCGTTAGGCGCCAGCGTCACGACCGAGAGCATGGCCCGCTCGCCGGTGAAAATGCGCGTCCAGATTCCTAGCGCCAGTTCACGGTGAATGCCCTGGCTCATGTCGTTTAAATTGTAAAAGTTTTCTTTTTTACTCATCCACTAACCTCCCGGGGCGCTAACGAAGCGAGCTGAAAACGTCCTGTCAATTAACGTTAACCTGGGCAATATGCGAAAGCCATCAAGAGCAGCGTGATTCCGAATCAACAGATTCCTCCGCGCTAACGCTGTCAATCAGCCTATCAACAAATCCCGCCTGCCCCTTGAGAATCTTGCGCCTGGCCTGGTCAACAGCAAACCATTGGCCTCTGTCTATTTCCGGAAATGTCCTTATGTTGCCGCTGTTTTTTGGCCACTCCATGGTGAACTTGTTGCTGATAATGTTGTTCGTATCAAAGTCATGCTCGATCGCCCAAGCGTGCACAATTTTTCGGCTGGGCTGCCTGATTTCACCCAGATCGAGAAACTCCCCCTCGATCTCATGCCCCGTTTCCTCTCTGAATTCCCGTTTCGCCGCGGTAAGTGGAGCTTCATTCTCTTCGTATACGCCCTTGGGGATCGACCAGGCTCCCTCATCTTTGTTCGCCCAAAACGGTCCGCCGGGGTGAACCAGCATAACCTGCAGTTTCGCAGCAGAACGCCTATACAGCAGTATGCCCGCACTGCGTACAATCATCTATAAATACTCAAGTAAAACAACAAAGTGATGATACCCTTTTGCCGGTCAACTGTTAATTCGCACCGGTTTTCTGTGCCCATGGGAAAAGTATACACATGCAACCGACACGAACACTGCTTATAGTATCCCAGCGCGGTATTCAACTTGTCATTAACCTGCCATGAAATAGAATGGAAAAAATCTGAGGCCCTGTCGTTTGCGAGATTTTAGTTCATTCTGTGAAACGTATGAAAAATAAAATCCTAGCCGGTTGTCATTTACACACAATGGCGGAAAGCACGCGCGTACTAGAACCGGTATATGCCTGAACAAAGTCTAATGAACGAACTGACGCCAGATCCACACGCAGTCGCAGTGATGGTATTGACGATCGCGGCGTTAGCATTGTTCGCGCGGGAAAAAATACCGATGGAGGCAACCAGTCTGTTTGTTCTGGTTGCCCTGGTGCTGGGTTTTCAGCTGTTCCCCTATGTCGCTGATGAACGCACTCTTGATCCCGCTGACTTCCTCCTCGGGTTTGGGCACGAAGCATTGATTACCATATGCGCCCTAATGATCGTCGGCCGCAGCCTGGAAACCACCGGTGCGCTGGAACCATTGGCAGTATTCATGGCGCGTTCGTGGAGCAGTCATCCCTCTATGTCGCTGCTAATTACTCTTGTGCTGGTTGCTGTATTGAGCGCCTTTATGAACAATACTCCGATCGTTGTCATGCTGCTTCCGATTCTGGTGAGCGTGTCTATCCGCACTGGCATATCCGCATCGGCGACCCTCATGCCGATGGGAATGGCAACCATTATTGGCGGCAGCGGGACTACTATTGGTACATCGACCAACCTGCTGGTGGTTTCCGTAGCAGAAGACCTTGGCATGCGCCGCTTTTCAATGTTCGACTTTACACTGCCGGTACTTAT
The DNA here is from genome assembly GCA_024638505.1 of Gammaproteobacteria bacterium. GTDB lineage: Bacteria > Pseudomonadota > Gammaproteobacteria > Arenicellales > JAANXG01 > JAHEKE01. Next base: position 13,213 of record JAHEKE010000018.1, on the reverse strand, counting down.
CGCCGGCACTATCGGCATACTGTATTTGTGGCTGATCGCCCCGCGATTGCTGCCAAAGCGCACTGCGCCGCTGGCGGATACATCACCGTTGGTATTTGACGCCCTGATTTATGTCCAGGGCCATAGCTTCGCTAACGGCAAGAGCCTATCCGAGGTATTGGCTCGCACCGATAACCGCATGAAAGTGTCTCGTATACAGCGGGGAGAAGATCTATTCATTGTTAAGTTGCCTACGGCTACCATACGTGAAGGCGATCGCCTATACGTCAGCGACACTGCTGAAAACCTGAAACAATATGAAAGTCTTCTCGGTGCGACGCTGCACAACGTGTTCGATGTTGAACACCCGGTTAGCGAGGAACATCCGCTGTCTACAGAGGGGCAGCAGCTGGCCGAGGTGGTTGTTACTGAGAATTCACCGCTGCATCATACGACGCTGAAACAGGCCCGCTTCGCCGAGCGCTACCAAGTAGTTACCATGGCCATACACAGAGCGGGCGCATCAACGCCGCCAATACGCTCTGGCTTGAGCGACGTGTTTCTGCAAACGGGTGACGTACTGCTGGTGCAGGGTGCACGAGAGCATATCAAAGCACTTAAAGAGCGCGCCGGCATGCTTGTGCTTGACGGCACCGTGGACTTACCACACACCCGTAAAGCTCCAGTCGCATTGTGTATTTTCTTCCTTGTGGTCGGTGCGGCCGCTACCGGTATTTTACCGATCTCAGTCAGCGCACTTGTCGGGGTCGCGCTGGTGCTGCTGACCGGCTGTTTAAGCTGGCGCACCGCCGCTGGCTCTCTGAGCACACCCGTGATAATGATCATTGTAGCCAGTCTTGCTCTTGGCATTGGACTTTCCCGCACCGGCGGCGCTGATTTTCTGGCCCAAGTTATGGTTAACAGCGTCTCCGGGCTATCACCGGCGGTGATGATGAGCGGTCTTATGCTTTTAATGGCGGTACTGAGTAATATCGTATCCCACAATGCGGCTGCGGTAATTGGTACTCCAATTGCGATACGGATCGCAGTTGAACTAGGGGCATCGCCCGAAGCTTTCGTGCTCGCGGTGCTGTTTGGTGCAAACATGGGGTTCGCTACCCCCATTGCCTATCAGACAAATGTTTTAATCTTGAATGCTGGTGGATACAAATTTACTGATTTCTTGCGCGTTGGCGCGCCTTTAACCTTGATCATGTGGATTGCCTTCTCTCTCTTAGTGCCAAATTTCTTCGCGTTATGATTGGTTTTCGATGTGGCAAAGAATCGCGACTGTGGTTGTCCGCATATCTAAAGATTCAACCATGGCTTTGACCTGAACAGCACTACCCCAGAAACAGTCCGAACCAAATACCTGCTCTGCCACTGGTGAACCGGTCCTAGAGATTGTCGCCATTTAGCCGCATGGACGCAGATGAAGATTATCTGCCGGAATTTCAGCGTACTTCGTTGACGCACAAATCTCGTTGGTTGACACTGTACGCTTCCAATCCTGTTTTACTGTTCTCCTATCTAGCATCGCGGAGCGCCGACAGGCGGCCAAATGCAATCTACTAATCGAATCAGACAAACAGAATCCTGCTGGTGGTGCAGGCGTGTCCGGCGCCATGTCTCTGAGTTGGTAAGACTGGCATGGCCGGTGGTGTTAACCCGTACCGGGATCCTCACCATGGTACTGGCTGACACCATCATGGTGGCGCGCTACAGCACGGAAGAGGTGGCCTACCTGGCGCTGGGATCTGCACCAGTCGTCGTACTCATCATCACGACGGTGGGCCTGATGATGGGCACGCTGGTTGTCACTGCTCACGCTTTCGGCGCACAGCAGTATGAACAATGCGGGGCAATTTGGCAGCGTTCCCTACCCTATGCGTTGGGCCTGGGTATGGCATGTGCGGTGCTGTGCATTGCGGGCGAATCTTTCTTGTTATTAACCGGCCAGGCGCCAGACCTTGCTGCAGGCGGTGGACAGGTGATGCTCATGTTTGGCCTGGGTCTGCCGGCCAATCTTCTGTTTGTCACCAACAATTTTTTTCTTGAGGCCATTAAAAAGCCGTTCCCAGGCATGATTGCCATGATCAGTATGAACGTGCTGAATATCGGGCTTAATTGGCTGCTCATTCATGGAAACATTGGTTTCGCAGAAATGGGCGCAGCAGGAGCGGCACTGGCAACCACTATTTCACGCTATGGACTCGCTTTTATGCTGTTCTTTGCCATCTGGACTATGCGCGGCCATGGGAAATACGGAATCCGAAAAAAACAGACCAGTCGCTGGAGAGACTGGCGTTATCAGCGCCATCTTGGATACGCAACCGGAACCAGCGGCGCGCTTGAATCGGCCTCTTTCGCTTTCCTCACGGTATTTGCCGGCTGGCTGGGCATCTACCCTCTCGGCGCATACACGCTGGCCATGAACCTGCTTGCCCTCATTTTCATGGCCGCTCTCGGACTGGCTACCGCCACCGCTGTGCGCGTCAGCATTGCGCAAGGTCGTCGGGACTATCGTGATCTGGTTCTGGCTGGCTGGACTGGTCTTAGCGTCAACACGCTGGTGATGTCGCTGCTGGGATTACTGGTTTTCGCCTTGCCCACGCTGTTAGCGGGACTTTACTCTTCCGACCCCAGGCTAGTCGACATCGCTGCCCCGGTCATCGCCTTCACCGCATTTATCATGATTGCGGACGGTGGCCAGGTTGTAATGCTGAGCGCGCTGCGCGGGCGGGGAGACGCCTGGGTGCCCGCGCTGGCTCACGCTATCTCATACATTGGTGTCATGATACCAGCGGGCTGGTGGCTGGCTTTTAAACTGCAGCGGGGCGTTGCGGGACTGATGGAAGGTATTCTTATCGCAAGCGTTGTGTCGATCGTTCTGTTGTGCAGCAGATTCCAATATTTGTCCTTACTGGACTCGCGCCGAGTAAGCCATACTGAATCGACGAGCAGAGTGAAGGAATCAGGCGCGTAATGCACAGTCGCTGAGTCGAATAGGATGCCGCTGCGCGCTTCCTACACCAATCACTGTTGACAGCCAATACCTAACTTCCGCGCCTGAGCAGCACTAGCCCGAGGAACAGCGCACAAACGATAACCCCAACTCCCGGCATACCGTCGGCGCCAAAGGTGTCGATGGCGGCGCCGGTGATGAAAGGTCCGATGACGTCTCCCAAACCCCAGAAAAAGACAAAACTTGCATTGACGCTGATGAGATCCGCACCTTTGAACCGACTGCCGATCATTGCCATGGCGATGACGTAAAAGCTGCCGACCGTAATACCCATGAGCAACATCACCAGCCAGGTGAGCGTTGTGTCTCCGATGGCGGCCGGCAGGGCAGCTATACTCAACATCGCTATGAAGGTACATACCGCCAGCAGCATCCGCCGATCCAAGTGATCGGCAAGCCAGCCAATAGGTATTTGTCCAACAACGCTGCCAAGAACAAACATGGTCAATAAAAGAGCCGCTACTTCGGCATCCAAACCTTTCTGCACCCCATATACCGGCAGCAGCGCCAGTACCGTACTGTCAATTAATCCGAACATCAGCGCTGTAATCATCAGCGTTGGCGCAATGCGCAGGAAATGCAGCATACGGGCACGCAGCTTGCCTTCCCGTTGCGGTGGTTCACCGCGAAACCAGGATAGAGGAATGAGCCCGCAGGCCACCACCCCCACCCCCAGATACAGCGCAACCCAGTTGTCGCTGCCAACGAAGGCGATGGTAGCCGGGCCGACGGCAAACCCCGCATGTAAAAAAGTACCGTACACGCCGATCAACCGACCCCGCGCTTTATCCGACGCAAGCTGATTGATCCAGATGTCACCACCGGTGAACACGAGCTCCGCAGCGAAACCGAGCATGAAGCGGATGGGAAACCACAGCCACACGTTGGGAAACAGTGGCAAAAGCAGCAGAGCGAGCACCATGCCGACTATACCGAGCGCCATCACCCGGACGATGCCGAGCGAACCGATAAGGCGTGGCCCGAGGGGGGCGACGGCGAGTATAGCGAGCATCTGAGACGAGGCGCTGAGACCATTGAGCCAGGCGGGTATCCCCTGCCGCTCGAGAACGATGGCGAGTAGCGGCCAGGTTAGGCCAAGCGTTATGGTCATCGATGATGTAGCTGCGATGCACGCAATGATTCGATGCATACGCCGGGAGGATGCGGTATTCAAAACGTGCTGTGCCTTTTATTAGTAATAAGAAATTTCACTGGACAATTCAGCCGTCTGGTTAGCGCTGACCATCGTCACCGAAGGTTCAAAACGATAAGTCAGTGTACTGTCTAAAAGCAACGGTCGCGGCTTGACTAATGCCGACAACAACCTACAGCGGAATTCTCAAGCGGACATCAACACTTCTGCCCTGGGCGATGTTTCTGTGAATATCTGCCGGGACGTAGCAGTGACCTGCGTACCGTAGAAAGCCCAACCAAAATAGCGGACGCCTGACGCAGCATGGGAATACCACTCGAAACTTGCCAGCAACCATGTCACGGGTATCGGTTTTTTCAAACCAGTCGTGATAGATTCAACCCGTAACGGCAGCAACAGGTACGCAACGTGAGAACGGATGAAATGAATGCATTAACCAAATTTCAGAAAAGACTGCGCGACGAAGCGCGGTCATTAGCCAATTCGGTGATAGCGCCGCGGGCTGCAGAGATAGACCGCACCGAGCAGTATCCTTGGAACAACGTCAGCGCCTTAACCAATGCTGGTTACATGGGTATGACCATACCCACAGAATACGGTGGCCGCGGCTTAAGCTACCTGGACGCAGTGCTGGTGATTGAGGAGATGGCTAAGGTATGCGGCGTAACTGGGCGCATTGTGGTGGAAGGCAATATGGGAGCCATTGGGGCAATCATGAAATATGGGGCAGAGCAGCAGAGGCGTCTGGCCGCTGAGTTGGTTCTGGCAGGAGACAAACCGGCGATCTGCATTACCGAGCCCGAGGCGGGCAGTGCCGCCAGCTTAATGACAACGCGGGCTGACCGGGACGGAGACACCTACATCCTCAACGGCAAAAAGCACTGGATTACCGGTGGGGGCGTGTCCAAACTGCATTTAATCTTTGCCCGCGTATTCGACCAAGGTGAAGAAAAAGGTATCGGCGGATTCATCACGGTACGGGGCGAGCATGACGGTCTGGTTGTGGGTCAGCGAGAACCCGCTATGGGGTTACGGGGTATCCCTGAAACAGAGCTAATTTTTAACGATCTGGTTTTACCTGCAGACAGGTTAATCCAACCAGAGAGCGGCCTGGCTAAGGGTTTTGCCGGACTGATGAACGCCTACAACGCGCAGCGCGTAGGTGCCGGCACGGTCGCGCTGGGCATTGCTCAAGGCGCGTTCGATCTGGCCCTGGGCTACGCGCAAACCCGACGGCAGTTCGGGCGGCCAATCTGCGAGTTTCAAGGCCTGCAGTGGATGCTGGTCGATATGAACACTCAGCTAGAAGCGGCAAGAGCGTTGCTTCATCTGGCGGCAATGAGCGCTGGGGAAGCTGGTTTTCCGGACATCGCGCAGGCAGCCCGCGCTAAGATTCTGGCTTCCGAATCTGCGATCAGCGTAACCAATAATGCTCTGCAAATATTCGGTGCCGCCGGCTATTCTCGCGCCCAGCCGCTGGAGAGAATGGTGCGTGATGCACGCATGTTCACCATAGGCGGAGGCACGGCACAGATCCTGCGCACGGTTGTCGCCTCACAGCTGCTGCAGCGAAAACTGCCGCAGACGCGAGACGGCTACTTGAAACTGCGCACTGACTAGCGGTCATGCAGCAATTTTAAACCCAGAGCTCAACTCTGGTGTAATGCTACTAGTCAATTCTTACTCGATATGTGCCAACCCCGCTTTGACAAGTCCCACCTGATTCCGATGGTATAGACGTTGCTTCTTGCCGCCCCATCTGTATTAAAACCGTTATCAAATTGTACGTTGGCAAATATCATTTGGCGGAACCCATTAAAGGTGTATCTCAAGCCCGCAACTGTATATCGCACCCGGTAATCACCCGCCTGGATCTGATCCGAATCAGGTTTAAGGGCATTGTAACCGCCGGTAAACCAGACTTTATCAAACAGTCGAAACTGGGCGTAGAGTTCGCTGCCCCAACCGTCGAAGTAAACACCTTCATCCGTGGTTTCGTGGTTTTGCAGGCGGGCGATTACTATTCCAGCATACCATCTGTCGCCAAACGCACGCGCGCCGGCGAGTGCCGCGCGCGCGTCGCCGGAAATTCCAATTCCGCGCAGTGAAGGATTGGCGTTGATGTCTATCCTGGCGTGGTTGTAGGCAAGACCAATGGTAAGGTCTTTGTGCGTGGTCATGACTGCGCTGGCTCCAAACGCAATGCCATAATCTACCCCGTTGCCGAATGGAATCGGATTGCCGTGCTGAGCCTGAAGATTCAATTTAAAGGGTCTGAATGTTTTGTGCGGCAGAAAGTCCAGCGCCAGTTCGGTCTGCAAAACTTTGTCAGCCCGGCCCGGGCCTGTCGGACCGCCGTCGGTCTGTGCATTAAAAACGCCGCTGGCACTTGCACCGGTTCCCATGAAACGGTCGGTAAAGTGACCCACCTTGTAATAGGTCGACCAGTTCTTTCCCAGCACTCCGGAAAACCGCGGCGTTTCGACGCCCGCGTAGCGCAGACGGGTGAACACGCTGTCTTCAAATTCCTGGCTGCTGTCTTTACCGGGAGCAAGATCTTTGATTCCAGTTAAAATGTTAAACCCCACTTCATAGCGCGCGAACAAATACGACCCTTCCCGAAACTGCCACTCTATGTCGCCCCCGAGGCGTGAGCCGCCGTCCTGCCACCCAGACTCATCACCCTGCTCCCGATAGCGCACCCGAATGCTGCCGTAAAGATCAAACCCAGTGGATCGCCCAGGCCCCTTGTCTATATCCCTTTTTTCTTCGGCTCGCTCGACTTTACGCTGGGCCTGATCTGCAGCAAGCGGATCCTCCTCGGCCCCGAGTTCCCGCTGCTGGGAATCTGATGGAACAGCCTTGATCTGCGCAAACTCCTTACCCTCCTCTTCTGCGTTAACCGTTTTTTCGTATTGCGCACTGGGCGCCCCCATCGCGTCGCCTGCTGCCGATATTTCCTGCGCACCCGCACTAGCGGACAAACACATAAGCAGCGGTAGCAGTAGAGCTGGAATAGAACGTCGCCATGAAAGCAGAAGTTTGCTGGCCGCTGCTGACGGAGCCGAATCGGTATTGATCCGGCAGTAACAGAACGGCGTATGAACCGCAGCCAGCACGCACCTTATACGTGTGATTGATATGGGGCATGCTTGTTCTTTGTCTTTTCTAAAGCAGCGCCGGATCCGCGGGTTGGGGGCAAATAAAGGACAGCGATGGTATGAATGCATGTTTTCAATAAACTACAATGCTCGTTCGACGCAAAATCAGCATCAATTATAACCGCGGAGTACACGTTGTAATCACTGGATCATGCTGCTTTGTTGCGCGCTGCGGTGTAGATTTCCAAGTATGACTATGATCGAACAAAAAGTGACCGGTAACTCCGCAGGCGGAGCTGAATGGGGCTGCACTCAAGACCATTTCTACAGCGTAGACAGTGGGATAGATACACCAGTGATCCAACGCGCGAAGGGAATTTACATGTGGGATACGGCGGGCAATCGCTATATTGATGCCTCCTCGGGTCCGATCTGCAGCAATATCGGACACGCGAACCGGCACGTTGCCCGCTGCATGTATCAGCAGGCGCTGAAACTGGATTTTGCCTATCCGCGCGTCGCACGAACGATTGAGAACAAATCGTTCACAGAGCGTATTGCGCGCCTTGCCGGAGCAGGCTTCGAGAGAGTCTTTATGGCATCCGGTGGATCCGAGGCGGTTGATATCGCGCTCAAGTTTGCGCGTCAGTATAAACACGCGATCGGCGAAAGTCGGCGCACGCGGATCATCAGCTTGATGCCGTCATATCACGGCATGACGCTGGGCACGCTGGCGGCAAGCGGTGATGCTACCTTCCAGCCCGTGTTCGGGAAAATGGCCGTATTCTCGAACAAAATCCCGGCCCCTATGACCTTCAGACTGCCCGCGGATAAAACTGCCCGATCGTACGAACGGGAATGTGCTGCTGCGTTGGAAGCAAAAATCCTGGCACTGGGGCCCGATAGCGTTCTGGCTCTTATCATTGAGCCGGTTGGCGGACTGGCGACGGGCTGCTTGGCACCCAGTGAAGAGTATTTCAACACAATTCGCACCATCTGCAGCCGCTTTGGCGTGATCCTGATTTATGACGAGATAATGTCCGGTGCGGGACGGACGGGAACCTTTATCGCCTCGCACCGCTGGCCAAATGCCAAGCCAGACTTGGTTGTGCTGGGCAAGGGTATCGGCGCCGGCTACGTGCCGCTTGGCTTGATGCTGGCTCCCGCAGCCTGGGTAGACGAACTGAGGCAAATGACCGGCTTTAACATTGCGCATACCGCCAATGCCAACCCAATAAGCTGCGCTGTGGGAAACGCTGTGCTGGACGTAATAGAGCAGCAGAATCTTATGCGGCGGGCGGAGCAGCGAGGTCAATATCTCAGACAGGGCATCAAGGCAATGCAGACGCGACGCACCGCCGTCGGCGATATACGCGGCCGAGGTCTGTTACTGGCTCTGGAACTTTGCCACAAGTACAGCAGACAGCAGTGGCCGGCTGGTTTCAAAGCGCTGCAACGGTTGCGTCAGTTTGGATTGAAACACGGGCTGATCCTCTACGCCCGGCGTAACAACGATGGGCAATACGGCGACTGGGTAATGATTACACCACCGTTAATCATCACGCAAAACGAATGTGATGAGTACCTGCTCCGCCTCGAACGAACCATCCAGGATTTTGAGTCCGCGCTTAAAACCGCAGGCCATCTTTGACTTACAGCTGGAGGAAAAAAATGAGCGTGAGTTTCAACCAGCCGATCGACTCAGCAGTGATGCCCCGATGTTCGCAACCGGCAACATTAATGCGCCTGCCTTACGTCAAGTCGGCGCAGGACCTCGATATCGCGTTATACGGCGTGCCATTCGACCTGGGATCGACGAATCGAAACGGGCCTCGGCTGGGACCGGCGCAGATCCGGGACATGTCGCGCCTAATCAGACGGGTGAATCCGACGACGGGCGTGAATCCTTACAATCTTGCGCAAATTGCGGACGTGGGCGATAGCAAAGTTAACATGATGAGCCTCGAAAAGAGCCTCTCTCACATTGAGGATTTTGTAGCGCAAATAACTGGGTATGGCGCTGCACCGGTTGGCGTCGGGGGGGACCATACTATACCTTTACCAATCATGCGCGGCATGAGGCGTTCAGGGTATCTCGATCAAGCCGTAGCTGTAGTACATGTAGACGCGCATTCCGACACCTTCGACTCGCTGGGCGAAAGTAAGATCAACCACGCAACCGCGTTCCGCCGAACCGTGGAGGAAGGCCTACAGGATCCCGCGCGCACGGTGCAGATTGGGCTACGCGGTACGCGCTATGCTGAGGACGATATCCAGGGAGCATATGATCTTGGCATGCGCGTGATCACCATGGATGACTTCGAAGAGATGGGGCGCGCAGCGGTCATCGAACAAATCAAAACGACCGTCGGACAAATGCCGTTGTACATCACCATAGACGTTGACGGTTTGGATCCAATGTGTATGCCAGGAACAGGAGCGCCGGAACCGGGCGGCATCATGATGCGGGACATGCAGATGATTTTGCGCAACTTACGCGGGCTGAATGTTATCGGCGGTGACGTCTGTGAAGTATCACCGCCGTTGGATCAAAGCGGGATGACAGCCTTGAACGCGGCAAACCTCCTGTTCGAAATACTTTGCCTGACCGCTGAAACGGTGGCACGCAAAAAAGGCCAATCGACCTGATGAAGCTGCGAGCACGTTGACAGACAATCCGTCCGTTGTGGTCATTACCGGTGCCGGCACCGGTATCGGCGCCGCCATAGCGCAACGCTTTGCCGCGGCACATTGGAATGTGGCTATTAACTATAGACAAAGCCGTGCGGCAGCGCTGCGCACTGCGGCCTCCTGCGAAGCAGCCGGTGCGGATGTGCTGCTGGCCCAGGCCGACGTGGCTGAAGATACCGACTGCACAGCGCTGATCTCCAGCGCACTGCAAAAGTGGGGTCGGATTGACGCACTGGTAAATAATGCCGGTTACACCAGATTCTGCAGAGCAGAGGATCTTGCGGGCCTGAACAAAGCAGATTTTGAGCACATTTTCGCCGTTAACGTAGTAGGCGCGTTTCACATGATTCGCGCCAGCGCCACGGCGCTGCGCCAGTCGAGTATAGGCGCTGTGGTTAACATCTCATCTCACGCCGGATTTACCGGCCTTGGCAGTTCGATTGCCTATGCCGCGTCGAAGGCGGGTTTGAACAACTTAACCCTGGCTCTGGCCCGGGCGCTGGCGCCGCAGATCCGGGTTAATGCCATCTGCCCGGGTTTTGTTGATACGCAGTGGTCCAAACGGGCCATGGACGAAAACACCTATAGGCGATTCAAACAGCAAGTAAAAGAAATGACTCCGCTGCAGCGAATTACGACGGCGGAGGATGTGGCAGAGTCGGCCTGGTACTTGATTAACAACGGTGCAGCGGTTACGGGACAGCTCTTAGTCCTGGATGGCGGTAACCATCTGACGGTAAATACACCAGAAATCAGTGCGTGACGTGACGCCAACTGGCAGCCGTATTTTTTTAAGGCTTTAGATAAGCATGCTCAGGAAATTTTGGCTGCTATTCATTTGAACCCTGAGCCGCTTTTTTCTCCTTTGCAGTTGGCTACATCAGCGTCGACTCGGCTAAGCGAGGCCGTTAAATACAAATATGCACCAGCGAACCTAAAAATCAGTGGAAGCGGCGGTCTCTATGCGAGATTTCGCAAGATTCATCGCTGCTGATTCCACGCGCGCTCTCGCCCTGTTTATCAAGACTTCCTGACAACCCGGTTCCCCCGTCCTATTTGGCGCGCGTTTGACGTATTTCCCGTTGGGCTGCATCTCCCAGGCGCTGCCTTTATCCTGCAATTGGGTATCGAGAAACACCTTAAGCTCCTCGCATAATTCAGGAGCACTTACTTTCACCATAACTTCGACTCGGCTCTCCAGGTTTCGTTTCATCAAGTCTGCTGAACCTATGTAATACTCTTCGTCGCCGCCGTTATGGAAATAATAAACTCGGGCATGCTCCAGAAAGCGGCCCACGACACCGATCACCGTGATGTTATCCGACAGTCCCCGAATAGCGGGTCGCAGGCGACAGGTGTCACGTACTATCAACTCAATCCTTACACCCGCCTGAGATGCGCGGTACAGCGCCTGGGCGATGTCAACGTCTTCCAGCGCGTTCGTTTTCAGTCGAATCAGACCCGGGTTACCATTATTATGCTGGTCTATCTCACGCTGAATTTTTTCCAGCAACCCCACCTTGAGATGCTTTGGTGCCGGTAATATCTTGCGGTAATCCCGTTTTGGGCTATAGCCTGTAGTCAGATAGTTAAATAGCTCGGTCACATCACGACCCGTTTCTTTATCACAGGTTAACAGTCCTAGATCACTGTACAGCCTGGCCGTGTCTGCATGGTAATTTCCAGTTCCTATGTGTACATATCGACGCAGTCCATCATAATCGCGCCTCACGACCATGATAACCTTGCAGTGGGTCTTGAGGCCGACTACGCCGTAGGTGACATGAATACCGATTTCTTCCATCCGACTTGCCAGGCGGATGTTAGCCGCCTCATCGAAACGGGCTTTCAGCTCGACCGCGACCGCCACCTGCTTGCCGTTCTGTGCGGCATCGATAAGCAAATCAATGATCCTGCTTTTGCTCGAAGTGCGATAAAGCGTCATCTTGATCGCATACACCTTTGGATCGCGGCTGGCCTCCTCGAGAAAACGTTCCACGCTTGTGGTGAATGACTCGTATGGATGCTGCAGCAGTATCGAGCCCACCTCCCTGATCGAATAAAATATACTGCGCGGTTCCTGCATAAGCACCTGATTGTCCGTAGGATGGTGAATAGGATCATGCAGTTCCGGGCGCGCGATCGACGCTATTTGAAAAAGATCGCGCATCGCCATCATGCCGTCTGTTTCATACACGTCCAGATCCGGATCCAGCTCATGTTCCGCAGCTAACATGCCCCGGTGATGCCCATCCATTCCCTTCTCTACCACCATACGCACGATGGGAGCGAACTTCCGGTCACGCAGCTCGGATTCGATCATCTCCAGCAGGTCGTTGGCTTTGCCCTCATCGCGCTCGGTGCTGGCGTTTCGCGTGACTTGAAAACGCGTGCAGCCCATTATTTCCATGTTCGGAAACAAAATATCCAGATTATTACGCATGACCTCATCAACCGGGATATAGTGATCCTTGCCGCCTATCTTGAGGAACCGGTGGACGTCATGTCCGACCGGGACTTTCACCCGCGCCAGATGCGTCTGCTCATCTTCAGGATAACGCAAAGTAACGAGCAGATTCAGCGCCAGATTAGATATAAAGGGGAACGGATGCGCCGGATCCATAGACTGAGGCGTAACCAGTGGAAAGATATTTTCTAAGTAGTAGTCTCTTAACTTGGTCTTTGTATCGTCAGACAAGTCCTTGTAGCTCAGTATCTGGATATCATGCTGCTGTAGATGCTGCAACAGGACGGGCAGCAGCGCATTTTTCTGCGCTTCGATTTCGCGCACGATCTGGCGGCATTCTTCGATCTGTTCCTGAGGGGAGCGGCCGTCCACTGACAACTCCTGCACACCCGCACCAACCTGCTGTTTCAAGCCGCCAATTCGCTTCATGAAAAACTCATCGAGGTTGGCGCTGACAATTGCAACGAACTTAACGCGCTCAAGCAGCGGCGTCCCTTCATCCTGCGCCTCATGCAGGACACGGCGATTGAATTCCAGCCAGGTGGTTTCACGGTTGAGGTAAAGCTTCGGGTCTGATAGATCCTCAACCGGCTCCGGCTGCGTCACTACCGCGTCGCCCTTGTCAGCGATCTGTCGCTCCAGCTCGTCATTCAACTCCTGTAGCTTAGCGACACTTGATGCATAAAAATCTGCCCTACGTGACATTGTCCATCTCTCTTCAGTAATTAATTGATTTCACTAGATCAAAAAACCCACTTTCGCGCCATGACCTCGATCAAGAAAAACACTTTTTCTTA
>JAHEKE010000042.1 GCA_024638505.1 Gammaproteobacteria bacterium | reverse complement strand
GGAAGGGGATACAGCCCAGTGCGATGATATACATCGATAAAGTTCAGCCCGACCGCCGTATGCCTGACGAGTATCTGGCCCTCACCCGGCCGAGCAACTTCGACCTGTTCCCACTTTAACTGCTCCGGCCCTCCCACCTGGTGGACCCGAATTGCCATACTCATCGCGCCGTGTACCTCATATGTTCGAAATATGTTCGAAGGATGGAGAAACTAGCTAAACCCACCGCACCGGTCAATACGTCAAGTCAGCAAGCCGTCAATCGGGCCCGAACAGATTATTTCAGAGGGCCGCTGCACGTGGGTAAATTCACGCCGCCTTCCTGCTTTCCCTGATCAAATCATAGGCTTTCTGTATTTTTTGCGTCTTTTCCGTCGCCAGTTTCATCATCTCATCCGGCAATCCTTTCGCTACCAGCTTGTCAGGGTGATGCTGATTCATCAGCCGGCGATAGGCTTTTTTCAGATCGGCGTCCGTTGCGGAACGCCCCACGCCCAAAATATCGTAAGCGTCCTGCAGATTGACTCTGCCCGCTGGTCGACCACCGTCGCGGCCCGCGTGCGAGGTGCCGCGGATAAAGCGTAAGATCTCCTCAATAAAATTAGGTGGAAACCTGAGTTGATCGGAAATACTGTTCAGCGTTTCCCGCTCAGCTGCGTGCAAACGGCCGTCGGCAAGCGCAGCTTGCACCTGGATTTCGAGAAACATCTGCAACAGCGTGGTTCGGTGATGACATTCAACCCGGAGCTGCTCCAGTGACTCCTCCAGGGGAAAGCCTGGTTGCTTGCCAGTGTTGAACAACTCAATTGCGGCTTTGCGCTGAGCGTCGTTCAGCTGCATCTGCGCCATCAAGTTCTTAGCGACCGCTATCTCCCCTTCCGACACCCGCCCATCGGCCTTAGCCAGATGTCCCATCACGGAGAACGTGGCGGTAAAGAACGCCGCCTGCACCCTTTCTTGGCTTCCTAGCGATAGGAAATCTCCCTCAAGATTGCTCAAGCCCCGATCAAACTGGTGCCCCAGCGTTGCGCCCAGCACCGCTCCCAAAGGCCCGCCGAGCATGAAGCCAAAAGCACCACCAACTACTTTTCCCCACCACGACATGTTCAGCTACTCCTACTTAACTATGAATTGAATAAAATGGTGTTTTCTCGTTCGATTCGCGTTCAGGACATGATCTGCTGCAGGAGCGAAGATAGCGCGCGATAGTCCGGCCGCGGTGGAGGCCACGCTTGCACCGAATCCGATTGCGCTCGAATGTGACGCGAGATTATACAGCTATGTTAAAGTGCGCGTGCTAACCGCGATAATGGATCGGGATGGACACAGTGCGCTGACGCGTAAAAAGTGAGGCCTCATGCGTTTAATACTGCTTGGCGGTCCCGGTGCCGGTAAAGGCACCCAGGCCCAGTACCTTTCAGAAAAACACAACATACCGCAGATTTCCACCGGTGACATGCTGCGTGCCGCAGTCAAAGCAGGCACCAAACTGGGATTGTCTGCTAAAAAAGTCATGGATGATGGAAAACTAGTCTCAGATGAAATCATTTTGGGGCTGGTAAGGGAGAGAATAGAACAGGAGGATTGCCGTAACGGCTATTTGTTTGATGGTTTTCCCAGAACCTTGGCCCAGGCTGAAGCAATGAGAGCGGAGGGAATCGAAGTCGATTACGTAATCGAAATCGCAGTGCCAGATGAGGAGATTATCAGGCGCATGAGTGGACGCCGCGTACATTTACCTTCCGGCCGGACTTACCACGTAACATTCAATCCACCGCAGGAGACTGACCGGGACGACGTTACGGGCGAGCCCCTCATGCAAAGAGAAGATGACGAAGAGGAGACGGTGCGCAAGCGCCTGGCGGTGTACCACCAGGAGACCATGCCTCTCATAAAATACTACACGAGCTGGGCTGAGGTAGACGCTTCGGCTCCCAAGTATGTGCGCGTGCAGGGTATAGGGAGTGTTGAGCAGATCAGAGACCGCATCTATAACGCTATTGACTCTCGCAGTAAGTGACTGTTAAGCGATTGCAAGTTAATTTGCGGACACAAGCTATGTGCTGGGATGTTTTGTGTCCAGCGCTGCACGGATGCGGTCTAGCCGGATCGCCGCGCCGCCATCCACAGGTCGGAGGTCCATCGTTTCAGCTTGAGTAGACCGGTATCGGTCAGCTCATTTCCTGATTCCAGGATCGCATCATCACTCAGCGCCATGGTGCCCTCCTCGCCCATCCCATGTTGTGTCTGATGGCGTGCCATGGCGAACTTAATCTTATAGGTCACCTCGTCTAGATCATAGCTATCCGCCGGCACTACCCGCAGCAGAGGTAGCTCAGCAGAACCAAGCGCATCTTCCAACACATCGTCTTTCGGTTGACTGCGCTTGCGATTCGCGTTCGGGTCAAATTTAACCGCCAGAGTGGGCGTAAGGTTCCCGTCGCACACCAGGAAATCGACGTAACGACGTTGCACTCGTGACCAATGCGCCCGATACTTCGGATCGTGTCCCGGATGGTTCAAGATTTGCGGTAAACGAACCTTTGGATAGATCTTAGCGTTCTCACCCACCGCCTGCTTGAGCACGTTGAAGTAGGCAAACTCCCGGGTGCTCAAAAAAGATTTGCGTAGACTGTAAGGCGGAAGCGCCTTCAGATACGCGTACTGCTTGCGCTGCTTCAACCACCCCCCTAGCGCCATAAGGGCCAGCAAAACAGCCGTGAATATTAGTATGGAGATCTGCAACCTTGGACTCGGACACGATTGTTACGTCTGTACTATTACTCAGTTTAATAAGACAATCCTTAATTACAAGGTGAGTCGTCCCCCTTCCCGACGCGTCCAGCGCGGCGTAGCCGCGCTTTGTGTTGCTTTTAACATACATGCCATACAGCATGAGGAAACAGCGCTAATTCTATGTTAAATATGTAGTTTACTTAATTTCCTGCAGTTCTACTTCAAATATCAGCGCCTGGTGCGGCCCGATTGGTCCCCCCGCTCCTTTTTCACCGTAAGCCAGCGCGCTGGGAACGTACAGCTTCCATTTAGCCCCGGTTCGCATCATTTGTATACCCTCCTGCCATCCCTTGATCACGCCGCTTACGGGAAATGTGGCCGGAGCATTCCTGTTGTAGGAGCTATCGAATTCGGTGCCGTCTACCAGCGTGCCACGGTAATGCACCACCACCATATCGTTGATTGTCGGTTTGGCCCCGGTCCCCTCACGCACTATTTCGTACTGAAGTCCACTGTCTGTCTGCTTCACTTCCTCTCTTTTCAGATTCTCCGCCAGAAAATCCTCTCCCGCCTGCTTGTTTTTGAGGGACAGGGCCTGCTGCACCTCAGCCAGCTTTCTACGCTCCTCTGCCAGGACAGCCTGCATCTCATCTTCGGTCATCTTCAGATCGCCGCCAGTGAGAACATCTCTGATGGCCTGGGTAAACGCATCCACATCGATTTCCACATTGGTACGTTTTATGTTCTGTCCGACATTGAAGCCCACCGTATAACTGTATTTCTGCTGCGGGGTTGACATCTCCTGCCCCATGGCGATGGGAGGAACCGCAATTAGGGTAGTCAGCACGAGTATTAAAGGTTTCATATTAACTCCTGATATTAAGCTGTCTGCAAGGCGACAACAGTATTGATGATCAATGAATATGGGAAGGCTGTCTGTCCGAGGCAGACACTAAATCATTTCTCAAGGTGACTCAAATTCACTCGACTGGCATTTCCCCAACCAGTAGCTCAGGGTCGATACGCGCCTTGAACCAGTTCATTCCCCAGTGCAGGTGCGGTCCGGTAGCGCGACCTGTCGCCCCCACCTCGCCCAGTGATTGACCTTTATCGACGCGCTGACCTTCCACCACCAGAATCTTGCTTAAATGGGTAAATATAGAAGTCAAACCGTGACCATGATCCAGATTTACCGTGCCGCCGGTATAAAACATGTCTGGATGAACTAGCGTCACGGTACCCGGGGCAGGAGCTTTGACCGGCGTTCCCTTAGGCGCCGCAATGTCGACGCCGTAGTGCGGCCGCTTGGGCTCGCCGTTTAATATGCGCTGGCTACCAAAGACGCCGGAGATCTGCCCCGTTACGGGCCAATCAAAACTCTCTAAAAAATCAGTTCTTGCGTCATCGCGCTGCCGCGCCCGGCCGATTAACGCATTTTCCCATTTAATGCGCGTCAGGTCTTCCGCCGAAGGGCTCACCTTCCCTGGCGCCAGCCCGTCGATGCGCTGGATCTGATACTGGCGGGGCTTGATCCTTACAATCTGTCGTTCCACCTCACCCGAAGGATATACCGCTTTAACCTCAACGTTGGGTCTTTCATCCCGGCCAAAGCCGAGAAGAAACCAACCATCTGGAGAAACCCGAACCCGGTTCCCGTTCATCTCTATGCTCGTACCGGGATCAACCCGCCCGACCACGATACCACCTTGTACCCGGTTTCCCTGCAAGGCAAGGTCCGCCTTGGCCCACGGTACGCTGCCGATCAAGGCCAATACCACGGCAGCACTCAAGCACCCGGCTGAACGGCGGATTGTTTTCGCAACCAGCATTACACCCACTGTAGCCGCTGTGGCCTCAATTGGCTACGGGAGTTGGACTCAGATTGTCTGCAACAAATCGCGTAACCGCTTCATTCAGAGCGAGATTCTCCTGCTGTTTGCTGCCCAGCCGTCGCATGGTCACGGTACGGTCTTCCGCTTCCCGCCTTCCGACCACCAAGATAATGGGCACCTTTTGCAGGCTATGCTCCCTGACTTTGTAAGAGATCTTTTCGTTCCTCAGATCCGCCTCCACTTTGATCCCTTTAGCCTGCAGCATGTGTGCAACCTGTTCAGCGTATGCATCAGCGTCGGACACCACGGTAGCAACGACGATCTGCATAGGCGACAGCCAGAACGGCAGCGCTCCTGCATAGTGCTCCAACAGAATACCGATAAACCGTTCTAGTGAACCGAACAGCGCACGATGCAGCATGACGGGCGTATGTTTCTGTCCGTCCTCCCCGATGTATTGCGCCCCGAGGCGCGCAGGCAGGTTCAGATCAACTTGCAGTGTGCCGCATTGCCAATCCCGCCCAATGGCATCGCGCAACACGAACTCAAGTTTTGGCCCATAGAACGCTCCTTCACCCGGATTGAGGGAATATTGCAACCCGGTCGCCTCGACTGCCTGCAGCAGCGCTTTCTCAGACGCATCCCACACCGCATCCGAACCGACCCGGTTCGTCGGACGATCGGCATATTTTATGTGTATGTCATCAAAACCAAAGTCCCGGTATATACCCAGCAGCAGGTCACATACGTGCTTGCTTTCCTCAGTGATTTGCTGTTCGGTACAGAACACGTGGGCGTCGTCCTGGGTGAAGGCGCGTACCCGCATCAGTCCGTGCAGCGCGCCGGAAGGCTCGTAGCGGTGCACTTTTCCGAACTCCGATATACGCATAGGCAGATCGCGGTAGCTGCGCAGATCATGCTTGAAAACCTGTACGTGGCCGGGACAGTTCATCGGCTTTATAGCCAAAGTACGGTCGTCCGCGGTTTCCATATGAAACATGTTTTCACCGAAAGTCTGCCAATGACCTGAAGCTTCCCATAAACTCCGATCCATAAGTTCTGGCGTATTGACCTCGATGTACCCAGCCGCGTTCTGTTTACGGCGCATGTAGTTGACCAGAGTCTGAAACAAGGTCCAGCCTTTGGCGTGCCAAAACACTGCACCCGGCGCCTCCTCCTGAAAATGAAACAGATCCATCTGCTTGCCGAATTTGCGGTGGTCCCGCTTCTCTGCTTCCTCGAGCTGCGTCAAATAAGCCTTTAACTGCTTAGCATCAGGCCAGGCTGTACCGTAAATTCTCTGCAGCATGGCGTTGCGGGAGTCGCCCCGCCAATACGCACCGGCCAGTTTGGTTAATTTAAACGCCTTACCCAGCCTTCCCGTAGACGGCAGGTGCGGGCCCCGGCAGAGATCGACGAAATTCCCCTGCCGGTAAAGGGTAATGGGTTCGCCGGCGTCGATATCTTCTATTATCTGCGCCTTGTACTCTTCGCCGATTTGCCGGTAAAAATTAATCGCCTCTTGCCTGTCCCAGACTTCCCGGCTTATGGGCTCATCGCGATCGACAATCTCCCGCATGCGTTGTTCAATGCGATCCAAGTCTTCAGGAACAAAGGGCTCCGCGCGCGCGAAATCATAGTAAAAGCCATGTTCAATGGCCGGACCAATGGTCACCTGCGTATCCGGATACAGCTCCTTGACCGCCTCGGCCATGACGTGTGCGGCGTCATGCCGCAGCAGTTCGATTCCCTCATCGTCGTTACGCGTAATGATCTCGATGTTGGCGTCTGCATCTATGGGTCTTTGCAGGTCCCACATCCTCCCGTTTACGCGTATTGCGACCGCATTTCGCCCCAGCGATGTGCTTATCGCATCGGCAATATCCTGACCCGTCGGGGCCTGAATAAAATCTTTAGACTTCCCGTCCGGAAAACTGATAGTAACTGACATCAAGCCTCAACCCTGCGGATTGTCAAAGAAGGCGATTATGATTTATGCGCGGGCCGCCTTCAATTGCTGTCTTCCGCCGTTGCGCATAGGGAGGGCAAAAGGCAAGGCACGGTTACGGGGCCGCGTTGCCGGTACCGACCAGGGTTTACATCGCGCTGCCGATCTGTTTGACTGACAGCGTAATGCAGTCGACCTTACCCGCTTTGACGCCTTGACCGACACGATCATCAGCAATGCCAGACTGGTAAATGATGGCACAGTCAGCGAGGTAGACGTGCGCATCCAGGACGGTCGCATTGCCCAGGTGGACGGCATGATACAGGCTGGCCCCAAGACCGTTGTTTACGATGCACAAGGAAAGCACCTGCTCCCCGGGCTGATCGATGATCAGGTACATTTTCGAGAACCTGGTGGAACCCACAAAGGCAGTATTGCGACCGAGTCCAGGGCGGCACTGGCCGGCGGAATTACGAGTTACATGGAGATGCCGAACGTTAACCCTCCGACCGTTTCAATAGATAAGCTGCACGAGAAATACCAGCTGGCAGAAAAAAAATCCTACGCCAACTACGCATTTTACCTGGGGGCGACTAACGACAATGTCGATCAGATCCGCGCCCTGGCACCAGGCGATGCCTGTGGCGTAAAGGTATTCATGGGCGCCTCCACGGGCAATATGCTGGTCGATGATCCGGCTGCATTAGAACAGATATTTTCTAACTCGCCCCTGCCGGTGGTAACGCACTGCGAGGATACGCCAACTATTCTTGCTAACGAGCAGCGGCAGCGCGAGCAGTACGGTGAAGACGTGCCGGTAAAAAACCACCCCGTAATTCGTTCTGCCGACGCGTGTTTTTTATCGTCGTCGCTCGCAGTACAGCTGGCGCAGAAACACCATACGCGGCTGCATGTTCTGCACTTGACGACAGGTCGCGAGCTTGAACTATTCAGCAATCTGCCGGTGGAGCAGAAACACATCACCGTAGAGGTCTGTGCGCATCACCTGTTTTTTGACGACCGGGACTACGCCTGCCAACAGGGTTTAATCAAGTGCAATCCGGCGATTAAATCAGCAAAAGACCGAACAGCGCTGCTCAAGGGGGTAGTGGATAACTACGTAGATGTGCTGGCAACCGATCACGCACCACATACTTGGGAGGAAAAACACCAGACTTACTTCAATATTCCCTCCGGCCTGCCGCTGGTGCAGCACGCCCTGCTCTCCTTGCTGGAGCACTATCACCGGGGAATATTCACGCTGCCGCTGATTGTTGAAAAATCAGCGCATGCCCCTGCCAAAATTTTCGGCGTAGTCGATCGCGGTTACGTTGCTGAGGGCTACTGGGCGGATCTGGTGCTGGTCGACCTGCATCGCCCCTACACCGTTAGCCGACAAAACATCCTGTACAAATGCGGCTGGTCTCCGTTCGAGGGCTATACATTCAAGTCATCCGTCGTTGCCACGTGGGTTAACGGTGAACTCGGCTACACCGACGGCAAAGTAGCGGACAACATTCGCGGCAAGCGGCTGCAGTTGAGCAACCATCAGCCCCGATGAGCGCCCGAACTAGACCGGTGTGGGCGGCGGGCGTTTATGACATGTGTTGCTGCATGAAGGTGATGGCCCGGTGAATGCGCCGCAGCGTTTCCGCCTTACCCAATAAAGCCAGGGTCAAATCGATAGGAGGCGAAACCGGCTCACCCGCCACGGCCAATCGAATCGGCTGAGCCACCTCTCCCAGCTTAAGCTCCATGCTCTCAGCCACGGCGTGCACCGCCTCGTGGATCGGTTCCGCCCGCCACTGGTCAATCACCTGCAGCTGATTGCCGCACGCGGTCAGCGCTTGCAGCGCCCTACCGCCGAAGTGCTTTTTCACAGCCTTCTCGTTGTATTCCCCCGGCGCAATGTAGAAAAAACGACATCGCTGCGCCAGCTCTACCAGCGTTTTCGAACGCTCCTGATTTGCCCGCAGGATTTCGCCCCAGTTTTGCCTACTTTCGATCTCGATACCGGCGTTGAGGAAGTGCTGTGCGGCATGCAGCTTAAGCTGTTCCACCGAAGCCGACTTGATGTATTCATAGTTCATCCAAAGCAGCTTATCCGGATCATAGACCGCCGCACTTTTATGCACTTCGCTTATTTCAAACAGCTCGATCATCTCGTCCATACTGAAGATCTCCCTGTCACCGTGCGACCAGCCGAGCCGAACCAGATAGTTCAACAAAGCCTGCGGCATATAGCCAAGCTCCCGGTACTGGATGACGCTGACTGCGCCGTGTCGCTTGGACATGCGTTTGCCATCCTGCCCCAGAATCATTGGCACATGCGCGTACTGTGGAAGGGGTGCCCGCAGCGCGCGCAATATATTTATTTGCCGCGGCGTATTATTCACATGGTCATCGCCGCGAATGACGTGAGAAATCCCCATGTCCATGTCATCCACCACAACGGTCAAATTGTATGTCGGCATCCCGTCGGAACGTGCGATTATCAAATCATCCAGTTCCGTATTACTGATATGAATGTTTCCCTTGATTAGATCTGCAATTATCACCTCGCCCGACAGCGGGTTTTTAAATCGCACCACTGGCTGTACACCGGAAACCGGATCGCGACCCCGGCATCTCCCATCATAACGGGGTTTCAAGCCCTGCCGGCGCTGCTCCGCACGAAGCTGATCCAATTCTTCCTTGCTGCAGTAACAGTGGTAGGCATCGCCACTGGCCATGAGCTGATTGATCGCCTGTTTGTATCTATCCATTCGCTGAGTTTGAAAGTAGGGCCCTTCATCATAATCAAGCCCCAGCCAGCGCATTCCATCCAGTATTGCCTGTACCGACTCTTCGGTTGAACGTTCGCGGTCCGTATCCTCTATCCGCAGAACGAACCTTCCCGTATTTTTTTTACTGAACAACCAGTTGAATAAAGCCGTCCTGGCACCACCAATATGCAGGTAACCGGTAGGGCTTGGCGGAAATCTAACGGCTACGGTCATGAATCATTTAGGCAGGGCATCCGCCGTGCTCTTGCAGCGGCGCTCAGCGCTGAGCGGTGGCAGAGGAGTGGGCCTTCGCTTGAGCATAAATGGACTCAAGCATGGCGTACAGTCCGTTGCTCCTGGTCGGGCTCAGGTGCTGGGCGAATCCGATTTTGGATATGAAGTCAGGCTTGGCAGACACTACCTCATCGGGGCAACGATCGTTGTACACTCGAAATAAAATTGCGATCAACCCTCGCACAATCGCTGCGTCGCTGGTACCGATGAAATGCAATCTATCTCCGCGCATTTCTGAACGCATCCAAACCTGAGACTGGCAACCCTGTATTTTGTTCTCGCTAACCATCCATTCCTGCGGGAATTCATCCAGCTGCTTTCCAAGATCGATCAAATACTCATAGCGTCCCATCCAGTCGTCGAATAGACTAAACTCGTCCACCAGCTCTCGCTGCGCATTTTCTATTTCCGCTGAACCCGTCATTACAGCTGCCGCCAGCGCGTGCCCTCCGGACCGTCTTCTATGGCCACACCCATTGCACTCAGCTCATCACGTACTTTATCTGCCTTGGCATAATCCTTCTCCCGTCGAGCCTGATCGCGCTCTGCTATAAGCTTATTGATTAAGCCTGTATCCACATCGTTGACGTCGCCGGCAAACCAGGCCTCGGGTTCCTGCTGCAGTATCCCCAACATCTCGCCACAACCAAGTATCTCACCTTTCAGCACAGCGCGGCTCGCCGGATCACAGACAGTATGCGCAGACCTGGCCAGGGCCGATAGCTCGGCCAGAGCCCGGGGCGTGTTCAAATCATCATTCAACGCCTGCAAAAAGGCCTGCGGTGGGTGCCTAGCCTGCTCAGCGCCAAACGGTACATCATGCAGATCACGCACAGACTGATACAGCCCGTCCAGACGACGCTTAGCCTGGAGCAGCGCGTCGTCAGTCCAGTCCAGGGGTGCGCGGTAGTGCGCACTCAGCAGCGCCAGGCGCACCGCTTCGCCAGGTGCCTGTTGCAGAAGATCGCGAACAAGCAAAACGTTGCCCAGGGATTTGGACATTTTCTCGCTGTTGACATTGACAAATCCATTATGCACCCAAAAGCGTGCTAAAGGCTCGTGATCATGGACACAAGCGCTCTGCGCAAGTTCATTTTCATGATGGGGAAATATCAAATCGTGCCCACCGCCATGAATATCTATGGTCTTTCCAAGATGAACCTTTACCATTACCGAACACTCGATATGCCAGCCCGGCCGGCCCCGACCCCACGGGCTGTCCCAGCCGGGCAGATCATCACCGGATGGTTTCCACAACACAAAATCAGCCGGGTTTTTCTTGTACGGCGCAACCTCCACACGCGCTCCCGCCAGCATGTCATCCTGACTTCTATTTGACAGCCTGCCGTACTCGGCAAACGAGGCGACATCGAATAAAACATGATTTTCAGCCACATAGGCGTGACCTTTGTTGATCAAATCCCGGATCATCGCGATGATTTGCGCTATATTTTCAGTTGCTTTCGGCTCCGCATCCGGGGGCAGCACACCCAGCGCATCTAGGTCCTGGTGATAGGCCCGGGTATAGCGTTCGGCGATTTGCGCAATAGGCACACCCTGTTCCGCGGCCGACGCATTTATTTTGTCGTCTATATCAGTGATATTTCTGACATAGATGACGTGCTTATAGTTGTAGCGCAGCAGACGGGCTAAAACATCAAATACCACTGCAGGGCGTGCATTCCCTATATGTGCATAGCTGTATACGGTAGGCCCGCAGACATACATAGACACAAGGTTGCTATCGCGCGGAACGAACTCTTGTTTGCTCCGCGTTAGAGTATTGTACAGATACAATGGGATTCCTTAAGATACCGCTTGATATTATTGTATAGTTTTTACACTACGCCTGGCACATGCCGGTCTAAATAACGCGCATAGTCTTGCACGATATCCATATGATCAAATGCCATCGGTTGGGGGAGTTGGTCGATGGAAAATACAGCAGCCGCCTGTGCGTCATCTGCCGCGCGCAGGCGTCCGCTTCCTGTCGCGACGAATACCGCACTGACAGTGTGACCGCGCGGATCTCTATCCGGCCGGGAATAGATTCCTAACAGGCCCTCCAGCGTGACGTCCAGGGCTGTTTCTTCTCTGGCTTCGCGCACGGCGGCAGCCTCAACGGTCTCTCCAACATCAACAAAGCCCCCGGGCAGAGCCCATCCGTAAGGAGGATTGATCCGTTTGATCAATACAATAGAACGCCAGCTTTGACCGCGCTCATGAATCACAATATCTGCTGCAAGGAGGGGGGTCACCGGCTTCACCGCTGTTATCGGTGTAAATTTAACGCGGCGGCAATTATCGTTCAGCCGCCCGAAAAGAAAATGTAATGGGCTGCACCGGCCCATTCGGGCAGCCCAGATGAACCTGCCCCGACCCGGATAGCGAAGACCCTGAAACTGAACCTGATACGCTGGTGTTAACTGGGCACGGTAGACCTCCGATAATGCACTGCTCAGTGGTGGTAGAGGAAAACTTATTACCGTCCAGACCTATGCTTGTCGGCAAATCTCCTGCACACACCACTCCGCCAACGACCTCCATACGCACAAATCCTTCCATTGTGATGGTTACTTTTAACTGCGATTCAATGCCGTTAGCGGTCACGGTTCCAAGATATGTTCCCGCGAACTCCGTTGGCCCGCCGCTGCTGCTGGTATCGCCATTGCTGCATCCTGCAACAAACAAAAGTAAGAGAAGTATGAGGTGGTACGGTATGGTCATCACATGACGGCTTAAGTTACGCTATCCTGGCTCAACACCAGGCTTTTAATGTGTTGATAGCGTCCGATACACACGCCCATTTCCTCAAGTTTGCGCAGACAATCCAGAAAGTATTCCCGGTTATGGCCACTCCTGCCCCGACTGGCACAGATAACGCTGGCGATCGCCTTGTCGCTTAAGTTATCGACGTATTGCGGATGGCGCGTATCCACGACAAAAGCCAATCCCTG
Organism: Gammaproteobacteria bacterium; assembly: GCA_024638505.1. Lineage (GTDB taxonomy): Bacteria > Pseudomonadota > Gammaproteobacteria > Arenicellales > JAANXG01 > JAHEKE01. Next base: position 13,613 of record JAHEKE010000042.1, on the reverse strand, counting down.
CCGCACTTGTTTGCGAGTGTGTATGCGCACGAGTTTAGGGATATAGGCATATCTGATCATTTCTCTACGCCACAGATAGGTCAGCACCTTCTCTTTCTTGGCGGCCGCCACGCGAAAAGCCTGGCCCTGGCAGGATCCACCCTGAGCGAGACCAAACACCAGGCCCGGCCTCTCGTGCGTACCGCGATGGACAACCGACCACAGGCAGAGGTCACGACGAAAGCCGAATATTCTCGCCGGCGCGGATTCCGTGAATTCGAACTCAGGCCGCCACATCAAAGACCCATATCCAAAAACCCACAGGTCTTCCACTGGCAACTGTGGGTATTTATCCAGTATCGCCATTGCATCGCATTAGATCGTAGCCCGCGTTCTTTCGTCTTCCTCCGTTAACGATCAATCGCTACCGTCATGCAAGACGATTCACAGCCGCACAGTATCGCCCGATTCGCCCGTACGCCACGGGTTTCCGCGTACTTCACCAGATTGGCATAAACCTGTCTGAAGTTCTCCGCAGAAGATGCACCAAACAGAGCACACGCTGCCTGCAGCCAGTGCATGCTGTTCTGCGCCTGCAGAACGATTTTCCACTCATCGCGCCCGGGTGCTGTGTCCCCTACCGCACTCATGATTTTTTCAAACGCTATATCGGCTGCTGCCCGATCTATATACCTTGCATCGGTGTACAGCATATCCAGGGGCATTCCGCTGGATGCTAATTTGTCAGCCCGAAAAACAGTGGTTCGCGCCTCACTCGCCCCGGACAACAATGCCGCGCCCTCGTTGTTACAAGGTTTTAACTCAAAGCTGCCGGGCAAATCCTTGGTCAGCGCCGACAGTTCGGTTTGCGCTGCAGCAACTGGCCACAAGCAAAAGCACATCGATAGAAGAGTTAACTTTTTACAGAGCCCTAGTTTGACAAGGCTGAATATTTTCATTTGGCTTTTACCCAAGGTAAGCGGTCCAGGTCGACATTTCCACCAGTCAGAATTATACCAATCTTGCGACCGCGGGTTTTTACACTGCCGGCGAGAATTGCCGCCAGCGGCAAAGCGGCGGACGGCTCAACAACGAGTTTCATTCGTTCCCAGATGAGGCGCATTGCCTGGATGGTTAATTCATCACTTACCGTTACCACGTCGTGCACATGGCTAGAGATGATGCTGAAGGTAAGCTCTGAGAGCGAGGCCAGCAAACCGTCGGCGATGGAAACGGGCCGGTCAGCAGGAACCAGATACCCCAAATTGAACGAACGGTGGGCATCGTCTGCGCCCGCAGGTTCGGCTCCGATAACTTTCACGGCGGAGGATACTGCATGCGCGCTGAGGGCAGAACCGCTGATCAACCCGCCTCCGCCGATAGGCACCAGCAGCATGTCCAGACCAGGAACGTCGTCCATCAGTTCCAGCGCCGCGGTCGCCTGCCCCTCGATAACATGCACATGATCGTAAGGGTGAATAAAGACAGCGCCGGTGTCTGCCAGTACCTTATTCAACACCTCATCCCTCGCCGCCAGCGTAGGCTCGCATAAGATAATCTCCGCGCCGTACCCCGCCACTGCATCCTGCTTTACGCGCGGCGCGTTTCTTGGCATTACTGCGTATGCCCTGGCACCACGCCAGCGGGCCGCCTTGGCCACCGCAGCGGCGTGATTGCCGGAGGAGTGCGTGGCGACACCGCGCTTGATCTGTTCGTCACTTAAGTAACTGATGGCATTGGTGGCCCCACGGATTTTGAATGCCCCTACCTTCTGCAGATTTTCACATTTAAAAAACACATCGGCGCCAGCCATGTGGTTAATGGCGCGTGATGTAAGTACTGGCGTGCGGTGTATGAACGGAGAGATTCGCCCGGCTGCGCGCCGGATTTCATCCAGCGTAGGAATGTCTGACATGTGCGGTCTTAAATAGCAAGCGCGACGCGACGGCCTTCATAAATCGCTGCCGGAGCCTGCCGTGGGGATACGCAGTCACCGATACTATGTATAGGTAAGCCTTCTCCAGTCAGTTCCTGCTGCAACGTTTTCTCGGGTGTGTTGACGCAGGCCAGGACCAGACTATCGAATTGCCGCAGGGATTCGACCCCGCTCAAGAAACTTTTTATCACAGCCGCATCTCCGCGCCATTCCAGCAGCACGGAGTCCGTTATGAACTCTACCCCCAGCTTGGTCAGTTTCTCGCGCAGCGGAATATCGGCAGAGGTGCGGGTGAGTTCACGCGCCACATAAGGATCCGGTGTAAGCAGGCACACCTTATAACCTTTCTCCGCCAGGTACCAGGCCGTGCCCGCTCCCCGCCAGGTTCCGCTATCGTCTAACAGCAATACGCTGGCACCGAGCTGCGCTGCGCGACTCATGACATCCTCAACCGCGCACACTTTGCCCCGCTCAATGCCTGGAAGAACGTCAAAGCCGGGGAGACAACGCTGGTAACCGGTTTCACTCGGTTGAGATCCGGTTGCCAGGATCACGGCATCAGCGCCGCAGGCTCTGACGTCATCTGCCTCCATTAGCGTATGGTATTGCACATCGACCTTAAGCTGGTCGAGCTGGATTACGTACCAGTTGATAAAGTCCAGGATTTGGCCGCGCCTTGGCTGCAGTCCGGCCAGGCGGAACTGCCCGCCCAATTCGCTCGATGCTTCAGCCAGGGTAACGGCATGGCCGCGGGCGGCGGCGACTCGCGCCGCCTCCAGACCGGCTGGTCCCCCTCCAACGACCAGTATATTCTTCGCATGATCTGTTTTCCGATAGGGCTCGCCACCCCACTCAAATTCCCGTCCGGCGGATGGGTTGATCAGACAACTGATCCAGTAATCCCGTGAACGGCGCCCCCAGCACTGGTGGTTGCAGGATATACAGGGACGAATATCCGCCGCTTTGCCGGCAGCCGCTTTGTTGGCCAGATGCGGATCCGCAATCTGGCCGCGCACGATCGAGACCATGTCCGCCTGGCCGGAGGCGATGACGTAGTCTGCGTTTTCCGGCGTACGGATATGACTCTCGGCCTGCACCTTGGCGTACTGCACGACCTGTTTGATTGCCTCAGCATAAGGCGGGCCCAGCTTGTCCTCGTACAGAACCGTTGGGATCAGCCGAGTAAAATCGTAGTAGCTGCCGGTGCCCACGGAAACATAGTCATAGAGCCGGCGCTGATCATGCCAGGCGGCGATCTGCTGCTGCTGCCCAAGTGACAGAACTTCTTCATACGCAGGATCAATGCTGATGGCGATCCCGATAATGAATTCAGGGCCGGTTTCTTCGCGAATACGGGTTAACACCTCACGCGAAAACCGCATGCGGTTTTCGAACGAACCGCCGTACTGATCGTTTCGTTTATTGGTGGCGGGCGACCAGAACTGTTCAATTAAAGCGTTATACGCCGCCATCAGCTCGCAGCCGTCAAACCCAGCTTGCATTGCCCGCCTGGCGGATAATGCAAACGATTCCACGATCTGCTCAATCTCCGCCTGCGACATTGCGTGACTGCCGTCGGTGTCATGCAGCGAGGGTAAACCTGATGGTGACCAATTGGGCTCATAGGAGTTATCCCAGTCTCCGTGCGCACCGACGTGATAGAGCTGCTGAATCATCAGCGTTCCGTTCTCGTGGCAGGCATCGGTTATTTTTTTAAAATGCGGGATGATGCCATCATCGTCGTGCAAAAAGTTGCCCCGGGTTAACACCGCCGTTTTGTGCACGGGCACTGGCTCCACCACGATCATGGCGGCGCCCCCTTTTGAACGCTCCAGGTAGTAACCGAAATGACGCTCTCGCGGCAGTCCTCCCTCACTCATATTCGCTGTATGCGCACCGAAATTGAGGCGGTGCTTCAACGTCTTTCCGCGGATTTCTATCGGGCTGAAAAGATGTGAAAAAGCAGTCACCAGATTAAGTTTTCAAGCAGTTTGTATATTGCGCCCAGACCCAAGTCAGCTATCTCGGACCGTCTCGACCTTTCGACCCACCAGTTGCTCATAAATCATCGGATCGGTTGCGCCTTCGGTGGCAAACAGCAGCACTTTGCTGTCTCGATTAATTTCGAATTCATCTCTGAGCGCCGGGTTCCCTGCCATTACCAGCAGCGCCGCCAGACCGGCAACCGCAGATTCTCCGGCAACAACGGGTGGATCACCAGCGACACCGTCGGCCAGCAGCCGCATCGATGGCGCTACCAGCACATCCGGGATGGATACAAAATAGTCCGCGCCCAGCGACAAAATATCCCAAGCAAGCAGCGATACCTCGCCACAGGACAAACCCGCCATAATCGTTTCGCTCTTGATTGTGATTGTCTCCGGCTCACCACGAATGGCGCTACGCAATAAACAGTCAGCCAAATCAGGCTCAACGACAATGAACTTCGGTTTTTCTTGCCCCATGTTCTGCCATAAATAGCTGCAGATCGCCGCGGCTAATCCACCGACTCCTCCCTGCACAAACACGTGAGTACAGCCGGCATCGGCGGGCAGCTGCCGGACCGCCTCATGTATCATAACGCCGTAACCGGCCATCACCTGTTTGGGTAGGTCTGTATAGCCGTCGTAAGACGTATCGGAAACGATGAACCAACCGTTGCGCGCTGCATCCGCCGCTGCCTGACGCACGGAATCGTCATAGTTACCATCAATACGCACCACTCTCGCCCCAAAGCGCTCCATCGCCGCCTTGCGCCCCTCACTCACCTCAGCATGAATATAAATGACACACTGACAGCCAAACATATGTGCGCCCCAGGCGACGGAACGCCCGTGATTGCCATCCGTTGCCGTTGCCACGGTGACGGTTTTCTTTATCTGGTCATAGCGCCGGTCATTAACGCTGCGCAAACTCAGCTCTTTGCCCTCGGCTCGCTGCAGCTCCTGCCGCAGCAGTCTCTGCACCGCGTATGCCCCACCCAGCGCTTTGAAACTGCCCAGCCCGAAGCGGGTAGATTCATCCTTGAGAAAAACACGCTTGATCCCGATCCGATCGGCCAAACCTGGTAAACAGTGTAATGGCGTCGGTTGATAGTCCGGCCAGCGCGTGATTTCAGCGCGTGCTTGCGCAAACATACTGTCGGACAATACCGACTCTAGATGGGCCGGATAGGGCACCTTACCCATCGCCCTGGGATTGGCACAGCGCACAATATCTGATTCTAAAAAAACGTCGTCCAGCATATATTTGCTAAGTGATTACCGGCATCTCCGGTTCCGCTCGATGGGTTAATAACTCAGCCTCCCCGTCGCGGATGACAATATTTTCCTCATGCACCATCAGTTTGCCCGGCGCAAAGGTCATGCCCGGCTCAATGGTGATGACCATACCCGGTTCAAGCACGGTATCATCCCCCAGCATGTTTGACGCGCCCTCGGTCAACTGCATACCGAGTCCATGGCCGAGCCGCCCCACGTCATTGCCCAACGCCCCTCCGTTTTCCAGCACCCGCCACATTTTTTTACACAAATCAGAGTGCCTCACCCCGGGTCTGGCGCTTTGGATACCGACCTCAGTGGCAGAATAAACCACGTCATAGGCCCGCCTGGCTTCATCGGTAGTATCGGTGAAGCAATAGTTGCGGTCAAAATCACAGAAGTAACCATCGTAGGTGCTGCCCGTGTCAATGATCAGCACATCCCCTTCGCACAGTTTACGGTCGGTTGGCCCCATTATTATATTGTCGTATCCGCCGCACCCGGACGCGCCGATCAAGTACGGCGAACCGTCCACACCAAGCTGCAGCAGATGCTGTTTAAACCGCTGACAAACCTGCCGTTCGGTCTGGCCGACAGCGGCATGCAGGGGCAGTTCTCTGAACCCTATAGAAGTTGCCGCACAGGCGAACCTCATTTTTTCTATCTCCGCCTCGGACTTAACCGCGCGCAACGTCCGCACGATGTTCGTGGCGTCAACAAATTCGATGGCGGGAAGTGAGGCGCACAATCTTTGATAGTCGATAAGCGGCATGCGTAGACTTGTTTCATGTCCCATCGGCATGCCTATACGACCGCGTCTTCGACAAAGCTTTGACAACAGGTCAACTAACAGGGAAACGCCATCGTCTGCAGGATTAGGCGCGGGCCAGCTGTGGATATCATCCACCCAGGTGTGCTGCATGCCGGCAACCCCGATCTCCGGTATAACCGCAACCGGCTTACCCTCCGACGGAATTAGCAGGAACCAGGGTCGAGTTGGACTGTGCCAGAACTCTGAGTGAAATCCGGAAAAGTAACGGACTTCCGGTTCGGTGGTAAGAAATATCGCATCAATGGCGCACTCAGCCATCAGTTTTTGCACTCGTGCCGTTCTGCTTTCATACTCTTGTTCAGCAAAACCTCTGCGTGGGGGAGCTGGCACTGTCACCTGCGTTCCACTTTGGTCTGTCTCAATTTGTCTCCGTCAACGCCATGCACTGTCTTACATCCATTATCAGGCTCTCTACGTCTTCCCGCGTCGTATCCCACGAGCACATTAAGCGTACGCCATCGTCTCCGACGAAAGTGTAAAATATCCAGCCGCGGTCACGCAGCTTTTGTATTACACCTTTGGGCATTTTGATAAACACACCATTGACCTCGGTTGGTGCCAGCAGCTGCAGGCCGTCGATCTGAGACAGCACGATGGAAAGTTCTTTAGCCAGGTCGTTTGCGTGCCTGACGTGTTTCAGCCAGGCTTCTCCCTGGAGCATTCCGACCCAAGGTGCGGCCAGAAAACGCATCTTTGACGCCAGCTGCCCACTTTGTTTACGCCGGTGGGCGAAGTCCAGCGCCAAATTTTTATCAAAAAAAACAACCAGATCCCCCACAGGCATCCCGAGTTTTGTGCCGCCCAGGCTTAAAACATCTACTCCAGTTTTCCACGTTATGTCTTTAGGCGCAACGTTGAGTGCCGCCACCGCATTGGCGAATCTCGCACCATCCATGTGTACTTTCAGTTGATATCGTCTCGCTACTGCACTTAGCGCCGCCAGCTCATTGCTGCTGTACACCGTTCCGAGCTCAGTTGCCTGGGTGACGCTGAGGACTCGCGCCTGAGAGAAATGGACATCACCCGCGCGTCGTGCGCAGGCCTGCTCAAATTCTGCGATATCGACTTTGCCGTTGCGTCCGTCTACGAGTATCAATTTGGCGCCTCCGGAAAAGAACTCAGGTGCACCGCACTCATCAGTTTGAATATGCGCCGATTGATGACAGATTACAGCGTGGTAAGGGCGGCACATTGAGGCCAGGGCCAGAGAATTCGCTGCAGTACCGTTAAATGTAAAAAACACCTCACAGTCGGTTTCGAACATCTGGCGGACAAGATCGGTGGCAACGGTGGTCCACGCATCATCACCGTACGCTGGGGCGTGACCGCTGTTGGCCCGGGCTAGAGCCTGCCATGCCTCGGGCGTAATGCCAGCATAGTTATCGCTGGCAAACTGCCTGTGTGGCAAAGGAGAAGGAACGTCGGCGGTCTGCAATTTCAAATCAGAAGTAATCGTTACCCTACACTGCCGCGGTCATGCTGAATGGGAATAAAACTTATTACTGCATGAACTGCGGGCGTCCATGCCGAACTCGCCGACGCGATGTTTGCGCGGGTTTCGAAAATTGCATGCAAGTAAACGCTGATGACGAAATATAGCCTAAATTCAAAAGGTTGCGTGGCCTTTGACCCGCTTCGCTCGCGCGCGCAAAAGCGGCGGGCAGGCAGCCAGATAACGGATCAGGCCATCCCGCGTGGTTACTCAGTAACGATACGCGGACGCAGAATTACCGCAATCGCGCGCCGGTTCTTTCTCCGGCCAGTGAGCGTATTGTTGTCCGCTACCGGACGGGTCTCACCATAGCCGACGGTATTGATCCGACTCGCCGCGACGCCATAGTCCTGGACAAACTTGTCTTTCACAGCGTTCGCGCGACGCTGCGACAACCCCTCATTGTATTCTTCGGTGCCGATCCAGCAGGTATGTCCCTCGATCGTCATACTGATATCGGGGGATTCTTTCAGCACTCGAGCGATTTCTTCAAACTGAGGCCCGTAAACTGCCTTGACGTTGGACTTGTCAAAATCGAACTGCACGAGAAGTTCGAATGTATCTACCACTTCTTTCTGCTGCGGAACCGATTCCGGTTCGGGCTCCGGCTGCGCTGCGGCGACGGCTTTGGGTTTCCGGAAATGCCAGTTAAAGGATAATCCTAGGGCTTTGTCGGTGTACGACTCATCGCCCAGGTCGAAGAAAACCTGATACCCTAAACGCAGCTCCAGGTTGTGTGACAAATCTCCAGATATCCCAACGCCGCCCTGAATCTGCTGCGTACTGCTGTCGGTCGCACCGTCAACGCCAAAATCGCTGAAACCGGCCGAGACGTAAGGTTTCCATTTGTTCAGACCGAAAAACCGGTAGACATTTATTAGCGCCTGGTCCGTGCCTGTCTCACTGCTAAAATCGGTTCCCAAGGAAAAATCTACGGACCACTGATCGTTAAACTGATAGCCCAGAATACCGCTGAACATCTTGGAGCTGTGGCCAGGGGAACTGGTTGGGATGCCCACTACCCGGCTGTTATCCAATGCCAGAGAGCTTGCACCCAAACCCAGATAAACATTTCCTTCCGTCTCCGCTGAAACGGAATGGACAAACGCGCCCACCAACAAACCGGATAGTAAAAACCCTATCTTTTTCATCTGTTTAATTTTCCCCTTGCTTTGTTTGGATCAAGCGGTGACTTCGACCTATCGGTTACGCCTAGCTTAATATACTCTCGCCGCTCGCGCATCTTTTGTCTGGCCTTCAACCTTTAGTAACACCAAACGAGCGCTTTGTCGAAAATTCATGAACGGCTCTGATTAATAGTCACATTTTAACCACAAAACTATGCTACAAATAGATTATACTGTACTGAAACCAGCGTGAGAGATCTGCATCATGTGGAAAAAACCCATCGAACCTGAAACCAACGAACCCACCACCGAAAGCGCACCCAAAGCACCGACCCCCAGGGCGGCCCCAAGCGGGAGCAGCTCAATCATCGGAACCTCGATCGTACTCCACGGTGACATAACCGGGGATGAGGATTTGGTTGTAAAAGGGAACGTGGAGGGTACGCTCAACCTGCCCAACAACAACATTAAAATAGACCCAGAGGGTGAGGTCAAAGCGGACTTGAAAGCGCAAAAAATCTCTGTCGGCGGGAAGGTCGAGGGTAATTTAGTGGGCAGTGAGCGGGTTGTGATCGAAAAGTCGGGCCAGGTTGTCGGCAATATAGTCGCACCCAGAGTCGCTTTAGAGGACGGATGTAAGTTCAAAGGCAGTGTGGAGATGAACATGGACTCGACCAGCAAACCAACAGTGAAGGATCTGGGTACCAGTACCAACACAGGCCAGTCTCAGGCTCCGAAAACGGACAAGGCGTCTTCCAGCTCTGGACTTACACGTGCCTCCGGGACGACTTAAGCTCAGACCAGACAAAAGACCTTTTCAGTCTGCACAAAGCCAGCGCGCAACCGCCGAAACGCACGATACGCGTTCCGGGATTCTGCCTTTGATCAGGGAGAATCTATTCCAGCACAAAAGCACTATTTTTGATTTAGCGCCGCCAACATCGAAGAAATGCACTTACCTTTGCGGCTCGGGCAATCAAGTCTACTGGGATAATCTTGCCGGCAGCATAAGCCACACGCTTGAAGACCACGCTGCCGGAGACGTATCGTCCAGGCTCAGCAAGTGGCAGCCCCCACAGTTTCAGAATCCCCTAAGTATGGTTTTGGCCTGGTGTTACTTCGACTACCTTTCCTTGGACGATATCACCGGGTTGTTCAAAAAGCTGGATAAATTTTTCATCAAAGGAAGCCGTTTTTATTTCTTAATACAACATTCCCCGCAAATACCGGCGTCCGTTCCCGTATTCGAGCTGGAGCTTGACGATGTTCTGCACTACTCTACTGCCGGCCCATCTCGGGAGGCACCCCGCTACGCACCAAAACAGCTGGAACAGTTGATGCCGGGATTCGAAATAGAGAAGCTATATCTGACCAGCAGCGGCCTGCAAGAGCACCTGTTTTACAAGAGACATTAAGTAGGCCAATCAACGCTTGGTGACTGTGATGTCCCGTAAGCAGGCTGGTTCTCGCGAGGTATCCTGCGTAATCATTGACGCCACCCGCTGATCGGCTGTCGAAACATGGCATTTATACGCCGCGCTATACTAAAACTTATCCTACTGTGCTTTGTACTGTCCGTTTTGCTGGTTCTGGCCTTACGCTGGGTCAACCCGTCGATTAGCGCATTTATTCTCTCCGCTCCCGGAACCTATGCCCAGCACAAACCGGTTTGGTCGGACTGGGAACAAGTCTCCGCCTGGTTACCGATAGCGATTATCGCCGCCGAAGACCAGAAATTTCCCTTTCATTGGGGCTTCGATCGAACAGCAATTCAGCAGGCAATCGTCGAGCGCTTGGAAGGCAGCAGAATGCGGGGGGCAAGCACGATTACGCAACAACTCGCAAAGAATCTTTTTCTATGGCCCGGGCGCAGCTGGCTGCGTAAAGGTATAGAGGCCTATTTTACGCTGCTGCTCGAAGCGCTCTTGTCGAAACAACGAATACTCGAGCTGTATATCAACCTGGTCGAATTCGGTCCTTTCGTTTTCAGCGCAGAATCTGCCAGCCAGCGTTACTTTGCAAAGAGCAGCAAGCAGATCACCTTACAGGAAGCCTGTATGCTTGCTGCCGTGTTGCCCAATCCGCGTCACAGTAACCTGCACCAGCCGAGCAAGACGCTGAGGCACAGAGCAGATCATATAAAACAACAAGTCAACGCGCTTGGCGGGGTGACTTATCTCAACCACCTCTAGCCGATGCTTTCCCGCGACGTGCCGCAGAAAAATCTGCTTTAGTTCGGCGTAAACACCAGTTCCCGCCACTTGGCATAAGCACCATGAGATCCAGAACCGCACGGGTAGACTTCTTGCCCGAAGAATTCGACCATTGAGCCATTATTGACGGCGTGCACTCCAGCATCAATTGGCACAATGCGGTCCGGACAATTTACCCGCCAATTCGGGCAGTCACAGATCAACTTTCCTTTTGACATGGGATAGCGTCCCGCTGCGATTTTATTGCCGTCTATGCTGATACTGAACTTCGGTGCGCCGTCGAATTCAGTTTGCGCCATTAGCGTGATTCTGTATTCACCGGAGGCACCGGAAAACCGGGCGCGGCAGTTGCCGGAGCCGGAGCCGGCTTTGAGCCCCAGGCCGCCGTCTCGATTGGTCCAGTTGCCGCCGCAGTCGAAATCGCGAAAAGCATCCAGCCTGAGTTTTTTCGGCTCTGACGGCGCCGTATCGGCTTGCGCGAGCTGCGCCGTCTGGCCAGAGGAGCCGTCGCTGCCTCCGCCCTCAACCGTGCCGGCTGACACTTTGTCACCACCCCCTATCCCACTGGTTATGTTTTCCACTTGCTCGCAGGCGACACTGCTGAGCGCGATAAACAGCAGCAAGAAAAAAGAACGATTATGTGATGAGATTTTCTTCATATTTACTTCGGCATCCAGACGCACCTTGGCAGACGTGCGAAAACTATATTAAAGTCCAGGCGTAATCAATGTTTGTTTACCCACCCTACGTGCAATTAAGGCAGCGGTATCGCCTGTACTTTTGACGGCACGTGATACCCTTTCTGCACCGCGGGTCGACGCAGTATATCCAGATACCACCTTTTCAGATTCGGATACTCATTCAGGTTCATTGTTTGATAATCGAACCTCGATATCCATGGCCAGGCGGCTACATCGGCTATGGAATACGCATCGGCGAGGTATTCATGCTCTGCAAGCCGTTCATTGAGCACGCCATACAAACGACGATTCTCCTTGAGATAACGCTGTTCAGCGTAACTGCTTTTACCCGGATTAAATTTTATAAAATGATGAGTCTGCCCCAGCATGGGCCCAAGATCTCCCATCTGAAACATGAGCCACTCCATAACTCGCCAATAATCAACGCCGCGCGGCGGCAATAGCTTTTGCGTCTTTTCCGCCAGATACAGCAAAATGGCGCCGGATTGCATCAATGTCAGACCGTTATCGTGATCGATAATAGCCGGGATTTTGTGATTGGGGCTGATCTTTACAAAGTCTGGTTCATGTTGATCACCCTGCCCCAGGTTTACCGGAATCGCATTGTACGGCAGCGCAAGCTCTTCCAGCATGATCGAGACTTTGCGCCCGTTTGGGGTATGCCAAGTGTAAAGATCTATCATGCTTTTCTCTCGTTCATTCAACTTTCAGCAGCCTGGGGAACGGAGCGCAATACTACATTAATATTGCAATGCGCTTGATATTACGGAAAAGTCCAGCCCTTGACCCGCGTCGATCACGGCTTTTTCGTGCTGCAAGGATTGTCAGCGGTCTTGCGTCAGTCCACCGCAACGCTTTTCAATGCGATAAACAACCGTTGGTTCTGGAGTGAACTGATCGAGCGTATCGGCCCCAACAGGGCAGCTTACGCAACGGTTATGTTTCCAGTGGTTGCCTTTACTTTGCCGTCGATTTTCGCGGGTTATGAATGGCAGGTTGTCGGCCGTTTGGTCCTGGTTCTGCTGGGCAACGTCCTGCTGCTCGGCCCGAAACGCCGGTAGCACCTGTTGAATCAGCTGGATTTTATTGAGCCCAGCTGCTGTATTTGACTTCGGACCTGCTCGAGCTCCCTGCTGTTCAGCGCTATGTTCTGACGCAGCTCATGCATGCGACTTTCAATTCGGCCAGACGCACTACCTTCGCGTTCTGCTGCATCCGCGCATCTTCTCAGCTCATGCTCAAATTCGTCTATGGCATCGGTCAGCTGCCGACGATAGGTTTCAAGTCGCTTTAGTTCTGACACCATCGCTCGTAACGGTAATGCGGTCTGCTCAAAATAAGCGGCTCAAGTGATTGCAGATTGAACGCTAAAGATCACGCGGGCCCCTGTAAGGTACCCCGGCAATGAATTGATTTGCGCGATATCTGTCCCCTACCAGGCACCGATCTCGATTGCCAACAATCATACTTTGATCATAATCGAGTATCTACAGGGTTGATACGAAGTGATGACGTACCCGTAATTTTGTAACCATGAGCTAAACAAGCATAGAATGGAAACGCGTTTGATTTATTTTAAGCGGACTGATGGTGATATTTGACGAGCAGCATAAAGCAGCATTCCAGCGCCAAGGCTTTATCAAGCTGGACCAGGCCGTCCCCCTCGACTCGCTGACCGCTCTGCGTGCTGAGTTCGATCATTGGGTCGAGCAGAGCCGGCGCCATTCCGTGCCTTATGGCCAGATGATGGACGGACGCCCGCGTTTTGACGTGGAGCCTGGGCACTGCGCCGAGCGCCCCGCTCTGCGTCGCGTTGCGTCTCCTACCGAGCTCTCCGCTACCTATTTAAGCGTTGTCCGTGAGGGTCGATTAATCGATGCCATCGCTGAGCTTATCGGCCCCGACCTGCGTTTTCATCACGCGAAAATCAACAGCAAACTTCCGGCTACCACTACACAGGTGAAATGGCATCAGGATTTCGCCTTTGATCCGCACAGCAACGACGACTGCATCACTGCCATACTGCTTCTGGATGACATGACGGCGGAAAACGGTCCCCTCAAGGTCGCCCCC
>JAHEKE010000095.1 GCA_024638505.1 Gammaproteobacteria bacterium | reverse complement strand
GTTGACCAACCCAAGGGTAAAATCCGCCGCTGATAAGTGCAGCTCCCTTCAGTAGGGTCGCAGTGATCCCCCGGTCGTGCAGTGCCGCAACGATCCGTTCGATGTCAGAAAAATACCGCTGCTCTTGTTCGGCCGCCAACTCCGCGCAGCCTTCAAGAAATTCACGCTCCGCTTTGGGAACAAACTGAATCGAATCGGTTAGCTGCAGATGGCGATAAAGATCGACCGGGGTACAGCGCTGATTAACGAGCCAGGTCAATCCCTCCCAGCGCTTACTATCAATCGCAGCCAACCAGGCATGCAGCTCCGGATCCGGCTTGTATGCAGCATCCCTAATCCGGCGGTAAAGAAATGCCGGATCTGAGAATGGTTTTGCGTCCATCGCCTGTAGCATCAATCAATCTTACACCCTGCCGGTGTGCCTATTCGACGCATTCTTGCGTGGTTTAGAAAGCATGTTACTGACTGAAGTGAAAACTTCCTCAACCAAGGATAATCCTGAATCTGTATCCGGATAAGAAATTCTGTAGCATTCTTTTGCGCCAACCCAGCTGCAGATACGGTCAAGCGTCTCACTTTCTGCCGGTTTTTTGAACAGCGATTCCGACTCGACCAGCTTATACAGTGCCTCGAGCGGCGTTATCCGCTCCAATCGAGGTTTAGCATCCGCATCGAAATTGGGAACAATCACCATTTGGCAATCATAGAGATCAGTAGCATGACTTGCGGGCTGCACGAGTTTCATCAGACCATCTCGCTCTGAATTAATCACCGGCAGCTGGTCGATACCCGGATAGAGCGTCTGGATCAGCGGCCAGGATTCTTGTCGCAGTTTCACTGTGGTACCAAGGCTGACGATGGACCCCTGATTTAGAACAGGCACGATGTCGTCATTAATAGCCTCATACCCATTGAACCCAAGACTGGCCACCAGCGTGGATTTACCGGATGACCCAAGCGCTGGCATAAGCGCGGCGAGCCCCGCGCGACCTACGGCTCCAGCGTGCGCAATGAACAACACATCCAGTCTTTTGGCCAGCAGATCATCGGAGGTGCAATACGCGATCAAGAGGCCTTGATACAAAGGAAAGACGTCGGGGTTTTGCCTGCCGATTGCGCGTATTACCACTCCTTGTTGATTCCCGCTAACGTACACATCGCATTCCCGGTCCTCAGTGAGTTCCAGAGAATCGAACGTCAGGCACTGAAATGCGTCTCGAAGTTCATTACTTGAGAAGCCAATCGTTACGGTCGCACCATTGCAGTGCCTTACCCCGGCTGCGAGGCATTTAAAACTGCCAGTGGTCCGAGCGTGTGTGAATATCTCACGGTTATCAAACGCGAATGGTTTGTACGTATCGATCTGTCCGAGTTCGGCCAGGAAACGCCGGATGTCATCCGCTATCTTGCTAGTCGACTCACTGCAGTGGGATGCGATTTCTTTCGCCAACTCATTCTCATCCAGGCCATCTGCCAAACCAGATAAGTAAATCTGTGCCCACCCTTCTGGGTGCAAGAAGCTCTGGGTCTTTGTATCAAAAAAGGTAACGTCTTCACCAATCGCATGCTTTGTGACTCTGCTGATGAACCTCATCACTGCAGTTTCCCTTTATGTTTCAGCCGACAATAAAGAGGTCTGCTTCGGGGTGGAACAAAGCTTTGCCGTGCCCTTGGTCGATAACCTTAAAACAATAAATACTGGCTATGTCTACTGCTAACCGGATGGCGGTGGATCTACAGGCTCGCATTTAGGTGGCACTTCATCTGACGGTTCGCATCCTGGAATACTCCCCTGCTGGCCCTTTGCGCTAAGGGCATAAGCGGTGGCGGAAGCGCCCACACAATATTTTCCAAGCTTCTTCATCGCCGCACGACGGGCTTTGCTCCCGAGCAGATTTCTACGGCGATTTTCTAAACTTGTATGCTTATGCTGGTCAGACATATGTGTATCACGCGATCATGGTCGCAATTTGAAAACATTTCACCTTTGCATTGTAACATTCCCCGTGCACCCGGCTAAACAAATTCTTCGCTTTCTTGCTTAGCGCTCTTTTTGAACGGTTTTGTCCTTAACCAAAGGTTGCACACATACTTTGTTCCAGCCCAAACCGGCAGGCCTGCATGATAAGAATATGGATCAAGATTTCCATCATCGCAAAGGTTATGGAAAACCAGGGCACTACCCATTTTGGGTTGAACGCGAATATCCAGTCGGGGGAAATAGGTTACCCCTCCTTCAAAGTCGTCATTTAAATATATAATCAGTGTTGATCTGCGCTGCCCCCGTTCCACCGATTCCTCCTCACTTCCGAAATCAAAAGTATCGTAGTGAGAATGATACTCCTGCCCCTCGCTATAGGAAGTGCATTGAAGATGCTCGAAATGATCTCTTGGTGCATTCAGTAGGCCCATCGCCAATCGGTACACCTTATCAACAACATGGTCATCCATTGGAAGAAAAGCGGAAAAGCTTGTTCGATGCTCGTCTACTTGTTTCCTTCCCGCTTTAATAGTTGCGCTTCGCGCATATAGCTGTTCGGAAAGCTTGATCAGATATCGGCAATCTTCCTCGGTCAGAAAACCTTCAATAATTTTTATCTTTTGACGTCTTGGATCGCTTTCTTTTTGAGCTTGTTCTCGCTTGAGCTTCTTAAGGTAATCCGTTTCTTCAGAGTTTTCCCCTGGGTCCGCCATCAACACAACTCCTCCCCACTTGTCCTGGAATGAAGCTACCGGTTCCGTGACCCAGCCGGTGCGCGGATGAATGTAAGTTACCTCCTTGTTTTCGTGTGACATGATTAAGACGAATTCACAGGATTGTTCGAGAAAAGCTATAGCTGGAGGTACAATTTCAGATAGTTTCGAAACGGGAATCTTTGCCGCCATCGTTTCAAAGTCCCATTTGTTTAAAACTTCCTCAAGTGCAGCCAACGAGGGATATCGCGGACTGGAGTAGAGGTTTTCTTCTATGGTGCTGGCTGTAATCTTAACGCCCAGCTGGGCAATCAGGTTTTTTACTACCGCGACGCCGTTATCGTACTCGTTGCGCTGAACGATCCAAGATTTCATTTGGCTTAAAAATCTAAGCTGCATCTGTTTATGGGGTAACAAGTCGATTATACAAAAGTAAGTGATAACCGCGTGGAAGCTTAGATCTTGCGGGTATTTTAATTTTCAGTCGCGGGCTGGCAGCGCTAGGGAACCATATTGCTGGCCATCTATAACTTCTGTGTACAGCAAAAAAGCCCTGACCTTTGAACAAAAGGCAGTAGATCCGAAAGCCTTAATGAATTGATACGATCTAGACGTTGGTTAATGGCACGGAGATGCCGCTCCGGCGGCAGATCTCTTGGTTTGCAAACCTCAGCTCGGTACCGCGTTAGTAACGATGACACCCAAAACGCAGAACAGAAACGCCCACAGAATGATCTGTCTGAACAGGTCGTCGAAGGATTTAAGTTTTTTAAGCCACCGCGGCGCATCGGGCAGCGTGGAGTCCCCTTGTCCTGCTATATCACTTTCGAATCCAGAATGGGTGTGAGAGATTTTCAAAACCCACCTATTTCTTTTGCTGACCGAGCTCGCGCTGCGGCGCAACGTTTTCCGCCGTTGTACGATAGCTGGATAAGTCTGGGATGGGGTAAAACCCATTCTGCCTAAGGTTACCGGCCCGCCCGAATACGTCGGGGATGATCAGCGCGGCGAAATTGAAAAAATTGGGACCGAAAGGCTCGCCGATAAGAAAACTGCCATCCGGACTCTTGCGCGCACCGTTTGCGTTTTGCACCGTGGGATAACTCAGCGAGTGGATCGCAATCGCATAGTAATGACCGTCTTCATAGTAGAACAAGGGCCCTCCGGAAACGCCACCGGACGTCCAGCAGGTGCTTCTCGCCCCGTCAAACAGGGCGCCACCGAGGCCACAGTCGTTTTCCACCATTAATACGTAACCCGATTGGGAGTCGTTATTGGGAAAGCCGGCGGAACAGATGCCGACTATGGTTTTCTGCTGTTCTGCAGTTGCTGTCCAGCCTCCACCTGCAGCAGGTTGCGTCACGTGATGATCATGCAGCCACTGCAGCGGTCGCTGTGCGCCGGTGTCGCGCTTGCAGAAATCCCTTTTTTTTCTGGAGGAGTAATAGCTCGGCAGTGTACCGTGGTGACCGTCCCTTCTTACGTGCAGACCAGATACGCCAAAATAACCCACCAAATCTCCTAACTGCATTCCCTCTTCGCCATCAAGATCCAGAGCGAGGCTAACGGCCCCCTCCATCTCGAATTTCCAAGTTTCACCGGATTGCGGAACCTCGGCCCTGAATCGGTAATTAACATCTTTGCTCTGACTGGAAATGGCTGATCCGGTGAGCTCAAAAAAGACTTCTTTGACGTATTTTCCGGTAGACGCATCCTTAAGACAGTGACGAGCCGTAGTGATTTCATTCGGGCCGGTGAGAAATGCGGTGCATGCGTAGGCATTGCCATTGGATAGTTCTGTAATAAGTTTGCCGACGGCTCGATAGGGATACCCCTCGCCGGTGAAGTCAACCCTTGAGTCCTCCCCATCAAAGAAATGTGCGCCGGCAGTAACCGGTAAGATGAATAGAACAAGAGTGAGGCCATGCTTAATCATCGTACTGGTTTAAGTATGGTCCACGATCCTGCGTTTTGTGGGAGCACGCTTTCTAACCAATACAACTGATGGCTTGCAGACTCTGACAAGTAGTCAGGAATCGCCTGCTGGGATTTCTTTAAATAACGTTATGCATGGCCGCTTTCAGCCAGACGCGCTGATGCGTCCACGCTTGGTTTTCCTGATGAATGGTCACCGCTTTCCAAGAAAAATTTCACGATAAATTCACTTTTTATCTGCACGCAACGCAAAAGGGGGCTTGCAGAGCCTTATTGTTTATGCCCAAAAAACGCTGGTATACCAGCTAGCTGGTCAAGAAAACTTGAAAATTTACCCGGAAAAAGCCGTTAAAGATTTCTAAACTCGAGTTCTATTTTGCTGCGCCGCTACAAACACCGAAGAAAGTTGTTACTTTGGCCGACTTGCAACCAAGACTCATCAGGAGCGCGCCCTTTAGCCGGAGAGATTCGCTTTTTAGTTAACGGGACCTTGGAGCTTTTTCACCCGCGGACCTGATACCAGAGTCGACCCAGATATTCCTTAAGCGCCAGCGTGATGATGTACATGGATCCGACATTGGGCACCCAGTCCAAAATCTCCGGCCGGTCCGCGTTAACCGCAACGTAATCAATCGCCGCGGGAAAAACCGGCACACCGGCCCGTTCAAATGCCTGGACTGCCCGCGGCATATGTGCTGCAGAGGTTACCAGCAATACGCTGTCCCAACTCCGCTGTTTTAAGATGCGTTTTGTCAATGCGGCATTCTCCACCGTGTTCCTGCTCTCTTTTTCAATAATAATGGCCTGTTCAGGTACACCCCATTCCGTCAACAGTTGCGCGGCGTAGACGGATTCCCCTGCCAATCCTTCTTGCGGAAACACATTGCCGCCGGACACAATCACGTGCCGCGCCCTGCCCGCCCGGTACAAGCGCGAGGCGTGCAGCAGGCGATCGGAGGCGCTGTTCAGGTCTGCGTAAATTCGCGGCGGCAGTGGAATACCCAATCCACCCCCCAGCACCACAATCACATCGGCGCTAGGTAAATCTTCTACTGCCACGGGAGGATACTGCGATTCCAGGCCACGATATACCCACGCGGCAACCGCACCATTGCCCGCAACCAAGATGATGATCGATGCCGCTGAAACCAGCAGTGCGGGGCCGG
The DNA here is from genome assembly GCA_024638505.1 of Gammaproteobacteria bacterium. GTDB lineage: Bacteria > Pseudomonadota > Gammaproteobacteria > Arenicellales > JAANXG01 > JAHEKE01. The sequence continues at coordinate 1,064 of JAHEKE010000095.1, read as the reverse complement.
TTTGTCGGCGGCGTAACAGCCACAGTAGAGTAACCAGCAGGATGATTGATACCAATCCCAATGGATAAATGAACATTGGAATCAGCTTGGAAAGTAGAACTTGCATGCTTCAAATTAGATAACCGGGTCCACTGACTTTTCACCACTTCTGTCGCAATAGAAATCTTTAGACTCTTGTTTAGTGGCTTGAAGGCCGATTACAAAGACGAACCGTGCTCAAGGATTGGTAACTTAAGGGTTACGATGGACCGCGGTCAAAAGCAACCGCATCCGGAGGTATAGCGATTGAACGATGAGCGGAGGTCGTCCATATATGCTCCTTGATCTCCAGCCAGTTGGGATGGTCCAGCGTCCCGACCGAAATCCCGACCTCACCCGGCGCAGTTTCGATGGTTGCTAAAATGGTGGTGCCGCATATTTCGCAAAACTTGATCTCAATCCAGCGCCCGCTTTCATCTGAGGCATACCTATAAGGCTTTAGCCCGCCGCGAGTGATCTCGACCTGCGCTTCAGAAAACCAGGCAGATGTAGAAAATGCCGTACCGCTCGCACGCTGACATTGTTTACAGTAGCAGGCAACGGTCAAGTTTGGATCGCCGGTTATGCGATATCGAACGGCCTTGCAGAGACAACCGCCAGTATGGTCTTCGCTCACAGCTCGCTTGGCTACTCCATCGTCAGATGACGGTCCAACATCGGTAAAACTTCACCGCGGCCGTCACCGCGGCTGCGGGTGCGCTCGTCGAGCGCCTGCACGGTACGCGAAAACAGGGCCTCGGCTTCGTCTATGCTGTTGCCGATGCAGGACATGCCTAGCTTGCCGTACTGCGAAAGTGCTCCCATCATGTAAAACAGCACGCCGGTGTCGCTGGCATGATCGAAATGCAGGCCGTGCCGGGAAACGATATCAAACAGGTCTTCCGGCAACAGTCCCCGATAACTCGGCGACTTTAGATTGTCGGTCGCCACATAAAACTTGAGGTTACCGTCAGGGGCGCTGAACAGGCCCGATTGAGACTCCAGCTGGCCGCCGGTCAAAAACTCAAGCGCGTGAAAGGGCGGCG
>JAHEKE010000017.1 GCA_024638505.1 Gammaproteobacteria bacterium | reverse complement strand
CCACCGCCGTTTCACACCGCGTCATCTTCATGGACGGCGGCGAGATTATCGAGGAGAACGAACCCAAAGAATTCTTCGAAAATCCGCAGCACGATCGAACCAAACTCTTCTTGAGCCAAATCCTCAGTCATTAAACAACTATGAACAATTCTCACAACAAATATAATGTGAGATCAAAATCTCCATAGGCTTGTGGATTCGTTGAAAGTCTAAAGCAACCCGCTTAGCGTAAAGCGCCTGCTTCTTGGGTCTGCCGAGATATAGAAGACACCTATGATGTGTTAAATGCAGCTCTTTCAAAAGCATCCGGGCTCACATCATTCCAATAACTGTGACGCCGAGTTTTATTATAGAACACTTCGATATAGTGGCCTCATCGCGGCTTCGGTATGTTTTCTTTCTAATCCGTTCTTTCTTTAGACTGAAAAAAGACTCAACTACCGCATTGTCGTGCAATTTCTACCACGACTCATACTCGGAATCAGTTTGTGTTGTCTACAGAATCGTTGCCAGTGATCACTACCATATCGAACACCTGGTCGAAATGCACAACGATTTGCTGTTTGGGTCGACGTTGTCAAACCGCCATCACCGGCGCATCCAGAACAAGCTCTTTAGCCAAAGTCGGTTTCAACGACCACCTAACGACCTTACGTGCATACAGATCGCTTATCGCAGCCAGGTCCCACGCTGCCCGATTACAATGTATTCGCTTCTCTGCCGGCGACCGGCCCGGTCTTTATACCACGCCTTCTACCGTCTTCGGTGAGGATCGGAATCGGTTCCACAGCGCGACCGAAGTGCAGCAACACACCGGTATCGCGCCTTCCACAACAAATTACTTGACTGAACGACTCAAGGCATGACACAGACGACAGAAGGAGCGCTCACGGCTGTGTTGCCAACAGGTCCAAAGCCGTCCACAGGTATATTTTCGTCGCAGCGACCATATCATCAATTTCGACGAACTCATTTGTCGAGTGAGCCTGTGCAATCCCGCCAGGACCGAAGACCAGAGCCGGAAAACCGAGATTGGGCGCATCGGTGCCACCTAAGAACGCGCTGACGGTAGCCTTCTTGCTAACAACGCTTTCGTAACCCCCGGTCACTGACTTGACGATGGGACTGTCCAGGGGAATGTCGAGCGGTGCAATGCTCAGCGTCGGACCGGCAATCTCGTAGCGAAAACCAGGCGAACTCTTTGCCAGTGCGTCGAGCAGGTGCCGGTACTCTTCGATCACGCACTCTGTTGTTTCGCCGGGCAGGGTGCGGCGATCGATTTCCAACTCGCAGAAGTCGGGGACCGTCGACACGATCGTTCCGCCTCGGATCACGCCAGGGCAAGACCGCGCGTGGCCGCAAAGTGGGTGCGCGCTACGTTTCATCAGTTCTGCGCCGTATTCGCGGAACGCCTCAATGACCCTGGCCATGGCTTCGATGGCGTTGATCCCCTTTTCAGGTTGACTGGAATGCACTGCCTTACCGAGCGTCCGGATTCGGAATCCGAGTTGGCCCTTGTGCCCCGGGCAGATTACCAGGTTGGACGGTTCACCGATGATTCCGTAATCCGCCCACGGACCATGCTTACCCATATCGCGTGATCCGATCATCAAGTGTTCTTCGTCGGCGAGTCCGGTGATCACTAAATCGCCTTTGAGACTGGTATCTGTTTCACGGAGAAGACGCACCATCTCCAGATAAGCCGCGAGCCCTGCCTTCATATCGCATGAACCGCGCCCGTAGACCCGGCCGTCGGCAATTTTTACCCGAAGCGCATCGTCATAGTTTTCGATCCCGACCGTATCGAGATGCCCAGAAAGCATTAAAGACGACCCATCGCCTTTTCCCTTCAGAATGCCCCAAACGTTGGGGCGACCAGGCGCCACTTCTCGCGAACCAACTGTCATGCCGAGGTCGGACATCCGGTCCAGGTAGAATTCCGCCATCTCCAGTTCCCGGTATCCCGGGCGGGCGCCGTTGTCGAACGGGTTTACGCTGGGGATTTCGACCATTTTCGAGAGATCGGACACGAGCCGGTCACGATCCACGAAATCGAAGATGGGGGGCAGTGTTTCCCCCGGGGGAGGGTCGGCCGATACCTCCCCTTTCGGTCGGTTCAACATCCCCGGCTCACCGGCACCAATTCTTGATCTATTTGACATCTTTTTTCCTGGTGTGGCACGCCCTGTCTAATTCAGAATGGTTATCCATCGATTACGATCAATTCGATCGGGGCCTTGTCCAGTCGTTCCGGTCCGTCCGGCATCATCAGAAAGCTGCCGCCCAGTAGCATACCTGTCCGGTCGTCCATCGCTTGCATGGACGCGTGGATGTAGAACGCCATCCCCACCTGCAAACAATCATCACACTCGAATTGAATAGTGATCTGGTTCTCCCATACGGGCGGATATGCAGCGGATAACCCTGTTCCAAATCGCATCGGGCAGCAGCCGCCAAGACCGAGTGAATCTAGCGCGTCACGATATGCCATCTCCATATCGCCGATTCGTCCGCCAATATGTGCTGTCTTAAGACCCGCGTTAAAAGCCCTTTTTGCGCCATCGGCCATCTCCCGCATACGTGCACTGGGCTCGCCCAGAACAAGGGAGCCCATGGTGACTGAGTGGTAGCGCCGTGCCACACCGGCGAATTCGGCGTGAACGAGGTCACCTGGTTGCAGTTTCCTGGAGGAAGCCATAGCGTGTTGGCAATATGCGCGCTCGCCGGATGCCATCCAGGTAGGGACCGCCGGGTAATCGCATCCGGCCGATCGCATTGCGTACTCAATTTCGGCCGCCAGTTCGATCTCGGTCATTCCGACCCGGGCCTTGGCATAGAACGTATCGATCCCGATGTTGGAAAATTGCGTCGCCTCCCGCAGGTATAAAATCTCCGCCTGCGACAGGATTGTTCTGAGCTTGCCTAACATCCGCCAGCAATCATGTACCGCCTCACTTTGGGTTGCCGACAGGATGGATTGAAACAGGGCGCCATTCATCACCGGCCCAGAGACATCGAGGCCGATACGCTTGCCAAGAACCCCCCGTGTTGATAGCGCGTCACGGACCAGCTTACCCAGGTCTGATGCGCCCAAACGGAACGGTCGGATTTCCCCCAAGGAGACGGTTTCGTCCGCTTGCGGCACGTCACCGTCTCGCAAGATCAAGATCGGTTCATCCCCATCCGCAGTGAGGACAAGAGCCTGGGAGCCTATGGCGTGGTGGGTGTGGGCATCATAACCTGTGAAGTAGTAAAGCAGTTCGGGCGACATACACACACAGGCATCCAGACCCGCATCGTCCATGACCCTTCGGGCCTCTGCAAGACGCGAGCGATATTCCGCAGTGGAGAATGCCCGGAAGTTCCAATTCGCAACCACTGACAGATCACCTTAGATGGCAGCACGAGCCTTGCCGACCCGCGGCAATGGCAATGGCCATCAATATCTCATTAGGTCGTGGACCATGCGGCACGCTGACCGTCATGGCATCGAAGTGGTCGAAGGGCCAAAGGTCATCCTTGTGTCCGAGCGGAATGTCGAGGGTGGCGCCGGCGGAGGCGACCTTTGCGGCAGAAGGAATGATGGCTTCACCGCCGCCGATTGGACCGCGCATCGCTTTTCCGAGCATTGGCTGAAGCATGGCGTGACCGTGCTTCAGGTCACCGTTGACGCCGACAATGGCCGCCTTTCCGTAGCTCACCGCTGGTTTAGAGAGGCGCGCCAACATCTCCGCCATCAACTGCCCGTTGCAGTTCTTGCTCCGTTCGAACAACCCATTTATCCATTTCCATATCAGAAAAAAGTTGCGATGCCTGGGAGAGGTATGGATAGGCTTCGCTGTAGCTCTTGTTAGCTTTATGTAGCAATCCAAGGCTTAGATTACACTGAGCGACTAATGGCTTCATATGCAACTCATTTGCCAGAGAGATTGCCTGGTTGTAGCAGCCTACAGCCTTGCCCGTTTTGGATGGAGAGTGATTAGCGTAAATATCGCCAAGAAGCTGTAATAATTTGGCTTGATTCCCACGATACCCATGCTGCTCGACCACTCTCTGGGTGGACACTGCAATTTTTTTTGCTTCTTCCAGTTTTCCAGTCAAAAGGTATGCCATTGCAGAAGCTACAACGGACGTGGGTGTATCAAAGATTACGAGTTTACGTTCACTTGGTAAGCTGCTGCCCATGATCGATAAAGCATCAGTAAAACGACCCTCTGAAGCATAAGCCAAAGATAATAAGGCAGTCGTAGGTTTTTCGATTAACAACAATGCTGACTTCTCGCATAGTTCGACCACGCCTTCTAAAACCGGAATCGCTTGTGCGAAGCTACGTTGAGTGATGAGGATTTGGCCCAAACCCAGATAAGCCGCCGCCATGCTATAAGCCTGGTCCGCGTTGGTGGCAATGGCAATAGCTTCTTCTGCGATCGCTACAGCCTCAGGGTAACGCCCTAGTTCCGTCAGTGCCCAGGAGAGGTATATACGCGAAAGAACAGAAGGCAAACCGGTGAGACCTAACCGTTTATATGCATGTTTGCCAGTAAGTAATGATACGCTTCGCTCGCCTCGTTCGATCGTTCGGTCGTATCTTGCTACATTAAAGTATCCCTGTCCTAAAAAAAAATTAGTTGCTGCTTCCAGTGCTAAATCAGCGTGATCTGACGCAATAGTTAACGCACGCCGACCCATATCCTCGGCGTTTCTTGCATCATGATCCCACCAAAGATACTGACACAAATACGCACTGGCCCAGCCCAGACGGTCTTGGTCCTCCAATTTCAAACTGAGCTTTTCCGCTTCGCGGAGGTACTTGGAGGCTCGATCGTGCTCACCGAGAGGTTGTAATGCACTTCTGAGACCGAAACGAATATCTACTCCAAGCTCAAGCTTCTCCTGCTTTTCCGGTAAGCGGGAAACTGCTTCCAGCGCATACTCAAGATTATTCGCTGCCTCTTGATAGGCACTGCGCTCCGCCGTTTTATCACTCGCCTCTCGAAGGTATTTGATGGCTCGTTCCCACTGCTCTCCTCGAAACGTATGGCTGGCAAGTCGATCAACGTGTTCACTCAAACGTTCAGAGTAAAGATCCTCGATGGCATCGGCAATCCGCGTATGGAGCTCCCGGCGCTGTTCTGCCAGTAAACTGCCGTAAACGACTTCGTGCGTGAGTGCATGATTGAACGTGTATTCGATCTCCGGGAACAGATTTGCCTCATACAAGAATTCGCTCGACTGGAGATTCATGAGGCCAGACGCAAGTTCTTCACTGGATACATTACTTACTGCCGCCAGTAACTTATGAGGGACATCCATCCCGATTACCGATGCAGATTGCAGGAGATGTTTATCGTTTGCGCCCAAACGATCCAAACGAGCGGCAAGGACGGCTTCTACGGTGTCCGGCACTTTTATTGCTGGCACCGCCTTCTTCAGCGAATAGTTGCCAGTACCCCCTACCAATACATTAGTTTCGACCAATGTACGTATTATCTCCTCCAGAAAAAAAGGATTCCCCCCGGAATGCTCAACTAGCAGTTGTTTGAGTGTTTTAAGTTCTGCTGCATCACCTAACACCGCAGCAAGTAAATCTTGCGCGCTTTCTGCCGGCAACGGGGAAAGCCTCATCTGATTGTAGTAAGTTTTGTTTGCCCACCCATGTTGATACTCCGGGCGATAATTGGCGAGCAAAAGAAGGTGCGCTGATTGCAGACTGTCAATCAGTCTATTCAGAAGTGTTTGCGTCTCAGTGTCTATCCAGTGCAAGTTTTCAACAACCAGGCAAACAGGCTGCACCCGACTTTCTCTCAATAAAAGTCGTTTAACAGCATCCAGGGTGCGCTCTCGTCGCTGAGGTGGGTCAATATTGGACCATTCCGGATCATCGACCGGTACGTCAAGCAGAGACAGCAAGGCAGGTAAAATCGGCATCAACTTTTGATCGAGCGTTACCAGTTTACCGCTGACTTTTTCACGAATCGTGCGGTTATCATCCTGGTCTTCAATGTGGCAATAGCTTTTAAGCAAACCGATCACTGGTAGATAAGGTGCAGCTTTCCCGTAAGACACCGAATCAGTTTCTATCAGCAACCAGTCTCGCATGACGGCGTTGCGGGTGAACTCATAGAACAGACGAGTCTTACCAACACCCGCTTCTCCCGATACACAGACAATTTGACCCAGCCCATTCCCTGCTTGATTCATAGCAAGACTCAGCGATTGCAGTTCCTGTGTGCGCCCCACGAAAGGGGCAAGCCCCCGTTGCTGCACGACCTGCATTCGAGTCCGCAGTGGTGTTACATCTAAAAGTTCATACACGCTAACGGGGTCGGTGATGCCCTTAATGGGCAGTGGCCCAAGGTTGTTCAATTTCACGAACCCCTCAACGTGCTTGAAGGTATGTTCAGTGAGCAATGTGCTGCCTGAAGTGGCTAGTTCTTCCATGCGCGCCGCCAGGTGAGCAGTTTCCCCCATGGCGGTATACTCCATAAACAGGTCGTTGCCGATATTGCGCACGACTACCTGACCTGAGTTAAGTCCGATCCTGATCTGAGGATTGATCCCATACTCTCTACGAAACTCTTCGATTATTTCATCCATTAACTTGTGCGCCGCCAGGGCACTGTAGCAAGCCCGCAGTGCATGGTCTTCGTGGCCAATAGGAGCACCGAATAATGCCATTATCCCATCTCCCATAATTCTAGTGACTGTTCCCTCATAGCGGTGCACAGCTTCCATCATGCATTGAATAATAGGCTTTAACAGATTGTCGGCTTCTTCTGGATCACGGTCCGCGATTAATGCCGTTGATCCTTTGAGATCAGCAAACATAACCGTAACCTGCTTTCGTTCACCCTCTAGCGCCGCTTTGTTATGAAGAATCTTCTTGGCCAGGTGCGGCGGGGTATAAGTCTCCGGCGATACTAAATACGGTGACGCATCATCCTCTTTGGCCGCTGATGCTTCCAGACTAGCACCGCATTTCCCACAGTACTTAGCTTGGTCTCGATTAGTGTGGCCACAGCTGTCGCATAAGTTGTCCAGCCGTGAGCCACATTCGTCACAAAAATTGGCGTCACTTGGATTCACCGCCCTGCATTGTGGACACTCCATAACGAGCCCCATCACTATATGATGTTGTTCTGGCTACTGTTGCTAATTGAGCACTTTACTATCTTGAGATGTAAAAGTCTTGGCGTGGCCAGTGGCCCGCTTCTGGCCGCTCAGGGACTGTCAATAAACGAGTAAAGTAAGTAGAAGCAGTTTATTAGCAATCCGGCTGTTTTGGAGGCAAGAGCAATGTTATGGACTCCCCCTCCCTATACGGCATCGTGAGGCCCTAATCGGTTATTAAGAAACGGTAGCGGCGTATAAGCCTCACCTTGTAATGCTTTTGCCAAAGGCGTAGGTTAAAGGTAGTACTCTTCTGAGGTTTATGGTGACACGGTTGAGCAGAAAACACGGAGGCGGCTGCTTATGTGGGTCCGTACGGTACCTGTCGCCACAGCGCGTCAGTGGCGTATCGGACCTCGGGTAAATCGTACATCGGCAAACTTGCGATCATCGTGCCGAACAAGCGTTGTGAGGGACCGCCAAGAAAGGTGACCGCAGAGAATGGCGCATCACTCTATTCACAAAGGACAGTTTGTCATTGCCGATCGTACTCGCTCCTCGCGGGTTTTGTGCGCGGCGACGACTTGCTTTTCCCAAATATCAGGGCATTGGGCTTTTGCTCCAGAGTGTCCGCCAGCTGTCGCAGTGATTCCGCCATTTTCCGCAGTTCGCTCAGCGCAGCAACAAGTTTGTCGTGTAACTCGCCGTCCGGCGACAAGGTACCGACAAAGCCAGTCGCCTTACCTTCCACCAATGTTTCCACTGCGCTGGCCATCTGATCAATGCGTTGCGGCAGGGTTTTCAACTTCGGTGACGCAGTGAATTCGCGCAGTTCAGCCGCGAGTTCCTGGATTTCCGTGAGCACGGGCTCGATTTTCAGTGAACCGAACTTTGTCACTAGCTCTTCAAGCCGCTCGGATATCTGGCTGATGGCGTTGGGAACGGTAGGCAATACGAGGAAATCACCATCGTTCACAACGCCAACGATTTCTTCATCAGGATACATGGCAAGTTCTACTAACAGCTGGCCCGTCACGAGGTTGGCGTTTTTGAGCTGTGCTTTCATGCCCTGTCGTACCAATCGTGCGATTCTTAGGTGTGCTTCTTCGTTGTCGAGTTGCTCGCCAAACAACAGTAACGGATCGATCTCAACTAACACTGGAATAGAAACGTTGTAGGTTTTCGAATCGTAGGAAAGATCCACACCGACCACGACTCCCACGGGGATACCGAGAAACTCCACAGGTGCATCGGGATTAAGTCCGCGTACGGAACCATCAAAATACAATAGATAACGCACCTTCTTGGAAGGGCTGCTTTCGAACGCACTTTCGCGATTGGGAAACAATAGAAATTCCACTCCGTTGCCCACCCGGTCTCCAGCCCCGGCATGGGGCGGTGTGTCGAAAGAAATTCCGCCTTCCACCAGTGACTCCAGTGAGGGAGTGCGTATGTCAGCGCCCGCAGCCGTAATTTTAATATCCAGTCCGCCGGCATTCCAGAAACGCGAATTGGTAGATATTAGACTGGCATATGCTTGCTGAATGAATAAATCGAATTCGACCATACTGAAATTATCGGAAAACTTACGCCCGTCTACCTGCCCCACCTTTATCTGACGATAGTACACCGGCGATCCTACCCGCACCGAGCTCGCCGCTTTGGACTTAAGAACGATCCTCAATCCGGGCCTGGACAACGGCGTCAACGGCGGCTCCTCCAGACCAGTGAAGACTGTGGCACCTGGAGCACCACCGGGATCGGTATCGATGTACGCCCCAGTCAGGATGGTCCCGATGCCCGATATTCCGCCGATGCCCGCTCTTGGTTTGACAATCCAGAATCTCGTTTCGGAGCCCAACAGATGCTGAGCTTTCTTGTCAATTCTTGCAGTGATGACCACTTCGTCGGCATTAGGATCGAGTCCTACTTCGACCACTTTGCCAATGTCGACATGCTTGTAACGAACCCTGGTCGCGTCGGGAGCCACTCCCTCCGCTGATTCAAAGGTAATGGTAATGACAGGGCCCAGGTTGCCATAGTATTGCCAGGTGATGCCAGCGCCCAGTAGCAGGGCAAATACGGGCACCAACCAAATCAGTGAAACCCCGCCTCCTCGCGACGAGATGACAACGGGGTCTGCAACGCTGTCCGGTGTGTCGAGGTCGGTCATCGCCGATTTCCAGGTGAGTCAAAGATCAGCCTGACATCAAATGAGGCCACGGCCAGCATGGTAACAACCACCGATGCGGCGAATGCAGCAGCGCCGGCGTTGGGTACAATGGTGGCCAGCACGCCCATCTGTACCAGCGCAACAAGAATAGCAATGACGAAGATATCCAGCATCGACCAGCGTCCGACAAACTCGATGATTCGGTGCAGAACCATCCGGTCCCGGATGCGCCATGCCTCAGGGCTGCGAACGGTTAGCAGCAACAGCAGTAAAATCGAGAATTTTGCCACGGGTACGAAAACGCTGGCCAGGAACACCGTGACGGCTACCGCGTGCGAGCCTTCGTGCCACAGGCGTATCGTACCACCAATGATTGTGCTCGCAATGGTTTCACCAAGGATGCTGGTATCCATGATAGGTAGCGTCATTGCTGGAATGTAAAGCAGCACGCCGGTGATCAGAAATGCCCAGGTGCGCTGAATCGAATGCGGTTTGCGGGTAAAGACGCGGGCGCCGCAGCGCTGGCAACGGCGGCTGCCGTCGGCGGTGAGTTTGCCGCACTGACGGCACCCGGCAATGCCCGCCTTGGCTGCGGTCGTATAACCGCGATCTATTTTTGCCGCCACGATTCAACCAACTCCCACATGACGAAACGGTCGGTAATGCTCGACAGCCAAGTCGACGTGATCACCAGTAAAACAAAAGACCAAAATGAGATACCAATGACGATACTGCCGAGCTCCGAGATCTTAACCAACGCCACCACCACAGAAAGTAAATAGATCTCCAGCATACTCCACGGCAACACGGTATTTGAAAGTCGCAGCACCGGACGCCAGGCCGGGGGCTCGGTATGCCACCTAAGCGGAACCAGGACGTATAGATACCCCGCCAACCTCAATATTGGCGTTACTAGAATGAAAGCGATCGCTGCGAGCCCCGGCAGTGGAACGCCGGATTCGGCGAGAGCGAGAAGGCCTGATGAAAACCGAATTTCCTGCTCCAGCCCTCCGGACCGAAGGGATACGAAAGGAAATAGATTGGCAATAACGAAAAGAATCAGAGATGCCAGCGATAGTGCGATAACCGGATCCAGGGAGCCCACATGTCCGCGACGCAGTAAAGCACCGCAGTGCCGGCATCGAGCGACCTGTCGCGGTTGAAGTTTCGGTTTTCGGGTCAGCCGGTCACAGTCGGGGCAGGCAAGTAACCGATCGATGTTAATCGACGACGCCGGCCCTGCCGAGCTGACCGTCATTGGTACCGGTTCATGTATGGAAAACCGCAGCCGCGGCTGGATGGTAGTAGCTTACCACCCTTAGACGGTGGTTTAGCCGGCCGGAGGGAAATCATGAAGAAATGGAGTTGTCTGACATCGGTCACTGCGTAAATAAATTAACCGTGATACTTATTGATTACAATATCATAACTTTCATTCAAATAATTGCACCGGGTGTTCCGTTGGTTGGGTAGGGGTGTACGGCCGGGGCTTGGATTTTGCGCAGCACAAGATGCATTTTCGCAGCCGTATGCTAGCCTAAATAAATGTCAATCATTTCCCCTATTCGATGATTTGGGCGGGCCGGTCCTGGCGCAAAATAGGAAGATTTATGCGTACGCTCGTGCATTTATAAGCGTACCGACCTTTTCCTTGATACCCATGCAACAAGCGAATCACAAAGGTTTCTCCGTGACTGAGCCCAGAGCGAGCGAGAAGGCACTGCGGAAGTACGTTCATTCACTCGAGCAGCTGCATGCTATCACTGCGAACAAATCCCTCTTTGGTGATGAAAAAATCAATGCGATACTGCGCCTGGGAATAGAGACTTTCCATCTACCAATTGCGATCACGAGCTGGATTGAAGATGAAGTCTACACCGTAAAACATGTCCTGGGTCCCGATTATGCCCCAGATAAGGGGGCACAATTCGAGTTGTGTAAAACGTATTGTATACATACGCTGAACGCAAACGCCGCCACCAGCTTCCACCATGCCGGCGACAGTGCGATCCGCAATCATCCATGCTACCAGCAGTTTCGATTGGAGGCCTACATCGGTGCGCCACTGATTGTCGACAGCGAGCGTTATGGTACGGTCAATCTTTCCAGCACCGAGGCACGAGGCCGGCCTTTCAGCGAGAACGATCTGTCGCTGATGCAATTGTTTGCCAACTGGATAGGATACGAGCTCTCACATCAGCTATCACAGCAAAGACTGATGGAAACCGAGGAAAACAACCGATTGATTCTCGAGTCCGCAGGTGACGGAATATACGGGGTCGATGCGCAAGGCTTGACCACTTTCGTCAATCCGGCAGCTCTTTACATGCTTGGTTACACCGTTGAGGAGTTAATCGGCCAGCCAATGCATGCAACCGTGCACCACAGCTATCCGGATGGGATGCCCTACCCGGCCCATAGATGTCATATACACGCTTCGTTCACTGACGGAAGGGTGCACCACGTGGATGATGAGGTCTTTTGGCGCAAAGACGGCAGCCGTTTTCCGGTGGACTATACGAGCACGCCAATTATGAAGAATGGCGAGCTGGTCGGGGCGGTGGTTACTTTTCGCGACATCACCCGTGAAAAGCAGGCCGAGCGGGAGCTATTTGAAACACAGAATCGTTTATTGAAAACAAATCAACAGTTAGAAGCGCTATCGCTGCACGATGGATTGACCAGCATACCCAACCGCCGAAACTTTGACCTGAGCCTGGATCGTGAGATACGCGCCGCCAGACGCGACAAGACTGCGCTGTCTCTGGTTATATGTGATATTGACCACTTCAAGGCTTACAATGATGAATACGGACACCTCGCCGGCGACCGCTGCATTAAAGAGATTGCTCAGTGTGTATTCAGCGCGGGCCGTCGTCCGCGCGATCTTACTTCGCGCTTTGGCGGTGAGGAGTTTACCGTGCTGCTGCCCCAGACAAGTCTGGAGGGTGCGGTGGCGCTCGCGGAGGCGATTCGCAAGGCAGTTGAAGAGCTCAATATTCCACATCCCAACTCCCCAACCGCCGATCGGGTGACCGTCAGCCTGGGGGTTGCCTCTCTGTCGGTCGATGAGCACACCTCTGCTGAAGATTTAATTGGCGCCGCTGATTATGCGCTTTATGAGGCGAAGCAGGGAGGCCGTAATCAAGTGCGCCTGGCGCTGAGCTGACGCGGATTGAAGCGAAGCAAACTGTGCATTGCTCCGCTTATTCTTGATCCAAGCCAACCCAGACGTGGATGCGCTTATAGAAGCAGATAACCCGCGCACAGGAGAAGGACCTTGCTACAGCAGCGTGCGGTTGAGATTTATCGGCTAAACAGCAGTCAAGCGGTCATTTTGTTACAAGGTTGTTCATCCAGCCTGCCGCTTTCGCATCATGAAAGACAAAAAGTCATCCGCCGCTAACGGCCGTGAGATCAAATAGCCCTGAATAATGTCGCATCCGAGTCGCTCTAGTGATCGATATTTATCCTCATCCTCCACGCCCTCAGCGGTTACCAGCAAGCCAAGGTTATGCCCTAGATCAATGATGGTGCGTAGTACGGTCTCGCTATCTGTATTCGCGGCGGCACCGGTTATGATCGATCTATCTACCTTCAGTTCTTCTACCGGCAAGTCACAGAGGTAGGCAAACGAGGAATAACCGGCGCCAAAGTCGTCAATCGAAATCGAAATACCTAAATCATTTAGCTGATCCAAAATCTCCGCTCCTTGATCTCTGTTCTCCATGATCGCGGTCTCAGTTACCTCTAAAGTCAGATATTCCGGCTTTACCGACCAGATATCCAGCGCATTCTTTACTATCTCAGGGACTTCAGGGTCCTGTAGCAGCCGGGCAGACAGATTTACAGAGATGCCGATTGGTAATGCTTCCCGATGCCACTCTGCAGTTTGTCGAACCGCTTCATTTATCACCCAAGCTGTGAGCGGGCGTATCAGATCACTCTCCTCCGCTATCGGAATAAACTTATTGGGGCTGATGAAGCCGTGTTCTCGATGCGGCCAGCGTACTAACGCCTCCGCCGCAGTAACCTCTTGCGCCTTGATGTCCCATTTAGGTTGGTAGTGCAGAGCAAGCTGGTTCTGCTCCACTGCTGTTCGCAGTTCGAGCGCAAACGCGTACTCAGCGAGATCCTTGTCCTTAGATTCTTCACAATACACAGAGAACGATCTGCTTCGCGCAGTAGCATGCAATAATGCCGTGGTAGCGTGCCGAACAAGCTGCTCCGTGCTTGAGCAGGTGTTCGGGTACAGCGCCACACCAAACCTTAGTTCGACATTTAACTTCTGGTTCTGTAACTCAATGGGGTCGTGGAATGCCTGCAGGATTTTATCGATTGCGAGAATGGGATGATCCTCACTGATCATCGAGGGTAACAGCGCGGCGAACTCTCCGCCGCTCATACGGGCGACCGAATCACAATTACGCAACGATTCACGTATTCTATTCGCAGTCTCACATAAAACCGCATCACCCGCATCGATTCCCGCTGCCAGATTAATGCGGCGGAGACCTACAATGTCGATGATCAGCAGAGCGAGACTGGTGCACCCCAATTTTGATTTTTCAATCTCGTCATCAATCACGCGAAAAAAGGGTTTGCGACCGAGCAACCCGGTAAGCGAATCAAAAATATCAACAACCTTATGCTCTTTCAGCGGCTGTTTAGTCGCCTGACGCACGCTGGAGCTATCAAGCGGCTCGCTCATCATTCATCTGCACAGACTTGCGCTTTCATCTGAAGTTTCGATTACAGGAAAAATTCGTCCGTATTCAGATTGTAGTCAGATGGATCAACAACGCCTCTAATTTTATATTGTTGATCGCCCTTATTCTGACGAGCTAAATCTAGAGACCTGGTCTGCTTCAGTCGGCTACCTGCGCTGTCCAGAATTAACATGATGCGCGGCTTGAGTTGAGCGAAATTGTTACGACTGACTACGATTCCCACCTCACCTGAATCGAGCTGCACAAAACTGCCAACGGGAAAAATTCCAATGCATCGAATAAAAGTTTCGACCACGGCCGCTGGAAACAGCTTGTCTCGCTCGTTGTACAACGACATAAGGACCTCGAAAGGCGTTTTTGATTCGCGGTATGGACGTTCGGAGGTCATGGCAACGTAGGTATCCACCACGCCAGCAACCGAAGCGGCCAAGGGAATGTCTGCTCCGCTTATACCCTCCGGGTAACCGCTCCCATCATATCGTTCGTGATGAGAACGTATGATCTCGATCGCCTCGCTGTCCAGTTCGCTTTTAGCCCGCAACATGGTGACAGACGCATCGACATGCAACTGCAGAAGATGTCTTTCACGCGGTGACAGTTTTTCTGTTTTCATCAAGAGGCTTTGTGGCAACTGAATTTTCCCGACATCCTGCAGCAACAATGATGTTCCGAGAGTATTAAGCTCGCGCTCCGGCAAACCCACGTGCCGACCCATCGCCAGACCGGTTACGCATACGGCCATGGCCTGGGAGTACGTATAACTGTCTTTCTGCTTAAGCCTGATTAATAATGCCGCTGCGTCCGGGTTGCGGATAACGCTCTCCACTAACGATCCGACGGTTTTCTTCACTTCTTTTGTGTCGATGGTTTTACCGGCCTTCAGGTCCTGTAAAACACCTTCATAAACCTGGCGCGTGTCCTCAACAATTTCCCGGCTAAGCGCGATCTCTTCTTCGACCGTAAGCCGATCCTCATACACTGGCTCGGAGAGATCGGGCGCTTCGCCGAAGAGTCTCTCGTAAACTTCCCTCGACGTATCCGGCTCTTCTTTGTCCAGATAATTATCCGCTGAAACACCCACATCGGGATCAATGTACACGAAATCACAAAATTTACTGACTCTTTCCAGATCGGAGGCCGTTCTGATGGTAAACCCCTGAATTTGAAAAGGTGCTTCAAATGGCACTTCGTCCCAGGGACGATCCAATTCGACCACATACATCCCGCGTTTAACGTCGCCAATGGCGACTTTTCTTTTATGTTGCCTCATAGTTACTGAATTCAGTCGGAATCGACTTACTTAACTATTAAAGATAGACCATGCGGATACAGGCTCAATGAAATAGCGCTAAAAGATTGCACCCTCACCCCATGCTCAAACATTGTGATGGATCCTGCACTGGGTCACACTGGACTTCCGCCTCTTTAATTGAGCCGGCGTTTTTACGTGAAATCAGATGCCAGCCAACTCTTTGTGCGTATTGTCGATCGCATAGCGGCTGCATTATTTCCATCGCACGATGGGCGTTACCGCGATCGTTTTCCAACAACGCCAAGTGAAAACACCCTGCATCCGCACCATCATTGCACGCCTTATTGAAAAATGAATAGGCAGAAGCATAGTTGTCGAGTTCAGAACTTATTGCGGTGACGGCCAGACAAGCATTATTACAAAGATTTAGAAGCGCTTCCGCCACCGGTGCAAAACAGGCTGTTTGATAATGAGCTTGTGCAGTGTAAAGATCGTCTTTATCCCGCACTGCCCGCGCCAGCTGATCACACGCTGCGAACGTGCTGCAGGACTGAGCGCTTGTTCCCGCTGTGGGGACCAAACCGAGAATCAGGAGGGGGCAAATAAACTGTCGCACACACTCAGCATAGGTTCAGGAACAGATAATTCAACGCCGTTTGTAAAACGACCATATTTCCACACGTGGATTGGAACGGCTTTTACAGCCGCCGTGTTCGTTTAACGGTTCGTCGCTCCCGAAAATCAAACCGGATGTTGAGTACGCTAACTTTATATGTAATTTCGCTTGCCAACGCCCAAATACACCTGCAGAATTGAACGAACAAATCTAATCAAATCTGAACATGAGGAGGATTATCTTGAAAATTCAAGCCTGGTTACTGGTGATGGCGCTGGCAGTGGCTCCCGTCGCCTGGGCGGGCAATTGCCCAGCGCTGATGACGGAAATCGACGAATTTCTCTCATCAAACCCTGACCTCGACGAAGAGACGATAGTGGACGAAGAACTCAACAAGTCGGTCAAACAGCTGCGCGAGGAAGGCGAAAAACTGCACAATGAGGGCAAGCACGACGAGTCCGTCGAGACCCTGGAAAAAGCCATCGAACTGTTACAAAAAGAGGCGGGATAAGAAAGCTCTCCTCGTCTGCAGGCGTTTGATCTAAAGCCCGCATATAAGGGGGTACGATATCCGTGTCGGTATTGTCCGGCCGGCATTGATCCCAGGCGGAAAAACGAACTTTAGACTGTGCGTTCCGGAAAAATCGTGCCGGTAGGGCGCGTGTGCGCTTCGAAATAGCGCGGTCTTTAAGGGGCTAAGTGTAAAAGCGGGATAAACTCCTCGCCAAACAAAACCGCCAAGCTTATAATAAACATCACAATGATGACGGCAAGCCACTTTTGCTGCAGCTGCACCTTGCGCTGGTAAATCTCATCATTAACCACCAGGTGCAATCCGGAGTCCTCATCTCGATAACTCAGGCGCACCAGAGTTTGCTCTAATTCATCCTTAGGGATTTTCTTTATTTCCTGGGTGCTTCCTGGGCCCCTATGCAATTTCCGTTCAAACAGATCGACTATCTCTTCTTTTCTTTGTCTGGATATCATCGCCATACTGCCCAAAATCATGCTGCCGCCTAATTTAACGCCAGGATATGCAATTGTTATGACATTTCCCCCAATTCTTTTGGCCATCACCCTTTACCATGCATCCACACGGGGTCATCGAAACGCTGCGCCTCCAACCTGTAACCGTTCGGATCCCGGAAAAAGCAGTGGTAGATCTTGAACTCCGAGTGATAAGCAGGCTCCTGCTCAATCTTCACCCCACTCAATTTAAGCCTTTCGCACAACCCATCCACATCATCCGTGACGAAGGAGATAATCACGTCATTTCCTGCGGATACCCGATCCCGGGCGCAGAAACCTAAAAAGGCGCCGCGGGTTACTTCATATATGCGGCACATACCCTGATCCACAGCCAGGCGCAACCCCAGATTCCTTTCATAAAATTCCCCGGTCTCACCCAGCTTGCGCGTCCCGAGAAAAACGATCTGTGAATCTATTTTTGTTTGCATCATTCTACTGGCAGCCTACATTATTTTTCCAGGATTGAATAAATCATCGGGATCCAACGCAGATTTAAACCGCCGCATCAGCTCGATTTCAAGCGGATCTTTGTAGCGATAAAATTCCGCTCGACGGAGTGTGCCAACCCCGTGCTCGGCGCTGAAACTTCCACCCATTGACATTACCAGCTCACTGACCCCCGCGATGAGCTTAGCTGCGAATACTTGTTTGAATTGATCTGCGTCCATATCCATCGGGCTAAGAATATTGTAGTGAATGTTGCCGTCGCCGATATGGCCAAACGGACACGGCCGGGCACCTGGAGCGATCGCTGCGATCAGCGCGGGTGCCCGAACAAGCAGCTCAGCTACGGATGACACCGGCACGGAAACATCGTTCTTCACTGACTCTCGTTGCGCCGGGGAAATAGATTCACGGATATCCCACAGGGCGCCCCGCTGAGCGGCGTTCTGTGCGATAGTTCCATCCAAAATATCTCCATTTTCCAGACCCTGTGCGAAAATCCGCTCAAGCGGTTGCTGCTGCAGCGTTTCAACGCTACCGGCAACCAGTTCAAACAGAATGTAGTGCTCGTAGCGGTGATCCAGCGGATCAGATCCGACCAGATCCAGCGCCAGACGTGGCAGGTATTCGAACGATATCAGCGCATCGGCGCTCACCCGGCGTATCTTCTCCATTAAATGCAAAGCCGCAGCAGGATCCCTGACCGCAACGAAGGCAGTATGGCGATGGCCGGGGGCTGGAAACAGCTTCAACACGGCGGCTGTGATGATACCCAGCGTCCCCTCGGCGCCGATAAACAAGTGTTTGAGATCATAGCCCGTGTTGTTCTTGCGCAGCTTGGACAAACCGTTCCAGATCCGGCCATCGGACAATACAACCTCGATTCCGAGCACTAGATCTCTTGCGTTGCCATAACGCAGCACGTTGATACCTCCCGCATTGGTCGACAGATTACCCCCAATCTGGCAGCTCCCCTTGGCTCCCAAATCAAGCGGAAACATCAGATTACATTCGCTCACCTTATCGTGCAGTTGCGCAAGCACAACGCCGGATTCAACGGTGATGCTGTAACCGACTGGATCGATTTCCCTGATCCCGTCCATACGCGACAGACATAGCAGGATCTGGTCACCGGTTGCGTCGGGGGTAGCCGCACCACACAGACCAGTGTTCCCCCCCTGCGGTACGATCGGAACTTTAAATCGAGCACATAATGCAACAATTTGCGCGACCTCCCGCGCAGTTTTTGGCCGCACGACCGCTTTAGCTTTACCGTGAAAGTAGCCTCGCCTGTCTTGCACAAGCGGAGCATGTTGCGCGGGGTCGACCATACCTTGCGACCCTACTATTGCCTCGGCTTGCGACAGAAAATCTGTCATCGGGAGTTTACGTCTTAGCGCTGGGGCGGGCGGAGACGGATTGGTGCCACCGTTTCAAATCGTCCTGGTTATGTGCAATCTCCATTTTAATAGCTTTAGCAAAGTCAACTGTTGCCAGTGCAGCAATATCGGCTAAGGTAAATACTTCATCGACAATAAATTCTCTTCCAGTCAAATGCGTATTGAGGTCGTCAAAAAAAACCTGCGTACGCACCCGTCCCCGCTCAACGAGATCAGCTATCTGCGGGTATCCGGTCGGCCCGATCAGGGCGTGACCGCTAAATCCTTTGACGAAGTTCCGGTAGGACTCCGATACCGCCATGAAGCCATCTTCTACTATCCGCTGATACCACATTACCACCCGGGCGCGCTGCTCCGGACTGCTGCCCATAAGCGGCGGATCTGGGTAGCGGGCTTCCAGATATTCGCAAATTGCCAGCGTCTCCCAGATAAACTCACCATCATCCAGCTCTAATACCGGCACCGTGCAGCGGGGATTCTTGCGCTCGAAGGCGGTCTCATACTGGGCTTTTTCCCTGAGGTCGACTTCAACCGTGGGTATATTCACACCCTTTTCACGAATAAACATCCTGACCCGGCGTGGGCTGGGTGCGTGTTGATAATCGTAGAAGCGCATGTATTAGCTAAATCCGTGCTGACAGCACTCCCTCATATCCTTTCGAACACGGTCGCAATACCCTGACCCAGCCCGATGCACATTGTGGCTAAGCCAAGAGCACCGTCGTTGTCTTTCATTATGTTTAACAATGCGGTGGAGATGCGTGCGCCAGAACAGCCAAGAGGATGGCCGAGAGCAATGGCACCGCCATTCAAGTTCACCTTATCATCAAGTCTATCTATCAAGTCGAGGTCTTTTAGCACCGGCAGCGCCTGGGCGGCAAATGCTTCATTGAGTTCGACAAAATCGATGTCTTCCATGGCGACACCAGCTCGCTGCAGGGCTTTATGTGAAGCCGGGACCGGTCCATAGCCCATGATCGATGGGTCGACGCCAGCTGTCGCCATCGATTTAATTCTGGCCATTGGCTCAACGCCCAAAGATTTAGCGCGCTCCGCAGAGAGCAGAATCATCGCAGCGGCACCATCGGACAGGGCTGACGAAGTTCCTGCCGTAACTGTACCGTTGACCGGATCAAATACCGGCTTGAGGCCAGCGAGTATATCGACCGTGGTCTCAGGCCTAATCACCTCATCTACGCCGCATGTGACTTTAACGCCGTCTTCATCGTGCCCCGACGTTGGGATGATTTGCCTCTTGAATCGGCCCGCTTCCGTGGCGGCGTGTGCGCGCTGTTGTGAACGGGCACCAAATTCATCCTGCTGCGCCCTGGTGATTCCATGCATCCGGCCCAGCAGCTCGGCGGTCAAGCCCATCACGCCCGCAGCCTTGGCGACGTGTTTACTCAAACGCGGGTTGATATCAATGCCGTGACCCATGGGTACATGCCCCATATGCTCCACACCGCCGACGACAAATACATCACCCTGTCCGCTCATAATAGATTGCGCTGCAGAGTGCATCGCCTGCATCGACGATCCACACAACCGGTTAACGGTCTGCGCAGGCACGGCGTGTGGAATATCAGTTAACAGCGCCATGTTGCGGGCAATGTTTGCCCCTTGCTCCAACGTTTGGTTCACGCAGCCCCAGATTACGTCATCGACCTCCGCCGCGTCGACCTGCGGATTGCGCCGGAACAGAGCGTTGACCAGATGAGCCGATAAATCCTCAGCCCGGGTGCTGCGAAATACCCCGTTCTTTGATCGACCCATTGGTGTTCTGACGCAGTCGATTACTACTGCATCACGACTGTGCAAAGCCATTACCCACCTCCTGTACTGGTGTCTTGCTTATTGTCCAAATCGAATGTTAATGCGCTAGCTGAAAAACCGCTTATTTTGGTCGGCCCTGACGCGCAGACTCTGTGGCACCTCATAAGCTTTACCCAGCGACGCATATGTATCCGCAAGTTCACAGAACGCATTCAAGCCCACTGCGTCGATGTAGCGCAGGGCACCGCCTCTAAAAGGGGGAAAGCCCAAGCCCCAGATCAATCCCATATCCGCAGCAGCCGGAGAATCAACGATTTCGTCGTCCAGGCAGCGTACGGTCTCCAGACACATGGGAATCATCATGCGCGCGATGATATCTTCGTCACTGAACCCGTTCGACGCTGTTGCCACGCGCTTAACAAGCTCTAGCGCGGCTTCATCGTGAATCTTCCTGGGCTTTCCTTTCCTGTCTTGCTCATAGGCGTAGTAGCCGCTGCCCGATTTTTGGCCGAGGCGGCTGGATTCATACATCAGGTCAGCACTCGTTTTGAAGTCGAGCTGCATGCGATCGGGATAGCCTTGGGCCAGGACTTTGGCGGCATGATGCGCCGTGTCGATGCCAACTACATCCAGCAGATAGGCCGGTCCCATGGGCCAACCGAATGCTTCCATTGCTTTATCGACTTTGCGGAAATCTGCTCCATCCCGCAGCAGCATTTCAAACCCGTTGAGGTAGGGAAACAGTATTCTATTCACCAGAAAACCAGGACAATCGTTAACAACGATCGGGTTTTTACCAATTGCCTGAGCAAAAGTGACTGTGCTGGCGACAGTGGCCGCGGATGAATGTTGGCCACGTATTACTTCCACCAGAGGCATTATGTGTACCGGATTGAAAAAGTGCATGCCGCAAAAGCGTTCCGGTTTATGCAAAGCTGCCGCCAATTTATCAATTGAGATAGTTGAGGTATTGGTTGCGATAATTACATCTTTTCCAACCACCTCCTCCAACTCCCGTAACACGGACTTTTTTATTTCTTCGTTTTCCACCACCGCCTCGACGACAAGGGCGGCAGACCGGACGTCAGCATAATCCAGGGTTGGATTTATTCGATTCAATACCTCACCCATCTGCGCAGCGTTAAGTTGTCCACGCTCTACACGTTTAGCCAGAAGCTTATTGGCTTCATTCAGTCCCAGCGTAACGGCTGCGGGCTTGATGTCTTTCAACACGATAGGTACGCCCTTGAGCGCGGTTTGATACGCTATACCCCCTCCCATAATGCCTGCACCAAGGACCGCGGCTGTTTCGATGCGGTGCGCCTGCTTGGCGTATTGTCTGGCTTTACGCTTCAGCGCTTGATCGTTCATGAACAATCCAACCAGGCTGCGTGCGGCTGAGGTGTGGAATACTTCGGCAAAAGCGGCAGCCTCGATTTCAATCGCTTCCTCACGTTGCAGAAGCACGTGCTTCTTCATTGCTTTGAGCGCAATCGACGGTGCCGGATAGTGTTTTCCTGCTTTCGCTGCAAGATAAGCCTCGGATGTAGCGAATACCATCGTCCGCTCGGTATCATTGAGTTTGACGGGCCGTCGTTTTTCTTCGCGTCTCTGTTCGTAGTCCAGCTTGCCATCGATGCACTGCTGTAAAATACGTTCAGCTGATTGCCGCAGCATCCCGGGTTCAACAATCGCGTCTACTGCACCAGCCTTGAGGGCTTCCGCTGCACGGTGCTGTTTTCCAGTGCCAATCCACTCTATAGCGTTGTCCAGCCCAATCAGCCGGGGGAGTCGCACTGTACCGCCCCACCCTGGAAACAATCCCAGCTTCACCTCGGGCAGTCCGACTTGCGCGTTCGTACTCATGACGCGGTAATCACAAGCCAGCGTGACTTCGAACCCACCTCCTAAAGCGAATCCATTGATCGCGGCAACCGTGGGGAAAGGCAGATCTTCCAGAGCACAGAAGATGCTATGGATGCTGATAACATGCCTGGTTAATTCGGGCGCAGGAGTATCAAACCATTCAACAAACTCCGTGATGTCAGCACCAACGATAAACACGTTCTTACTACTGGTGAGCAGTAAGCCCTGCAAATTGGCTTCTGACTGAAGCGCGGCTATCGCTTCCTTCAGTTCTGCTAAGGTCAGCGCGTTTAACTTGTTTACGGATTCGTTGTGCAGGTTGAATTGAAGTTCGGCGATGCCCTGTTGACGGGTTACGTTGATCGCCTGGCCCTGATAATTCATATAACGACTCCGGAGTGAGTAAACAAACGCAAGAGCACAGTCTCTCTGAAAACCTCCGTCGCCTCAAGTCGTTGTGCGACTTACTCGCTGGCTCAGCAAAATAATAGGTCGTACCTTAGGTCTGACACCAATCCTCCACCAGACGTCGAGCGATGGAAAGGCGTGAAGGCAATCGTAACCAGCCGTTTTTGCTCTTCGCTGCCACTACTTCTGTTTTACTAAACCACCGCGCATCCCTTAATTCCCCATCAGATAGAGTGATTTCCCGACTGGTTGCTTGGGCATGGAATCCCAGCATTAATGAACCTGGAAATGGCCACGGTTGGGAAGAGTGATATTCAAGAAGCCCGACGTTTACCCCTGTCTCTTCTTGAACTTCACGCACAACCGCCTGTTCAACGGTTTCTCCGGTTTCAACGAAGCCCGCAATAGTCGAAAAACGGTTCGTCGGCCAGCCCACCTTATTGCCCAGCAGACATTGATCGCCATCGTGCACCAGCACGATGACAGCCGGATCAGTGCGGGGAAAATAGTTTGCGCCACATTCCTGATTAGTACATGTCCGCATATGGCCTGTTCGTTCTGCGCGCGTACTGCTGCCGCAGCTACCGCAATATTTTGTACGATCATGCCAGTAACACATGCCGCGGGCATACGCCAGCAATGATGCTTCGAACTGGTCAATTAACGTTCCCCTGTTCCATAAATTGTCGAAAACCAGCCCTTCGTCGAGCTGCTCCCACGAGCTCTGCGCTGTAGCCAAAATGGATAGTGCGAAGTAGTCTTTACCCCGATAGTGTCCTAGAAAGATTAGAGTTTCCGGCGAAATCCAATCTCTGACTACGGGCGCTGCAAACAGAGCGGCCCGCAGTTGCGGTTTCCTATAGAACAAGCTGGCTTGACCGCGAATTGGGACAATAAAACTGGACTTGGCTGACAGCGCCTGTTCGACCCAGCCTATCTGCTCTCTCTTATGGGCCTTGCGACCGAGCTTGTCGGTGACCAATCCGTTGCGCAGCGATCGAGTCAGCGGGTCCATCACCGCTATTCGTCTCTACCGCGGAAGGCATGGCTTAGTTTATCCATCATGTCACCGAAACCCTGTAAAGCCCAGCCGCCGTCTACTGGGATGACGGCGCCGTTGACAAACTCCCCAAACGGTGAGGCCAGAGCCAAAGCGGCTTTGGCAATGTCTTCCGACTGGCCTAGCCTACCCAGCGGCACGCTGTTGCGAACGGCCTCCAGTATTTCTGGAGTAGGAGCGAGGCGCGCCATCCCTTCCGTTCCTTCAATCGGGCCGGGGACCAGTGAATTAACGCGGATGCCGTCTGCGCCCCATTCCAGAGCGCACACACGGGTTAACATGTCTACGCCCGCCTTGGCCGCGCAAACGTGAGCCTGCAGCGGTGCGGGAACAAATGCTTGAGGTGCAGAAATATTGATTACGCTGGCCCCCGGTTTTTTCAAAAATTGATGCGCAGTACGCAAGACGTGAAACGTGCCTATCAAGTCAATGTCGATCACCGCTCTAAAGCCGTTGGAAGACATGCCGAGCAGCGCCGCTGGAAAATTTCCTGCCGCCCCCGACACCAGCACGTCGATGTTTCCTTGAATCTCATGCGCCAGTACAAAGGCGCGTTTGACCGCCTCATAATCACGCACGTCGGCGCTGTAGCCAACTGCCTGCTGGCCGAATCCGGAGAGGACGCTTACTGCAGAGTCAACTTTCTCTTGTGAGCGACTCAATACGCTCAACTTTGCGCCAGCCTGAGCGAAGCCTTTGGCGATGCCAAGGTTAATACCACTGGTACCACCAACTACAAAAACATGTTGGTCACTGAAATCTATTGCGTAGCTCATCTCGACTTCTCCAATTCGAATACTGACGCAAGTGTAGCTTCACCATGCGTTACACAGGTTGATGCGCCACGCATTGGGCTTTAACAGATGAATAATGAGTTGCTGGCAGTTGATGCATTAGCGCTGGTGATTAACAGGCCACCGGGTATTTTTCTGCCGCAAACCCTGTTTTTACTGATTTTACTCTCTTACCAGTGGGACAAACCCAACCGCCATTACATTCTCTTTATCAACCCCCCCATCTTCCCTTTTTGTCAGGAGCATTAACTTCTGCGTACTCCAGGTTGGCCCAACCGGCACTACCAGGCGTCCACCTGGCTTGAGCTGATCGATCAACGGTTGTGGCACGTGATCGGGCGCGGCGGTCACTATGATACCGTCAAATGGTGCATGCTCCGGCCAACCCAGATAGCCGTCGCCAGCCTTTACGGTAACGTTGCCATAACCCAGCTGGTTGAGCACTTTTTTCGACTGTTGTGCCAGGGGTTCAACAATTTCGATGGAGTAAACATGCTTCACCATATTCGCCAGCACCGCCGCCTGATAGCCTGAACCTGTACCTATTTCCAGAACGACGTCATCTTTACCTACCGCCAGCAGCTCAGTCATATAGGCCACAATGTAGGGTTGAGAGATCGTCTGTCCATGGCCGATCGGCAGAGGTCGGTCAGCATAAGCCATCTCGATGTACCGCTGATCAACAAATTCATGGCGCGGCACGGTCCGCATAGCCTGAATAACATTGGAATTGACAACCGCGGGTCGACTATCAAGCGGGTAAGCTATCTGGTTGTCGACCATGCGCTGTCTGGCCCGCTCGTGCAAGTCTTCAGCGTCGCTCATCTGTGCAAAAATAATACATGTGAAAGTTAGAACAAGGCGCGTGCATAGCGCAGACATTGTTGCCCCATTTGTCCGGATTAAGCCGTACAGACTCACTGCACTTCATGCATGCGCCGCATGCGTGGCGTTAAACACCGTTAAACGAATCGGTGTGGGTGCTCCGTCGTTGCAGGGATTATGTACCTGCGGACAGTTTGAGATGACGACGAGTGCCGGCATTTCAGCCCGCAGTTCTATATAATCACCGGGTTTAGACCTGCCCTTTGCAAATACTCCCCTAAGCATACTTCCGTCTTGGCACACTGGCACGTAGCAAAAAAAGTTTATATTCGGAACGACGTCACGCCATCCCATGTCATATGCTGCCAATTGCTGTAAAAAATTTTCACGGCATCCTTTCACATTCGCTACTCCATAAAGCATTTTATTACTTGGCGCCGAACAGCAGCCACCAATGGTATCGTGTTTGCCGCAAGTATCTTCGATAATCGTCATTAATGGTTTAGCTTTATCTGAATAAAGCACGCTATTCTTCGATAAAAATATGCTTTGCGCAGCTTTTATCGTGTTCGGCGCATGGTAACGCTCCGCGGTGTTGCCAGCGTTATAACACAGAAAATCCACACCCTGATGCCCTGCAATATCTGTAATGCGTAAAACTTCGCCCGTTTGAACTATCCTGCTCCAGCCTCGCCCGGGGGAAACAGTTTCATCGGATATCATCCTGTGCTCTATTTTAACTTCACTTTTTACTTATCTGTTCCGGCTCACTGGAGCCTGCCGTAGAAAGTCTGCCTGGCCTCCGCAGCGAGTGGCTTAAACGGCTCGTTATTGTAGGCAAAAACCACTTGAATACGGTCTTTCCCACCTCGCACGGGGGTCACCCGGTGTAACGTTTCCTTACCCCTAAACACCACCAGCATACCATCGCTAAACGTCAATCGCCCGGGGATAATGTTACCATCTAATGCCTGCCTTACTCCGTCATAGTTCGCGCCGCCAGCAGCGGTGGTGCGCAGCTGCCTTACGTACTCCAACTCGCCTCCAGCATCCGGCGCCTGAACGGTCAGCGTAATGGCAAAAGATGAGTTGTCAAAGTGCCAACCGAGTTCCTGGCCCGCTTCGTAGTAATGGACATTAATAGACGACAGTGCGTCGGCGTATGGATAAAGCGCCCGTTCCTCCAGCACCTTGCACAAAAACTTCCTGACGGTGGCAGAGTCATAGATCGTCCTGAGCAGCGACGTCTGCGGTATCAGATCATCGGGCACACAACCCTTTGTGCTTACTATTTGCCTATTCCGCGAATGATGCTCTGGGTATTGCGGATCGGGTGCGGACAAGTAGACCGTATGCGTCTGCGCACAGAAGTAAGCCGAATGTTTACTGTCAACCGCCTCCCTTTTCACCGCGGCTAATGCGTCAGAGCATAAAAATCCCGACATAATAAGAACGCCGTCCCCGTTGAGTTCGGTTTTACAGCGGCGAATGAAATGTTCATCACCGAGCGGGTAGCGTTGCAGATCGATTATGCTTGACAACCCCATCATGAAATACTCCTCACTCGCACGTCGTTTTTTTATCTGCACTGATAGTTCACTTCCATATGGTGAACCGAGCGGACAATCAATTGCTTAAGCAGCTTGCAATTCACGTCGTCTAACCGGTTTATGTACAAGCAAGATTTACCGGTTGTATACTTACCCAGATCACGCATTAACTCTGCATATGCTGAAAAGCCGGGCATAACGTAGATCACCAGCTTTCGCTTACGCGGCGAAAACCCGGTGAGCATCCAGGTACCTTTGTGCCCACTCGCATACTGGTAATGATACTCACCAAAGCCAACGATGCTGTCACCCCACAGCCTCGCTTTTCTTTTGCTCGCTTTTTCCATTATCAACAACAGTTTGAAACAATCCGCTTTAATACCTTCGTGCTCCACCGATTGGAGAAACGATTTGACACTTTTTCTGCTTGGTTTGGTCTTCAGCTCACTCATGGCTTACTGGTTGTTAATGACATGGCGCTCATTTATGATCATCATAGCTCGATTTAAAGTTGATTCCCATGCGCTGCCGTTGACCACAGCCGCTCGCATGGAATCATATGGTCGCCGTGCTGTATCAACCGCTATTTTGAAGTCATGCGAACCTCACAACTATTATTGGCAACGCTGAAAGAAACGCCGGCAGATGCTGAAGTCATCAGTCATCAGCTTATGTTGAGGGCGGGAATGATTCGCAAGGTAGCCGCTGGCATATACAACCTCTTACCCCTGGGACTGAGAGTGGTTAGGAAAGTTGAAAATATCGTCAGACAAGAAATGAACCAGGCCGGTGCCCAGGAATTATTGATGCCAGCCGTTCAGCCAGCGGAACTGTGGCAGGAATCGGGCCGGTGGGAGGAATACGGGCCGGAGCTGCTGCGCTTTAAAGATCGACACCAGAGGGATTTTTGTCTGGGGCCCACGCATGAAGAGGTAATCACCAATATCGTTCGCAACGAAATAAGAAGTTATCGGCAGCTGCCGATGAATTTGTATCAGGTGCAGTCCAAGTTCCGCGACGAAATCCGGCCTCGTTTTGGGGTCATGCGTGGCCGCGAATTTATTATGAAGGATGCTTATTCATTCGATGTCGATAAAGCTGGGCTACAGCGGTCTTACGATAGCATGTACGCAGCTTATGAGCGTATCTTCACGCGCTGCGGATTGGAGTTTCGCGTGGTGGAGGCTGACTCTGGTGCCATCGGCGGCAAGACTTCACACGAGTTTCACGTGCTGGCGGACTCGGGGGAGGACGCCATTGCAATCTGCCGACAGTGTGGTTATGCAGCTAACGTAGAACTTGCACCGGCGCCAGTGCCGGCAGCTCGGCGCCCCGCCGCAACACAACCACTGCGCGCGGTTGACACGGCGGAACAGCATACGGTGAACAGTGTAGCCAAGTTCCTCAATATCGAACCTTCGCATGTAGCTAAAACCTTGCTGGTGCGGGGCATTGAAAGCGTAGTGGCGCTGGTCATTCGCGGTGACCATGAACTCAACGTAGTGAAGGCAGAGAAGATGCCCGCAATTGCTAAGCCTCTTCAGTTCGTCGATCCACAGGAAGTATCGCAAGTCGCCGGCTGTGACGTCGGATCGATTGGTCCAAAGGATCTGCCGATTCCAGTGATTGCCGATCATGCTGCAGCAAATATGGCCGATTTTGTCTGCGGTGCGAATAAAAACAACCAGCACCTGACCGGAGTGAACTGGGGTCGAGACGTCGCGGAGCCGAAAGTGGCCGATCTGCGGAAAGTTGTTGATGGCGATGCTTGCCCCGAAAACTGCTCAAACTCCGTATTGGAAATCAAGCGTGGTATTGAAGTAGGACATGTTTTTCAATTGGGCACCAAATACAGCGAGGCTATGAGTGCCTCCTGCCTGGATGAAAACGGAAACACAGTTGTAATGTTAATGGGCTGTTATGGTATTGGTGTTACGCGCGTGGCGGCGGCAGCGATTGAGCAAAACCATGATGACAAAGGAATAATCTGGCCGGACAGCATTGCGCCCTTCGAAGTAGTGGTTGCTCCAATAGGACTGAGTAAATCAGAATCCGTGCGCAAAACTTCAAAGATGATCTACAATAATTTACTGGACGCCGGGTTTGACGTATTGATTGATGATCGCAATGAAAGACCCGGCGTTATGTTTGCTGAAATGGATTTGATCGGTATTCCTCATCGCCTGGTTATCGGGCAACGAGGTTTAGACAAAGGCACCATCGAATACAAACATCGTAAGGCCGACAAAGCTGAAGAACTTCCCGTGAAAGAAATCATTCAAACCCTAATTGCGTTACGGGAAAATAGATGAAACACGTTTATCGGCGTACGCTTCTTATCCTGGCGCTGCTGGCCTGTAATACTCTATCCGCGGATGAGGACACAATCGACCGAAATCTTATTCTTGCCCTCAAACAGGCGGTAAAACAGACTCCAAGCTTTTCCAACAAGCTGAGTGCAGTAACCTGGTTAGCCGATATGTCACAGCGATTGCGGCAGGTAATACCGGATCCGTTTTACAGAGTATCATTACTGAAAACCATTCATACCGAGGCCGTACGCGCAGAGCTTAAACCAGAGCTGGTGCTAGCGCTCATCGAAGTAGAAAGTGGCTTCAACCGGCTCGCAGTGTCCCGTTCGGGGGCAAGAGGCCTGATGCAGGTCATGCCGTTTTGGAAAAAAGAAATCGGCCACCCGCTAGACAGCCTGTTCGATCCGCGTACGAATCTACGCTATGGGTGCACCATATTAAAATACTATCTAGACCATACCGACGGTGACCTGGACGAAGCGCTAGCTTATTACAATGGCAGCTTCGGGCAGGTGACTTATCCTAGCAAAGTTTTGTTAGCACTGAATGAGACCTGGCGTCCCGTAACATACGACAGTATTATTAACGAATCGAGAACGCAGTAAAATGTTCGGTGTTCTCCATTACTTCAATTTTTACACTCTTTACCCAAGCCATAGTCGGCCCCTCGCGCAACCACATCTCAAACCTGCCCAGATTCGTATCCTCGCCACACGCCACAAGCTCGACGTTACCATCCTCTCGGTTTCGCACCCATCCTACTAATCCTAATCGCGTTGCCTGTCGCTGCGCGTGATAGCGGAAACCAACACCCTGCACTACGCCTGAGACCAGGTAACGTCGGCAATCGTCGATCACTTATCGATAAACATCTTATAGTATGAGTTGCGGGCACAACTCCAGTCACCCTACTCTTCGCTGTCGGCTTCCCCTAAAACAGCCGTAACCTCCGCACCAACCAATACCACCAGCCATGATACATACACCCAGATTAAAAATATTGGAATAGACGACAGCGCCCCATAGATTACTTCGTAGCTATGGAAATTTGAGACGTACCAGGTAAAGCCGCGCTTCGACAGTTCAAACAAGATGGCAGCGGTTACGCCACCAATCAGTGCATTATGAAATCGAATTGGTTTGTTCGGAACCGCCATGTACAACAGGACAAATGCCAGCACCACAAACAAAAACGGCAGTATCGCCAGAAATATAGAGCGCGCCTGTGCGACCTCTCCCTCCCCTCCGAACGCGGTAGATACAATGTGCGAAGTAAGTGAAAGACTGGCCCCCATCAGCAGTGGGGCTAGCGTAAGAACCGCCCAGTACGACAAAACACGCTGGACTAGTGAGCGGCTGTCCTCTACACGCCAGATCTTATTGAGCGTTTCTTCGATGGTAAACAGGAGCAGCAGTGCGCTAACAAGTAAAAAAGAAAGACTGAATGCAGTTAGTCTAGCCGTTTGGCCAATAAACTCCTGTAATTGATTCTGCACTACCTGCTCTGCTGCGGGAACAAGATTCCGATATATGAATGTCTCCAGCTCTTTCGACCACTCCTCGAAAACTGGAAAAACCGACAACATAGAAAACGCTACTGCAGCTGCCGGGACAAGAGCGAGAATAGTGGTGAACGCCAAAGCAGCAGCGTTCGTCTGCACATGGTCATCAAAGAATCGATGCCACACGCGTTTAGTGAATTGCCATATTGCGAGCATTTGTTCTAACGGGCTGAATCAGCCGTAAAAAACAAAAGGCCCCGCTTAACGGGGCCTTCGGCAAAAACCAATTGGGAGGCGTGTATATTACAGCGGGTTGGCTGCGAGAAAGGCCGTGTCTGATTCTTCGGTGACACCCAATACCCACGGACCCCGGGTTCGCGCGTGCTCGCGCGCGGTCGCCACTTCCTTCGGTTTGAATTTACGCGGAACAGCAAACACCTGCCCCGGATAAATCAGATCGGCGTCTTTGATTTGCGCCCGATTGTGGCTGTAAAGGATCGGCCAGTCGTAAGGATTACCGTAAATCCCTTCTTGCGCGGAAATACCCCATAGGTGGTCGCCTGAAGCAACTGTATAACTATCCGGAAGCATGGGTTCCATTGCGGCGGCAGCCTCAGGTTCCGCCGCCGCAGCAGCCGCAGCCATTTCACCTTTTTTGGCGGTCGAGCAACCGGCGGCGATGGTAAGAACAGCGGCGCCGATTGCTAACAATTTAATAGTACTTTTTATTGAATTCATTACTTTTTCCTCCCAACGTTATTCATTGCTGGTTGAACTATACACGCTTGCAAACTACCATCACATCACACGAACTGTCAACATAAAATCAACACCTTATGGCCGTTTTATAACTATTTCTTTAGGAGCCCGCGTGAAAGTCGTCATATACCACAACCCCAATTGTTCCAAATCGAGGGACGCTCTCAATCTGCTGAAGCAGCACGATATTGAGCCCGAGGTCATTGAATATATGAAAACACCCCCGGATAAGAGCAAAATTGCGGAAATTCTTGTATCACTTGGACTCTCTGCGCGCGAACTGATGCGAACCGGCGAACCCGAATATAAGCGTAACCGGCTGGATAATCCGGATCTATCGACTGATCAGCTGCTGGACGCACTGGTTACCCATCCCGTGCTCATTCAGCGTCCCATTGTGCTTGCCAACGGCAGAGCCTGCATTGGGCGACCGCCCGAAAAGATAATGGAAATCTTATGAACGGTGCGGATGTATTGGTGCTCTACTACAGCCGTCACGGATCTGTTAAACAACTGGCGGCATACGTGGCGAGAGGCGTAGAGGCCGGCGGGCTCAATGCCCGCATTCGAACCGTACCTCCGGTTTCTACGGTAACTGAGGCAACCGCCGACCCTATTCCACAACAGGGTGACCCTTACGCTTGTCTGCAGGACCTTTCCGATTGTTCCGGTCTCGCCCTGGGTAGCCCAACTCGGTTTGGCAACATGGCTGCACCGCTGAAGTACTTTCTGGACGGCACCAGTCCGCAGTGGCTGTCCGGCGAGTTAGCGAATAAGCCAGCGGCGGTTTTTACATCCTCAACCTCAATACATGGTGGACAGGAGTCTACCCTGCTGTCCATGATGTTACCGCTCCTGCATCACGGCATGCTGCTAGTGGGAATCCCCTACACGGAACCCAGCCTGATGACGACAAAAGGTGGAGGCACCCCCTATGGCGCGAGCCACGTGGCCGGCGTTGAAAATACTCTGCCGGTGAGTGAAGACGAGAAAAAATTGTGCATGGTGCTGGGAAAGCGTCTGGCGCAAGTGGCCCGAAAACTAAGTTAGAGCATTAGCCTTTATTTGTTTCGAGCTGTTTGAGAAACGGGATGGTTACCAGTCTTTGCCTGGATAGCGATGCTTGATCAATCTGATCAAGCAGCGTAAACAGGGACGACGCGTCACGCGAGTATCGCTTCATCACGTAATTAATCACTTCACCTGAAAGCTCAATTCCTCTGTGCCGGGCACGCAGGCGCAAGGCATCCTTTTTCTGCGCATCGCTCAGGGGCCGAATTCGGTATGCGGCTCCGCTGCTGACGCGGCTTGCCAGATCAGGCATGACGAAGGGAATCTTTTGTGCGGGTTGAGCCGACGTCATTATCACGCTACCCGTAAGCTGCATTTGCTGTTCAATTAAATTGAACAGCACTTTTTCCATCCTGTTGCTACCGGCCACATGATGGACATCATCTATACAGAGCAAATCACCATGCTCAACAAAGTTTGTCAGCTGTTCAACAACCTGCAAATCTGACATGCAAAGATAGGCAGCGCGGTGCGATTTCGCTAGAGCGCTTTTCTGCGCCGCATACAAAAGATGCGTTTTCCCTGATCCGCGAGCACCAAAAAAGAATATCAAGCCGCCCGCCGCCTCCTCCAGGAAAGCGTATAAAGCAGCTATGACTTCAGTGTTTGGGCCAACGAAAAAATTGTCGAAGCTGGCATGATCAGAGAGTCCGACGCGAAGTGTTAACTGTTTCTCCATACCCAAAAATTCTACTTATTCTTTGGCGACACCCTCTTTACCAAAACCCCACACCCATACGTAGTGAATTCCACTAAAGACGGTGGTAACAGAGACCGTTACAATCAGCAAATCAATCAGGACTCTCAGTTCGACCCAGCCGGCGAGCTGAGCAAGCACTAGCCCGACCAGACATATCTGAAATAAAGTATTCATTTTACTTATCACACTTGGCCTCATCTGCACGGATTCTCCCAACATAACCAGGACGAAATAACCGCCTATGATCAAGATGTCACGAAAAGCAACAATGACGAGCAGCCAAAACGGCAAATGATCCAACAGGGTCAACATCACGAATGAACTCACCAGTAGAATCTTATCCGCCACGGGATCCAGTAAAGCGCCGAATTTACTCTCGAAGTTGAACCGCTTTGCGATAAAACCATCCAGTGCATCAGAGACCCCGGCCAGCAGAAACACGAACAAGGCAGGCTCGTAGGCCTGTGAATCGAGCAACAAGATCAATACCGGCGCTGCAGCAACCCGTAAAACCGTAATTAGATTGGGAATATAGGAGACCACGTTTAGGGATCAATAAAGTCTGAAAGCAAAGTCAATCAGCATACCGAAGTGTTCTGTTGGTGTCAGCTATGTTAAGCCTATCGATACGCCTGTAATCATATACAATATGTGACCCTGATCATCGGAAACCCACCTTGAACCAAACAAAAAAAACGCTGAGTTATAGCAACGCGGGAGTTGATATTGATCGCGGCGACGCTCTGGTAAAGGCCATAAAGCCTCTTGCCCGATCAACCCATAGAGAAGGCTGCCTCAGCGATCTCGGCGGATTTGGTGCACTGTTCGAGGTGCCAAAACGTTTTGCTGATCCAATCTTGGTGTCGGGGACGGACGGCGTCGGCACCAAGCTAAAGCTTGCGTTCGAGCGTAACCGACACGACACTGTCGGTATAGATCTTGTTGCCATGTGTGCCAACGATATATTGGTGCATGGCGCGGAACCCCTGTTCTTTCTGGATTATCTCGCGACCGGGAAACTGGATTCTGACCAGGCTGTGTCTGTCATACAGGGCATAGCAGAAGGCTGTCGCCAGGCGGGAGCCGCACTGATTGGCGGAGAAACTGCTGAAATGCCCGGAATGTACAGTTCCGGCGAGTACGACCTGGCCGGATTTTGTGTGGGCGTGGTTGAACGCGACGGGCTGCTGGACGGAAGCAAAATCGAAATCGGAGATGCCGTTGTTGGCCTGTCTTCTTCCGGCCCACACGCGAATGGATATTCGCTCATCCGGCACGTACTTGACACCTATTCGATCGACGGGAATGTCGAGATCGAGGGTCAACAATTGCTCGATATTCTGCTCACGCCCACTCGAATTTACGTCAGACCCGTCCTGTCGTTACTGCCGGAGATACCGGTGCATGGTATCGCCCACATCACGGGGGGCGGGATACCCGGCAACGTCGCTAGAATACTGAGCGCGGATAAAACCGCCCGCCTCGGCTCCACGGCATGGGCCTGGCCGGGCGTTTTTACTTGGCTGCAGCAGAAGGGAAACATCGAAACAGACGAAATGTATCGCACATTCAACTGCGGCATCGGATTAGTGATTGTGCTGCCGCATAAATATGCCGACAGTGCGATACAGCACATGCGGCTTGCAGGTCAACAGGCTCTAATCATTGGAGAGATAGTGCCGAGGGAAGAGGGGCCGCAGGTGCTAATCGCATGAACGCCCGTCTCATGTCACTCGCAGTTCTAATCAGCGGTCAAGGCAGTAATTTGCAAGCAATCATTGACAGCTGCGATCGTGGCGAAATTTCCGCAACAATACGGTGCGTAATCAGCAACGAACCCGATGCTTATGGCTTGACGCGTGCGCAGCATGCCAACATTCCAACGCACGTTCTAAAACATACGGACTATTCAAGTCGACAGCTTTACGACCATGCCCTGGCAGATCTGATAGATCAATACCACGCGGATTTGATCGTGCTCGCCGGTTTCATGCGAATTCTCGGAGCTGAAATCGTCGAAAAGTATCAGTACAGAATAATTAACCTGCATCCATCACTGCTGCCAAAGTACAAGGGCTTGAATACCCATGCACGAGTCCTCGCGGCAGGTGACAAAAGGCATGGAGCCAGCGTGCACTTCGTAACCGCTGATCTGGATGATGGACCGATCATCACCCAGGCCAGTATACCGATAGAGGGCTCCGATACGATCGAGTCACTGCAGGAAAAAGTGCATGAATTAGAACACCGAATACTGCCTCGCGCTATTCAATGGCTTGCGCAAAACCGGCTTACCGTTGACGCCGGCCAGGTACTGCTGGATGGCAAACCAATAACACAGTGTCGCACAACATGTTCGCCATGAGGATAAAACTGCCGCTTTTATTGCTGCTCTGGCTGAGTCCCGCCTGGTCAACGGGGGACGCCCTACCCGAAACACTTGAATTGATATACGAAGTGAGTTTTGGTGTTGCAGAATTGGGCAGTCTGCGCACTCAGTTGAAGAAACAGGAAGCACATTATGAAGTCGTGTCCGAAACTCGCGCTGAGGGCATGGCCTCTATTTTACTTGGCGGCAGAGTCCGTGAGATGTGCCAATTCTTAATCGCCAATAATGCGGTGAAGCCCGTTAACTACCGCATCATTAGGGAGGGTAGGGATGCGTTTGATTATTCCGTGTCTTTCGATTGGGATAACAGACGGGTGTCCTTCAACGATGGCAGCGACGTTGTTATATCTAACGGCTACATAGTCGATAATTGCAGCGTCCCGTTTGCGTTTATCCTGGGCGGGGCCGAAGTATTCAAAGAAAAACCGTTACATATAGTGGGCGGTCGTAAGGTGCGAAGATTTGAAAACAGCGCCGTAGTTACTGAACGGATATCCACTCCACTGGGTGAATTCAACGCTATTAAAATTGAACAGGTTCGGTTTGACCGTCCCGATCGAAAACTAACGATCTGGCTCGTTCCAGAACGTAACAATTTACCGGTTAAAATTGTAGAACAGCGAAAAAGCAGGCCCGACACAACAATGTTGTTGACGTCGGTTACAGGTATGTAACCTATTTAGCCGTCACCTCATAGGTTAGATCGTCTTCATCAGCGCTGACCAGCACATTGCCCCCGCCTTTGCTGAGTCGGCCAAACAGCAGCTCATCCGCCAGCGCACGCTTTATTTTTTCTTGTATTAGACGGGCCATGGGTCGTGCCCCCATCGCAGGATCGTGCCCGTGTTTAGCTAGCCAGTGCCGAGCTCTGTCATCTACTTCGAGGGTTACATTTTTGTCTGCTAGCTGCTGCTCCGCTTCAAGGATAAACTTGTTCACCACGTGAGCTATGGTTTCCGCGCTAAGCGGTTTAAATGCAATTATAGAGTCCAAACGATTGCGGAATTCAGGGGAAAACATACGCTTGATCGCTTCCAGGTCATCGCCGACGTGATCTTGTTGCGTGAACCCCATTGATGCGCGAGCCATTTGTTCTGCGCCAGCATTGGTTGTCATTACGATCACCACATTGCGGAAATCTGCCTTGCGGCCGTTATTGTCTGTTAACGTGCCATAATCGAAGACCTGCAGGAGAAGGTTAAACACATCGTTATGTGCTTTTTCGATTTCATCTAGCAGTAGTACAGAATGTGGGTGTTTGGTAATGCTATCCGTTAAAAGCCCGCCCTGGTCAAATCCCACGTAACCAGGTGGCGCGCCAATTAAGCGCGACACTGTATGCCTTTCCATGTATTCGGACATGTCAAAGCGGATGAGCTCTACACCAAGAATATGGGCCAGCTGCCTGGTAACCTCAGTCTTGCCAACGCCAGTTGGGCCCGAAAATAAGAACGAAGAAATCGGTTTATCAGGATTCCCCAAACCGGAACGTGACATTTTAATTGCGGAAGCCAAAGCGGAGATAGCCTCGTCCTGACCATATACGACCAGTTTTAAATCCCTTTCCAGAGTCCGCAGGGCATCTTTATCCGAGACCGAAACCGTTTTCGGCGGAATGCGTGCTATTTTGGCGACAATTTTTTCAATGTCGTGGACACCAATCGTCTTTTTCCTTTTACTCGCCGGCAGTAATCTCGTGCTGGCTCCGGCCTCATCAATAACGTCGATGGCCTTGTCCGGCAAATGTCTATCGGTTATATAGCGCGCCGACAGTTCTACCGCGCTGCGCAATGCCTGATTTGTGTACTTGATCTTATGGTGTTCTTCGAAGTGGCACTTCAGTCCACGGAGAATTTCAACCGCCTCCTCCACCGAGGGTTCGATTACATCTATCTTCTGGAAGCGGCGAGACAACGCCCTGTCCTTTTCGAAGATACCGCGATACTCCTGATATGTAGTCGAACCAATGCACTTCAATTCTCCGGATTGTAATACTGGTTTGAGCAAGTTAGATGCATCCATGGTGCCGCCCGATGCTGCTCCAGCACCAATCACCGTGTGTATTTCATCGATAAACAAAATCGAATCGTCCCGCTGGTTGAGCTCGGCTAAAACCATTTTCAGTCTTTGCTCAAAATCGCCCCGGTACTTGGTACCGGCAAGCAGTGCTCCCATATCTAAAGAATAAACGGTGCTACCAGACAGCACTTCGGGTACTTCAGCGTCAACGATCTTTTTGGCAAGACCCTCGGCAATGGCGGTTTTACCGACGCCCGCTTCGCCCACGAGGAGCGGGTTGTTTTTACGGCGTCGACTGAGCACCTGTATCGTGCGCTCGATCTCATTTGCTCTGCCGATCAGTGGGTCAATACGTCCTAATCGAGCCTGTTCATTTAGATTAATGGCATAGGATTCCAGCGCACTGTGCTCTTCCCCGGCGCCTTCCTTAACGGATTCTTCCTCTGGAGCGGGCAGGCCGGCAGCGCCCTCTCGCACCTTGGAAATGCCGTGCGCGATGTAGTTGACTACATCAAATCGAGTGATGTCCTGCTTATGCAAAAAATAAACCGCGTGTGAGTCTTTTTCGGCGAAAATAGCGACCAGCACATTGGCACCGGTAACTTCCTTATTGCCGGCGCTCTGCACGTGCAGTACGGCACGTTGAATAACGCGCTGGAACCCGAGGCTTGGTTGGCTGTCGCTACCCTCGTCATCCAGGTTCAACATGTTTTCCTCGAGAAACAGTATAAGGTCTTTCCTGAGTTGCGCGAGATCACCGCCACAGGCGCGCAGCACCTCAGCCGCGTTCACGTTATCCAGCAACGCAATCAACAAATGCTCCACGGTGATAAGCTCGTGGCGCTGACTACGAGCATCCTGGATCGCGGCGTTTAGCGAAATTTCCAACTCTTGAGACAACATATCTTAATCTGGCTCCATAGTGCACTGTAGCGGATGTTGGTGATCTCGCGAGAAATCCATCACCAACTGTACCTTGGTTTCCGCAATGTCGCGCGTGAATACACCACAGACACCTACTCCCTTTTGGTGCACGTGTAACATTATACGAACTGCTTGCTCACGCTGTTTACCAAAAAAACGTTCCAGTACCACTACCACGAATTCCATTGGCGTGTAGTCATCGTTGAGCAGCAACACTTTGTACAGCCTCGGTTTTTTAAGCTTCGGCTTGCTTTCTTGCACTGCAACATTGTCATCGCGCTGCTGCTGTCGATAACTCATGGTGGATACGGATTTTCAGGGTCAATTAAAACGATAATACACTTAATTCTGCGGTTCCAACGCGAAATTTCAAGTACTTATTCCGTTACATCTGACTTCAAATGTAGCGTTTGGTTCTTGACCCGCGCGTTAAATCCAGCAACACTTGGGCTACCGCCGAAATGCAGGCACCTAGAACTCTGGCATTCGGTTGGTGATTGTTTCAAACACCAAAAGAGGATTTCGTATGAGGGGAACCGTAAAATGGTTCAACGCGGCCAAAGGATTCGGATTTATCACCCCCACAGATGGTGGTGACGATGTATTCGCACACTATTCTGCGATCGAAATGGAAGGTTATAAGACGTTATCCGAGGGGCAAGAAGTTGAGTACGATTTAGAACAAGGCCCAAGGGGGCCAAAAGCCGCTAAAATCCGCCGCGCTGAATAAAAGCATAGATAAACACCACAAAACCCGGCTTTTCCGCCGGGTTTTTTTTGGCAATAATGATGAAAAAAAAACGAGAGCTTAAAAAGCCGGGATAAATTACCTTTTTACTTGCACTAACGAACGACACTAACGGTAGCGGTTTCCGCCTCTTGTTCGAACTGCTCTTCCTCGGTGGAACCGGAAAGGGCAGTCAATTCTGAAGACCCGCCGCTTACTGCGGTTGTTACTGCATCAAAGTATCCCGCGCCAACTTCGCGTTGATGTTTCGCTGCAGTATAGCCGCGCTCTGCAGAATCAAATTCCTGTTCCTGTAATTCCACATACGCACTCATGCCGCGCTCACGATATTTGTCGGATAAATCAAAAATATGATAGTTCAGCGCGTGCCAGCCGGCTAGGGTAATAAACTGATATTTGTAACCCATGGCACCGAGCTCACGCTGGAATTTGGCAATAGTGGTATCGTCAAGATTCTTCTTCCAGTTAAACGAAGGCGAGCAGTTATATGCCAAAAACTTGCCCGGATGCTTGGCGTGAATGGCCTCAGCAAACCGCTTGGCAAACTCTAAGTCGGGCGTGCCGGTTTCACACCATATCAAGTCAGCATAAGCGGCGTAAGCCAGACCGCGGGCGACTGCCTGCTCCATTCCGTTGCGCACGCGGAAAAATCCCTCTGCGGTGCGCTCTCCGGTTAAGAACTCCCTGTCCCTCGGATCAACGTCAGATGTGACCAGGTTGGCGGCCTCGGCGTCAGTCCGGGCCAGCAATATAGTGGGGACTCCCATGGTATCGGCTGCGAGTCGAGCAGCAATCAACTTCTGTACCGCTTCCTGGGTTGGGATTAGAACTTTGCCGCCCATGTGCCCGCACTTTTTGGCGGAGGCCAGCTGATCTTCAAAGTGTACACCGGCCGCACCCGCCTCGATCATTGCCTTCATCAGCTCGAAGGCATTTAGCACGCCGCCAAAACCGGCTTCTGCGTCGGCCACGATTGGCACGAACCAGTCGACGCTGTCATCCCCTTCTGCATGGTGGATTTCATCCGCACGCTTAAAACAATTATTGATTCTGCGCACCACGGCGGGAACCGAATCCGCTGGATAGAGACTCTGATCGGGATACATGGTACCGGCGTTGTTCGCATCGGCTGCGACTTGCCATCCGCTTAGGTAAATTGCTTTCAGTCCCGCCTTCGCCATCTGCATGGCCTGGTTACCCGTCAGCGCGCCCAGCGAATTGACGTATTCCTCGCTGTTTATGCTATGCCACAGTTTTTCCGCACCCATTCGCGCCAGAGTATGTTCAACGTGGACACTACCGCGCAGGCGAACCACCTCGGCGGCGGGATATCCACGCTGTACGCCGTTCCACCGGGGGTCAGTTGCCCACTGTTGTTCAAGTTGCTTCGTAGCCTGCGCTTCGCTCATTGCTTCTTCCCCATGAACTATTGGTTTTGCTTTAAAAGCGGATATCGGCAGCTTCTAAATACGGCCCCGTTTCCGCACGCTGTTCCTACTATTGATTCTATGGGCGCCCCATATTATTTGACAATCCAATTATTTCAATATTTAGTATAGGATATTCCAATAATTGCTGTCAGCTCTATGGCCCAAAATCTACCTGTTTATTACAAAAAGAATCGGCTGAAGCAGCTTCGCGCGTTCTGCTATGCGGCGCAGTACGGTTCGATTTCGAAAGCTGCGGAAAAACTGTTTTTGAGTCAGCCCTCGGTGTCTCTGCAGATTCAGGCCCTGGAACGTGAACTTGACACTATCCTGTTCGAACGCCGCGGGCCAAAAATAAAACTCACGCCTGAGGGCAAGATTCTAGGTGATCTCGCCCGACCCATGGTGCAGGGTATAGACAACCTCAGCGACACATTCGCCGCACACTGTGGAAACCTGCAAAGTGGGGAATTGAATATCGCAGCAGGTGAGTCCACCATCCTTTACATCTTACCCCAACCCATCAAGATGTTTGCTGAGCGCTACGGCAATATCCGCTTGAAGATGCATAACGTAACCGGACGCGACGGCCTAGCCATGCTGCGCGCTGATGAAGTCGATTTTGCTGTTGGCTCGATGCTTGAGGTTCCTGTTGATATTAACTACTTTCCGATTTTCTCCTATGATCCCTGGTTGATCACTTCGCTCGATCATCCGCTGGCGCGAATGCAATCCGTCACCTTGGATGACATCAGTCCGTATGGACTTATCCTGCCGCCCCGACACCTGAGCACCTGGCGCATAGTAGATCTCGCTTTTCATCAGCATAACGTCAACTACCACGTTGCACTGGAAGCGGGGGGTTGGGAGGTAATCAAGCGCTACGTTGAACTCGGTTTGGGTGTTTCCATTGTTACCGGGATTTGCATCACGGAGCATGACCTGGATAGGTTGGCAATTCTGCCTGTGGAAAAGTACTTTCCTAAACGCCGGTATGGTGTCGTGCTGCGCGAGAGCAAATTTCTGTCTCCTCAGGCAAAGAAATTTATTGAGTTGATGCGACCGGGTTTCTTCGAAACCGAGACAGCGCAGCCCGGTGACAGTGAAAGATTATCCGATTCAAAAGACGTCAATTTGACCTAGACTGAGTAAGCCAAGAGAAGTAAAGGGAGAGCTTTTTATGCGCCTGCATGCTGAGAGCTCCTGGCGCAACCTTTACTGCGCTTAGTCAAGCATGGCTATTCTATCTATAATTCAGGCAAGGGACAGTCCAAAACCAGCCACCCCGAGCGGAGACATGTCATGAAAAAATTTACCAGTCTGATATTCATCCTCTGTGCCACTATCTATAGCCAGAGCGGAATCGCGGGCAAACCTGTTGTTGGCGTTGCAGAGTTTAACAATACGGCAACTGGAACCTATTGGTGGTCGGGGGGTGTCGGTTGGGAACTATCCGGTATGCTGGCCAATGAACTGGCGAATACGGGTGATTTCCGTGTCGTTGAGCGGGCCAAGCTCGAGCCGGTGCTGGCTGAGCAGGATCTGGCCGCCGCCGGCCGCATCTCAAAGGGAACTGGTGCAAAAATTGGCATGGTCACCGGCGCCGAGTATCTGATATTGGCTACCGTCACCGCCTTCGAGAGCAATACCGCTTCCACCGGCGGCGGTATAAGCTTCAGCGGCATTTCCATTGGCGGAAAGAAAAAGGAGGCCTATATCGCCGTGGATCTGCGCGTGGTGAACAGTAACACGGGTGAGCTGGATTTTGTGCGCACCGTAGAGGCGCGCTCCAAGGGGCGGGGACTCAGCCTGGGACTGTTTCGCGGCGGTTTTGGAGGGTCGCTGGCAAGCGAGAAAAAAACTCCTGCCGGAAAAGCAATCCGCGCAGTGATCGTTGAAATCACCGATTATCTGTCCTGCGCCATGGTTGAACAAGGCGACTGTATGGCGGAATATGATGCTAAAGAACAAAAACGACGTAAAAAACTCAAGAGCGGGATATCGCTCGATTAAAGCCCATGCCAAACAGGCGAGCAACACGCCCAGCGTCGAGTAACGAGCCTGCGGGGTAGAGGGTCTTCAGTGGAGTGAGCAAATCCGGTAAACTCGCTCATCATGTTTGTGACAACGATGCGCGTATCTGCAGGCTGGCTGGCGCTGCTTTTGACAGCTGTTCCCGGGCTCAGCCTGGGTACAGAAATCATTACGCCAGAGGCGATCCCGGTCTGCTATCACTTCAGCTGCAAAACCCAGTCAGTGGTGAGGCTAAAACCCGAAGAATGGCGACAGGTGTCCAACTGGTTTGCTCCCATCGCCCAAAGCGCGGCTGATGAGCGCAGGCAAATCCAGAAGGCGGTGGGATGGTTAGAGGTGATTGTCGGTCGCTACACCCCCATTCATCGTGATCTCAGTCAGGATCGAGATGACAATGGCCATCTTGGGCAAATGGATTGCATTGACGAGGAAAAGAACGTTACCGCATTTTTACAGCTGTTCCAGAACCAGAGATTATT
Organism: Gammaproteobacteria bacterium; assembly: GCA_024638505.1. Classification (GTDB taxonomy): domain Bacteria; phylum Pseudomonadota; class Gammaproteobacteria; order Arenicellales; family JAANXG01; genus JAHEKE01. The sequence continues at coordinate 32,278 of JAHEKE010000017.1, read as the reverse complement.
GCGTTTTCACACGGTAGTGGAACCCGCATATCGCAGGACCGCGTGGGATCAGCACTGGGCAGGCCAAATAGAAGAAATCGCTAATAAGGAACGCTGGGTCGTAGACTCCTGGTTCCAGGACTATGGATACAATCCGTATATACAGAAATCGGAACAATGGAAAGACATTCCTTTTTTCTTTTCATCCTCCTATATCGACAATTCTCCAGACTGAAATTCAGTATCTACCTGCACCGCGAGTCCTCGCGACATGTTTTCGGTTATGATCCGTGCACATGCACGCTTTCCGCAAGCCGACTCTTGATCGAGACGTAACTCATGCGCGCCAGCTTTCCGCCGTAGCCTTAACGTCGCTCTCAACGGTTGCCAAATCGTTACTCCGGGAGTGTTTCTAATGCCCTTGTTTGCTCGATCGTCAATCCGTTTTTCATCATGCTGCAGCGCTTTCTGAGCAGATCTCTCTCCCTGATCGCCGTGCAGTGTTTGTGCTTGATGCCGGCTACGGCTGACACCGTCCGCGTCGCTTCACTCAATCTGTGTACCGATCAACTGGTTCTCACCCTGGCTGACCCAGAGCAGATTGGTTCCGTCACGTTTTTGTCACAGCATAGGGAAAGTTCTTTTATGGCTGAGCAAGCGCTTAAATATCACGTGAACCATGGTCAGGCCGAGGAATTGATCGTGCTGCAACCGGACCTTGTCGTCACGCTTACCTATACTCCCCCCACCACGCTGCGCTTGCTCAAGCACTTGGGGTTTGAGGTAGAGTTATTCTCGCCCGCTAATACTTTCACTGAAGTCACCGCAAACATTAGACGTATGGCCACACTTCTGGGGCAGCAGGCAAGAGGGGAAAAAACCATACAGCTTATGCAGGCAGAATTAAAATTGCTTACCACAGCTGCAAAGCCGGACGGCCGGCGTGGATTGCTGTATGAACCTAACGGATATACCGCTGGAGAACAGACGCTGCGCGGAGAATTAATCCGCCTTTCCGGGTGGCGCAACATCGCCCAGGAAGTGGGAATCAAGGGAGTTGGCGTGATTAACCTGGAGACATTGATTCTGGCAAGTCCGGATCGTCTAATTCTGTCACCTTATGCACCAGGCACCCAATCCCTCGGGCAGCGGATACTGGCGCACCCGGCAGTGCATGCGGTGACGTCAGGACAGACACCGTTAATAATACCGCCTAGGCTGTGGATGTGTGGCGGACCAATGAATGTCGAAGCGGTCGCGCGCTTAATCGACGGCCTGTGAGTATTTCTTAATGGCAAGCAGGCGCTACTCAGGACTGATCTCTGCTCTGATTTTACTCGTCCTGCTGCTCATGCTGATATCGATGAATCTTGGATCAGGGCCGGTAAGCCTTATCGACCTCTTGCATTCAGCTGATGCAGCTGCGGTTCAGCTAATACTGGTTGAAATCAGGTTACCGCGCACCTTGATCGCCGCCATTGCCGGTGCAAGTTTCGGCATCTGCGGCGCGGTCATGCAGGGGCTGCTGCGCAATCCCCTGGCCAGTCCCGGCCTTATCGGCAGCTCAAGCGGGGCGGCTCTCGGTGCGGTGTTGGTACTGTATCTCGGCTTAAGCCAGATCAACTGGTTGCTGCTACCCGCAGGGGGTATGCTGGGCGCACTGGTAGCGCTAGTCCTGGTTTATCTTTTAGCGGGCCGCGATGCAAGCGTGGTAACCATCGTTCTCGCTGGCGTGGCCATCAATGCATTGGCAATCTCGCTGGTGTCATTGATCTTGAATCTGGCTCCGAGTCCTTACGCAGTGCAGGAAATCGTGTTATGGACTTTGGGCTCGGTTTCAAACTTAAGCCTGAACGATCTCTGGCTGCTGCTGCTGCCTACTGTTCTTGGCTGGCTGCTGCTTATTGGTACGGGCAGAGGTCTGGACCTGCTGACGCTAGGTGAGGACACCGCACACTCAATGGGGATCGACCTGTTCGCCCTCCGAGCAAGGCTGTTTGTGGCCGTTGCGCTGTGCATTGGGGGCGCAGTTTCCATTACCGGTGCTATTGGGTTTATCGGTCTGGTTGTACCCCACTTATTACGCCCCCTGGTCCACTATCAGCCGGGGCGTTTGCTGCCAGCAAGCGCTTTAGGCGGCGCAGCCATGTTACTTGCAGCAGATATTGTCGTTCGTCTGATGCCGCCCGGGCCGGAAATCAAGATCGGCGTATTGACCGCAATAGTTGGCGCGCCTTTCTTCCTGTTCCTGATCCTCAAAACCCGGCGCTGGCAAATTTAACATGCTTGAAATCGAAAACCTCTTTGTAACCCTCGGTGCCAAGCCCGTTGTGCGCGCTGCCAGCATGCAGGTGCATCAGGGAGAACTGCTGGGGCTGCTTGGACCCAACGGCGCGGGTAAATCAACCCTGCTGCGTTCAATTCTGCAGCTGATCCCCAGTAGCGGAATGGTTACATTCGAGGGGCATGCGGTGCAAACCATTCCCTTACAAACACGCTCGCGCAAAATGGCGTACCTCGCTCAACAGGGGCCGGTGAACTGGCCGCTATCGGTGGAGCGGTTGGTAACGCTAGGCAGGGTTCCACACCTGACCAGCTGGCAGCACCTGTCATCAATTGATCAGAAGATCGTCCAACGCATACTGCATCAAACCGATCTATGGCATCTCAGGAACAGAACTGTCACTACTTTATCGGGCGGTGAACGAACGCGCGCGCTGCTGGGTCGAGCGCTGGCTGTCGATGCGCCGCTGCTGCTGGCGGATGAGCCGGTGGCCGCGCTCGATCCTGCTCACCAATTGCAGATTATGCATCTGCTCAGACAGTACAGCGAATCTGATCATGCGGTTGTGGTGGTAATGCACGACCTCACTCTTGCCGCACGTTTCTGCCACAGGCTGGCGCTGATGCATAACGGAACTGTGATCGCCGTGGGTACGGCACGGCAGGTGCTCACGCCAGAGCACCTCGCAGCAGTCTACAACATCGATGCGAGATATGGGGCGGATGATGATTTCTATGTCATCCCCTGGCGAGAGATACGCCAGTTAGCCTCGACTCAATGATTCCACAGCTGTGCAACGATCAGAGTCGCGTACGATGGTGAATGCCGCTTTCAGCATGATGATTTATTGACAACCCCTTGTCACCCACCTATGTTACCCGCTCTGTTTCGGGTAACGGGAAATCGGTGAGAGGCCGATGCTGCCCCCGCAACGGTATGTGACCACAGGCCTGATTTTTTAGTACCACTGCCTGCAATAAGGTGGGAAGGTAATCGGCCAGGATTACTTCCAGTCACAAGCCCGGAGACCGACCCGAAGCTTCGCAGTAAAGGTGTTGCGGAGGGTAGCATCGGCGCAAGCTTGCAGCGCGTTCTTCCCCTCCGTGATTTCAGTGCGGGTGTGCACAAAACTTGGAGGCGACAATAAGAATGAAACGCGTGATCTGCAGCATAAGCTGCATCCTTGCAGTATTTCCATCTGCTTATGCCGATCCCACTAAAACCCCCGAAATCTTGGTGACAGGCACGCAGCACCCTGTATCAGCAGATTCGCTGCCAGCGGCGACAACGGTTTACAGCAGAGAGGATATCGAAGAATTACAGTTCCAGGATCTTCCGCAGTTGCTCAATCAGAGCGTAGGCATGGACGTAGTGCGCAACGGCGGACCGGGGCAGAACACGAGCCTGTTTGTCCGCGGTACCGAGGCCGACCATATACTGGTGCTGGTGGACGGCATCAGGCTGGGATCTGCCACAGCAGGTGCTGCCGCTTATCAACTCATTCCAATTTATCAAATCGAGCGCATCGAGATTTTACGCGGACCGCAGTCCAGCCTGTATGGATCCGAGGCAATCGGCGGGGTGCTGCAGATTTTCACCAGAAAAGGTGCGGGACCGACAAATCACGGCGTTCAGGTTGAGGCCGGTAGCTTCAATACAAAAAAAGCGGGCGCAAACATAAATGGTGAGTCAAACGGAACTCATTACAACGTCTCTGCTTCGTATCTTGACACTGACGGATTTAGTGCGCGAGAACCCGTACTTGGCCCATTTGGATTTTCCCAACCTGACGATGATGGTCATGACAATACCTCCATTAACCTCCGCGTCGGACATGAAACTGAGAACGGAGCAGAACTCGATGCGTTTATTCTGCGCGCGGAAGGAACAACAGAGTTTGATGGGACTTTTGAGGACAAAACTGATTTTGTGCAACAGGTTGCTGGTGCCAGCGTCTCATTCAACCCCATGGCTATCTGGCGTTCTGTTCTCCGCGTCGGTGAGAGCCGTGATGAAACTGATAACTTTGCGCCTAATGGGAGCTTTTCCTCAACCTTTGATACCAAACGCAAGCAGGCTTACTGGATCAATCATGTAGACATAGCAAAACAGGGCGTGTTGACGCTGGGCGCCGACTATCTGGATGATAGCGTTGAAAGTACTTCTATGTTTGCTGAAACCGAAAGGGACAACGTAGGCATCTATGCGCAGTATGTTGGCGATTATGGGGCACAGCAAGTCACTGCAGCAATACGTAATGACGACAACCAAGCGTTTGGCAACGAAATCACCGGCGGCGTGGGATGGGGTTACCGCTGGCCCAATGCCATACGCATCTACTTACGCGCGGGCAGTGCGTTCAGGGCTCCGACTTTCAATGAACTATATTTTCCGAATTTCGGTAACCCGAATCTTCAGCCTGAAACCGCAACCTCGTATGAGGCGGGGGTGGAAGGCCAGCAGCAGTGGGGCAAATGGGCGGTTCGCCTTTTTCGCAACAACATTGACGACCTGATCGTAACCACACTGGAGCCGGTGACCGGTTTGTTTGCGCCAGAAAACGTTGAACAGGCGCGAATAGACGGGATTGAAGTGGAAGTGGCGGCAGTGCTGGCCGGCTGGAACACATCGCTGGCCGTTACTCTGCTTGATCCAGAAAACCGTCAGACCGGTGCGCAATTACCGCGACGTGCTGAGGAAAGCCTGAGCTTTAATTTTACCAAACAGTTCAATACGTTCGTTTTTGGTGGGCGCGTTCTGGCCAAGGGTGATCGCTTCGATGATGCTTTAAATACCATCCCAGTCGACGGCTACGTTGTGGTAGATCTGTTGGCAGAGTACCTGATCAGTCCGCACTTGTCCGTAAAGGCGCTGCTAGGAAATCTGTTTGACGAGGATTACCAGGAGGTCGTCACGTTCAACACCCCTGGACGCAACGTAATGTTTACGCTGCAGTACAACAGCCAATAGATAGGGCTCAGCGTTCCTTGTTCCCCGCCCACGCGCACATATAATAATGTTCATGTCGGATCTTGATGAACATAAGCACGTCGTTGTCGGCATCTCCGGTGGGGTGGATTCTGCTGTCGCTGCGGCAAAATTGGTGCAGCAGCGTTACCGGGTAACTGGTTTGTTCATGAAAAATTGGGAAGACGATGACGACGAAAAATATTGCGCCGCTGCGGCAGATCTGGCTGATGCGGAGTCCGTCTGCCGCAGACTGGACATTGAGCTGCGAACCATAAACTTTTCATACGAATACTGGGAACAGGTGTTCTCACTATTTTTACATTCATATGAATCGGGTTATACGCCAAATCCTGACGTCTTATGCAATCGGGAAATTAAGTTTAAGGAGTTCCTGCAGTACGCCCAGACTCTTGGTGCAGATCATATAGCAACCGGACACTATGCAGGATTAAGACAAACGAAAGAAGGATTTGAGCTGCTGCGAGGTCGGGATGGGGGCAAAGATCAGAGTTACTTTCTTTATGCTGTCAACCAGAGTTCCTTCGCTCACAGCATGTTTCCATTATATGCGGCAACAAAATCGCAAGTAAGGGCAGAGGCCAGGCGACTGGGACTCAAAGTTCACGACAAGAAAGACAGTACGGGAATATGCTTTATTGGCGAGCGCCGGTTCAAAGATTTCCTCGCTCGATATGTCAAAAAGGCGCCTGGACTTATTCAAACTCTGGATGGGAAACGTGTGGGCGAGCACGATGGTCTGATGTTCTACACCATTGGCCAGCGGCAGGGACTGGGTATCGGGGGGGCAGGAGAACCATGGTACGTTGCAAACAAGGACGATAAGCACAATGTCCTTTATGTAGCCCAGGGCCATGAGCATCCCGCTTTATACAGCAACTGGCTGCAGGCAACAGACCTGAACTGGATCTGCGTAGATCCGCCCACTGAGCCTTTACCATGCTCGGCTAAAATACGCTATCGCCAACCTGATCAGACTTGCATTATCGAAGATATAAGCGCTGGAGTAGCCAACGTGCGTTTTAGACAGGCGCAATGGGCGGTTACCCCGGGCCAGTCCATCGTATTTTACGATGATGAGCGATGTCTGGGCGGCGGCACGATAGCAACTTGCGAAGCCCTGCACAACGAGTTCAGGGTCGACCAGAAATATCCTCGCCATTGAACAGCAGCCGTTTACTTGCGGGTGAGAAATTTACGACTTAGGTTGCGCACCTGCATACCAAGCCAGCGGGCAGATCGTTCTAGTGTTGAACGGCTGGTAAAACGTTCGTACTCCAGGGCATTGACCAGTTCCGGCGCTACCGCTTGTTTAAGCTTGATCAGTGCCGCGCGGTCTGCCTCTGCGAAACGGCTGAAAATCCAGTTTGCTGGAAGATTCCAGGGCCGTCCCTTTGTGACCGATGCAACGAAATCTACAATGACTGGATCCTGGTTGGCATCGATTAAGGTGTTGAACGGGCTGCGCAGGTCGCAGTGTGCCACCCCACGCTCATGCATTTCGGTCAGCAGCGCTCGCAGCCGCGCAAAAAAATCTGCCCAATTTATGCTCTTATTTTCCTCAGCCGAAAGCTGCGATACCGGTAAATACTGCAATAACAAAGACTTCGAATCGGGGCGCGCCAACAATTCAGGCACACCTTTTACACCCTGTAAGTAGCGTAGCGCCCTCGCCTCCCGCGCGGCAAGCAGCGGCCCTAATATACGGGCGAACCACGGATCACAAGCGCCATGATCTTTCAGTACCGCTTTATCACCATTTATTTCTATCAACAACACATCAGGACGCGAACCGCTCCCCTGCCGAAAAACTTTGCACACATTTTGGCGAAGTTCGATCAGAGAGGAGTTTGATAAAGTCAAAGCGGACATCGGTTTTAGTAAATGCCTTATGGTAATATTCTGCAGCTTGTTTGTTACTGATTGTGATGACTAATATATCCTCCACCTCAAGTTTTAGCGAACTCACAGCCCTGTCTCCACTTGACGGCCGTTACGCCGACAAGGTGGCAGCCCTCAGACCGATTTTCAGTGAATTCGGGCTGATCCGGAATCGCCTGCGCGTGGAAATAGAATGGCTGCTTGCTCTTTCGCAGAACGACCGTATCTCTGAGGTACCAGAATTTTCGGAAGAGACGCGGGCACGGTTGCACAAAATATGGCAACAATTCAGCGAAGCCGATGCGCAATCGGTAAAAGATATCGAAAGAACAATAAACCACGACGTTAAAGCAGTTGAGTATTTTCTCAAGCGAAAGACCGAGAGCGACCGGCAGATCAGCAGCATAAGTGAATTCCTGCATTTTGCTTGCACTTCTGAAGACATCAACAACCTGGCTTACGGCTTGATGCTGGATCAGGCTAGAGCGGAAATACTTGTGCCGAACATGTCTTCAATCATTAAAGCGATAGATCAGATGGCGAGGGAGTACGCGCAAACGCCAATGCTTGCACGCACCCACGGCCAACCCGCAACGCCCAGCACAATCGGCAAGGAAATGCGCAATGTTTACAGTCGCATGCAGCGGCAGGTAGATCAGATACAGAGCGTCGAAATACTGGGAAAGCTCAATGGGGCCTCCGGCAATTTCAATGCCCATATCGCTGCTTACCCGGATCTTGACTGGCTTAGTTTTTCCAAGCACTTTGTTACTGGACTCGGATTGCAGTGGAATCCTCATACAACACAGATAGAACCACATGACTACATGGCGGAGTTATTTCACGCAATCATGCGGTTTAACACGGTAGTAATTGATTTCAACCGGGACATATGGGGTTATATTGCTCTAGGTTACTTTAGGCAGAAAGCAGTAAAGGAGGAAGTCGGATCTTCTACCATGCCGCACAAGGTGAACCCCATTGATTTCGAGAATTCGGAGGGAAACATCGGTTTAGCCAATGCTCTGTTGCAACACATGGCGAATAAACTACCCGTAAGTCGATGGCAGAGAGATCTGTCCGACTCTACCGTATTGCGTAACATCGGTGTAGCTCTAGGTTACAGTCTGCTCGCATACCAATCTACATTAAAGGGAGTGAACAAGCTGGGAGTCAATACCCCCAGATTACTGCAAGACCTGAATGAAAACTGGTCGATCCTGGCAGAGGCGATTCAAACGGTAATGCGACGCTACGGTGTAGCAGAACCCTACGAGAAACTTAAGGCTCTTACCCGGGACACTGAGGAAATAGATTGCGCTAGGCTGCATAAATTTATTGTCCAGCTCAATATCCCGGACCATGCGAAATCATCTTTGCTGGAATTAACGCCAGCCAAATATATCGGCAATGCGGCAGAACAAGCCAAGGACTCGAACTGAAAGGCTGATCGACTGTGCCTGGTGGCCTCGAGCAAAATTTTGTGTTGGGACAGCCGTCACCAGCTTTACTGCTGACGTCGGCAGCGCAGGTCGAGCACGTAATCAGCGATATATTTAGTCAGGCCGAACATCGCATAGACGTTCGCGCGGTACGACTGGAGCACAAGTTCTTCACCTCCGAAAAGCTGACGCAAGCTGTTACCGCTTTGATTACGCGCAACTTGCGCAACCAGATCCGTTTCATCGTGGATGATACGTTTCACTTTAAGAACTCTCAATCGCGTATTATCCATCTGGCTCGCTCTTACAGCTCCTATGTAAAAGTACATAAAATGTTGGACCAGCAGTCAGTTGACATCGAATTTTTTATTGTTGCCGATCAAGTTTGTTTTGTGCAGCAGACGGCGAGCAATAAGTATCCAGCCAGAGCTGCATCGTACGCACCGGGGCAGAGTAAAATATTGCAGCAGAAATTCACCGACTGCTGGAACAAAAGCGAACAAATAGCAGAATTGTTCACTCCTGGCTTAAGTTAATTCAATTTGGCTACGCTACAAAAAATCCGTTTGTCACGTCTTATGGCGCAGCGCGGGCTCTGTTCTCGTCGTGAGGCAGACACCTGGATAGAGCAGGGTCTGGTGAGGGTTGACGGGAGAACGGTCTCTGTATTGGGGACAAAAGTAGATCCTGCCAGCAGCATTGACATAGAAAAGAAGGCGCTACGGCAACAGCAAGAACTGATTACGGCTCTGTTAAACAAACCGGTGGGATACGTCTCTGGACAACCCGAAGGACGCTATCCAACTGCAAGCTCATTGATCACCAAATCAAACCTCAGCCGCGCGGATCGCAGCGGCTTTCGCTACAGACGAAGTCACGCTTACCACCTGGCGCCAGCGGGACGTCTTGATATTGATTCACACGGCCTGCTGGTGCTTACCCAGGACGGCCGCATCGCCCGGCAGTTGATCGCTCCTGATGCTGAAATCGAAAAGGAATATCTGGTCCGAGTCGAGGGCAAGGTAAGCGAAACAGCTCTGCATCAGCTGCAGCATGGCTTGCAGCTGGATGGGCGCGAACTCAAACCGGTGATGCTGAAGAGGCTGAAGACCAATTTACTTAAAATGACCCTGATTGAAGGGCGAAAACGTCAAATCAGAAGAATGTGCGAACTAGTTGGACTACCTGTCGTAGGACTGAAGCGCGTTCGAATCGGCAAAATTAAACTCGGTACGCTAGCGCCAGGCCAGTGGCGCTATCTGCATCCAGATGAAACTTTTTAAAAGTGTATAGATTAATGCGATCTTTACTGTTTCGCCTGGAAGCGGAACGAAGCCATGATCTCATCATTGCATTACTGGCCATACTCTCTCGATCCAAATCGGCGCTTAGAATATTGAGTAGATACGGCATAAAACAACATCCTTCAATTCCATGCCAAGTTGCGGGACTCCATCTGCCGAATCCGTTGGGCCTGGCTGCGGGCTTTGATAAAAACGGCAAAGCTTTTCCAGCCTTGGCCGCGCTTGGGTTTGGCTGGACCGAACTTGGAACGGTCACGCCAAAAGCCCAATCCGGTAACCCCAAGAAACGGCTGTTTAGGATCACAGCTGATGCAGCTTTAATTAATCGCATGGGTTTTAACAGCGTCGGATTAGGTCCATTCGTAGACAACGTGAAAAAGTTGCGTTCCTACACAAACTCGATAATCGGAATAAACATCGGTAAGAACGCGCAAACATCGCCACAGCAAGCTATTGCAGATTATTTAGCCGCGCTGGATGCTGTTTACGAATTGGGCGACTATGTCGCCATTAACATTTCTTCACCCAACACCGAAGGACTGCGTGAATTGCAGAACATTGCGCATCTTGGGCAACTTCTTGATGCGCTGGCTGCCAGGCGCGGTGAGCTTGCCGCGGATCATGCGAGGCAGGTTCCCCTGATTCTTAAAATATCACCTGACCTCGATAGCGCAGAGATAGAAACCATCGCCGCGGCAGCATTGCAGTACAAGCTGGATGGGATTATTGCAACGAACACTACGGTGTCCAGACCGAAAAACGCTATCGGTCTTTATACGCAAAACGGTGGGTTAAGCGGCAGGCCCCTGCAATCCAAGTCCACGCAAATCATCCACCAGCTGTGGCAGAGCCTCGGTGGGCAGATTCCTATTATCGGCGTTGGCGGAATAGAATCCGCAATAGACGTCAGGGAAAAAATAAAAGCCGGCGCTCAGGTCGTGCAGCTATACACGAGTTTCATATATAACGGCCCCAGTGTAATCAGCAAGATACTTGCGGGGCTTGAACAAGACATGAATTCCATGCACATTAACGACTGGGGGTCCTGGGTTGAGAAAGTACGTACTGAATGAAAAACTTTTCCAGTCTTAGCAGAATCGAACAGCATGCGTTTCCCGGCGCCAGGTTTAATTACCGGGAACCGCCGCAGATGCCTGAATCTGATGTTGTTTGGATGACTGCTAAGGACGATGAAGGAGATTGGATTGCCGGAATTTTTGCGCAGGGCGATGCAAACAACAACAACTGCGTCATCCATTTTTATGGCAACAATGAAAACCTTCGTCTATCAGAGTATATAGTAGAAAATCTCAGAAGAAAGGGTGTGTCAGTTCTCATGTTCGACTACCGGGGCTATGGTGCAAGTCGTGGACGACCGCAGGAGAATTCATTTTATTCCGACGCCGAACTCATTTATGACTGGCTGCGCGAAACTCATCCGCAACTGCAGGTGATCGCTTCCGGCTGGTCAGTCGGCAGCGCCGTTGCCATACATTTGACCCAGCACCGTGATGTTAAGGGATTAATGCTGTTTTCACCCCCGACCGACATGGTTGAAATTGTCAGTCACGTAATTCCCAAGGATCAAGTGTTTATGGAAGAGGCCATGCCGTTTCAATTTGATAACCTGGAACGAATAAGAAAAGTAACCTGCCCCATCCTCATGGTGCACGGCGAGCGCGATTCCATCGTCCCGTTTCACATGAGCGAGACGCTGGAAAGAGCGGTGCGCAGTCGGCTGATTCGTCTCGACTTACCCTCGGTGGGGCACCATGACCTGTTTGTAAAAGGAGGTAAGCGATTGTGGATGGCGGTATACGATTTTATCGATTCGCTGTCAGATACGAATGCCGCATCAAAACCAGATGAAGGCACCCATGATGCAGTCGCGCGGCCCTAAAGCTTATCCACTGGGCCGCGTCGGTCGCAGGATCTCCGCCAAATGATGCGCCGATTTCAGCCTTTTGTGTAAAAACCGTCTCGTCGCCTCATAACCCGGCGATACATCGAACATCCAGTAAAAAAACGTAGCCAGAAAAACCAAAGTAAGCCCGGCCTCTGAAAAAGCACGCCACGGCAGCGTATCTTCCAATCCGGCTGTCTCGCGCAGCCACTGTACCGTACGACTAATCCGCATCACGCCGTCGACCTGATAATGAATGTGGCCAAACTCAAACTTATTGAACACCATTTGTCGAGTCGGCTTTTGATGTTTGCCCAGCTCACCTAGCCAGGCCAACATTGCCGCTTCAATGCGCCGCCCAGGATCAGATTCTTGCCCAAAGTTGGATGCAACGCAGAGCATAGCCTGATCGGCACGATCGAACCAGGCGTCCACAATTTGTTCTTTTTCATTGAACTCGCACCGGATCTGCTCTAGAGACGCTTGCAGTTTGTCAGCTATATGGTGCAGCCGCACATTCTCCCACGAACTGCTCTCGGCCAGATCAAGAGCCGTGTCCACAATCCTCTCTCGCAGGTGTTGCGTCATGCGCACGCCAGGATCTTAGTGATAAATATTTTGCCAATACAAAAGCCGGTCTTCAAAAGAATGACTCCCCGAACCTCCGTCCACTACAATGGGGCGTTCAATATAGTACAGGACTGCAAGGTAAAGCTAAAAGTATGGGTGAAGCCTTTGATTTTAACTCCAACGTTGCGGCGGGGAGTCGCCATTTAAAGAAAATACGCAATCGACGCGTTGAGATATCGATGAATCAAAATGAGTAAGCTTTTCGATGTTTCTGCTAGCTGCGCAATAGTTACCGGCGCAGCCAGCGGTCTGGGTTGGCGGTTCGCCGAAGTGCTGGCGCTGGCCGGCGCGAGAGTAATTGTGGGTGCACGGCGTTTACACCGTCTGCAGGAACTAGGCTTGCGGCTTGAACGCTCAGGGGCCAAGGTGGAGGTTATCCAACTGGACGTAACGTCCAACTCGAGCGTCACCGCGTGCTTTGCTTATTGCAAAAAGATGAATATTTATGCGGACATACTGATCAATAACGCGGGCATCGCCATTGCCAAACCGACTATCGAGCAAAGCGAAGCTGATTGGGATTCAGTTATAGACACGAACTTAAAAGGCGCCTGGCTGATGAGCAGGGAATTCGTCAGACAAAAACGAGACGGTGCCAGCGCCAGTATTGTCAACATCTCTTCGATTCTTGGCGCTAAAGGCGCAAAACAGCTTGCTTCCTACTGTGCAAGCAAAGCTGGCTTAACCAACCTGACCCGGTCATTGGCCATTGAGTTTGCCCCACTTAATGTTCGGGTAAATGCTGTGGCTCCCGGCTACATAGAAACCGATATGAACCGGGGCTTTCTGCGCAGCAGCGCGGGCGATAACATAAAAAAGGCCATCCCTATGCGCGAGTTCGGTCAAGCGGAGGATCTCGATGGTGCGATTCTGTATTTATGTTCACACGCTTCGCGCTACGTCACCGGATCTGTTCTTACCATCGACGGTGGCCATACGGCGGGGATCTGAACAAAAGCGTTACCACACTTGAGGCACAGCGATGAACTACTCTAACCTTGGCCATACTGATATCAGCGTCAGTAGAATCTGCCTTGGGTCGATGACCTGGGGTGAGCAGAATTCAGAGTCAGAGGCCCATACTCAGCTGGCCATGGCGCGGGAAATGGGGGTCAACTTCATCGACACGGCAGAAATGTACTCCGTCCCGTCCCGCCAGGAAACCTACGGCGAATCTGAACGGATTATCGGCAACTGGCTCAGAAAAACCGGTTGCCGAGAGGAGCTGGTTATCGCTACCAAGGTAGTAGGGCCCTGCAGCGACTGGATGCCGTACATCAGAAACGCAAATACACGGCTGGATCGCGCAAACATTCGGGCCGCCGTCGAGGATAGTCTGCGTCGCCTGCAAACCGAATACATAGATCTATACCAAACTCATTGGCCTGAGAGAAAAACAAACTACTTTGGCCAGCTGGGCTATGAGCACCATGCTGAAACAGGCTTGACTGCCATAGAGGACACCCTGTTTGCGCTCAGCGAGCTCGTCGAAGAGGGAAAAATAAGGGCCGTCGGCGTTTCCAACGAGACGCCGTGGGGGGTTAAAAAATACTTAGCTCAAGCCACGACACACAATCGGATCGTATCGATACAGAATCCATACAATTTGTTAAACAGATCATTTGAGGTAGGCCTGGCAGAGATGGCAATGCGGGACGCGGTCGGTCTGCTCGCTTACTCGCCATTGGGTTTTGGCGTGCTGACAGGAAAATATCTGACTAATGTGCAAGACAAAAGTGCCAGACTGAACCTGCCAAAATTTAAACGCTTCACTCGCTATACTAATCCAATTCCAGCAAGAGCGACGAAAAAGTATGCGCAGATTGCGCAGAAATATGAATTGGATGCCGGGCAAATGGCTTTGGCTTATATTAATCAACGTCCGTTCGTAACCAGCACCATCATCGGCTGTACAACCGTTACGCAATTAAAAAAAAATATAGAGAGCGAAAAACTCAGATTACCGGAAGAGGTGGTAAAGGCAATCGAATCCATTCACAAACAGCATCCTAATCCGGCACCGTGAAAATAATCGCGGCAACAGCTACCGAGTAGCTATTAATATTGGTACCTTAGATTTAAACCCCAACTGTAGCGTCGATAGGAAAGTTCAGAATCGTCAAACTTCTCATTGAGATAGGAGAACTGAAACTCACCGTACAATCGTTCCGTAAAAGAGCGGTTGATTGAAGCCTGGAACAGCTGTTTGTCGCTATTCACATCATTTATGCCCAAGTATTCCAAGTATGAATTATGCGCATAATCTGCATTAATGCGGGCGCTCAGGCCCCAGAACAGAGGAAACCTGCTGCTAAGAACAATACTATGGCTGCGCCGGTCGTCGTAAATGTCTTCTGTATCACCCCGCTCAAAGCCGTAATCCAGCGTTATCTGTGCTCTGCGCCTCGCCAGAAACCAAGTTTGTCTTAAACCTGTTCGTTGCGTAGCCGAATCACCACCCCAACGAGCCGCGTCGATATCGTCTCGAACTTGCTCTTGAGACAGGCTCACGAATAGCTGAGTTATAGAGTTTGGAGTAAGAGACAAACCGGGACCCGCGGTAAAACCAGTGCCCACATCATAAGTTTCAGCGCCGCTAAATCCGTGATGCTGGTAAATATCGAGAATACTAGAGAGGCGATAGCGTCCAAGCTGACCCGCTGCTTCCATCGATGTGCTCGCCCGTTGCTGACTTAACCCCCAGGGTTTGGTCACTCCGTCACCGAATCGGGTATTGTCTGCCTCAGTACCTACACGCCAGACCACGTCGTCAACATCCGCCTGATACTGGGCTATCTGCACTGGTTCGCCTGCCATTGACATGGTGGCAAACGATAATAAAAGCGATGACAGGTAAACGTATTTCAAACCATCCTCCTAGTACATCGACCCTTAACCCTGTTGAGCAAACGGTTGCGTAACTTAGTATTATTATAGCCCGAAATTTCCTCCAGCCCAATGCGTATGAGCCGCGTACGCCCCGCCTCGACCAGGCGTCGCGCCGCAGCTCAGTTAGCCTTGAATTTCTTAACGTATACCCCCTCTTTGAAGTGGTCAAAGATCAGTTCGACATAGGGGTGATTAATGGGCTCTACCGATGTATCCGGCTCCAGGTTTCGCTCAGCCACGTAGGTATTATGCGTAGCGTCGTGCACCAGCACATGGTACCAGGGCTGGTCCTTGGGAGGCTGCGAGCGGGCTACCTGCTTATACCATTCCTCAGTTCCTTGAAACTCTGGGTCCACGTCAATTATCACCCCTCTATAATCAAACAGCTTATGGTGAATAAGTTCGCCAACAGAAAACTTTGCGTGCTGCATGTTAATCAACGCCCAGCCAGACTTGATAATAGATTCGATAGTGATCAATCAGCATGAGGGCAAACAACATCGCCAGATATTGAATCGAAAAACCGAACATTTTTCTTGCCAATGCGTCCGAATAGGTGCGATATAGGCACAGGGCATAGAACACAAAGCGCCCATTCAGCAGGATAGCCCCCAGCAGATAGATCCATCCGGACATCTTGGTGGCAAATGGCATGACGCTGACCGCTGCCAAGAGCACGGTGTATAGCACGATATGAAGTCGTGTAAATTTATCACCGTGAGTTACGGGTAACATTGGGATCCCGGCATTTGCGTAGTCTTGTTTACGATACAATGCAAGCGCCCAAAAATGAGGTGGCGTCCAGCAAAAAATGATAAGAAACAAAAGCAACGCATCACCGTTAATTGAACCGTTTACCGCGGCCCAGCCAAGCACCGGTGGAGCGGCACCGGCAGCCCCACCTATAACGATGTTCTGCGGTGTCCAGTGCTTGAGAAATACGGTATACACCACAGCATAACCGATTAAGGATATGAAAGTGAGGATGGCGGTAAGACTGTTTACTCCTTGCATCAGAATAATCATAGACAAGGCGCCCAGGGCAAGGGCAAACGCCAGCGCGTGCGGCGTGTCCACCTGACCAGTTGGCAATGGACGCGCCCTGGTACGTGCCATGATGTGATCGTATCGCTGATCAAGAATCTGATTAACGACTGCGCCCGCCGCCGCCGCCAAACCAATGCCTAATGTACCCAGCGCCAAAGTATGCAAAGGCACCAGGCCAGGTGTCGACAGAAACATGCCCACCACCGCTGTAAAAATAATCAGAGACACCACCCTGGGCTTGGTTAAATCGTAGTATTGATTTAGCCGGATAGGCAGTGCGGTCAAAGATACATTGTTATTCTGTGTTTTCATCCAGTTTAATCCCCGACTCTATCCTATTTGAGACAGCTTGAGCAGCCTCTTCAAATCCTTCCTCATGCCACTGGGATCCGCTCCCGTTTGATAACTCATCATGAGATTACCCAGAGGATCGACGATATAGACATATCCCCGTTCTGGTAAAGTCGCATCACTGTACTCACCCAGCTGTTCCAGTAGTACCGCAAACGTCTCCGCTTCAGCCAGGAAGATCAAAATGTTTGGGTATGTCTGCGCAACATTGCCTATGTCGGCTCTAGATACGTTATCCGGCACAATGAACACGCTGTTGACCCGGCCAATATTCTTGCCTTGGGCTAAACGAACCTGATTGATTGTATACAGGTTTTGCTCACAATGCTCATCACAGTCCCGACCACCAAGAAAGAGTAGCGCCCATTTCTTTTTTAGTTCGCTTAGCTGAAACGTGCGACCGTCCAGGGTTTTCAGCGTCGCGTTCTGCAGTGGTTTGGCCGGGGTGATCAGGTCTCCGTAATTACCTCCACCGGTAGGATGCAAATCTGCATAAAACAACACGTAGGCGGCGAGCGGCGGTAATAAAAACAACAGCATCAAAAGTGCCAGCTGCAGCTTTTTATTCGTCTGAACGTTTTTTCCCGGATGCGGCATAAGATCACGACTTTCTTTTAACGCTGGTAACCAACAAAATAAGCAGCAGAACAAGCGCCAGCCCGAACCACTGTGCTGCGTAGCCATGGTGTCGCTGGATCCAACGGTCTTCGTAGCCCGGCCAATCACGAACCAGTGATTTGTCTTGATCCGCGTTGGCATCAAGCTGCATGACCAGTTTATGCACGGGATAACCCGCCACACTCTCAAACCTTTCCAGGTCGAGATTTTGCCATACCGTTTGAAACGCTTCGTTTGAAGAGGTGTTTTCAAAACTTATCGCGTGTTGCGCAGGCTTAAACAAACGGCCCTGCACGGTAATTTCCTGATTTGGCGTATCAACCCGGGGAAGCAGCCGCCGATCCGGCCCCCAGGGCAGCCATCCCCTGTTGATCAACAGCACCGTGCCGGAACCCGATAACACAAGCGGCGTTAAAACATGGTAACCAGCTCGGCCCTGGTGCACTTTGTTGTCCAGCAGAATCTGCAGCTCCTCAATATAGCGACCCGTGGCGACAGCGCGCCTGAACGCCATGTTCTGACCAAGCGCCTCTGCGCTTACGGTGATGACCGGAAGCTGTTCTTGCGCTAAATAATGGTCACGAATCCTGATTTTTTCCTGAGCGCGATTCAGCTGCCAAATACCGAGTGAGATAAATACGAGCGACAGAGTAACTGTCAACAAAAATTTGAGCCAGCTTGTCTTGACCTTAACTGCGGCCACTTTTAAGGCAGCTTTCTGATACCATGTCGAGTCAAGCAATGGGGACGACGCGATGTTATTCAAGGTTATTATCATACTCTTTTTAATAGCCATGCTGGTCAGTCTGTTTTCCGGTTTGTTCTTTCTAGCCAAAGATGGAAACAAGAGCCGGCGCACGCTGCATGCGCTGACCGCCAGGATTTCTATCTGGGTTGTTCTGTTCGTGATCCTCGCAGTGGGAGTCTACACCGGAGCCATATCCCCGAGTCTTTCGGTTAAACCGGATTGGGCAAAGCAACAGCAGCAAGAGCAAACTAGCAGCAAACAACCATCACAACAGCAAATTGATTAAAAATGGAGCACCGCTCTAACGAGCGGCGCTCCAATAGCGTTATTATTTTTGTTTTAAAGAACGTAAACGAATATAAATAAACCTACCCAAACCGTATCCACAAAGTGCCAGTACCACGCGCCGGCTTCAAAGGCAAAATGATTCTCAGGGGTGAAATGGCCGGCAATGATGCGGATTAGAATCACCAACAATATGATCGCGCCGATGGTAACGTGGGCGCCGTGAAAACCGGTTAGCATGAAAAAAGTTGAGCCATACACCCCAGTGCCGAGGGTTAAGCCCAGTTCAGTGTAGGCGTGATAGTATTCGGCAGCCTGGAAGAACAGGAATAAAAATCCAAGAATCACCGTAACAGCGAGCCAGAAAATCAACTTGCCGCGCTCGTTTTCTTTTAGCGCATGATGTGCAATGGTAACGGTTACGCTGGATGAAAGCAGGATCACCGTGTTCCAGAAAGGAAGACCCCAGGGCCCTATAGTCGAAAATTCTCCTTCCCCGGCGGGGATATCGGGGCCGATGGCGACAGGCCCGGCAGGTCCCGCGGTGGGCCAGCCGCCCGCAAATCCCGGCCACAACAGATCGGTCTCAGCCAGCCAGGGCACCGCTAGCTGGCGCGTATAAAACAAAGCGCCAAAAAACCCGGCGAAAAACATTACTTCGGAAAATATGAACCACATCATGCTCATGCGAAAAGACAGGCCGACATGGGTATTGTACATTCCGCCTTCGCTTTCACGGGCGACGGTGCCGAACCAGCCCGCCATCATAAAGATAAGGACGGCCGCACCGAAGATCATTAACCAGGGGCCTGCGCTCCCTTCGTTGAGCAGCAGCATGAATCCGAGTAACAGGCTGAACAGCCCTATCGAACCCGTGATGGGCCACTTGCTCGGATCGGGCAGATAATAACTGCCTGGTGAATGACTCATAACCTTATCCTCTTATCTGCGCGTATGTTGAACTCACTTGCAGCCTTGCTAGCTCTTACCGTCAGCGTCGGCCTTTACGACGCCGAGTTGAGCTTTATCCTTTGCAGATAGATATTTCTCTGCATTAAAAAACGAGTAAGACAACGTAATGGTATGAATATCGGCCGGCAGGTCTTTGTCAACAACGAACCTGACCGGCATCTCCTTAAGTTCACCGGGGTTGAGCACCTGGTTGGTAAAGCAAAAGCATTCAGTTTTCTTAAAATGCACGGCAGCGGCGGCCGGCGCTACGCTGTATGTTGCCCTGCCTACTACCGGGCGCTGCGCTCTGTTCTGCGCGGTGTAGACCGCATCCGCCAGCTGCCCCGGCCGCACCTTTACTGAGTGCTGACCAGGTGTAAATTCCCAAGGCAGGCCGCTGGCGGTATGGCTGGTGAACTGAACAGTTACCCAACGCGTGTTATCTATGCCTCTGGCCACCGCCGACTGATTGTCAGTGACGCCGGTCTTCCCATTCAATCCGAAAGCAAGACAGAAGGTATCGTATAGCGGCACCAGAGCGTAGCCGAAACCGAACATGAAGACGGTCAGAGCCACCAGCTGCAGTATTATCCTCGTATTCGATTTGTTAGAGGGTATTGTCACTCGTTACGCCCACTCGAGCAGAAGCGATATCAAATAAAACGCCAATGCCAACATACCCAAGCTAATGGCCAGCCGCGCGTTCGCTTTGGCTCGATTCTGCTTGGACTGATGGCTCACAATCTGCCTACTTGATAACAGGCGGTGTTTCGAACGTGTGGTAAGGCGGTGGTGAAGGCAGCGTCCACTCCAAGCCTCTGGGGTTGTCCCACACCTCCTGTGTCGCCCGTTCACCGCCTTGAATACACTTATATACGACGTAAACAAACAAGATTTGGGAGATACCCAGCCCAAACGCACCAATAGAGGAAATTACGTTGAACTCGGTAAACTGCAGAGCATAATCGGGAATACGCCGCGGCATTCCTGCCAGGCCGAGAAAGTGCTGCGGGAAGAAGGTGATATTAAAGAAAATCGCGGTTGTCCAGAAATGCCACTTGCCCAGTCTCTCATCGTACATATGACCGGTCCATTTCGGCAGCCAGTAGTAAGCACCACCCATCATAGCCATGATCGCGCCGGAAAAGAGGACATAGTGAAAATGGGCTACAACGAAATAGGTGTCATGATACTGAAAGTCAGCTGGAGTAATGGCCAGCATCAATCCCGACAAGCCGCCTATGGTAAAAAGAAAAACCACCGACACGGCAAACAGCATGGGGGTCTCGAAAGTCAGGGAACCCCGCCACATAGTAGCCACCCAGTTGAAAATCTTTACCCCGGTGGGAATGGCTATCAGCATGGTGGAATACATGAAGAACAGTTCACCTACTAAGGGCATGCCAACGGTAAACATGTGGTGCGCCCACACAATAAATGAGAGAAATGCAATGCCCGCCACTGCCAGCACCATCGAGACATACCCGAACAAAGGTTTGCGCGCAAACGTCGGTATGATTTCAGACAAAATACCGAATGCAGGCAGAATCAGAATATAGACTTCGGGATGACCGAAAAACCAAAAAATGTGCTGAAACAAGACTGGATCACCACCACCAGCTGGATCGAAGAATGCGGTTCCGAAATGACGATCCGTTAACAACATGGTTACCGCTCCGGCCAAAACCGGCATTACCGCAATCAGGAGGAAGGCTGTAATCAGCCAGGTCCAGACGAAAAGCGGCATTTTCAGCAGGTCCATGCCAGGCGCTCGCATGTTGAATATGGTCACGATCACATTGATCGCTCCGAGTACCGACGATACGCCCAACATATGTACGGCGAATATCGTCATATCCACACTCATCCCGCCTTGAATCGATAGCGGCGCATAGAGCGTCCAGCCGCCAGCGGGTCCGCCTCCCGCGGTAAACAAGCTGCCCAGTAACATGGCGAATCCGAACGGCAAGATCCAGAAGCTCCAGTTGTTTAAACGGGGCAGGGCCATATCAGGCGCCCCGATCATTAATGGCAGCATCCAGTTAGCAAACCCGACAAAGCCCGGCATGATGGCGCCGAAGATCATCACCAAAGCATGCATGGTTGTCATTTGGTTAAAGAAGTGGGGGTCGACGATTTGCAATCCCGGCTGAAACAATTCAGCACGAATGACCATAGCCATGGCCCCACCGACCATGAACATCAGCAGCGAAAAAAGTAAATAGAGCGTCCCTATATCTTTATGGTTAGTGGTTGTGACCCATCGCATCAACCCAGTTGGGTGATGGTCATGGTGTTCGTGGTGAGCTGTTTCTGCTGTTGCCATTACGACTTCTCCAATCTAAAACTTAACGCAATACGCTGACGTCGGCGGGTTGTATGAGATCACCGGTGGCGTTGCCAAAGGAATTTCTCTGGTAGGTAATCACCGCTGCAAGCTCAACGTCGTTAAGCTGATGCTTGAAGGCCTGCATAGGTGTGCCTTGTCGGCCGTTCATCACGACCTCCAGGTGTTGCTCCACCGGACCCTGCGCAACATCACTGCCGGCGATGGGTGGGAAAACGTTTGGTATGCCTTTACCATCCGCTCCGTGACAAACAGCACAAGTGCTGTGCACCTCTTTGCCCTTGGCTATCAGCTCGTTTCTGCCCCATGCACGGGCACCGTCGGCAGCGGCCTGTTCCATGGCAGCCTGTTTCTCCGCTACCCAGGCGTCGTATTCCTCCGGCGGAACAGCTCTGACGACGATCGGCATGAAGCCATGATCTTTACCGCATAACTCGGCGCACTGACCTCTATACGTCCCCGGCTCATCGATTCTGGTCCAGATTTCATTTATAAAGCCCGGTATAGCGTCCTTTTTAACCGCCAGTTTGGGCACCCACCAGGCATGGATAACGTCGTTGGCGGTAACCAGGAACCTTACCTTTTTACCTACCGGTAGCACGAGTTCTCTGTCCACTTCCAATAGATAATTTGGCCCTTTTTCTGCCTCATTGAGTATTTGCGCACGGTCGGTGGACAGATTGCTGTAGAAATGAAATCCGCTGTCCAGATAATCATAGCGCCACTTCCACTGATAACCCGTGATCTTCACCGTCAGATCGGCTTCGGTCGTATCCTCCATGTGTATTAACGTTGCCGTGGAGGGAATGGCCATGCCCACTAATATCAGAGCAGGTATGACCGACCAGATAATTTCGGCCTTGGTGCTGTGCGAAAACTGTGACGCCTCGTGTCCTTTACTTTTTCGATGCGCATACAGCGAATAGAACATTACGCTAAACACACCAACAAAGATCACTGCACAGATCAACATGATCAGATTATGCAGATTCAAGATCTCCTCGCCGATCGGCGTAACCGGAGTTGGTAGATTCAGTCCCCACTCCGCTTTAACCGCTGTTGTTGCTGTGAGCAGCATACTAAACATGGCCAACACAGCGAACGGTTTGCTAGATCGCAACATGCGTCACTCCAAATACTGTTTTGGTTTAAACTTCAGGTCGCATCACGCAGAACCTGACGCAAACTTGAAGCCAACTCTTGTTTGTCTTTATGGGTCAGGTCCCGACCTATTTCAATAAAATTTCCGTGTGATCCAATAACGAGGCGACTTGGCTGCAGCGTTGTTGCCCCCGGTTGCAGACGAATTTGCGTCCAGTATCTCTGAAACTTTTTTGCATGAGTTTTGCGCCCCCTGCGCTGCGTCACCTCAACCTGGTTACCATCAATGACAATGGTTTCACCGTCTTCCGCACGGCGTATTGTATACCCTACTGCCACCCCGACCACGAAAATTTCCAAACCCGCGAAAGGCAGAACCAGCCACAATCCCATGCTGAAAAAACTGAGCGCTATAGTCAGGCAGACTACCGTCAGGCAGATGACGGTTACAGCCAGATTTCGGGTGCTCATAGAGCGATTGGGTTTTACTTCCGCCCGGAATGCCCGTTGTTCGGGATCCGCGTTTTCGAGCCGGATTACTAAAGCCACAACATCATTCAGTCCACTGCGTTGGCGCGCAAAGTAGCATAGGCAGGGTGTGCCTTCAAGCAGAAGCCATCCTTACCAACGGCCCTCCCCGCCTGTACATCATAAATTCAGCAAATCCAGATTGAAACAGATTTTATTGGCTCGGCCGGGGGCAGGCAGGAACGGCACCGTCGCCATCCGCGGCACGGGAATCAGATCTTCCAATGTGGCGATATTCTCCTCTGCGCGATCGGACTGTGCGTGACACATGTTTGCGATCCAGGCGATGAGGTGCACGCCGCTTTTTTGCATGGACTCTATAGAGAGCAGAGCATGATTGATGCAGCCAAGCCTTATTGCGACAACCAGGATTACGTACCCTCCCAGTTTAGCGGCGAGATCGGCCACGCTGAAGTGCTTACCCAACGGCACCAGCCAACCACCTACGCCTTCCACCACAATCCAATCGGCTGTGCGCGCTAATGCCCGAAACGAACGTCTAATATGATCAAGCTTGATTTCAGTCCCGACTTCCCTGGCAGCGAGGTGCGGAGCAATTGCAGGTTCGAAAGCATACGGATTCACCTGTTCGTACGCCAGATCGATATTACTTGACGCAATGAGCTTGAGCGCGTCATCGTTACGTAATCCATCGATTGTGCGCGTACAGCCGCTGGCCACCGGCTTCATTGCAGCA
Source organism: Gammaproteobacteria bacterium (assembly GCA_024638505.1). Taxonomy (GTDB): domain Bacteria; phylum Pseudomonadota; class Gammaproteobacteria; order Arenicellales; family JAANXG01; genus JAHEKE01. The sequence goes on along the minus strand of JAHEKE010000017.1, from coordinate 8,305 downwards.
ACCCTGTAGCCCCGCTCTACAAGCGTATGCACCATGATCATGCTAACAACAGTTTTGCCAACCTCAGTATCAGTGCCGGTGAAAAAAATTGAATTGGTCACTGAAAAATTACCGCCGGTGCAGCTGACTCAAGGGAATTGCAACTTCACCCCCGGCTTGATTGATGTTCAGCTGCTCTGGCGCCCAGGCGTGGCCATAGACGATCTCACAGGTCGACTCGAGCAACCCCTGGTCGTTGCGATAACCATCACAGGCCCGCAGCAGCTGGTGATATCGGTCTTTCCCCAACAGACCTCGCGCGCGAGTTGTAATTGAATTGCTCGCACCCAGCGCCCGCAGGTCATTGAATGCAGATGGCAAAAGCTTATGGGTCACGGTTACGTAGTCGACGTCTAAAACGGGCATGGAAAATTGCAGCTGCACCAAGGCATCTCCGATGTTGTGCATGTCGGCAAAGGTTTGCACACGCATGCCTGCGTCCACTTGCTGCCATGCGGCGCGCAGCTCCTTTAGAGTATCCGGCCCGAACGTAGCAAAAGTCAGAAGGCCCTGCGGCTTAAGCAGCCTTAAGCATTCAGCAAAGAAAATCTCAAAATCGCAGTATTGTAAAACGGCGCTGCAGAAGATCATATCAACGCGATTCGAGGCAATGGGCATCTTTTCCGCATCGCCACAGACTGCGTAGGTCAAAGCCGATTGATCGGTTGGAAGTTGTTGCAGCATGTTTGCTGCAAAATCGAGCATAATAATATGGGCATCAGGAAAACGCTGCCGCAACCCAGCCTGAGCGTAGCCTGTACCACAGCCAACATCTACAATGCAGCGCGGCGCAATGTTCAGCACATCCAGTCTAACGATCAGCTCATCCACCATGCGTTGCTGGATCACTGCGGCTTGATCGTATAGTGCAGCCGCGCGCTGGAAAGAGCGACGTACCCCAAGTTTGTCTATTTCACCCACTGCAAGTCTTAAGCGCATCGTCTACCCGGACCCGCCCCCTTGAGCCGTGGTCTACGCATAGCGCACAGGCGTCCACCGCATTGCTCACTACAGACCCCGCTCAGGCTGGACTGCGCTGCGCGGCTATGCCCAACTTTTGCAGCAGATGATTATCATGCTCAACGCTGGCGTTACCTGTTGTTAGCAGCTTTTCGCCATAAAACATCGAATTGGCTCCGGCCAGAAAGCAAAGCACCTGCAGCTCATCACTCATGTCGTTACGTCCCGCCGAGAGCCGGACGTAGGATCGGGGCATGGTAATTCGCGCTGCGGCGATGGTGCGCACAAACTCAAATGAGTCTATCGGTTCCATGTCCTGCAGTGGCGTACCGGGAGAGCGAACCAGCATGTTAATAGGGACGCTTTGCGGGGCACTGGGTAAACTCGCTAACGTCGCAATCATTGCCGCCCGATCCTGTCGACTCTCACCCATACCGATGATGCCGCCGCAGCAGACGCGCATACCGGTTTCACGCACATACTGCAGAGTGTTTAAACGATCGCGGTAGGTTCGGGTGGTGATAATTGAATCGTAAAATTCTTCGCTTGTGTCTAAGTTGTGGTTATAGTAATCCAGGCCTGCATTTTTCAGCCGCACTGCTTGCTCCCTGGTCAGCATGCCGAGAGTTGCGCACGTCTCCATACCCAGCGCGTTTACCGCTGCAACGGCTGCAATAACTTTCTCTAAATCCTTGTCCCGAGGCTCTCGCCATGCCGCTCCCATGCAGAAGCGCGAAGCACCGTTCTCTTTCGCCTTTTGCGCCAGCGCGACAATCGTTTCCGTATCCATTAATTTGCTGGCCTCTACACCGGTCTTATAACGCGCACTCTGTGGACAGTAAGCGCAGTCCTCAGGGCAGGCGCCGGTTTTGATACTGAGCAAGGCGCTGAGTTGAATCGTGTTGGGGGCAAAATACCGGCGATGCACTTTTTGCGCGCGATGCATCAAATCCATGAAAGGCTGCTGGTACAGTGCAAGTACGCTCGACGTTGTCCAGCACGTCACGTTTACTGTATCGTGCTTAACTGGAACATTAGAAAGGGAATTCGTCATGATCGCCGGACCGAGTAGTGGTCAACCCAGGAGCATGCCACGGATTGACCGCTGTGTAAAAACTGTGCTGGACGCCCTTTACCCAATCCGCTGCGCTATCTGCGGACAAGCGGAGGAGACGGGGATTTGCGCAAACTGCCTGCCCGGTCTGCAGCGCATTGCTAAACCCTGCCCGCGCTGCGGTGCAAACTTTTCGGGACTCGGTACATGCGGGTCTTGTCAAATCTCCAACCCTCAATACGATGCCACGCTTGCGCCTTTCCGCTACGCCCCTCCCCTGTCCGGCATGGTTCACCAGCTCAAGTATCATCGCAGAGTGAGCTTGGCCCGCCCGCTGGCCACCCTGCTCCTGCACGAGATTGCCCCATTCACCCAGGTGAAGCCACAGCTGCTCATACCGGTGCCCTTGCACCTCAGCAGGTTGATTTGGCGGGGGTTTAACCAGTCGATTGAAATCGCTCGGTATCTTTCACAGGCGCTAGATATTCCTATTGATCGCACTCTGACCTACCGCAAGCGCAGAACCCAACCCCAGGCGGCGTTAAGGGCCAAATATCGGCGGCGCAACGTAACGGGCTGTTTCGGGTTACGGCGGCCCCTGCACGTCAAATCAGTCGCTATCATAGATGATGTCATCACCAGCGGTGAAACAGTCAATGAGCTGGCGCGAGTACTTCGAAAACACGGCGCAAACCTGATTCAGGCCTGGGCGCCGCTGCACACCGAGCTGTAAGCGCAGACAATCGGCTTCACCCGTGTAGGCTCACCAAACCCCGCATGGATCATAGTTTACAAACACACATTCACCGCTTAACCTAAGTACTGTGCACGCGACAACCGTAACAGTGCCTTTTGACAATCAGCCTGAGGATTCCTCAATTCTGGACGAGAGCCATTCATTCTGGCGATCGCTCTACTATTTCAACCTTTATCGCCTAGTTCTTGGTGTTGCGTTCTTTACCGTCGGAGTGAGCGGGGGAACGTTTGCCAATCTGGGCCAGCGCTCCCCGAGTCTTTTTGTCGCCACCAGCGTCATCCTGGTTCTGATTGCGGTAATCAGTCTGGTCACCATCACGCGCGGTTGGCCGTCATTCAAAATGCAGGCCTGCTTCCAGTTTGCCATGGACGTTATACTGATCACCCTGTTGAGCTCAGCCAGCGGCGGCATCTCCAGCGGCTTACATCTTTTACTGCTTGTTTCTGTTGCGGCCGGTGGCGTTGTGCTGCCGGGACTCACCAGCTTGTTTTTCGCTGCGCTGGGCTCGATCCTGGCATTGGTTGAGCACAGCACAAGCTTGTTAACCTATGACGCGGTGGGCGGTAGCTATACCCAGGTGGGTATCCTCGGTTTCGCGCTTTTCAGCACAAGTCTTGTTGTCAACTTCATTGCCAAACGACTGAAGCAGGCCGAGGCAGCAGCGCTGCGCAATGCCTCCGACATAGCCAAGCTTTCCAAGCTCAATGAGCTGGTAGTCGCCCGACTGGATACCGGCATATTGGTCATAGACAACCAGGCCAATATTCAGCTGAGTAATGAGCGGGCCCGGTCTCTGTTGGGATTCCAGCAGGCCACCACGTTGCGCCAGGCCAATCAGCGGTTGTTTGAAAAATTCAAGCAGTGGCAACGCAGTGGAAAGCAGATTACCCCTGTTCAGCTGGCAAGACACGGGCCGAACATCGCGCTTAGATTTGTTGCTATCAGCGAACAGTCTGATTCGAACGTTGTGGTCTTCCTGGAGGATCTCTCACACACTGAACAACATGCGCACCAGTTAAAACTGGCGGCCTTGGGCAGGCTCACCAGCGCAGTTGCGCATGAGATACGAAACCCTCTGGGCGCAATCAGTCACGCTGGGCAGTTGATCAATGAATCTAAAGAATTGAACCCGGCGGACAGGCGGCTGGTGGATATCGTCAACCAGCAAAGCGAGCGTATCAACCTGATTATCAAGTCCATACTGAGGTTGGGTCGCCCGCAAATGAGTGAGCCCGTATCGATCAAACTGGATGAATGGCTGGTCAAATTTCGAGCCACCTTTCTACAAACTCATGAATGTGCCGCGGACAAAATAGCGCTGGCCCCGACTGAACTGGAGGTATACATGGATCCAGATCACTTGCACCAGGTATTAACCAACCTGTGCGAAAACGCAATCCGCCACGGAAACGGTAATGGCAGCACCCCAAGAGTGACCATGTCCGGCGGCTATTCTTCCGACCAGAGCGCCCCCTTTCTGGATATAAGCAATGACGGCCCGGCGATTCCTGATGAATTACAAGACAAGATATTCGAGCCCTTCTTTACCACCGACGGCGCGGGTACCGGTCTAGGGTTGTATCTTGCACGCGAACTTTGCCAGGACAATAAAGCCCAGCTGGATTACATCGGAACCGCCGACGGCAGTCGATTTCGAATCAGATTCAATCAAAAACCAAATGTCTGAAGCTGCGCACAAAAGAGCACCACACGGCAAAGTTCTGGTGATCGACGATGAGCCGGATATCCGGGAACTATTGGCTATGACCCTGGCGCGCATGGATCTCGAATGCACAAAAGCTGAATCTCTGAATCAAGCGTATGAGCTGTTGTCGGCACAGCACTTCGACCTGTGCTTGACGGACATGCGGCTGGCCGACGGCAACGGCATTGATTTGGTTCGTCATATTCAAGAAGCCCACGCAGAAATGCCCGTTGCGGTAATTACCGCCTACGGCAACGTAGAGTCCGCGGTGGATGCGCTGAAAGCGGGAGCGTTCGATTTCGTTTCAAAACCTGTCCAATTGGATGACTTGCGCGACCTGGTTTCCTCTGCGCTCAAGGTAACGCAGCATAGCCCTTCCAATCGTCGGAGCCGCGACATTCTGCTTGGGAATTCCGCGTCAATGCGCCAGGTGCGGGGAAAAATAGCCAAACTGGCCCGATCGCAGGCCCCGGTTTACATCCGGGGTGAGTCCGGTACGGGAAAGGAACTGGTTGCCAGGTTGATTCACGATAAGAGCGCCCGCGCGGATAACCCGTTTATCGCCGTCAACTGCGGCGCCATTCCACCGGAGCTGATGGAAAGCGAGTTTTTCGGACATAAAAAGGGAAGCTTCACCGGTGCCGTGTCGGATAAACCGGGTTTATTTCAGGCTGCGCATGAGGGAACGCTGTTTTTAGATGAGGTTGCTGAGCTGCCCAAAACCATGCAGGTGAAGCTGCTCCGCGCCATTCAGGAAAAAGCGGTACGGCCGGTGGGAGAACAGAAGGAAACCGCTATCAATGTGCGCATATTGAGCGCATCCCAGGCAGATCTGGCCTTGCTGGTAGAACAGGATGTATTCCGGCGCGATTTGTTTTATCGCATTAATGTAATCGAGCTGAGTCTGCCCCCCCTGCGTGAGCGAGCCGATGATGTTGTTGAATTGACTGAATTTTTCCTTCGCCGCCTCACGCATAAGAGCGGCAGGCATCCGCAGCTGACCGAGGAAGCGCATAAAAAGCTCAAAAACCACCTGTTTCCCGGAAACGTGAGGGAGCTGGAAAACATTATTGAACGCACGCTTGCCCTTTGCGAAGGTGACACCATCGGAGAAGACGATCTTGATTTACCGCGGCCGGGTGAAAACGGCCCACGTGGCCATCACATTAACTTCGTCGTAGGAGATGAGCCTTTGGATCAATATCTGGAGCGAGTAGAGCGCAAAGCGCTTATCGATGCCCTGCAGCAAACCGGCCATAACAAGACGGAAGCTGCCAAGTTACTGGGCCTGACTTTCAGAGCTTTTCGCTACAAACTGAGTAAATTCGGTCTGCAAAAGTGACAATTTTTGTCATAATCTTAGATGATTTTTGTCACTTTTTCGTGCTAAATCCAGTTATCTGACAGAAGATACCGTTCAAGCCTCATTTATAGCCATTGATTTCACTGGATTTCTCCGCTGGGTCATCTATCTTACAAGTTGGCACGATTACTGCTTTAATTCCCATTAACGTTTGTTAGGTAATCCTGCAAGCTAGAAATAGGTGGGGGTGTCTGGGGACTCCTTTTGTGGGGAAGGCACTTAGGCATTAGGGGATTCGCCGCGTGATTTCCGGGGAAACTTCTGACAACTGACCTAAACTTAAACTGTGTAAACGTAGACTTTGAGGACTTAAGAAATGCATAGATTTCAACATATGAAACGCAAAGCCCAACGCGGTTTCACGCTTATCGAGCTGATGATCGTAGTCGCTATCATCGGTATTCTGGCCGCCATCGCGCTGCCCGCGTACCAGGATTACGTGATTAAGGCAAAAGTCGGTGAAGGCGTGCTGGCGCTCAGTCAATGCCGTACTTCGGTGTCAGAGGTTTATCAGACCGCGAATGCTGGCGATACCGTCGGTGTAGATAATTGGGGCTGTGGGGAAGGCACCACGCAGACTCAATATGTAACTGCCATTTCCACCGATGCTGACGGCGCGATCACGGTGACGCTGCGCGGGATTGACCCGGTAGTTGATGGAGACACCATTACCCTGGTACCCCAAACCAGCTCCGGTACGGCAACAGTCGCGGACTTTCCTATACAGCTGGAAGGTTTCGATTGTACGACCGGCACGCTGGCAGCGCAGTATCTGCCTGGATCTTGTAAGTAAAGTTGTATTTAGTTCACTAGCCATACGAAAGGCCCCGTACGGGGCCTTTCGCTTTTGCAAATCAAGCATATCTTTCAATGCCTTGGATTTGTTGTCAGCGAAGCTATGCAAGTGAAGATTGTGAATATCCGTTCGCCGTGGGGTTAACGGCGCAAGCAATAGGGTGAGGGTCTTTCAGTTTTGAAAACTTATCATACAAGTGCTACGTCAAAGCTCTTTGCCCCGCTCGCAATGCTGATCGTTATTGTTGGCACGTACGCTCTTTATGCACCCGGTCAACAAGGCGCTTTCATATTGGACGACATCGTGAACCTGGGAAGTCTGGTACAGGTGCAGAGCTTCGCCAACGTTGATGGCCTAGTCCGCTATTTGTTTTCCGATGCCACGGGCTTGCCAGCCGGCCGCTGGATATCGAAAGCGAGCTTTTTGATCAACGACACGTCATGGCCTTCACATCCGGCAGGCTTCAAATACACGAACATTCTGTTTCACATTATGAACGGTCTGCTCATCATTTGGTTTTCGCTACGCCTGATGCGCTTAATCGGCCATCAGGAAAACACCTGCCAAATGGTCGCCATTTTTACTGGGGCGATATGGTTGCTGCATCCGCTCAATGTCTCGACCGCGCTTTATGTCGTTCAGCGCATGACGGAGCTCTCGACTCTTTTCTGCCTGGCGGGAATGCTCTGCTACATCGAAGGTCGAGAAAAACTGGATACCAGTAAAGTTAAGGGTTACACCTGGATGACCGTCGGCGTTGGCGGTGGGACGGTCCTGGCCTTTCTCAGTAAAGAAAATGGTGCATTACTGCCATTTTACATATTAGTAGTTGAGACTTTACTTTTGCAAAACCTTCTCTCGACTAAACCATCTATCCGCTGGAAACTGATGTTCTTCTGGTTGCCTGTGATCTTTCTAATAGGTTGGCACGCATACATGCTCCCTATATGGGCCGAGACTTACGCCCTGAGAGACTTTGATTTGCCGGAGAGATTGCTCACGCAGGCGCGAGTATTGATGGTCTATTTGATTTCTATTCTGCTCCCGATGCGCAGGGGTACAGGAGTATTCCATGATGATTTTGTGATTTCGCGCGGTCTGTTGGACCCCGCTGATACCGTTTTTGCACTGGCTGCACTAACCGGCTTGATCGTTACTATGATTCTGTGCCGTCGGAAATTTCCGGTGCTCTCATTGGGGCTGGGGTGGTTTTTCGTTGGCCACATGCTCGAGTCAGGCGTGCTGCCCCTGGAACTCTATTTTGAACATCGGAACTACCTACCGATGATTGGACCTTTGTTTGCCGTCAGCTATTATGCCTTTACGGTTGATATCCGCCTGAAAACGTTTGTGCGTGCCAGCATGATTGGTTTTTTATCGTTAGCAGCGTTCGGTACTTGGCAAAATGCTCAGATTTGGGGATCACCTGCCGCCACGGTGGAGTTCTGGGAAAAAGAGCATCCTTTCTCACCTCGAGCGCTTCAGTACGCATCGAATTTCTATATTGAAAACGGCGATTACGAAAAATCTGAAGAACGCCTGAATAAGCTGGTAGCGATGAAACCAAACTTGGCCGGCCCCAAACTGAAACTGCTGATGCTATCGTGCATCACAGGACAAGACAGGCTTGG
>JAHEKE010000016.1 GCA_024638505.1 Gammaproteobacteria bacterium | reverse complement strand
TCCCGGTAGCGCAGCATCTCGGTCAACATGTCAACGGCCCGGTACAGCTGATTGTCCAAATGCTGCAGCAAAACCGTTACCGCGCGACGCCAATCATCTCTGCCACTCGCGACCAGCCTTACGGTGTCGAGAGCTGCACTGCGGTAGAGCTCAGTTGCATCCTCGACCACCTGTGAGGGGGCACCAAATCCCGACAACCATGGCATCTGCCTGGTAATGGCCGCGCACAACGCGTCGATGGTTTGAATACGCAGACGTGCCGGGTGCCGCTCTATCCGCCAGTTTCGACGCTGGTTGTTGGCCCAGGCCCGCTGCGCTATTTTGTGCAAAGCCCTGTCGTATTTCCTTGACGGCTGTGGTGAGGATGCCTGCGTAATCACCTGCACGACGCGCTCACGCATTTCCGCCGCCGCTTTCTTGGTAAAAGTAATTGCCACAACTTCTTCCGGCTCCGCAACTATGGCAAGCAGGCACAAGAAACGGCGTATCAGCAGCTCAGTCTTTCCCGAACCAGCCGGAGCCTGTACGATAAATGACTCGCTAGCGTCTAACGCACGCTCCCGCACCGAGTGATCTGCCGGTTCAGCCATCACCGGCCTCCTTCCTTTGTGCAACATCGAAAATACGGCAAAAGGACGTTACGTCGCACAGCTGGCATGCCCTGGCGTTTTTCGGGTCAACCCGGGCGTAACCGGCCCTAAACTGGTCAGCTATGTCAGCAAGTACTCGTTGCCACTTCCTCTGCAGTTCATGCCAGTCTTCACGCTGTTCAACGCCTTTGACGAAGCCGGAGAACTGCGACAATCCTTTAAATCTACTCTCACCCTTGCGCAGATGGGCAAAGGCCAGAGCATTGAATTCTCCGGATACGCACAGCAGATATAGCGGCAGTTGGGGATCATCGGGACGATCGCCGAGCCAGTCTTCGACACTGATTTCCCGCCCCGTTTTATAGTCAATGATTACCCGCTGACCGTCGACCAGCTGATCAATGCGGTCGATACGCAGTGACAAATCAATTCCGCAGAAACTTGAATTGACTTTCCGCTCTATCTCGCACACCTCGAATGTCTCCCGCTGGCGTTCTACCCGCAACCACTCCCCGAGCAGGGCAAGCAGGCGCTTCCGCTCAATATGTAAAATCGTCTGGTAAAAATCCGACCTGTCACGCCGGACGAGTAGAGTTATGGTCCGGTCGATGTGCTGCAGCAATATTCTTTCGAGCTCCCCATCTGACAAAGCTTCTAGGGCAGCCGACGTTCTTATCTCACGCCAAAATCCGGCGATGCATGCATGCACCAGTATGCCACGCTCGGCTGGCGTCAGTCCGGTCTCAACATCAGGCCGCGCAAAAGCCGATAAGCGGTGCCGCGCGAAGGCTCGGAATGGACACGCAGCCTGATCTTTGAAAATGCTGACTCCACCAGAAAGAGGCGAATCGTCGTAAGCAGGGCCGTAAATGTCATCGATCTCCTCCAAACCGATCCGGCTGCGCTGAATGTATGTCATTAAATCAAAAGGCCGGATATGTTGCGGCGTAGCCGGCAGCTGTTGAAAGATCGGACTTAAATGCAGAGGTTGGTCATCACGTCGCTGAGGAAAACTGACCAGAACATGCTTCGCTGACCTCTTTAGCCGCTCAGCAATGCGCACGGCGCGCTCGAGTTCGCGCTGCGCGATTGCTCCCGGCAGTTCAAATCTACGCTGAATTTCGTACGGCAGAAATGGATTCAGCTCAGGTGGGGCTGGCCAACTATCGTCACTAGCTCCACTTATCCATAAATGTGAAAACGTCATGCCGGACGCTTCCAACACGCCCATTATCTGCACCGGCACTGGCTCGCTTTGTTGCTGAAACACCCGCTGCTCAGTCAAATTCTCCAGGCGATTGATCGCCTGTTCACAACCCAGTTTTGGGATGACAACGGTTAAACGCGCAAAGCGCGCTAACGTCTCACGCCAGGCCTGTACGGTTTGGTACTCGCTGCTGTTGAGTGCGCGCTCACCCGGCCAACCGAACAAGGATAGCCACTCGAAAAAAGTTTCGACCCATTGCGCAGGACTGCGTTTTTCATCTACTTCAACTCGGACAGCACGCTGCAGGCAGCCATGCAATTGCAAAACGGGAGTTCGCCGGCGTTGTATATAATTTAGCAGGGCGGAAAGAGATAACTGCTCCCATCCTCTCTGCCGCAGCTGCAAGTCTAAAATTGAGCGCGGCGATGATTCAGCCCATCCGCCAACAAGAAAAGGCGTATGTAATAAGCGGGAAATCTCGTTTATAGGCCTTGCCCCGAGCATGAACCTGAGCAGCGTTACGGCCGCCGCGATAAGCGGATACTGCGCCAGAGGCTGCCCGAGAGAGATGTGAAAAACAGGCCTGCGGCGCTCCTCGTAGGTGAGGGATTCGGCAGGGTGCATCGCCTGATCAAATATCACTTCGACATCGTTACGATAGCGGCGTAGGTCATCGACTATGATACCAATGGGACCCGTTTCTCCAAGTGCCAACAAATCTTTCGCCCACTGCGCGGCGGACTCAAATTCACTTCGTCTATCGGTACAAGGCAGCACTTCAATCTGTGCATTGATTGCCGTTTGGTCGACCTGTTCGACATCGCAGCCCGCCTCGCGCAATGCACACAGCAGACTGCGCTGACTAGGCAGAATTTCGTCAAATCCAACCAACAATAACTTACCGCGCGGCATCCAGTTTGCGTTCTCCACCTGCTCCTGCAACAACGACCCGATTTGACAGGCGCACGCCCAGTTATTGCGACGTATCTGCCTGCCGAATTCATCCGCCCAGTCAAAAAATGCCTGTGTATCCTCAATGTAGGTCTGCGCCAGACAGCTAAGCGGGATCTGCCAATCGTAGATAAGCCGCCAGGTGTCTTTTACCACGCGCGCGGTTGCAGAAATGTGCAGCAAAGATGCGCCAGCACGCCGATCTAAGTTTTTGCGGATGATGCTCTCCCATAACTGCAGCTCCTGCTGATCCTCCAAAACTATTTTTTGACCCAAAGTGGGTTCAAATTGGGCTCGTTTTTGCCACTCGCGCATCAGCCACTGATCCCAGGTGAAAGTTTTTGCTGTTGGCCATGCTGTATGACCCTGATTCAGCATACGCGCGGCAAACTGCTCCAGCAGATAGCGCGACAGACGTCGGGTACTGGTGATAGCAGTAGCCCCAACGGCGAGTTGCTCTAACACATGATTCATCGGCGTCTGGGTAGCCGCACTCAGCCGGAAGGCAGCTGCCATACAGATGCAGCGGAGTGAGCTAACTTTGGTATATTCATAGTCTACTGCGTTTGTTCAACCTGCTCACAGCGTATGAGCCGTTTGCGTCTCTGCTGAGCGAAGGCTGTTACTAATTAAAGCTCTGCCATATCGACTAGCGGCTATAAGATGATAACTATTCATAAGCGTTGTAGATGACCAAAGAAACGAAGTTTAACCCCGGCCAGCGCTGGATCAGCGACACTGAAAGTGATTTAGGAATGGGGCTGGTTTCCTCCGTTGATGGGCGTATGGTAACCGTAATTTTTCCAGCCAGTGAAGAACGACGCACATATGCGATAAACAATGCCCCTCTGTCCCGCGTCAGACTGAACGTTGGCCAGCACGCTCAATCCGTTGACCACTGGGAAATTGTGATAAATCAGGTAGATGAAGAAAATGGCATACTGATCTACAAAGGCAATCGAAGCGATACAGGTGAACCGGCGGAACTGCTCGAAACCCAGTTAAACAGCTTTATACAGATCGCTGATGCACAGAGCCGCCTGTTGCATGGGCAAATCGATACGAACAAGTGGTTCAACCTGCGGGTATCGAGCAGGACAACTTTGGATCGGGTCCACGCGCTGAAAAGCTATGGTCTAGGTGGGGCCAGGATCAGCCTCATTCCTCACCAGCTATTTATCGCGCAGGAGGTTGGCGATCGTTTCGCGCCGAGGGCACTACTCGCGGATGAGGTTGGACTGGGTAAGACTATAGAAGCCTGCCTGATCCTGCACAAACAACTCCTGACTGGCCGCGTGCAGCGGGTCTTGATCATGGTACCGGAATCTCTTCTGCATCAGTGGCTGGTCGAACTGCTGCGTAGATTCAATCTCCGCTTCAAGCTGTTCGACGAGGATCGTTGCCAGGCGGCGCAAGAGACGGATGCGCAAACAAATCCGTTTAACACCGAGCAACTGATTCTGTCGCCTATTTCCCTGTTCGACTCAACACAAAGGCAAGAGGAAGCACTTGCTGCAACTTGGGATCTTGTAATCATAGACGAAGCTCATCATATTCAATGGCATCCACACTCACCCAGCTCCACCTATCGATTCGTCGAGAACCTGGCCGGGTCCACGCCCGGACTGCTGCTATTGACCGGTACGCCGGAACAGCTGGGAGAGGCCAGTCACTTCGCACGCCTGCGTTTGCTGGATTCCGACCGGTTCACTGATTTCAACGAGTTTCTGCAAGAGCAGTATGATTACCGCGAGATATCAAAAGTCGTCGATGCGATGATGTCCTCCGGTTCAACTCTGCCTCCCGCTACGCTGGCGTTGGTGAGCCAGTTGTTACAGGAAGGCACGGCTGCAGTGGGGAAGTCTGAACATACGGTGCTGATCAAAAAATTGATCGACCGCCACGGGCCAAGCCGCGTGCTGTTTAGAAATACGCGTTCAAACATAAAAGGTTTCCCGCGCCGGGTGCTGCACACCGAACCTTTGGCGTCTCCTCATGAGTACCGGAATCGACCTGATTCCTCTGGCGTAGAAAAAGCTTTATACCCTGAGGTAGCGCAGCCAGGGGAGTGGACCGTTATCGACCCTAGAGTAAAGCGGCTGGTTGAAATGTTAGAAAGACTAAAGCCAGAAAAAGTCGTGTTAATTTGCGCGCGTAGCAATACCGTAGTAGATCTCGAGCGCGCACTGCGGACCAGATTCGGAATTCGCGCGGCGGTTTTTCATGAGAACATGAGTGTTGTAGCCCGTGATCGAGCCGCTCATTTTTTTGCAGACCGTGAAGGTACACGGCTGCTACTATGTTCCGAAATCGGAAGTGAGGGAAGAAACTTTCAGTTTGCACATCACCTGATCCTGTTCGACCTGCCGCTGCTGCCAGATCTGCTGGAGCAGCGTATTGGGCGGCTTGATCGTATCGGCCAGTGTGAGGATATACAATTACACACCCTTTATTTGCAGAGCAGTGCTCAGCAGATCATGTTCAATTGGTATCACGAAGGTTTGAACGCTTTCGTCCAGACCTGCCCAGTTGGTCAAAGCGTTTACCAGGAAGTAGAGCAGGATCTATTAGGCGCACTGTTGAGCGGTGAAGGCTGCGCCAAATTAATCGAAAATACTCGCTCTTTATACCAGCAAAAAAGCAAAATTCTGCAGCAGGGGCGGGATCGGTTGCTGGAGATCAGCTCGTTTGATCAGGACGCAGCGCGCGGCATCATTGAATCAATAGAGGAGACGGAAAAAGAGCATTTAGTTATTGATTTATTTGAAAAAATCTTCGACATGTACGGCGTAGAATTTGAGGATAGGCACGAAAAAACCTATATCGTGCGCCCAAGTGAACATATGCATACGCCTCATTTCCCCTATCTCAGAAGTGATGGCATGACCGTTACTTTCGATCGAGCAACGGCGCTTGCTCATGAGGACGTCGAATACCTGTCCTGGGAACATCCTATGACCCAGGGAGCGATGGACCTGGTGCTCACCAGCGACCACGGCAAGGCAGTTGTGATCGGCGCAGATTTTGACTTGTTGCCGCGTGGAAGCATTCTAGTCGAAACCACCCACGTGCTGGAAATTATCGCCCCCAATGCTGCCGAGCTAAGACGATTCGTCGGAAAGACAGTGTGCCAGCTGTTACGGGATGAAGTAGGACGCGACCTGCGCAGTCTGATTGGTAGCCAAAAACTTATGCAAAAAACACAAGACATTGATAGCACAACGGCAAGAAAAATTATCCATATGAAACGCGAGCAAATAGTGTCAGTAATAGAACAAAACGAGCAGGAGGCAAAGGCTGTATTCACCCGTGCTCTGGACAAAGGACAAAGGCGGCTGGACAGTGAGATTGAACAGGAATTACAGCGCTTACGCCACCTGCAGTCGATGCATGCCAGCGTAAGAGAAGAGGAGTTGACACTGCTGCACAAGCAGCGGCAAAGATCGCTGAAAAACCTAAAACAGGCGCAATCTAAGTTAGACGCGGTCCGCCTGATAGTTACATTGTAAGCGTAAGGGCTTGTGAATATAAGAGTACGCTGATAGTATCGCTGTGGGTACTTAAAGGTATCCGGCTAGTCGGGAAAAAGTAGATTTCATTCAGAGATTTCAGTCTCGGAGAATTCGTTCTCGGGAATTTCACTCAGGGGACTCATGATGAAACTAAAAGACCTGATCAACCGGTTGGCCCTGGTACTCACGATATTTATCCTGAGTAACAGTCCAGCCTGGCCGTTCATGTAATTAACTTTTTTCCTTGCGAAGGCCGGTCAATGACCGGCCTTCTTAGCAAACTAAAATTACTGCCGGGGTAAACATAGAATGGCACCGGCTAGAATGGTGCTCCCCGCGATTTTGCTCTAGACAAAGTGTCTTCCGGCAAACTTTTTATACGATCTTGCCCTACTGATGCGACTCCGCACTCGCGCAACAGCGTAGCCATCATTTCTAAATGCTCACTGTCGTCGTTTAAACAGGGTATGTAGTTAAATTCTTCCCCACCTGACGAGAGAAATATCTCGCGCATCTGGATTGCAATTTCCTCCAATGTTTCTAGACAGTCCGCCGAAAAACCGGGGCACACAAGGTCAACCCGTTTAACCCCAGTTTGCGGCAGTTTTTTCAACTCCTCGATACAGTATGGCTGCAGCCACTCCTCGCGACCGAATCGAGACTGAAAAACCAGGGACCACTGACTTTCATCAAGGCTGAGCTTTTCTGCCAGCAATCTGGCACTTTTATGACACTGGCAATAGTACGGGTCACCCTGCAGCAAATAGCGTTTGGGCACACCATGAAAAGACATCATCAGGTGACCGTGGGTTGCGTGTTCCTGCCGGAAGTTTTGAATTTTTTGCGCCAACGCACTTATATAGTCAGGATGATCATGATACGCGCTAATGAACTGGACGGATGGTACCCAGCGCCATTTCTTCAAACTGTCTGACACGGCATCGAAGACGGAGCCAACTGTGCTCGCGGAATATTGAGGATAGAGTGGCAGAATCAGCAGATTGTTCGGAACAGCATTATGTAAACGCGCTAATCCATGTTCAATTGACGGATTACCGTAGCGCATCCCCAGCTCAACATGGATATCGGCACCCAGCTGGCGGCGCAGGATGCTGCGCAGTCCTGCCACTTGTTTCATGGAGATGGAAAGTAAAGGGGAACCCTGCTCGCCCCATATCTGGCGGTAGGCTTTTGCGCTGCGCGCAGGCCTTACGTTTAGGATAACGATATGCAGAATCATCCACCACAGCCAGCGTGGAAATTCCACTATCCTAGGATCAGACAGAAACTGCTTGAGATAACGACGAACGCTTTTACGGTCGGGCGCGTCGGGCGTACCTAGATTGACTAGCAGAACCCCGGTGCTGGTGGCATCGTCATGGCGGAACGCCGAGTGACCGATGTATCGTTTCACTTAGCTGGTTGCAGTTTGCGAGGCCATGAATACCTTAGATCAGCAGCGTGCCGCATGCGCTCTTTCCTCTACCCTTACTCCCCTATGGGGCGCACGGCGCAACTTTTTAGATTCCAGATTTTCCCGAAGCACGGTATCGGTACGCGTTGTCCGGCACGCAGACGACGTCTTCATCATGCGTTGCCGGTGACGTGCATATTAGGATTGATATGAGTTCGGGCAAAATCAACCATGCGCTTCAGTGAAACTTCGGCTTGCTGCCTAATGGACTCCGCAATAAATACTTCGTTTTCACCAGTCTCAAGCACATGTGCCAGACGCGGTAAGTCATTCATTTTCATCCATGGGCAATGCGCGCAACTTTTGCAGGTTGCGCCCTCGCCGGCAGTGGGCGCGGCGATGAAGCGCTTGCCGGGTGCGGCCTCCCGCATCTTGTGAAATATGCCGTCCTCGGTGGCAACTATGAAAACATCATTATCCATCTCTACTGCAGCCTTAATTATCTGACTGGTGGAACCAACTCTGTCGGCCAGATCTATAACTGCTGCGGGTGACTCTGGATGCACAAGGACTGCCGCCGATGGATACTGTTGTTTCATTTTTTTTAGCTCGTGCGCTTTAAACTCCTCGTGAACAATGCAGGAACCCTGCCACATGACCATATCTGCGCCAGTCATCCTCTGCACGTAATCACCCAGAAAACGATCAGGTGCCCACAAAATTGTTTCACCTTTATCCCTCAGATACTCAACTACCTTGAGCGCTATGGATGATGTGACCACCCAATCTGCACGTGCCTTAACGGCTGCACTGGTATTTGCATAAACCACTACCGTCCGATCAAGATGCTGGTCACAGAATCTGCTGAACGCCTCTATGGGGCACCCCAAATCCAAAGAGCACTCTGCTGCGCGTTCCACGGCCAGAACTTTTTTATTTGGACTTAATATTTTGGCCGTTTCAGCCATAAAACGCACTCCTGCTACCACTACGGTGCTGGCCGGGTGTTCGTACCCAAAGCGGGCCATCTCCAGCGAATCGGCAACAACCCCGCCGGTCGCATCGGCAAGATCCTGTAACTCATCATCAACATAGTAATGCGCCACCAATACGGCATCCTGCTGCGCCAGCTGCTGCTTGATGCGATTGGTCAGCGCCTCGCGCTCCTCATCGGGCAGTGCAGCGTGTTTGATACCTCTAGCCATTAGCGCAGCAGTATCGATTTGCTGCTGCAGTTGTTCAGGAATCATTGTTGAACTCACGATGTACTCCTACTTGATGTAATGCAGTTCGTTTGTTTTGCTGCAGCGATATAGACGAGCAGGTCGATGCGAACGGTTCGCGCGCTGTTGCTTAGTTGACTCAATGCACTCCCACGCCAGGACCCTCTTACGAAAATTTCGTTTATCCAGAGATTCCTCGAGTATTGCTTCATAGATTTGTTGCAGCTCACTCAAAGTAAACAACGCAGGAGCAAGCTGCAGCGCAATGGTGGAGTAAGCCAGCTTCGAAACCAAGCGGGATCTTGCAAGCTTAATAATTTCTGCGTGGTCGAGATAAAGATCTGGTAGCTGCGACACATCATGCCACCTGATATTAGGAGAATCGATAATATCTGCGGCATGATCGACCGGGATCAATGCTAAATATGCCACTGTGATAACGCGAGACTTGGGATGCCGGTCGGGCCGGCCGAAAGTGTAGAGCTGTTCCAGGTAAACATTACCAATTCCAGTTTGGTGGGCTAGCGTTCTTACCGCGCTGTCCTCCAGCGGCTCGGTCGGCCGAATGTATCCTCCGGGCAGCGCCCAGTCACTTTTTTTCAGCGTCTCCGAGTAGCGCTGGCGTAACAATACCTGCAGATGATTCTGTTTAATGGTAAAGACGACAATATCTGTTGATACGTGCAACAGCCACGCCGTACTGGACGGCAACTGTGTTAGTGTATTTATCACACTAACATGATAGTGTCATTCCTACACTATTTCAAGGGGTGATCCTGCGCAAGTTTCTGGTCGCGGACCTCCAGGGACTCCTGATAAACACGTTCGAAAGATGCCTGCCATGCCGCAATGACTTTGTCCGGTATTCTTGGGGCACCAAAATTGGTTCCCTTGGCTGACCAGACAACGGCTTCTTTTACGTTTTTACCAAGCCCGGTACCGGTAGTGTACATCCACCCTAATACCCGATACGCCGGTTTATACTCTTTTTCCGTCAGGGCTTGAATCCAATTTGCCGCCTCATGCGCGTTGGCTTGCGGCCCGAACAATAATCCTAGCGCAAGACTGTATTGCGCATCAGCGTGACCTTGTTCAGCCGCTTTACGCAGCCACGCCATGGCTTCAGGCATATCTCTTGCAACACCATCTCCGTTAGCGTAGGCCAGTGCTAGTTCAAATTGAGCATCGGCATAGCCATATTTCGCTGCGTACCTATGTTTGTCAATCGTCGTTCGCGCCGCAGCAACCAGCTCATCATTGTCCAGACTACTTTGTCTTTCAATTTCGCGCACCCGAGCTGCCTTGGTTTCGATTTCAGCTAATACCTGCCGCAGATAGTTATGTTCGGGCCACATGAGCAACCCATTCTGCGCGGAGGAGGCTGCCTGTTCATACTTGCCCGCGGCTGACTGCTCGCGCGCTATTTCTGCATACCGATCCGCCACGCGTCGAAGCCCCCGCTTTGCCTTCGCATTCTCTGGCTCAATCTTAAGTATGGCCCGGTACGTGTCGTACGCATTGTTATCCGCCGGTGTACTTAATTGATCATTGTTCAGCTGTTTTTCCGCGAGCTCCAACAATACTTCGACATTAATGACTTTTATCGGCTTGGGTTCAGGTTCGGCAGTGTTTTGTAATGTTTCATCAGTATCCCCGCCTCGCCGGTCTGCTTCTGGTGAACCGACAGTAACGCTAATATCGATGTCAGGAGTGTCGACTTTTTCCGGAGTGACGATTATGGACGTCTCGACATCAGGCAAATCCGGTCTGACTGACCGGGCAACAGGTTGATTCTGTTGTACTAATTCCGGCCCAGCCTCTTGTGAGGGGCTGATTAACCCCCAGATCACCGTGCTAATCACGACGATGGAGGCCAATGCAATACCACCCCAGATTAGATACAGCAGCAGCGTATTCATGCCGCGTTTTATTGGCGAGGATGTTTTTGGCGGCGCGCGCCCGCTTTGTGCAGATATTAACGGAGCACTGCGCGTTATTCGCCTTAATTTTTTTTGGCTGTCCTTTATCCGTTCGAGTAACGCAGTGCAGTTCGGTATACGATTCTCTGGCTCCTTGGCCAGCATGTCCTCCAGTAGCGGCTGCAGGAAGCTATGTTGATCAGGTAGTTTCGGTATGGGGTCGTTAATATGAGAATACAAAACAGCCAAGCTTTCTTTGCCACCGAAGGGAGCACGACCAGTAATCATTTCGTACAGCACTACGCCAAGCGCGTACAAATCTGACTGCGCATTCGCTCCACGCCCATCCGCCTGTTCCGGACTCATATAGCGCGGCGTTCCTACTATCATGCCGGCACTTGTAAGTTGAGTCTGATGGGCATTGGATTTAGCAATGCCAAAGTCTGTAAGCACTGCTTCACCGCTTTCAGCGTCGCGAAACATGATGTTCTCCGGTTTTACATCACGGTGCACTATTCCCTTTTCGTGAGCGTACTCCAGGGCCGATGTGACTTGATGCAAAATATCCATCGCCTGACCAAGCGGAATGCCGTTTTTAATCCTCTGCTTTAAGCTGCCGCCTTTTAAATACTCCATGGCGATATAGTGATTGAAATCGTCAACCGCGATATCATAAATGGTGACAATGCCAGGATGATTCAGTTGAGCGATGGTGCGGCCCTCGCGCATAAAGCGGTCGGTGAAGTTCGGATCTGTGGTTAAAGCGGGAGACATGACCTTCAGAGCCACCTCTCGCTGCAGCGATTGCTGGACAGCTAGATATACCGTGGCGATTCCGCCACGCCCCACTTCGCGCAATATGCGATAGCCGGAAATCTGTACAAGGTTAGCCGCGAGCTCGCTATTCATCGTATCCTCAACAAACACCTTAGATTAAAAAGGATAGATTTTTCCCGTATAAGTTGCAAAAAATAACGTGCAAAACTGGTTTTGTCTGAGTAAAACCACCAAACATCACCAGATTGCAGATTCTAGCCAACAGTTGTCATGATCAAAAGTTCAAATCCTGCGGCACAGCCCGGATGGCAGTTCTGGATCGACCGAGGGGGTACATTTACCGACGTGGTCGCGCTCGATCCGCATGGACGCATATTCACTCACAAGCTGCTGTCGGAGAATCCGGAAAAGTACAGAGACGCTCCTCTGCAGGGAATCAGAGACGTTTTGAATATCGCGCCTTACGAGCGGATTCCGAATGAGAAAATCGACGCGGTAAAAATGGGGACTACGGTGGGCACCAACGCTTTACTGGAATACAAAGGAGAACCCACCGCTCTGGTCATAACAAAAGGATTCAAGGATGCGTTGCGTATAGCGTATCAGAATCGACCGGATATTTTTGCTTTGCACATAGATTTACCTAACATGCTTTACGGCCAGGTCGCGGAGATCGACGAGCGCATCGATGCTCATGGAAGCATCGTGGCGCCGCTCAATACAGCGCAGGCGAGGGATGCCCTTAAGGACCTGCGGCAGCTGGGTTATCGTTCTGTGGCCATTGTTTTCATGCATGCCTACCGCTATCCAGAGCATGAACAGATGCTTGCCAGTATGGCGAGAGAGCTTGGCTTTACGCAGATTTCGGCTTCACATGAAGTAAGTTCTTTGATGAAGCTGGTAAGCCGTGGTGACACCACGGTGGTCGATGCATATTTGTCACCAATACTGCGCCGCTATGTGCACGGCATATCAGCCGAATTAAGCGGCACAAAACTTTATTTCATGCAATCAAATGGAGGCTTAGTTGATGCCACTACATTCCGCGGCAAGGATTGTATCCTGTCCGGACCTGCCGGAGGGGTTGTCGGCGCCGTAGCAACTGCGGGTGAGGCAGGCCACAGTCGAATCATTGGATTCGATATGGGAGGTACTTCAACAGACGTTTGTCACTACAACGCTGAGTTAGAGCGTACGCTGGAGAGTGAAGTCGCCGGCTTTAGGATACGGGCACCCATGCTGCATATCCACACGGTGGCCGCGGGCGGCGGCTCTATCGTCAGGTTTGACGGTGCACGCTTCAGGGTGGGTCCGGAGTCGGCGGGCGCAAATCCAGGACCAGCATGCTATCGACGAGGCGGACCACTCACTATCACCGACTGCAATGTAATGCTGGGCAAGCTCCTGCCTGACAACTTTCCCAAAGTTTTTGGTGATGACGGGAGCATGGCAATCGATACGGAAGTCGTATGCGAGAAGTTCAAACAAATTGCCGGGGAAATTCACCAGGCTATCGGCAAGAAATTTACGCTGCAGCAAATAGCGCAAGGCTTTATCGGCGTTGCCGTCGAAAATATGGCAGCGGCGATAAAAAGAATATCTGTGCAGCGAGGATATGATGTGTCTCAGTACACGCTGTGCTGCTTCGGTGGCGCCGGAGCGCAACACGCCTGCCTGGTGGCTCAGGCGCTGGGGATTGAGCGCATCTTGATTCATCAGCATGCCAGCCTGCTCTCGGCCTACGGCATAGGTCTGGCGGATATTCGCGTGCTCCAGGATCAAACAACGGAGCTGCCACTAAACGACAATGCCATTGATCAACTCGGTTTCGTGTTTAACAAACTGCAGCAACAGGGACAGGGTATTTTACAGCGCCAAGGCCTGACAGCAATCTCGCCGGAAATTACTTATCGGGCGAACATCCGCTATGCAGGAACGGATACAGCGCTAGAAGTCGACTTCGAACCCGACTGTAAAAACTTACTGCGTAGCTTCGAGCAGGCCCACGGAAAAAGGTTCGGATTCGTGGATTCGACCCGTGACGTCATTATTGAGTCAGTATCTGTCGAACTGCTGGTACCCATGCCGGCACCATCCACAACGCAGGAATTCACCATGCGCAAGGACTCGACACCAAGCGCTCACCAGACTTTTTTTGGGGACAGCCTTGTACAATGCATGATTTACGACAGAGATGGACTTTCTGTTGACACCCGGGTTAACGGACCGGCCATGATTGTTGAGCCGAACAGCACCATAATCATCGAGCCCGGCTGGCAGGCTAAAAAAATGGAGTCGGGGCAACTCTTGCTTGAGCAACACAGCACGCACGATATACGTAAAAACAGCAGCACGGAGGTGGATCCCGTGATGCTTGAGATATTTAACAAACTGTTCATTTCTGTTGCTGAACAGATGGGACATACGCTGCAAAATACGAGTTACTCGGTTAACATGAAAGAACGACTCGACTTCTCCTGCGCGGTGTTTGACAGCACGGGGCAACTTGTCTCTAACGCGCCCCATATGCCCGTTCACCTGGGCTCGATGGGAGATACGGTGACCAACGTGATTGATGAGCGCCGAGGGGATATCAGGCCGGGTGATGTTTATCTGCATAACGCCCCCTACAGGGGCGGCACTCATCTACCAGACATTACGGTGATAAGCCCTGTCTATGATATAGAAGGATCAGAACTTCTGTTCTACGTCGCTGCCAGAGGCCATCACGCCGATATCGGCGGTATCTCTCCCGGCTCCATGCCGCCGGACAGCACAAACGTAAATGAGGAAGGTGTACTCATTGATAACTTTCTGGGAGTACGCACGGGTGTATTTCGCGAGAGAGAATTGCACGACCTTTTAACCAGCGGGCCCTATCCTGCGCGAAATCCTGAACAAAACATCGCCGACGTGAAGGCACAAATTGCTGCCAACACAAGAGGCATTGAAGAGCTGCATCGCATGATTGATCAGTATGGTCTGGACATGGTGCAAAACTACATGCGCTATGTTCAACAAAACGCCGAGGAGTCCGTGCGCAAGGTAATAGATGTGCTCAGCGACGGTCAATGGATATGCCAACTGGACAACGGCAGCCGTATTGCAGTCAGGATCAGCATCAACCGCACAAGCCGCATTGCTCACATAGATTTCACGGGGACCTCGCAGCAGCAAAAAAACAACTTTAATGCGCCCGCTGCAGTATGTCGTGCGGCGGTATTGTACGTGTTTCGTACGCTGGTCGCTGACGATATCCCGCTGAACGCGGGCTGCCTTAAGCCGCTAAAAATCACTATCCCGCATGGATCAATGCTGAATCCAGAGTATCCGGCTGCAGTGGTCGCAGGAAACGTTGAAACTTCGCAGGTAATCGTCGATTCACTTTACGCTGCCTTGGGGGTTCGCGCCGCATCGCAAGGAACGATGAATAATTTCACGTTCGGTAACCAAATCCATCAGTATTACGAAACCATATGTGGAGGCGCAGGCGCTGGTCGCAATTTTCCGGGCACAGATGCGATCCATACACACATGACCAACTCTCGGCTAACCGATCCGGAAGTTTTGGAGTGGCGTTTTCCCGTGCGCGTTGATGAATTTAAGATAAGAAAGAAAAGCGGCGGCGAAGGTAAATATGCTGGAGGCTGCGGGGTGACGCGTCGCATTCGATTTTTAGAAACAATGACTGCATCAATCTTGTCGAATCGTCGAAGGTCCGAGCCATTCGGACTGAGCGGTGGCAGCGCAGGGAAAACTGGTGACAACCGAGTCGAAAGAGCGAGCGGAGAATTCTCCCAGCTGGAAGCATGCGATCAAACAGAAATGGCGCCGGGTGATGTATTTGTTATAGCCACTCCGGGCGGTGGCGGCTACGGTAGCGACAAAGAATAAAAAAAGGCCGCCAACTTCATCGTTAGCGGCCCATATGTTAATAAAGCATTAAAACGGTAGGGGGATCCTCATCCCTGCCGGCTTTTTCTTCGAGCTTTTCTTTTTTGTTGCTTTTTTAGCTATTTTTTTTTAGTCGCTTTTCTCTTAGTTGCCTTTTTCCTTGCTGGGGCTTTTCTCACGACTTTCTTCTTGGTCGCTTTCTTCCTCGCCGGGGCCTTCTTCTTTGCTGCCTTTCTTACGACTTTTTTCTTAGTTGCCTTTTTCCTTGCTGGGGCTTTTCTCACGACTTTCTTCTTGGTCGCTTTCTTCCTTGCCGGCGCTTTTCTCTTTGTTGCCTTCTTCCTTGCCGGCGCTTTTTTCTTAGTTGCCTTCTTCCTTGCCGGGGCCTTTCTCACGACTTTTTTCTTGGTCGCTTTCTTCCTTGCCGGCGCTTTTCTCTTTGTTGCTTTACGGACGACCTTCTTTTTAGTCGCCTTCTTTTTGGTTGCTTTCTTTTTGGCTACTGCCATGACGCGTCTCCTCTATATATAGAGTTTAAGGATTAACAGGATATACAACGTTGCACAACGAACAATCCTCCCAAGCACCCTCGCCAAAAAACGCTGCTAAACAAAAATGCATACGGATTTATTGGGAACGTGGGAGAAAAGATGGTAGATGAGTGATAAACACCATGCGGTCTGTTGACAGATCCGCGCACTTTACGCTCGGTTTTTGCACACTCGCCAATTTGTAATGTTGGTTCCGACTGATTACTTTTACTTTACTCGAAACCTGTTGTTAAGGGTTTGTAAACATGATAGTTACTTTAACCTTAAAATCAACGCCAAATATATGCACGCAAACGAAAAAGTCAAGCATTAATTTAAAAAAAGTATTCACTTTTTTTTACGCTCGATCACAGTTAGTTTGTAAAAATCACTGATCGTTAATACGTAAAAGCAACACTACAATAGAGTATCTGTTCACTTTTTACTTTGTAATTTCCGCTATTACTGTTTACTTTGCCCGCAACTGGTGGCCTGGCCGCAGTTAAAAGTAGCCGCGCCCAGGACAATACCCAGCTGATTAATCGATGACATTTCAACCGTACACGTTCTACACGTTCAATTTAGCAACGTTCTTTTTTCTAACCGCCAGCAACCAGTTAACTGAAGACAAGTCGTATTCCTAAGTTTTCTAAAAGCATCAGAAAACAGCGCAGCGTTGAGCGCTAAGTAGCAGAAC
Organism: Gammaproteobacteria bacterium; assembly: GCA_024638505.1. GTDB lineage: Bacteria > Pseudomonadota > Gammaproteobacteria > Arenicellales > JAANXG01 > JAHEKE01. The sequence goes on along the minus strand of JAHEKE010000016.1, from coordinate 59,442 downwards.
AAAAACAAAACTGAACTTGTAATCTCTATGCACATACATCGCGAACGACAAGCCAAAAAAATGTGCAGTTTTTTACTGCACGATGCTGTGGGTAAATGAAAAAAAACTTTTTTGTTAAATCTGTGAGATGGCAGCGGATGCAGTTTAATGGTGAACAATGAAAGTGCTAAAAGCTGTCGAGAGGAAAGAGCAAATCAAGAATATTATAGCTTTAGAAACTCTCGAGAAAACATAGCCTTAAAACCCATTTCGGTACTGGTAAAAATCTTCGCTCGATCAAGTTGTTAGCTTGCGGTAGATATCTGCCACCTTCAGTGGCAACCTTCGAATTTCATCTAACATTACATAGTCAACCGTGCCATACATGCGCGGAAGATATTCCGCTGCTTATCCATCGACAGTTATACAAATGGGATGGACGCCTTCGCTTTCAGCCTCCATAAGCCCCTGCCTGGTATCCTCAGTTCCGTACTCTCCACGGTACCGGTCATAGTCGTCCGGCTTAGCGTCTGACAGCGTAACCACTAGTTTTGTACCAGCGTCGGCGTTGCTCAACAGCCAGTAAGGTGTATTATCGAGACGCCGGGTCATGTTCAATCCTATTCAGCTTGACAAACATTCCACAGCTCCGTCTAGGTCTACATCATTCCCGTACTTCTGTTTCTACAACAGGAAATCCCCTGCGATAGTCTGAAGTCTTGATCCTTAAGCTGAAAGTATCCAATCTGGTTTGCGCCCAAACAAAGATAACAATTGATTTGGACAGTATGAAGTTATCGCGCTTGTCTAGATAAAGTGAGCCGGCCGGGCAAGTACAGTACTTCTGTATCAGCAATAACAGGTGGCGAATTGACAGCTCCGTCAGTGGCCTTGAGGAGGTGAGGCAAGAATTGTCCTCGACCAGCGCGTTGACAACACGTGCATCTATGTTGATATTTGTAATTTATATTCACCACCTGAGGAAATGATTATAGTATCCGCATAATCAGCACACAAAAACTTACCTGCGTGGTGGGATCCCACACGGATGGGGTTGCCGCCTTAGCAACAATCAGGCGCCCGAATAATGCTTACGTATTGCCATCACGCCCGTGATCACTGATTATTCTGATCGAATTGAGCTTGACAACTTTACACTGAACTGCAGTGAGGAGTAGCAGCCATGACCGAAAGGGTCGCGACGAACGAAACAATGCTTGTAGTGGGCATCGGCATTAGCGGTGCTACTGCTGCTCTCGATACCGCGGAGCACGGTAAAGACGGTATTTTGCTGGGAAAGAAGCCTTCAACCGGTGATTGGGTGGCGCAGTCAACGCATACGGTTGTATAAGTCACGTCAATGAGGGAAGCATGATTTCAATAAAAGCCATCACGCTTGATCTTGACGATACGCTGTGGGAAATCGAACCGGTTATCGCTGAGGCTGAGCAGCACACCTTTGAATGGATATCCATGCATTGTCCTAAAGTAACGAAGAAGTACAGCTTGCGGGATATGCAGAATATCCGTCGAACCATAGCTGAAGAGTTTCCCCAACACGCGCACGACATGGCAAAGTTGAGGCGCCTGAGCCTGAGCAAAGTATTTACAGCAGCGGGATACGGTGACACCTGGGTGGACCGGGCTTTTCAGCAGTTCATGCATATGCGGAATAAGGTGCAGCTGTTTCCCGACGCAGTGCGGGCCTTGCCGCAGCTCACCAAGTTCTTTTCTATCGCCAGCGTTACCAATGGCAATGCTGATTTAGCCCGGATTGGAATCCGACATCACTTCAAAGCCACGATCACCGCCACCGAATGCGGCGTAGCCAAGCCCCATCGCGATCTTTTCTGGACAGCGTGCAACGCCCTACAGTGCAGACCTGAAGAAGTGCTGCACATAGGTGATCACCCGGAGCACGATGTTCTAGGAGCAGCCCGGGCAGGTTTACGGACAATATGGTTAAATCGGCGGGGTGACGACTGGCAGCACGCACACAGGGCTGACGCTGAGGTGCGTGACCTGGATCAAGTGTTGCCAATGCTGAATGTACAGCATTAGGTATGGTGCAATTTCGACGTAACGGGTAAACGATGATTGAATTCTTGTCTGAATACGGGTTATTCCTGGCGAAAACCCTCACTATCGTAGTTGGTATTCTGCTGGTGGTCGGTGTAAGTATCACCTTGTCCAAAAAGGCAAAGGCGCAGGAGAAGCTGGAAGTTTCTAACCTGAATGAAAAGTATGAATCCATGGCAAATGTATTGAACAGCTCAGTGCTGTCGAAAAAGGCGCTTAAACAAATCAGCAGAAAAAAGAAGGCCGAAAAAAAAGTACGGAAAAAAGAGCAAGATACCGGCGTCAAAAAACGCATGTTCATAGTCAACTTTCACGGCGACATCAAGGCAACTAATGTCTCCTCCCTTAGAGAGGAGATAACCGCAATATTAACCATGGCGAATGATAAAGATGAGGTGCTCATCAAGCTAGAAAACACGGGCGGCATCGTGCATGAACACGGTTTGGCCGCATCCCAGCTGCAGCGGATTCGAGATGCCGGGGTACCACTTACCGTTGCGGTGGATAAGGTGGCTGCAAGCGGTGGTTACATGATGGCCTGCGTTGCGCAAAAAATTATTGCTGCTCCCTTTGCGGTGCTCGGCTCCATAGGGGTTCTGGCGCAGCTGCCCAACTTTAATGAAATGTTAAGCAGACAGGGAATTAATTTCGAGCAGGAGATGGCCGGGGAATACAAGCGCAGTGTGACAATGTTCGGAAAAAACACCGATAAAGAGCGGCAAAAATTGCGTCAGCAAATTGAAGAAACTCATACTCTTTTTAAGGACTTCGTGGCGCAGCACCGACCTGATCTTGATATGGCGGAGATCGCGACCGGTGAACACTGGTATGGCACTCGCGCGCTGGAGCTCGGGCTGGTCGACGAAATTATGACCAGCGATGATTACCTGCTGGCGGCCAGTAAAAATGCTGATCTATACGAAATAACCTATTCCACAAAAAAGTCTGTCACTGCCCGTCTGCTATCCAGCATGCAACTCGCTTTTGGGCGGGCCAGTGATGCTGGGATTGATCAGCACTATATCTGAGCCCGTTCGACAATTACTTACCTGACTTCCTCTTCCTCTTCTTTGTTGAGTGATGTCATCAACCGTTCGTCGCGCGTCAGGGCGATGATATCTGCCAAAATCCGAGATGCCTCTGCTCGCAGAATATTATCCTCGTCCGTGTTTTCACTGGGACTGCGGCTAACCTGGTTTTCTTGATCGTCGAGACTGCCGAATTCTGACAAACCCTGGGATAAGCGATAAACGTTTAATCGCTGCAGCGAGTCGTTGACTCTTTCTTCCCTTACTCTTCGTCTCTCCGCTTCCAGCAAACTGATCTTTTCCTCCTCACGCGCCCGCTTGATTGCCTCGACCTCTCCCACGAGATAATCAAATCCCGGATCATCCTGCGTCCTTAGCTGATGATTGATCAGTGCGGTTTCGATAATCTTTCTACTCACCCCCCCAGTACTGTAGTTCGCCGGCCTGACCGAGGCCCAGGGCAGAGCATGATCCAAAGAGCGTTCACCCTGACTCTGCGCATCCATAGCGGTGGGAAAAAGGATATCGGGGACAACACCGCGATGTTGAGTACTTTCACCGTTGATCCTGAAAAATTGTGCAATGGTGAACTTGAGTTGGCCTAAATTACCCCCTTTAAACCGCGCAAAACGGTTTAAATCTACTAAGCGCTGCACCGTGCCTTTACCGAAAGTTGGTTCTCCAATAATCACGGCGCGATGATAATCCTGCATGGCGCCGGCGAAGATTTCAGATGCTGACGCACTGTGGCGGTCAACCATTACCGCCAATGGACCGGAATAGGCTATGTCCGGATCTGGGTCATCGTTGATGTTAATCCGCCCGGAGGAGTCGCGCACCTGCACCACCGGTCCCGAGCGAATAAAAAGCCCGGTTAGTTCCGTAGCTTCAGCCAGTGATCCACCCCCATTTCCCCGCAAGTCAATGACAATCCCGTCGATCTGCTCCTGCCCCAATTCACTTAGCAGGCGGCGTACGTCCCTCGTGGTGCTGCGGAAGTCTGCATCACCTCGCTCCCGCCCCTCAAAATCGGTGTAAAACGTGGGCACGGTAATTATTGCAATGGTGAAAGTACCATAGTCCGTTGATGTTTGAATAACCTCACTTTGTGCGGCCTGCTCTTCCAATTTAATTTTGTTACGCACCAGGGTTATAGTCTTATAGATCCCATCTGGCGTCTGACCCTTGGGCAAAATTTGCAGTTTAACTACCGTGCCCTTGGGTCCTCGGATCAAATCCACCACATCTCCAAGGCGCCAACCGACGACATCAACGACTGACTCGTCACCCTGGCCCACGCCGGTAATCCGATCGTCCTCGGACAATTGATTGCTTAAATCAGCAGGCCCACCGGGGATAACCCGGCGCACCACGGTATACTCGTTTTCAGTTTGCAGGGCGGCACCAATCCCTTCCAGAGATAAACTCATTCTGATCTTGAAGTTGTCCGATGCGTGCCGGGAAAAGTAAGAAGTATGGGGTTCAATGGTGGCTGTGTAAGCGTTGATAAACATCTGATAGACGTCATCACTGGTAAACTGGCCGATTCGATCAGTTAGCCGCTGATAGCGCTTATTCAAGAGCTCTACAATCTCCTCTTCATTCTTTCCACTCAGGGCAAGGTTGAGGACATCATTCTTTACTCGTTTGCGCCATATTTCATCAAGCTCGCTCTGGTCTCTGGCCCATGCCAATTCACTGCGGTCAGGTGCAAACTCCTCAGCGATGCTGAAATCGAATTCCCTGTTAAGCTGCCTAAGAGCGAATTCAACACGCTGTTCCAGACGAAGCCGCATCCGTTTAAATATCTCGAATGCTGCGTCTAGCTGGATATCCCGTAACGCATCGTCCAGCTTATGCCTATACTTCTCAAACTCGGCGATATCAGACGCCAGAAAATAGCTTCGATTGGGATCAAGCGCCTCCAGGTACCGTTGCAAAATCTGCTCGGACTGCGCATCGTCCAAAACCTTGTTGCGGTAGTGGTAGCGATTAAGAAACTGTACGATCAGCTCGGTCGCCCGAAGCTGGTCCTGAGATGCACTCAGTTCTGACGGATCTGTTGGTATTACTTTGGCGAGTGCGCCAGATGCAAATAATGCCAACACAACTGCCGCTATGTGTGGTTTGAAACGATACACGAACGCTCCTCTATGTTCCCAAAACGACATGGTGGGTGGGATGCTATAAATATAGAACAGAAGCCCAACTGCCCGCCAGTATTTTGCCGGCCGACAAAGCGTTCAATTTATTGCATTTGACCAGAATCCCGCATCAATGGACCGCGCAAAGCCCTATTTCTTGCAGGAATCAGCGAATTTCAAGGTTTCTTTACTTTGCCCCACGCCCGTAAGATCCTACCCCAATTTGCCGAATACACCGATATGATGAGTTACCAAGAGCGCCGGGATAGACTCGTCGCGCAATACAACGAAACCACAAGTGAAGTCCGGTTGGCCAAGGACACGTCGAATTTGTTCAGGGATCGCAATAAATCCGTTCAACCATCCTTAAATGTTCGCTCTTTTAGCCAGGTCCTTCGTACTGACGCCAACCGGGGCTGGGTAGAAGTGGAGGGCATGACCCCCTACGTAGACCTGGTCGCGGCAACCCTACTGCACAACCGCCTTCCCTGCGTTGTGCCGCAACTTAAGTCGATAACCATCGGTGGCGCTGTTTCCGGCATCGGGATTGAATCGTCTTCGTTCAAATACGGCCTTGTACATGAAACCATACTGGAAATGGAGGTGCTCACAGGTGGGGGTGACCTTATCCTGTGTTCCCCGACAAACGAGTACAGCGACTTATTCTTCGGTCTGCCAAATTCATACGGCACCCTGGGTTACATTCTCAAACTGAAGGCTAAGGTGATTGAGACCAAACCCTATGTCAGGCTGGAACACGCCGAACATACAAACGCCACGTCATATTTTGAGCACATAGAAAAGCTATGTACTCAAGATATTGACTTTCTTGACGGAACTATGTTTCAACCCGGCGAGTTTTGTATAACCACCGGCACATTTACCGAGGAAGCCCCGTATCAAAGCGATTACACATATAAGAATATTTACTACAAATCAATCAGAGACAAAGAGGTCGACTACCTAACTACTCACGACTACATTTGGCGATGGGACACGGACTGGTTTTGGTGCTCAAAGAATGTTGGAGCGCAGCATCCTTTGCTACGTTCTTTGTTCGGACGCAAACGCCTGAATTCCATCCAGTATACGAAGATTATGCGGTGGAACTCGAAATGGGGTTTCACCAGACGCTACAACCAGTTGAGAGGTATCCATACTGAATCGGTCATCCAGGACGTAGACATTCCGCTACAGCGCGCTGCTGAATTCTATGATTTTTTTGACGCCGAGATCGGCATCCGGCCGGTATGGATATGCCCCGTAGTCGTCTATGAAAAAGCATACGAGTTCCCGCTTTTTCCGATGAACAAACAGCAGATATATGTCAATTTCGGATTTTGGGATGTGGTGCGCGCAAAGCAGGCTAAACCCGAGGGATTTTACAACAAAAAAGTAGAGGCGATGGTGGATAAGCTGGGTGGCATAAAGTCTTTATACTCCGACGCTTACTATGACCAAGCCAAGTTCTGGCAGATATACAACCAGAATGCATATGAATCGCTAAAACAAAAGTACGATCCCGGCGAACGCCTTAAGAATTTATATGATAAATGCGTATTAAGAAGTTAGGTGTTCAGCGCTGCCAATCTATTTCAATTCCCTAAAAGAATGTCTTTCGCCTGATTGATTTTGGCCGCCAGGTATGTAGATCCGCCTCGGTCCGGATGCAGCTTTTGCATTAACCTTCGATGTGCGTTGGTAATCTCCTCATCGCTTGCCGTTGCGGTGACACCGAGAATTTCTCGTGCTTCTTGTTCGTTCATCACACTGGTGCTAACACCCGCACTTCGCTCTGTCTCGGGCTCGTGCCATTGTTCCCCATATACGCGGTCTAAGTAGGCCTGGAGTAAAGCGAATGATTCTTCATCCTGCTGGCTGTATTGCTGCAACAGCGTTTTGAGCTGCGCCAGATCCAGCTCGGACAACCGTCTTCCCGCAAGCTCACCCGACAAAATCTCACCATCCATCGCGCCGCTTCCGTGCTCCAGTTCCATTTTCAAAAATCGGGAAGTGACCTGTGAGGTTCGTCCAGCAGTGCTGCTGCCAGCTTGGTGCGCCCCCGTCGCTTTTGCATTTTGGGCATAACTGTACAGCTGACTTAAGATCGGTACATACCGCAACAGAGAAAAAAGACGCGCCACAAATGGAATGGCGGCGGCTACCGCCGCGAAGACCCAGTTTAGCCTGCCGGTAGCAGCCAGTAACACAATGGCGCCGATGGCGAACCACAGCGAACCTCGCTTTAAAAATTTAGCTACTTTTCTAGGATCCTCCTTCAGCAACCAGTTGACAAGAACAACTGCAAGTACAACGACTATGAACAGAAGAATCAGGCGCCCCATTTTTAACCCTTACTTAGCTGCTGGGTCAGCAGTGCAATTGGTCCATCCTTTCCTTTACTGTAATGTTCAAGCGCCGGTCGACCCCCCGCAGCATAAACAGCAACTGCGCTCAACAACTGCTTAAGCTGCGACGCACTACTTGCGTCAAACGGACAGCAAGCGCCGCCGCTTAACTGTGCCATCTGTGCGAAGGCCTGCGCCGCCCGCGGATCGCGCCCCTCGTGAAACGCAAAAATTGGCACATTCAATACACCCAGCTGCCCAGCCAAATGGCTCAGTGCGTCAACCTGCTCTTCTACGCAATCTCCGACGAAAATCAGAGCATGGACTTTTTTCTTTTTAGTTTCTTTGATTGCGTGTCGCAGAACTTTGCGTATCTGCGTTAATCCACCCAAACAAAACACTCCGGTCATTCGTTTCAGCAGATCACCAGCAACTGAATACCAGGGACTGAAGTTAAATTCACTGTACCCGCGATAGAAGCACAGCTGTATTTCCAGGCCCCCCAGCGCCTCCGTCTGCAAAAACATGTCGCCCTGTATCTTACACGCTCGATCCCAGGTGGGCTGTCTGCTCGCAGTCGCATCCATTGCAAAAATGATTCGGCCACGCTCCCCCGCTTCCTTGACCACAGGAGTCTTGGCTACCTGCTGGAGGAACTTGTCTATTTCCGTTTTAGATGAGGTAGTGGGTAGTTTACTTTTACTCATATGAACTTCTGCATGTTATCTGCAACTCCAACCGATAGCGCGGCTACTGCTGCTCCCGCGGGTATCGCATTTTATCAGTATACTGCTGACTCAGCGGCGCCGAGTATTCCGTTACGAATCACCAATAATTCTTATTTGGTATCCAAGCCGCCCTATATCAACGTCCAGCAGGGGCGCAAAGCGCACGATGCGGGGCCTGTCTCTGGTAGAAAACGAGGTTCCTGGCTGACGTGCGCTCGAAATGCCGCCTTTCGCACAATGTCTTTCAGATTACGCAACGGATCAGTATTATCCATTGATCAATCACCGGCGTGATCTGACAACCCCAACGCTATTTCGACAAATCCGTGATGAATAACAATGATCTAACCGCTTCTTTGTTAAATTTCCTCGACGCCTCGCCAACTCCGCTCCATGCCGTTCAAAACATGGCCTCGAGCTTAGACAGCGCTGGTTTCGAACTGCTCGACGAGGCGTCCGAGTGGACTTTGCAACCACGCCGCGGCTATTACACGATCCGCGGTGGTTCTTCCATCGTTGCCTTTACCACCGCTGAGCAGACTCCAATGACAACCGGTATACGTATGGTCGGGGCCCATACCGATAGTCCATGCTTGAAGATCAAGCCCCGGCCGGAAAAGCTGAAAAGCGAATATTTTCAGTTAGGGGTCGAGGTTTACGGTGGCGTGCTATTGAATCCATGGTTCGATCGTGATCTGTCCATCGCCGGTCAAACCAGCTACCTTGATGCCGTTAACCGTATCCATACGGCGCTTATCGACTTTCAGGAACCCATTGCAGTGATACCGAGCCTTGCGATTCATCTTGACCGCGATGTGAACAACAGCAGGTCGATAAATCCACAGCAACAGTTACCGATAATCCTCTCGCGCAGCGGCGATGATGGCGAGAACGACCTGCGCAAGGTGCTCCTAGACAAACTTAAAGAGAATCATCCCGAGCAAGAGATCATCTCCGTATTGGATTTTGATCTGAGCCTTTACGATACGCAACCTGCCCAAATTATCGGTATCAGGCACGAGTTTATAGCCAGCGCGCGTCTGGACAACCTGGTTAGTTGCTTCACTGGTCTACGCGCTTTGACCGACTGCAATAGTGAATTGCCGTGTCTGTTGGTTTGCAATGACCACGAGGAAGTCGGTAGCCAATCGGCGATAGGCGCGCAGGGTCCATTCTTACGCTCCATTCTGCAGCGCTGGTGTGGATCAGTCCAGGGCTGCGATCAAGCGGTCCATCGATCTATACTCATTTCAGCGGATAATGCGCATGCCATACATCCAAACTTCCCCGATAAGCACGACAGCAACCATGGGCCACTGCTGAATAAAGGGCCCGTAATCAAGGTCAATCATAACCAGCGCTATGCAACAAACAGCGTCACCAGCTCGATTTACAGAAACATGTGCGACAAAAAGGGCATTCCAGTGCAGGTCTTCGTGAGTCGCTCAGATATGGCTTGTGGCAGCACCATCGGGCCTCTTACGGCAGGTGAATTAGGAGTACAAACCCTTGACCTGGGTATTCCACAGTTCGCCATGCACTCCATACGCGAACTATGCGGAGCAGATGACGTGGATTACCTTTATCGCTCGCTTATTGAGTTCTTTAACGTAGAAACACTATTTTGATTTGATTTACACTTCATCACATCGACCAGCCGCCGTCTGAAACCTTCCACATCGTATTCATCCAGCAATTCGCTTGGTGAAATCTGCGTTCCCGTTTGCACCAACCCAACTGAGGCGGCCAGCAATCCTACCAGTTGCGACGATGATCCTCCCCGTGCTCGATACGCGGTGATCGTCTGCGAGCCGGATCGCTTGGACATCCTTCGGCCTTGATCAGACATTAGTGGAACATGCCAGTAGTCTGGCGATTCGGCCCCCAGCGCCTCAAACAAGAGAATTTGCCGCGGCGTGGAATCAAGCAAGTCAATGCCCCGCACTACCTGCGTAATCCCCATCAACAGGTCATCGACTACCACAGCTAGCTGATATGCATACAGCCCGTCTGCTCTTCTCACTACGAAATCGCCTACATCTCGCGCCAAGTTTTGGCTATATACCCCGACCAACTTGTCATTGAAAACCAGCTCCCTAGCCGGTACGCGGTAACGCCAGGAGCGGGCATCGTTTTCTCCGGCTGAACTGCTCCTGCTCCTGCAGGTGCCGGGGTATACTGCGGTCCGGCCGTGCGGTGCGCTCGCCGCCATCGCAATATCCCTGCGTGAGCAGCTGCAGGGGAATACCTGACCCTGTTTTTTTAGTAATTCGAGCGCCGCAGCATACAGGTCAGTGCGCTTTGACTGTTCGTAGGGCGAAAATGTCCCGCCGCTGCCGCCGCCCTCATCCCAATCTAGACCCAACCATTCCAGGTCATCCAGTATTTGCTTGGCGCAGCCCGGCACGACGCGCGGGCAATCCAGGTCTTCCATGCGCATGACAAAGATCCCGCCGCACAAACGAATCTGTAACCAAGCGAGCAATGCGGTGCGCGCATTTCCGAGGTGTAAGTCTCCGGTGGGGCTGGGTGCATAGCGTCCGCGCGGACCCTTCATTGCCGCTGATGCCGCCTTATTCATGAGAGCTGAAAAATCTGTCTCGGAATGCGGCATGTTAATGCGGGAGGCCGGACTTACTCATGAGAGAACGCGGGACCCTGTCTATGGCTAAAACCAAGCTTCGGCCACGCTTGACTGGGCAAAATGAGCACTGCGCGGTTTACCTTCACGGGTAATCGGCCAATCTGGGTGCGCTGCTTTGGGCAGAATGAAAGTCAAGCAACCTCGCGGGTGGAACGGAATTTTATGTCTGGCCAGCGTTCCTCTGCTAACTGCAGATTAACTCGATTCGGTGCGATATAAGTCAGGCTGCCGGACCCGTCTAACGCCAGATTTGCCTCCGCTTTACGCCTGAACTCGTTTTCAACCACGGCACTGTTGCCGCTTACCCACCTGGCCGTCGCTACGGGAACCGACTCAAAGCTGCATTCCACACCGTACTCATGGCGCAGCCGATGTGCGACTACGTCAAACTGCAATATACCTACCGCCCCCAGGATGAGGTCATTGCTGCTCAGCGGACGAAACACCTGCGTTGCCCCCTCTTCGCTTAATTGAACGAGCCCCTTGTGCAATGCCTTGGCTCTCAGGGGATCGCGTAAAACAACGCGGCGAAATAGTTCCGGGGCAAAATTTGGGACACCGTTGAATTTGAGTTTTTCACCCTGAGTAAAAGTATCACCTATCTGGATTGTGCCGTGGTTGGGCAGCCCGATAATGTCCCCGGCACAAGCCTCTTCGGCATGGCCCCGGCGCGCGGCCATGAAGGTCATCGCATTATTGATCGCCACGTCTCGGTTAAGACGTACATGCCTGATTTTCATACCTTTGGAAAACTTACCGGAAGTAATGCGGAGGAATGCGACACGGTCGTGGTGCGCGGGATCCATATTTGCCTGGATCTTGAACACGAAACCGGTGAATTTAGCTTCGTCGGGATCAACCTGTCTATCCGCTGTAGCATATGGTCTTGGTGACGGTGCGTATTCGATAAAGCTATCGACTAACTCACTTACACCCAGGTCACTCAATGCAGAGCCGAAGAATACCGGGGTCTGCTTTCCCCCCAAATAGGCTTCACAGTCGAAACTATGGCTTGCACCCCTGACTAATTCCATCTCTTCCCGCAATTGATTTACATCTTCACCTAAGACCAGATCCAGCTCTGCATCGTGCAATCCTTTAAAGCATCTAGGGGCGGCCCAGTTATTGCTGCGCCCGGCAAACAGGCACACCGTGTCATCATATATACGGTACAATCCCCTGAAGCGCTTACCCATGCCAATAGGCCACGTCATGGGTGCACAATCTATTTTTAGCACGGACTCGATGTCATCCAGCAGCTCAACCGGCTCCCTTCCTTCGCGGTCAAGCTTGTTAACAAAACTCATAATCGGCGTATCACGCAGACGGCAAACTTCCATCAACTTTATTGTCCGCACCTCTACACCCTTAGCGGCGTCGATTACCATCAAAGCAGAATCAACGGCAGTCAGCGTGCGATAAGTGTCCTCTGAAAAGTCTGCATGACCGGGAGTATCCAACAGATTGACCACCCTGCCTTTATACTCGAACTGCATGACGGAAGAGGTGACGGAAATACCACGCTGTTTTTCCAACTCCATCCAGTCTGATACCGCGTAGCGACTCGCTTTACGCGCCTTCACCGTACCGGACAGCTGGATGGCACCGCCATAGAGCAGCAGACGTTCAGTCAGCGTCGTCTTGCCGGCATCCGGGTGCGAGATGATGGCAAAGGTGCGCCTGCGTTCTATTTCTTCCCTAAGCGTAGACATTCAAAACTATCGAAAAGCATGGTGGGCGGCGGATTAAACAGCCTTAGATATCAGTTGTCAAAGGGCTGCGCGGACATTGCAATTGATAGTCTCACGCTAGCTTGCTGCTTTGTAAATAATGCCGGATGCACACCACGCTATCCGTCCCGGTTGCGAAACCCTTTTTTTGCCATGATTTTTCTTTGAAAAAAACCGTTATATAGCCTACTCTTACCTACAAATATTATAATTATTGATAGAACGAACGCGCAGGTGGGTACGGTTGTCAAAAACAACTAAAGATCAATCAAAAAATTCCAACCCGGTCGGGGTTGTAATGCGCAGCGAAGCTCCTCTCATCGAGGAACTGCTGTCAGAAAAAGAGCAAACAAGTTATTCCGTCTCTATTGTCGATTCGAAAAGCCAGAGAAGGCGGCTCATGGGATTCAGTTTGCCTTTGGTGATATCTGCGCTGAGTGTGCTGGACGCGTTTAAACTAACCCGATAGTTCGCGCGTTAAGAGTCGGGCCCTGCACGCCGGGCCGTTGCTCGACGATGATTTCCGTGGTCTGATAGAATCCGCAGTCTGAACGCCAGCTGCGCTCGTTACCTTATCCATGCGGAATACACCCGCCTTTCTTGGCGAAGCGCTTGACATCTACCCCACTCGGAATAAACAGGCTCTATGCGAGGCACGTTCGCCGGACTTTTTTTCATAACCCTGACCATACTGCTGCTTGAGCTAACTCTGATCAGGGCACTGGATGTGCTGTGGTATCCCAATCTGGCCTACATGATTATCACCATGGCAATGCTTGCATTTGGCCTTGCCGGTGTTTTCACAGCGCTGGCTAAAACCATTAGCGCAGAAGCAGCATCAAACCGCTTGTTCTGGCTGTCTCTGCTTTTCTGCGTGTTTACTCTAATACTGTTTCCAATTTTGAACGAGATTACTTTTGACCTAAACCGATTTCCTTTTGCACCGATACGCACTACGCTTCATTTTATTGTCATATATGTCTTTCTGGCGCTTCCTTTCTTTGTCGGGGGTGTAATCCTCACCATCATTTTCAGCTTACACGACAGATATATCCAGCAGCTTTATTTCTGGGATCTGCTGGGGGCATCGATAGGATCAGTGTTATTGGTGCCGCTGTTACCCAAAATAGGCCCGGTTGGGCTGATTTTGGCGTCCGCCGGAATTGGTGCTCTGGCGGCGGCCTTTTTCACCAAGTCCAAAATCAAGGCGACTTTGAGTGTGGCTATAGCGGTGCTTTGCATTTTGCCGCCGTTTGCAAAAACGGATGGTTACTTTGACTTCACCCTGCACATGAACAAGCGCAACATTAAAGACCTAAAAATCAACACTGAAGTAACCATATGGGACCCGATCTCAAGAATAGACGTTATTGACTTTAAACCTGAGTTTAAATGGATCGCGTACGACGGTGGCACGCAGGCGAGTTACTTTTACAACTTCGACGGAGATTTTGCCAAGCTGAGACAATCTCTTCCCGCAAACACCAGGCAGCACTTCTGGGGGAGGTATGTCCTACTTTCACACTATTTGAAAAGAGACACCGAGCAGAAAGTTCTCGTTATCGGCAGCGCCGGTGGGCAAGAGATCAAAGCGGCTCTGACTTTTGGCGCCGCCGAGGTGGATGGAATAGAGCTGGTTGGGAGCGTTGTTGAATTGGGCAAGGGTAGGTACAGCGCATACAGCGGAAACTTGTTTAATCACCCCAAGGTAAAAAACGTAAAAGGTGAAGGTCGAACTTTCCTGCGCTCCACCATGAAAAAGTACGACATCATTCAGATCATGAGTAACCACACCAGCTCCAGCATTGCAGCCGGCACGGGCGCTATGGCCACAAACTATCTACAAACGGCTGATGCATACAGGGAATACTTCGAACACTTGAGCAAAGATGGAGTACTGCACATTAATCATCATATTTATCCAAGAATGATAACCACGGCGGCGTTGGCCTGGAAACAAACGGGTCGGCGTAACTTTCGAGACCATGTGCTGGTGTTTGAAGTGCCTGGGGTACAGGATAATCTGCCGACTCTGCTGATAAAGATGACGCCGTGGACCGAAAAGGAAGTGGCAGAGGCAAAAACTTTCATGAAGAGTAAGCTGGTAGAGATGCCGGCCCGCTTCGGGCCGGGTTTTCTCAGCGCGGAGTTTTACAGTGGTGAATTTCCGGCAGAGCTTGCCGCCAGAATCGACTACCGGGTAACACCGGTTACGGACAATCAGCCCTACTTCAACCATATCCGCAAAAAAATAAACCGGGTAGAGAGCGACGCCGAAAACTTTATGAGCAAGTCGGTGTCCAGACTGTTGAATTCAAGGATCAAAGCCGGCATACCGACCGACATCGTTCATTTTTTCATCAGCGGTGGGACCGCCCTGATATTATCCTCAATCTTCCTTTTCGTGCCGCTGTTTTTTTCCGAAGTAGGGCGTTCTCGTTGGAGTAGAAAAGGAAGTTTCCTGCTTTATTTTTCTTGCCTGGGTGCAGGCTTCATAACGTATGAGCTCATCTTCATCCAAATTTTCATGAAGCTCATCGGGTATCCGCTGTATACCTATACCACCATAGTATTTACCTTCCTGGCCGGTGCCGGTCTTGGCAGTTATTTTTCACACCGCTGGAAGTTTTCTCCCGACCGATCATGGTTTATCCCGTTTGCAGGTATCGTCCTCTATACCTGCCTGTTCCTGCTGTTTTACCAGCCGTTGTTCGACAGCCTGCTCACTGCCGACACCCGGGTCAGGATTGGAGTGTCCATCATCATCATTCTGCCCTTGTCATTCTGCCTGGGTATGCCTTTTCCGCTGGGTATCCTCGCAGTTGCCAATCAGGCAAAGGGCGCAGTCGCATGGGGATGGGCTTTCAACGGATTGTTCACGGTGGTGGGGGGGCTGGCCAGCGTGCTGCTATCGATATACCTCGGCTTTCAGGCTACGCTGATAATCGCTGGCGCGACTTACATCCTAGGATTTATTGCCTATGCCCGCATGCGGCAAACTGCCAGCATCGATCAAACGGCCGTGTTGCTGGGCAATTGACGTTGCCACCAACTGTAACTATAGCTCATACAGATGCTCATCGACTTTTGGTGGCAGGTACTTGCGTCGAAGATCATTCAGTAATTTCTTGGGCTTCGATGAAAAGGGATTCTCTTCCTCCAATACATCGCCCATCTCCTGTTCTATTTTATCCGGATCTTCGCCGGCTTCCATCCTCGATATTGCTTCCTCCACGCTGTCCCCGAGCTTCATGCCGCTAGCACTAAAAAGTTTACGCATCATGCGGGCTGCCTGTTTGGGGTCATCCTCGTCCAGTTTATCTACTTCACCAGCTAACGACATCATTGCCTGCTCGAGCTTCGCCTCATCGATATCTCCCAGGTCATCATCATCTTGCGCCTCTGCGCGTCCTTTTGATATCGAAAACAATGACACCTGCCTCTCCAACGGCTCGCTTTCACAGTTGGCGTTAGGACAAGACGGCGTCTTTGTAGTGTTAACGTGGGAGGAAAAAAAATTGTAGATGGTATGGCAGTGTTTGCAGTAAAACTCGTAAATCGGCATCGATGTCAACCCATTAATTGTCGCCAGGTAAAGCTGGCTACATTAAATCTCTGTTTAAATTCGCTTTATGCACGATTGTAGTCGAAATCTCCTCTACTGATTTTGCTGTTGTATTTACATACGGGATTCGCTCTCGTCGATACATCGCCTCCGCTTGGTTGATTTCGTACTGACACTGCCGCAGATCAGCGTAGCGCCCGGTTGGATAACGTTCTGCTCGAATCTGCTGCAATCGCTCTGGATTTATCGTAAGGCCAAAGAGTTTTGACCTGTGTGAAACAATGGAGTCAGGCAGCCTGCCGCGATCCAAATCATCCCCCACCAGAGGGTAGTTAGCAGCGTATATGCCATAGTGTAACGCCAAATACAGCGAAGTGGGCGTTTTCGCCGTGCGCGAGACGCCAACGATAATTACATTGGCCAGATCATAGTTCTGCGCATTAACGCCGTCATCGGTCCGCATTGTGTAATTCACAGCGCTTATCCTACTCGTGTATTTCTGCGGATTGAGCACACCATGGGAGCTGCCTACTGTGTGTTCCGATGCTATACCCAGCTCCTGCTCCAGTGGCCCCAGGAATGCGTCAAACAGATCAAACACAACGGCTTTGCTTTTGGCCATAGTGGCTCGAACATCATCCTGCGACAGGGTAGCAAACACTAATGGAGCCACGCCCGAGTCATCTGCGGCTCGATTTATCTGATTGACTGCATCCAATGCCTTTTCTCTTGAATCGAGGAAAGACAGTGAAACGATCTTAAAATCAACAGTGGGGAAATGACAAAGCAGACTGAGACCAAGATTCTCAGCGGTGATGCCGGTCCGGTCTGACACTATAAATGCGTAGCGTTTACTCATCGCTGCACTCCGTTCACCAATGCGGTAAACACGGGTACAATACCGCGCCCAAAGACTGCTCCAGTCTTGCCCAATTTCGTTGAGGTTTTAACGTGGAACAAGATATTGTCTGGTTCGAATCTATTGGTATGCATGATATTCCCACCGTTGGAGGAAAGAACGCCTCTTTAGGGGAAATGATTAAGAACCTCTCCGCTGCGGGTATACAAGTACCTGCAGGATTCGCTACCACCGCCCAAGCGTATCGGCATTTTCTCAAACAAGATGGGTTGGACTCAAGAATCAATCAGGCCCTGAGCGACCTTAAAGCGGGGGATGTGGATGCTCTAGCGCAGACCGGGGCAGAAATTCGTCGCTGGATCTTGCACACCCCTCTATACCCAGAGCTCGAGCAGGCTATCTGTGCAGCATACGAGAGATTGATACCGAACCCTAAAGATGGGGTGTCTGTGGCTGTTCGTTCCTCCGCTACCGCTGAAGATTTACCCGATGCTTCTTTTGCCGGCCAGCAGGAGAGCATGCTCAATGTAAATGGAATCGAGGAGGTTCTATCTGCGGTAAAGTCCGTTTTTGCCTCACTATATACCGATCGTGCGATTTCATACCGGACGCATCAGGGATTTAACCATGCGGATGTTGCGTTGTCGGCAGGAATACAGCGCATGGTACGCAGTGATATTGGCTCCAGCGGAGTAATATTTTCTATTGATACAGAAACGGGATTCGATCAGGCCGTATTCATTACCTCGTCTTATGGCTTAGGAGAGTGCCTGGTTCAAGGCCAGGTCAATCCGGATGAATTCTATGTATACAAACCGGCTTTGGCCCAGAAGCGGCCGGCTATCCTGCGCCGCTCCCTGGGAACCAAACTGATCAAAATGGTGTACGACACCGATGACGCGGTTAAAACGGTTGAGGTTGCCGAAAGTGAACAAAGAAAGTTTTCGCTGACCGATGAAGAAGTGCAAAATCTGGCACGCATGGCGGTCACAATAGAGCAGCACTACGGTCGGCCGATGGATATTGAATGGGCCAAAGACGGGATTGACGGTTCGCTATACATACTGCAGGCCCGCCCTGAAACAGTGCAGAGCAGCGCAGAGAAAAATGTAATCTACCGCTATAACCTCAACGAAACCGGCAAATTGTTGGCGCAAGGCAGGGCTATCGGGCAGCGTATCGGCGTCGGCGTAGTGCGGGTGGTTGAAGATGTTAAACAACTTTCAACGGTAAACGATGGAGACGTTCTGGTAACCGATATGACCGATCCAGATTGGGAGCCGGTAATGAAAAAAGCTTCGGCTATCGTCACCAATCGCGGCGGGCGTACTTGTCATGCCGCCATTATTGCCCGTGAACTTGGTGTGCCTGCCGTTGTGGGCTGCGGAGACGCAACCCGGAAACTCAGCGCTGGTGAAACCGTCACGGTATCTTGCGCTGAGGGCGACATGGGGAGGGTCTATGCAGGGCAACTAGACCACTCTGTGCGTGAAATCAAACTTGATTCCATGCCGACACTGCCGTTTAAGATAACAATGAATGTCGGTAATCCCGAGCGCTGTTTCGACTTCCAGCGTATCCCCAATCATGGCGTCGGGCTGGCACGGCTTGAGTTTATTATCAGCAATAGTATCGGCATCCATCCGAAGGCGTTGCTTAACTATGAGGATAATGACAACCAAACCAAATCACTGATAGATCAGCGCATCGGCGGTTATGCCGATCCGCTTGACTTCTATATTAAAAAGTTAAGTGAAGGTATCGCGACCCTGGCTGCGGCTTTTGCTCCAAAAACCGTGATCGTCCGCCTATCAGATTTCAAATCCAATGAGTACGCCAATATGATAGGAGGTCAGGAATACGAACCCCGCGAAGAAAATCCAATGATAGGTTTTCGCGGCGCCTCGCGTTACATCTCGGAATCGTTCAGGGACTGCTTTGAACTGGAATGCGCAGCCATCAGGTATGTGCGCAATGAAATGGGCCTGTCTAACGTCTGGATAATGGTACCGTTTGTACGCACGTTGGGGGAGGCTGATCAGGTGATTGACCTGCTGAAACTGAACGGGCTGCAAAGCGGGCAAGATGATTTGAAAATTATCATGATGTGCGAGATTCCCTCTAACGCGCTACTGGCAGAAGACTTTCTGCAGCGTTTTGATGGATTTTCCATCGGCTCCAATGACCTAACGCAGCTATGCCTTGGATTGGACAGGGATTCTGGCCTGATCGCTCAGCTGTTCGACGAACGTGACCCAGCGGTAAAGAGTCTCCTGCATCTGGCGATACAGTCGTGCAATAAAAACCATAAATACGTCGGCATTTGCGGGCAGGGTCCGTCTGATCACCCTGACCTGGCGCGCTGGTTGATGGAAGAGGGCATCACCAGCATTTCATTGAATCCTGACAGCGTAATAGAAACATGGCTCTACCTCGCCGGAACAGAGGTCTGACCTCCAGCATGAGGGTGGCAGACCTGCATTCAAAACGCACGAACAGACACACTACCTTGCCAGCGTCATTTCCCGCAACCATTCAAGGCTGCATTTTAATCCGCACGTCCTCAAATTTAAGTATTACCGCAGTCGGCGTTATCTCCTCTACGCTAAGACCTTCGCCCACTTCCTCTCCTTCCCTGAATATCCTCTGGTTGATCATGACGAAGCGTTTTGACCGGTCGGTAGAATAAGACAGCGCGTTGAGCATGAGTTCAGGTAGTCGATCCCGCATCGACGGATCGAGATCACCGACAGCCACCGGATTTTGTAAGCCTGTATATCGCGTGGTCTGTTGCTTCTGCAGGTTCAGCTGAGCCTGACCATACTCAATGATTTTCGGGTCTGGCCGGGTGTCGTCCGCCGGCACCGTTAACCATGATTCCGCCGTCGCCCACAATAACTTTACACCTACCGCGGCGGTCACCATCAATATCACTGCCAGCGACACCACCAGCCAGGATCTCTGAACGCCGCGCTGTCCGCGGGCAGCGGCTGAATACAAACTGGGCACCACGCCGGAAGCGCGCTCCTTTTCCGATTTTTTCAAGGCATCCAATATGTAGGACATGTCAAAGCCAGTCGGTTATGTGTGCGCTCAGCAAAGGCAGCTCGGTTCCTGATAATTACCCGCGTCGGACTGGCATAAGGTGGATAAGTCACTATCCGGTCTGGCCCCTTGACTCAGCCGGGCTGTGTCACTTTCAGTAGAGTAGCTAAGCCGCAGGTCAGCAGCGGCTGTGGCGCCAAACCCGCCAATTCTGAGACCGCCCGGCTCCACCTGCTTATAACTGAACTGCAATTGCTGCGTCGGCTTCTTTTGGTAACCAGAAAACAAGCTCTGCGCCGGCTGCATCATTCGCTGGTACAAGGCCTCGGCCTGGGAAACGACATCACCCACGGAAAATGTGGTTTGCGCCACGGCAATCAACAGCATCGTCAGCATCAGCGTCATTGCCGGCACTCGCCACCAATGCGCCCTGCGTCGCTCTGCGTTTCCCAAGACTTCCTGCGCTGCTTTTCTGGCTATACTTTTTGCAACCTCTGTTACATTCTCCGAATAAGCCCCAAGTAAAGCCCGGTCGCATATCACGTTGATTAAACGAGGTATACCACCAGACGATCGGAACACCTGTCTCAGCGCTGCATTAGTAAACATTCGCTTACGGCAGCCCGCCACGGCCAGACGGTAGTTAACATAAACCCGCGTATCCTCCAGATTCAGCGGCCCAAGATGGTAGCGGGCGGTTACGCGCTGTGCCAGCTGCTGCATGTCAACCCTGCTCAGCGTATCGCTCAGCTCCGGCTGGCCGATCAGTATGATCTGCAGGAGCTTTTGTTTGGTGGTCTCAAGGTTGGTTAGAATCCGCACCTGCTCCAAAACTGAGCGGGTCAAAAGCTGAGCCTCATCGATGATGAGCACCGCCGTTCTGCCCTGGGCGTAGGTTTTCAATAGATAGTCGTTCAGCGCATCGAGTAAAACCTTGACCGTCGCATTAGGTGGATAGTCTATACTCAGTTCGTCACACAGCGTCGCCAGCAGCTCAACGTGATTAATCTGCGGGTTGAGCACTAAAGCCACGTCTATTTTTTCCGGTAACTTCTGCAGCAGACTGCGACAAAGCGTCGTTTTGCCAGTGCCAATTTCACCGGTTAGCACAACGAACCCGCCGCCCTCCTCGATCCCGTATTTCAGGTGTGCCATCGCTTCCCGGTGACTTTTACTCATGTAAAGAAACCGGGGATCCGGGGAAATCGAGAACGGTGTAGTCGACAAGCCGAAGTGAACTGTATACATAGGTGCTTAGTGTCTTCCTACCGGAGCCGATATACAAGCCAATCTGCACGGCGCTGAGGGCAGCGCGTTTTCCACATTAAAATCAAAGAGATAAAGCGATAAGGGCGCAAGCCTAAGGTGCTGCCGGAGTGAAAACTCAGTTTTTCAATACTTGTGTGATCCGTTCTACAAAGCCCTGTCCCCGATCGATCAAGCGGATAATCCGGTCCAGCTCCTGTCTGTCAGCGGTCTGCACACGGTACTCATCTTCGTCATCCATCGGGACCTCTTTCACCAGGGTGGTTAGCTTCCGCGCGGTAAACGCCTGCTCCCCGTGGTCTCTAAGATTAGCCGCTATTTTACTCGCCCCTCGTATAGCAAGCTGAGAGATCTGCGGCAGATTTTCATAGATGATTTCCAGGCTGGGATAAACACGCAGTATGCGAGCCGCGGTTTTAGCCCCTATACCCGGCACGCCGGGTATATTGTCGACACTGTCCCCCACCAGGGCCAGATAATCGCTGATCTGATGTGGCCAGACACCAAAACGCTGGTGTATTCCATCCACGCTCAAGTGGTGATTCTTCGGGAAATTCCACCAGATATCGTGTTTCTCTATAACTTGGGCCAGATCTTTGTCAGAGCTTATGACCGCGCTGCGCAGCCCCAGTTTACGAACATTACTGGCAGCCGTAGCTATCAAGTCATCAGCCTCGAAACGAGAATGCACAAGATTTTTCATGCCCAGAGCGGTAACCAGAGCGCGGCAGATCTCGAACTGCTCTGCCAGCTCTGCTGGCGGTTGTTCACGATTGGTTTTGTACTCTGCAAATATCTCGTTGCGGAACGACGTGGTGAGACTACCGTCGAAAGCTAGCATGATGCGCGAAGGCTGAGTTTGCTCCACGAATTCGGTGACAAAACGAAGGAAGCCATACGCTGCGTTAACTGGCCTGCCCTCCGCGCTGGTTAAGGTATCCGGCAGGGAAAACCAACTTCTAAAAACGTAAATGCTGGCATCAATTAGGTAAACAGTATCGCTGGCTAGCGGCATAATTCCATCTAACAGAAGGGCCACATGGGGGATAACTTTTTCTGCATATTCTGAAATGCTTGCTCGTCGGCTATTGGAAAAGTGCCTAAAACCATGGCGCGTTTGCCCAATTCGGCCACGCACTTACGCAGGCTCTCTTGCGATTGAATGATAATCTCCTCGCGTTCCAGTGCGCGTTGGTTCTCAAGTCTGGACACACCAACCGCAATCATCCTTTCCACGAGCTGCCGGCAAGCCGGGGTTGGCCCGAGCCCAAGCTTGGCCATTTGACGTTTCGCCAACTGGTTAAACTTGGTTTGGACGCTGATCCGAAGTTGGCTCAACTTAACAATCCGGCGTAAATCGAACGCGCTTCACCTGCCAGCGGAGCTTGCGCATTGTCAAAATCAAGCAGGACGGTCCGCCATAGGTTCTGACCCGTCCGGCGGCACCAGGATTCAATACCCATGGCTTCGCGTCCTGATCACAAACCAATTTGTGCGTATGGCCGAAAGCGATCGCCCTTGGCTGCACGTGTTGGTATTTCTGCCGCAGCCGATAATGATAATTTTTGGTGCCCCATATGCGGTGCCCATGCTCGATACACAGCGTGCCTCCAGGCAGGACCAGCAGGCACTGTTCGGGAAGATTACCCGCAGACCCGGCATTATCTTTTCCATTGCCATCGTTATTTCCTTTGACCGCAAATACCCTGCCGCTGCGCGGCTTCACAGCCTTGAGCACCGACCGTTCCAGTATATCACCGGTGTGCACTGCGTGCGTACATACGTTGGCATAGAAACTATCGAGTGCTTAAATTCGGCATCCGCAGACAAACGAGCAGCTTCAGGAACGATGTCCCTCGTGTTGAAAGCGTATAAGTGATCTAGCCTGAATTTACAGGCGGGGGAAAAAGGTATAAGGCGCAGAAAGGTAAAGCTAATTAGGGTTGCGACGTCGCGGATAAAAATCCCTTATTTATGCCGTAGCAGCTGATAGCGCGTGCCCGCTTGTCATCATTGCTGGGTAAGCTCGCGGAATCTGCTGAGTTGAAAATCGTAACGTTCGCGGGTCGATTCCCGCTTTGCCAGACGATTACGAATAGACTTTTCAAATTGTTCGATGCGCAGTTTAAGCTCAGCTACCTTATCACTGGCGCCATTGTCACCCGCGGAAACAACGCCAGCCAGTTCCTTATCCAGCTGCTCCTTCAGAATCTGGTCTGCGGCAATGGCACTGTCAATCGCGGCGAGCATGGCGTCGCGTGCCTTGATTATGCTTTCGTGGTTGTCATAAGTTGCTAACAACCGCTGATCCAGCGCCTTCTGCTCATCGTCGATCTTTTTCTGCTCGACGAGTTTTTGTTCCATGCGCTGTTTTGCAACCAGCTCTTCTTGCGTCACGGGCGCATCGACCTCGTTTATCTGTACTCCGGACGCGTCAACCTCTGTTACTTTTGACAGCTCGCAGGCTTCCGCTGCCTGGTCACCATAGTGCCATTTACCCTCAGCATCCTGGCACTTCTTGAACGTCTCTGCCAGCGCAAAACCAGGCGCAAGCGCAAGACAGGCTAGTAAAGCTACTGCTCTGATCATCAATCAACATCCAACGTGTACACTTCCTTAATCTATAGCACAAAAACGTGCGATTGGTAGTTTGTGTGTCGACCCCGAACCCGGGGTTAGTGCTCTCTTTTTCTGCATGCCAACCAAATCCCGCAGCCGATCATCGGAAGGCTCAACAGCTGACCCATGGTCACCCAATCCCATAGCAGGTAACCCAGATGCGCATCAGGTTCCCGAACAAATTCAACCAAAAATCTGAACATCCCGTAGCACACCAGAAACAATCCGGAAACTGCACCGATCCGTCTGGTCGTGGATGAAAACCACCAGAGAATCACGAATAGCACCAGCCCCTCTAAAAACGCTTCATACAGCATTGAGGGGTGCCGCGGTGTAAGCGTCGGATCGGTACGCGGAAATACCGTAGCCAGGGGAAAATCAGTGGCTTTCCCCCACAACTCCTGATTGATGAAATTTCCTATACGACCAAGACCTAAACCCAAAGGCACCAGCGGCGCCACAAAGTCCGTAACCTGTATAAATCTTCGTCCTGTTGCCCTGCCGAATGCAGCCAAAGCAACCAGAACCCCGAGCAGCCCGCCGTGGAAAGACATACCCCCCTGCCATATAAACAACGCCTCGACCGGATGAGCCGCGTAGTAGGAAAACTTATAGAACAAAACATAACCTAATCGACCACCGACAATTACGCCTATCGCAATATAAAACAGTAAATCCGAAACCTGCTCTTTATCCCAGCCAGCGGTTGATCTGGCCCGGTAAACGCCCAGCAGATAACCGCCGAGAAATCCGAGTAAATACATTAACCCGTACCAATGCACTTGCACTGGGCCTAGAGATATCGCTACAGGATCAATATCAAATTGCATATCAACACTCAATAAAGAGGCAGACTTTAGAAGAAGACCACAGTGAAATACAAAACCTGTGTCTAAACAAGTATCATGGCAAAATGCCGCGAATTAAAACAAATTTAAACGACTTTCCCATGAGGCAATGTGCCTTACTCGCCATATCATTGGCGCTAATCTCCTGCAGCGGTGGCAGTTCGGACGGCGCTGGCGCCGTGCAGGGCCCGACGACCCATGCGGGGAAATGGACCCTGCAGGCGCTGATAACGGCGGTGGTTGCAGGTGCAACATTCAACATAAACACGACTTCTTCAGTGGACATTCGCAGCAATGGCGCGGTTGGAATTTTATCGACCGATACTAACTGCGCACTTGCAATTTTCGTGAACGGAAACAGGTTGACTTATGAAGAGACCTGCATATTCCCCGGGGCGACAGGTGAGGGCTCGGATAATGCAGCATGTACGCTCAAGATGCAGGCCATTGCCACCATCGTATCCACCACCAGTGGTAGCGGCACCTTTGGTCCGAAGAGTCTGGTTTGTACCGGCAGCGCAGCATCCTACTCCGGGACGCTGGTTGCGGTCAGAGACGGAACTTTACCACCCTAGCGCCCGGGCGGGGATGCATCGGCCTCAATTCGGCCTACGCTCAATCAGCGCGACGGATGATCTACTGCAATCGTGATACAGTTGCCTGCATTATGCAAGCACCCGCGTCGTGATGGACTATCGTTTCAGCAACAATCTCGTACACGAGACCAGTCCTTACCTATTGCAGCATGCGCACAACCCTGTCCAGTGGTATGCATGGAAGCCCGAAGCGCTTGAACTTGCGCGCAAGCAGAACAAACCCATCCTGCTCTCTATCGGCTACTCCGCATGTCATTGGTGCCACGTAATGGAACACGAGTCTTTTGAAGATGAAGACATAGCGGATTACATGAATGAACACTTTGTTTGCATCAAAGTCGACCGCGAAGAACGGCCCGATCTTGACAAAATCTATCAGACTGCACACCAGATGTTGACGCAGCGCGCCGGCGGGTGGCCTCTGAACGTAGTGCTAACGCCGGATACGCACACTCCTTTTTTCGCCGGCACTTATTTCCCCAAAGACCCACGCTACGGCATGCCTTCGTTCATTGATGTGCTCAGACGCGTTACTGCGTACTATCAAAATCACCGGCACGAATTGGCGGAACATAATGATGCGGTAAAGCATGCTTTTCGCCAGACCGAACCGACACCGCAGACGAAGATCGATGCTGCAATCCTGAATACTGCGGTGAACGAGGTGGTCGATGCCTATGACCCGGTATACGGAGGTTTTGGCAGCGCTCCTAAGTTTCCTCACCCTACCAGTATTGAACTGTGTTTGCGGGCTGGAGCTGCAAATTATGGGCAAGATCCAGCAAACCCGCGCTTACTACACATCGCGCAACATAGTTTGAGCGCAATGGCCAAAGGAGGCCTGTATGACCACCTCGGCGGCGGATTCTGCCGCTATTCAGTCGACGTCAGTTGGACCATTCCCCATTTCGAAAAAATGCTCTATGACAATGCGCAGCTGCTTCCCCTTTATGTAGACGCATGGTTAGCGACAAAAAACTCATTCTATCTGGAGATCGCGACGGATACGGCAAGCTGGGTGATCCGTGAAATGCAGTCCGAGGACGGGGGTTATTTCTCAACTCTAGACGCCGATGCGGAAGGTGAGGAGGGAAAATTTTATGCGTGGACAGTAGATCAGCTGCAGGCAACCTTGTCCGAGGAGGAGTATGCGGTAATGGAGGTTCGATTCGGCCTGCGCGGCCAGCCCAACTTCGAAGGGAAATGGCATCTCAACATACATCATTCAGTGGACACCGTAGCCAAACGTTGTGCCATTGAGATCGACCAGGCCAGAGATTTACTGCGCCAGGCTCGACAAAAACTTTTTGATGCGAGGTCAAAAAGAGTCTGGCCAAATCGCGATGAAAAAATCCTAACCTCGTGGAACGCGCTGATGATTAAGGGTATGGCAAGGGCGGGACGCTGCTTAGGGCAGACCGACTGGCTGCATTCAGCGGAGCAAGCACTGAGTTATGTTAACCAACATCTGTGGCGTGATGGTCGATTACTGGTTACGGCCAAGGAAAACAAGGCCCATTTAAACGCTTATCTTGATGACTATGTGTTTTTAATTGACGCTATTATCGAGTTGAACCAGGCGCGATGGCGCACGGCTGAGATAGACTTTGCCGTAACCTTAGCTGACACGGTACTGGCTCAATTTGAAGACAAGAATCACGGTGGTTTTTTCTTTACCTCCAACGACCACGAAAAGCTGCTTCACCGCAGTAAACCAGTTGCGGATGAGGCTACACCCTCAGGTAATGGAATCGCCGCAAAGATATTGAATAGACTCGGTCATCTACTCGGTGACAGCCGTTACCTGCAGGCAAGCGAGCGTATCTTTTACGCTCTCACCTACTCCATGCAACGCTACGCCTCCGCTCACTGTGCACTAGTGATTGCGCTGGAGGAGTTTCTCCATCCGCCCGATGTTATTATTATTCGCGGAAATCGCACAGCCGCTCAGCGTTGGCTGTCGGAGCTGGAGGGTTTTATGCCGCGCACCATGGCTTACATGATCCCTGCCGATGAAGAGAACTTACCTGGGATTTTAAAGAACTTGAAAAGCGAGCAGCAGGTGACCGCGTATATCTGTCGCGGTACTTCCTGCTCAGCCCCACTCTACGATGTTAACTTATTTATAAACAGTATCAAGCAACTGAGACAAACCAATGCGTAATAAAATCTGTACCGTTTTATGCAGCGCCACTGTACTTTGCCAGCTGGCGACACCTTCATCCGCCGCGACCACGATAAATTTTTTGCTGAAGCAGGTGGATCAGGATTCAGAAGTAGCGCAGTTTGCATATATCGACGGTGGCAAAGTGCTAATAAGAGCGGCTGGGGGCGATCCGCAATACGACCTGCTTTTCCAGCAGGCCAGCGAAACAATGACCATTATCGATCATAATGAGAAAACTACGCTCGATATTGACGCAGCAAGGGTTGGGGCACTGGCCAACCAGGCGCAGGGTATGATCGATATCGTTCGCCAACAGGTCGAGCAGGAGATGGAAGGCATGTCGGAGGAGCAGCGACAAAAAGTACAGGCCATGATCGAGAGCTTGGGAGGCGGCCAGCTGATGGAAACTCCGGCACCACCTCAACCTAAAGAAGTTAGAAAAATCGGAGTGCAGACGATAAACGGCTATACCTGTGAAAGCATGGAAGTGTGGGAAGGCGACGTTAAAATATCTGAAGTTTGCGCCGCCGAAGCGGAAGAAATCGGCATCCCCGCCGAAGACTATAGAGTTATTGAAGCAATGCAGGCCATGTCGAGGAAATTAAGCGAACAGACTGCAAAAATAACAGCCCAAATGGGCCAGAACGTACCTCAGTTTGGTAATGCGGATACTCCCGGCGTACCGGTACAAATGAAAGATAAGGCCGGCAACACGATGACCATTACGCAAGTGAGCGCGGGAATCGGCAATGCAGACCTGAGTAAACCGGAGGGCTATGCTCCCAAACAAATGCCGACCCTGCCTCAGCTTACTCAGTAGCGTTGGCGGCAAACAGCTGTAATTGCTAAGGTCGCCAGCGCTCCAGCGGCCCTTGGTCAGTTTACCACCAGCCCCACTCCGCTGCGACGCGGATCACCTGCGCACACTATTCCCCCTTTTGCATCCGCATGTACAAGGTGTACTCCACCAAAGAACATGTTGTGTTGGTTGAATATTCTATGTTCGGGGAAATCGCTAGCCAGTTGCTCGACCGTGCCTGCCGATAAGCCGTCTGCTTCGATGTTCAGAACATCAGTTTCTATGTGGATCCTCGGGTTGGCGACGGCTGACTCGAGATCAAGCTTAAAATCCGCAATGTTGCTCACAACCTGAAGCAGAGCGGTGCGTATTCTATTGGATCCGCCCGAACCGAGTGCAGTGATGGCGCCAGAGCCATCCATTAGTATACTGGGTGACATCATCGACGACATTCGCTCATTAGGCTTCCATTGATGGAAGCCGGAAGGATTCAGATCCTCCTCTCCGAGCATATTGTTGAGCATAATGCCGGTTCCTGGAATTATTTCACCACAACCCTCGCCGTTCGAAACGGTCATGGTAGCGACGTTTTTCTGCGCATCTACCACACTGATGTGCGTGGTACCGCGGAAAGCGGCAGTCCGCTGATAAACCTGCTGCCGGTATGCCTGCAATAAATCTCTATCGAGCAATCCTTCATGCGGGCCTTCGGCAAAATGTTTAATCCGGGCATTCGAAGTGTTGCGCAACACCTCAGTTAAGGTTTTGACATGGCCATACGTCCCCACGCCAAGCTCCTTTAACTCGACCCCCTCGAGCAGGCCTAAGCCAAACGCGATCAGAATGCCACCTGCGCTCGGAGGCGGGTTGGTAAGAAAACTGTGGCCTCGGTACCGAACGGAAAGGGGATCGCGGATTATGGTTGTGTAAGAAGCAAGGTCCTCGTAGCTTAAGTACCCACTTGCTGAACACAGCCGTGCAATCTGCTCGGCAATCTCTCCGCGGTAAAACAAATCCTTACCCTCTATTGCCAGTACTTCCAGCACATCAGCCATCTTTGGGTTGGTAAACAGATCCCCTGGCCCGATCAGCTGCTGGTCTCTTTCGGGACTGCGAAACAGCGGTAAAACCGATTCCGTCATGTATATTGGGGTAAGCAGTTTAAGGAGATAAGCCTGGAATGGCTCAACGTTAATACCGTTTCGCGCAAGCTCCAGCGCGGGTTGAACCAGCTCCGTCATGGGTAACCGCCCGAGGGAGCTGTGCACCGCGCAGACACCGCTGACGGCGCCGGGGGTAGCGCAGGAACCCAAACCAATGTGGAATTCCTGCTGCGCACTGCCGAAGTCAACGGTCACGGGATAAAAATCGACCGCATGGTCTACAGGCTTTTTCCGTGGGGTGTGGGTGAAAAAGTCGAATACCTTGGCCCGCCCGCTATTGTCCATGGCCAGCAGGAAACCGCCGCCAGCCAAAGACGCCAGAGCGGGTTCACACACGCAAGATACGAAAAAGCCGGCTATGGCGGCATCGAAGGCATTGCCGCCGGCACGTAGGACCTCAGCTGCAGCCTCAGCAGTTTTACTGTGTCCCGCAGCAACTGCGCCCTTCACGACCGGACGACACCCTGTAAATAATCCATCTGATGCATCACTTTATAGAATGAATAATAATAGTGCTGAATAGATTCATTGATGAAGGTGAAAGGTAAACGATGACGTATCAAAATATCAATCTCCCCACAACCGGCGAAAAAATTAAGATAAAAAACGGCACGCTGCACGTACCAGATCAGCCTGTCGTCGGATTCATAGAGGGAGACGGCATAGGTCCCGATATAACGAATGCATGCTTGCGCGTATGGGACGCCGCGGTGGAGAAAGCATACGACGGAAACCGAAAGATACACTGGTGCGAGCTGTACTTAGGTGAAAAAGCGGCGGGCTTGTATGATGGAGATTATTTTCCGGCAGAGACGCTCGCAGCAATTCGCGACCTTGTGATCGCCATAAAAGGGCCCCTTACTACCCCCGTTGGCGGGGGCTTTCGTTCGCTGAACGTCTCCCTGCGACAGGAGCTAGACCTCTACGCCTGCGTCCGCCCCGTGCGCTACTACCAGAATGTACCCTCGCCACTGAAAGAGCCGGAGAAGGTGGATGTGGTTATTTTCCGGGAGAACACGGAAGACGTTTATGCCGGACTTGAGTATCAGAGTGGCACCAAGGAAAACAAAAAACTCGCTAATTTCCTGCGCGATGAAATGGGCGCCAGATTTTTTGACGACGCCGGACTGGGAGTGAAACCGATAAGCCCGTTTGGCTCCAAAAGACTCGTTCGCAAGGCCATTCAATTTGCTATCGACAACAGGCGCGAAAGCGTTACCCTGGTGCACAAAGGCAACATCATGAAATTCACCGAGGGCGCCTTTCGTAACTGGGGTTACGAACTCGCGAAGGAAGAGTTTGCCGAGCACACGGTTACTGAGGAAGAACTGTATACAACGCACGGCGGCAAATGCCCTCCTGGTAAAATAATAATTAAGGACCGCATCGCCGACATTATTTTTCAATTACTGCTACTGAGACCGGCGGAGTTCGACGTTTTGGCAACGATGAATTTAAACGGAGACTACCTGTCAGATGCGGTCGCCGCGGAAGTCGGAGGTGTCGGAATCGCTCCCGGCGCCAACATCGCGGATCACGTTGCGGTTTTTGAGGCGACCCACGGAACAGCACCTAAATATGCTAATCAGAACAAGGTTAATCCGAGTTCATTGCTCCTGTCCGGCGTGATGATGCTGGAATACATAGGTTGGAAAGAAGCAGCGGATCTGATCAACGCCGCTTATCCAAAGGTAATTGGAGACAAATTCGTGACCTATGATTTCGCCCGCTTGATGGACGGTGCCCATATTGTGTCGACCAGCACCTTTGCTGATGCCTTGATCGCGAAAGTAACCGGTGACGCCGACGACCTGTCTCGTTTGGAGGAAGAGCGCCGGCAGGCTCTGGAAACAGAGCGAAAAGAGAGGGAGGCGAAGCGGATTGCGGATCCGCTGCAGGCGATGAAGGAGTCGGGCCGTCAACCCGCGACCTCGGCAGGCATTATGTCTCCTATAACCAGTGTAGCCAGCTCAGCGACAGTGGATGAAGCCATGCACACGATGAGGGAGACGGACATCAGTTACATATTGGTGGAGCCTGATAACGGCGGGGATTGGGGTATCATGACCAAGCGTGATGTCGTGACTAAAATTGTCGGGGCGAACAAATCCACTGCCAATGTGAGGGTTGAGGAGATCGCCACCCGGCCCTTGATCACGGTCACGGCCGATGCGGGATTGCGCGCCGTTTCCATGGTGCTGTCGCAGAACAATATACGTCGCGTAGTGGTCGAAAACAAAGATGTGCCTGTAGGCGTAGTCTCGGATACTGATTTGTTCGAGGTAGTGCAGGAGTTTGGTTGGGATCCAGAAGACTAGTAGTGATCAGAGCGGATCAGCATCGGGTCATGATGATCTATCGGCGCCGGCATAAATCTAAGCACAAGCGAAACGGGTGCGACATTCGCAACTAGAGGTCCAAGCGCTTGGTACAGGCATACATCGGGCTTGGCAGTAACATCGACCATCCCGTTGACCACGTTACTCGCGCATTTTATGCATTGGATCGGCTGCCCTCGACCCGGCTGATAGGCAGATCAGCGCTATACCTGAGCAGCCCCCATGGGCCGCCCAACCAGCCGGATTTCATCAATGCGGTCGCGGTGCTGGCCACCGCCCTCGCACCTTTGGCTTTACTCAGGCACCTGCAGGCGATAGAACGTCGCCATAAACGGGTACGCGCACCAAAATGGGGACCGCGCACGCTTGATTTGGATATTCTGATTTATGGCAAAATACTCTGCCATTACCCCCAATTGATCATCCCACACCCCTTGCTGCAACAGCGCGAATTCGTGCTGCTGCCGCTCGGCGAAATCAGTCCAGAGCTTAAAGTACCGGGCAACGGAAAAGTCAAGACCCTGATAGACAGACTAGATCGAGTAAAAAAAGCCAGGGTCAACAGGCTGCCCTGACCGCCAGGATACGCGCAATGCGGCTTGGATAAGCCCTTATGCCGCCAGCTGGTAACCGAAGTTTTCCACAAACCGGGTCTCCAGCTCGCTGCGGGAGATGCTGTGATTCTGCGTCCCGTGGCTTTCAATCTTTATGCCCCCCATGAGTGAAGCTATCCTTCCCGTCGTTTCCCAGTCCAGATGGTGAGCTATTCCGTACAGCAGACCCGCTCGGTGAGCATCCCCACAACCAGTAGGATCGGCCACATCCGATACCTTCGCCGCCGGGATGTTCAGTCGTTTCCCATCCGCGTAGATTACCGACCCAGCAGCGCCTTTGGTGACGATCAATGCCTGCAAGTCTGCCGCGATGCTGTCCAGACTACGGTTGGTACGCTCCTGTAACAGCTCACCCTCATAGTCATTAACCGTAAGAAAAGCCGCCTGACGGATAAAGTTGTTCAAATCATTACCGTCAAACATGGGCAGGCCCTGCCCAGGATCAAAAACAAATGGAATGTCAGCCTGAAAAAACTGTTCGGCGTGTTCAACCATGGCCTGGCGCCCGTCAGGGGCAATGATTCCAAGATCAACGCCCTCAGCATCACCAACCTTATTAACGTGCGCTTCGTTCATCGCACCGGGATGAAAAGCGATAATCTGATTGTCATCCATATCGGTAGTGATATAGGCCTGAGCAGTATATGTGCCGCTGCGCAAGGTCACATGTCGACGATTCACACCACACCGATCCATCCACTCCGCGTAAGGTTGAAAGTCTTTGCCTACCGTACCCATAGGCATCGGCTCACCTCCCAGCAGGTGAAGGTTATAGGCAATGTTACCGGCGCAGCCGCCAAACTCGCGGCGCATCTCCGGCACCAGAAAACAAACGTTCAGGATATGCACTTTGTCAGGCAAAATGTGATTCTTAAATCGATCTTCAAACACCATAATGGTGTCATAGGCAAATGAACCGCAGATTAGTGTAGCCACTTAAGGGATCTCTTTTTAAGTTTAGAAACGTTAATTAGATTCATCGCGCCAGGCCAAGTCGAGCTCTCTGGCGGCCCTGACTTCATCCAGCCGCCGTACTGGCGTGCTATGAGGTGCGTGCCGCACCAGGTCAGGATCGGTTTCCGTTTCCTGCAGAATCTCAGCGAACGCGCTGATAAAGCTATCCAGCTCCTGCCTACTTTCCGTCTCGGTTGGTTCGATTAGAAAACATTCTGGAACCAGCAGGGGAAAGTAGACAGTAGGGGCATGATGCCCCTTGTCCAGCAACCGTTTGGCTACATCCATCGCAGATACACCCTGCTTATCTTTGAGCTTTTTCAACGTCACGATGAACTCATGCGTGGCGCGCCGGCCGGGAAAGGCCATGTCGACGCCTCTCTCCTGCAGCTTTCGCATCATGTAATTTGCGTTCAAGGTGGCAAACTCAGCCACCCGCCGCATCCCCTCACGACCCAGTAAACGGGCGTAGATATAAGCCCTTATCAATACACCCGCGTTGCCCATGTTCGCCGACAACCGGCCGATGGACCGCGGGCAATCATCCTCCTTCGCCCAGCGGTACTCTCCGCTGGTTTCGATGACATAGGGAATGGGCAAAAACGGCCTCAGGCGCTCATTTACTCCCACCGGTCCGGCACCCGGACCGCCGCCTCCATGTGGCGTGGAAAAGGTTTTGTGCAGATTCATATGGATAACGTCGAAGCCCATATCGCCCGGCTTGACCTTGCCCATAATTGCGTTCAGGTTTGCCCCGTCGTAATACAGCAACCCTCCGGCGGTATGCACGATCTCTTCGACTTCCAGTATGTGTCGCTCAAAAACGCCTAAGGTTGAGGGATTGGTTAACATTAGACCTGCGGTGTTGGGGCCAACCACCTGCCGCAGTATTCCGACGTCTACGTCGCCATTCTCATCTGTAGGTATCTCCTTCACCTTGAATCCGCACATGGTGGCGGTTGCGGGATTAGTGCCGTGGGCGGCGTCCGGTACCAGAATCTCGCTGCGCTCCGCGTCGCCCCTTGATTGATGATAGGCCTTGATCATGGCTACACCGGTAAACTCGCCCTGGGCCCCGGCAAGGGGACATAAGGATACGGCTCGCATACCGGTAATATCCAACAGCATCTGCTGCAGCTCATACATGCATGCCAGAAATCCCTGCCCTGTCCGCTCCGACGAATAAGGATGCCTGTTAAGAAAACCCGGCAGCATGGCATATTTATTACACGCGCGCGGGTTGTACTTCATAGTGCACGAGCCCAGCGGATAGAAGTTAGTGTCAATGGAGAAATTTTTCTGCGACAACCGCGTGTAATGGCGAACGGCCTGCAGCTCTGACACCGAGGGTAACTGCGGCTCGTCGGCGCGCAGCAAGTGCTGCGGGATATCGTCGATGACTGAATCCTCACTCGGTGCCTGGGAAGGATTAGTCCGCCCGTTTAGAGATTTTTCAAATATCAGCATGCTGTATAGTCTGATCTACTCGTCTACTTTCTCTGCTCACGTGGATCCAGAGGTCACCGCGACAGAATTCGTTCCAGGTGAGTGGCGTAACTCTCGATTTCATCGATGGTCCTGGTCTCAGTTGCACAGGTAAGCAGCGCATTTCCCAGCTCCGGGTAATCCGGGCTCAAATCGATTCCACCATTGATGCCCTGAGCCTCTATGGCGCTTAACACGTCCGCCACCGGACGATCGAGCCTTATCACTGCTTCATGAAAAAAAGGCTGATTGAAGCAGCGATGCACGCCCTCCGTTGCGCAAAGTTTTTGCGCTAGCGTATTCGTGTTGTGGTGACACCTTTCGGCTACCCGGCGCAAACCTTGCGGACCGAGCAGTGCCAGATATAGCGTAGCCGCCACCACCATCAGCCCCTGGTTTGTACAGATGTTCGACGTGGCTTTCGATCGCCTTATGTGCTGTTCACGGGCCTGCAGGGTTAAGGTGAAGCCAGTATCTCCCTGCTCATCCCTGGTCCGGCCAACGATGCGCCCGGGAATCTGTCTGACATATTTTTGCTTACAGCACATGAATCCCATATAGGGTCCGCCTGAAGACAGGGGAATACCCAGAGGCTGTCCTTCTCCTACTGCGATATCAGCGCCCTCTTTGCCCCATTGTCCCGGTGGTTTAAGCAGCGCCATAGCAGTTGGGTTGACCACGCCGATAACCAACGCTCCGATTTCATGTGCCTGGTCCGTCAACGTGTCGACGTCCTCAAGCACACCAAAGTAATTTGGCTGGGGCACTACCACCGCCGCAACCTGCCGGTCAGAGTAATTTTGAATAGCTGCCGCATCGGTAGCACCGTTTTCAATTGAAAACGGAATCTCAATCAACTCGATGTTTTGATTCTTTACAATAGAGTTGACTGCTTTTCTATAGACCGGATTAACGGTGCGCGGCATTAAAACAGTGTTTATTCCCTTCTTCACTCGAACCGCCGCCAGCACCGCCTCCGCCAGCGCAGACGCGCCCTCGTAAAGCGAAGCATTTGACACATCCATTGTCATCAAACTGGTCATCATGGACTGAAACTCGTACACCAGCTGAAGTGTTCCCTGACTTGCCTCAGCTTGATAGGGGGTATACGCGGTGTAAAACTCCCCCCTGGTGGTCAGTTCCCATACCGCGGCAGGGATATGGTGCTCATACACGCCACCGCCAATGAAATTGATGTAATTTCCGTCCTGCTGGCTGCGCGCGGTCATCAAGCGGGCGACCTCCATCTCCGTCATTCCGGCTGGAACATGCGTCAACTGTTCCGACACCAGTTCTGCAGGTATCTCAGAAAAAAGTTCATCAATGCTGGCCACGCCCACAACCGCCAGCATTTCTTCTATTTCTTGCTTAGTGTGAGGAATGAACGGCATTGGTGTTTGGCAGAGGAATGGAGCAATACATAATACGTAATAGCATAATTGGACGCGGTCAATTCTCAGCTTCCACGACTTCCGAGTAACCTTCGGCGTCCAACAGTTCGTCAACCTCGTTATCATCAACTGGCTGCAATCTGAACAACCATCCCTCGCCGTAGGGATCGCTGTTGATCGTCTCCGGTGCTTCAGAGAGCATAGAGTTTACTTCGACGATTTCTCCGCTGATCGGCGCATATACATCGGACGCCGCTTTGACAGACTCCACAACTGCGCAGTCGTCTCCGGTATTAACTGTTGCCCCCACTTCAGGCAACTCAACGTAGACCATATCGCCCAGCATCTCTTGAGCATGGTCGCTGATACCTATCTCAAGATGGCCGTCCTCCATTGACCTTACCCACTCATGGCTCTTGGTATAGCGAAGTTCACTTGGAATTTCACTCATTCTCTCTCTCCTATTGACCTGGGTTCATAAACAGCTTTTTCCGCCTTTTACAAACGGATATTTGACAACTTTAGCTGATGATTGCTTATCCCGAATTTCAACTTTGCAATGCTCATTGATACCGACGCTCGATGGAACACGCGCCAACGCTATTGATTTGGATAGCGTTGGCGAAAAGGACCCACTAGTTATTCGACCCGCACCGTGCTGTTGGCATAACACCTTTTGCTGGCTGCGCAGTACACCCCGTTCGAGCAAAACCAGGCCCACGAGTTTGCGCGTTGTCCCGGTCTCGCGCTGTGCTTCCAATGCGGACCGCCCAATAAACTGCCGGCTGACAGGCTCCCAGCCGACGGTCCATTCTAATCCTGATTCCAAGGGCGTAGTACTCTCATCCATGTCAGAACCATACAAATTCATACCGGCTTCCAGTCTCAGGGTGTCTCGCGCGCCCAGCCCGCAGGGTGTTACCCCTTCATCCAGCAGCAACTTCCAGACGAATTCGCATTGCTCGCCGCCAACGGCAATTTCAAAGCCGTCTTCTCCGGTATAACCAGTCCGAGCGACGAACATTTTTTCCATATCTTGTCCGAAAAACCGACCAAGGCTAGATAGCCTCTCATCTTCATCCTTGACAGTAAATCCGCGCAGCGCCTGAATCACTTTTTGTCTAGCGTTTGGTCCTTGTACCGCTATCATACCTAGATCCGAGCGACGCTTGATCTCCAGCGCTGTAAAACTTTGTGCCTGCTGATGCATCCATGCAAGATCTTTCTCCGCAGTAGCCGCATTCACTACCAAGCGAAACCACCCATCCCGCATATAGTAGAGAATTAGATCATCGATGACGCCCCCATCCGGGTTAAGCATGCAGCTGTAGAGTGCTTTACCGGGCTGCTTCAGTTTGCCAATGTAGTTCGCAACCAGAACGTGAAGAAATTCCCGAGTGTCACTCCCCTCCAGATCTACGATGCACATGTGAGACACATCAAACATACCGGCATCCCTTCTGACCGCGTGATGCTCGTCAATCTGGGATCCATAGTTTACGGGCATGTCCCACCCGCCGAAGTTGACCATTTTGGCACCCGCTCTCAGGTGCGCCTGGTAGAGCGGTGTTCTTTGTTCCATCCTCTTTATCGGACCGCTTGCTAGTTTATTGTTGGTCCGCAATGCTACTTAGCCAACATCGCGCTGCCAAGAGCCCAGTAAAATTAATAAGTGATAATGCGACTCATTCTCATTTATATTATATTTATTGGAGATGAACAGGCTGAATTCCTGATATAAGCCGGACCTTTAGATGCCACAACCATCACATGGTAGCAGCGCCCGGGGCTGGCGGTGGGCCGTCTTAGCGACGGCCGCTGCGTTCGCCCTGCCGGTCTTCTTTGTGCTGACCTCAGTGTTTGCGCCGGCGGGTGAAGTCTGGCAACACCTGGTGCAGACACGCCTGCCCGATTATATCGTTAACTCCCTGGCATTAATGTTCGGCGTCGGAGTCGGCGTACTGCTGGTAGGTATATCTACCGCCTGGCTTACGGTCAATTTTGATTTTTACGGGCGGAGCGTTTTTGTCTGGCTGTTATTGTTGCCGCTGGCTGTACCGGCTTACATCAACGCCTATGCCTATACCGGGCTGCTGGATTTTTCCGGTCCGATACAAACCATGCTGCGTTCACTATTAGGGTGGCAGGGCGGTGACTATTGGTTTCCACCCATACGGTCGCTCACCGGCGCCATGCTCATGCTCACCCTGGTGTTGTATCCATACGTCTATCTACTCGCCCGCTCGGCTTTTCTCGAGCAATCGGTGGCTGCCTCGGATGCAGGCCGTTTGCTCGGTTGTACTCCATGGCAGAACTTTTGGCGCGTGACCTTGCCGATGGCGCGTCCCGCGGTTATCGCCGGCTTATCCTTGGCTCTAATGGAGACGCTGGCTGACTTTGGAACGGTGCAGTATTTTGGTATAGATACTTTTACCACCGGCATATTCAGAACCTGGTTTGGCCTGGGCGACAGCACTGCGGCGACGCAACTGTCAGCAGTACTGATGCTATTTGTCTTAGCGCTGATAATGCTCGAGTACTGGTCGCGACGCCGTGCGCGGTTCCACCACATCAGCAGTCGATCTATCGCGCTGCAGCGAACCAGGTTAACGGGCTGGCAGCAAATTGCCGCCTTCTTCTGGTGTTTGGCTCCGATCTTTCTTGGCTTTCTGGTTCCTTTTGGGCTACTGCTTTACTGGTCGTGGCTCACCGCAGGTGGGATGATTGACTACAGTTTTTTCAGACTCACCACGAACAGTTTTGCCCTGGCCGGATTCACCGCCTTACTCGCCGTCATGTTCGCCCTGCTATTGACTTATGGTCGAAGGTTAGCCCCTACCCGATTAGTGCGTGCAGCCGTAAGAATGACCAGTCTAGGCTATGCCATACCGGGAACCGTAATAGCGGTTGGTGTAGTAATTCCCATGGGCTGGCTGGACAACGTTATCAATAACTGGTTCGAAATGACTTTCAATACGACCGTAGGGCTGATATTCAGCGGCACGCTGATTACCCTGATTTTTGCCTACCTGGTCCGATTTCTCGCAATATCTCTGCAGGCCGTGGGTTCCGGATTGAATACCGTCCGGCCAAACATGGACGATGCGGCGCGCAGCCTCGGCTTATCTCCGCGTAAAGTACTGACGGAAATTCATATACCCATGATCAGGGGGAGCGTGCTCACGGCTGGGCTCATTGTTTTTGTTGATGTTCTGAAAGAACTCCCAGCCACGCTAATCCTGCGACCATTTAACTTCAACACGCTCGCGGTGCGTGCTTATGAACTAGCCTCAGATGAAAGACTGACGGATGCGGCAACAGCGGCAGCGGCAATCGTACTGGTCGGTTTGATTCCGGTGATTCTCTTGAGCAGGACTATTGAGACGACGCGAAAGGCCTACCTCGATACTGCGCAACAAACATTATAAAGCGCTGTCTATAAAGCGCTGTCTTTTTCACTGAACACGCGCGCTCTTTTTTTCTTCTTGAGGGAACATTTACCCGACTTTTTCATGCCCTCACAAACACCATACAAATGCAGGCTATGCTCCTCCAACACAAAACCCATATTCTTTGCAACATGCCGCTGTCTTTCTTCGATGGTCTTATCAATAAACTCGAAAACATCACCACATTCCAGGCATAGCATATGGTCATGGTGGTCCTCATCATTGAGCTCAAAAACAGATCGGCCGCCCTCAAAACTGTGTCGGATGACCAGGCCGGCATTTTCGAATTGAGTTAGCACGCGATAGACCGTGGCCAGCCCGATGTCCTCATCCATCTCCAGCAGCTGTTTGTACACGTCTTCCGCCGCCATGTGGCGGACAGTTGCATGCTCCAACACATCGAGGATTTTAAGCCGGGGGATGGTAGACCTGAGTCCGGCCTTTTTGAGTTCGGAGGTAATGTTCATCATCGTTCAGCATCAGCCTATAGATCTGACCATAACGTCAAAAAGCAATTATCTCAACACAATTTGATCCGCCGAAGGTGATCGGCGGAAACCAGCGTCACCGCGGGTGTTTGCCAGTGGCGGTCAGCTTATACTGCCAAGCCTTTTCGCCAGCTTGCCAATAGTTAAGCCTTGAACGATTATCGAAAAAACAACAATAACGTAGGTTATTGCGACGATGACATCGCGCTCAGAACTAGGTGGAAGCGACAATGCCAGGGCAACCGATATCCCTCCACGAATACCTCCCCATACGAGTATTTTGACCACGTGTGGAGAAAAATCACGCTTGAGCTTGAGCAGGTTTACAGGCACTCCAACGCTGATGGTCCTGGCCAGTAACACCAATGGAATCATCAGCAGTCCGGCAATCAGATACTGTTGAGAAAACTCGAGCACCAGAACTTCGAGACCTATCAATACGAACAGCACGGCGTTTAGCACTTCGTCTACCAGCTCCCAGAATGTATCGAGGTGCTCACGGGTTCGCTCGGACATAGCGTGTTCCCGACCGCGATTTCCGATGAGTAAACCAGCGATCACAATAGCAATGGGGCCCGAGGTGTGCAGTGCCAGCGCCCCGGCGTAGCCGCCCATGACCATAGCCAGAGTTATGAGGATCTCAACTTGATAGTTATCTACCGTTCGCAGCAGAAAAACCCCGGCATAACCCAGGCCCAGGCCGAAAATCAAGCCGCCAACAGCCTCCCTGGAAAACAAAACCAGCGCAGTCCCAGGTGAAACCGCGCTAGGATCTACGGCCAGTCCGGCTATGACCAAGAACAAGACAACACCAATGCCGTCATTAAACAGGGATTCTCCTGCGATCTTCGTCTCCAGGCTCTTGGCAATACCTACGCTTTTGAGGGTTGATAACACCGCGATTGGATCCGTCGGTGATATGAGCGCGCCAAACAACAGACAGAAAAGAAATGGCATACCTATGCCTAACGCAGACAACACAATCCACGTCAGCGAGCCTACGATCAGCGTGGACAGCAGGACCCCCACGGTAGCCAAGGTGGAGACAATCCATCGCTGTTTTTTCAGGTCTCCCAGATCAACGTGAAGCGCGCCGGCGAACAGCAAGAAACTCAGCATCCCCTGCATCAAAGTAGTATTAAAATCGACGCCTAAAAGTAAACGCTCTGCAACATCGTCAAACTGGGCAATGCCCATTTCCCCGATAAAGATGAGCGACAGCGAAAGCAGCAGCGCAATCAACATCACGCCGATAGTGGTCGGAAGGCCGATGAAGCGATGATTAATGTAGCTGAACAGTGCAGATAAGGTGATCAGAATGGCAGCGAGGTTGAGAGTCTCCACGATTATCCGGAATTGGTTGTCATGATTTCAGGCAGGTCGCCGGAAATTCCCATAGCTTTATTAGCAAGAAAACTCTTCAACGGATCCAGACCATCAACCGCGTTCAAGCCAATCTCCCTCAGTTTTGCTGCGGGATAGGACTTGGCACCGAATAGTGTTTTTAACCCAGTCAGCGCGGACAACATAAGCAAGTTGTCTCCTTTGCGCCATCTTTCGTAACGGCGCAGAGTAAGCTGCTGCCCGATATCTCGTTTCTTGGCGCGCGCCTTGATCAGCACTTCGGCCAGCGCTGCCGCATCAGTCAGGCCTAAATTAACACCCTGACCTGCTAACGGATGAACTACATGCGCGGCATCGCCGATCAATGCACTTCGCTGGTGTACATAATGGGGAACGTAGGCAGAGCACAAAGGGTATGCTTTTCTGGGGCCAGTGCTGATGACCTTGCCAAGCTTAAATTCAGACGATGCGGACAGCCGCTGTATAAAATCGGTATCGCCAAGCGCCATGAGTTCGCCGGCCATATCCTGTTCACAGCTCCACACAATAGAGCAATCACCATTGGACAAGGGCAGGAAAGCCAAAGGACCAGTGCTTAGAAATCTCTGCCACGCAGTTTTTTCATGATCGCGTTCAGTGCTGACTTGCGCAACAATACCTGACTGGCCGTAACTGGCAGTCTTGACTCGCATGGCCAGAGACTTGCGTACCCATGAGCCGGCCCCGTCAGCCCCTACCAAGACTTTCGCGCACGCACTGCCTGCATCCCGCCATGCTACCGCTACCGCGTTTTCCCCCTGCTTAATTTTGTGCATTTGGATATTGGTTAACACGGTAATATTGCTTTCTAGCAGAAGTCTTTGATGCAGCAGAGAAATGAGCAGATTATTCTCTACTATCGTCCCCAGATGGGTGAGCCCATAGTCTGCGCAATCAAACTCAATCCTCCCGCTACTGCCAGCGTCCCATACATACATTCGCTCGTACGGTGAAACGCCTTGCGCAGAAAGCTCTGGCCATATGTTTAATTTGCTTAGGAAGCGCTCTGCGCCAAGATTAATTGCGCTCACGCGCCCGCCATATTCACCCGGTTCGCACTTGCTTACCAGTTCATCGCGCTCGAGCACGATGACAGTAAAACCAGACTCAGCCAGTAGCAGCGCCATTGCGGCACCAACCACGCCCGCACCCACGATAATTACATCATAATCTTCGACCGGCAATGTCTTACTCCAGCGGCAATCCGCGAGACAGACGAGGCAGTTTACCCTTTAACCCCATCGTTCTTATGACCAGCTCACGCTGAACGGCTGGCACCAGATCAACCGTTATCAGCGCAGTATCGCGCAGCAGAGCCAGCGGCCAGAAATCGCTGGTGAAAATTCGAATCAAACCGTCGGTGAACTGCCCTACCCGGCTGATATCGCGTTGCCGCCACCGCCAGTACTGGTGAAGCACTGCCGTATCTCCAACATCACGCCCAGCCTTTTTCGCATTAACTACGACTTCAGCCAGGGTAGAAACATCCCTCAGCCCCAGATTGAATCCCTGCCCCGCTACCGGATGTACGGTGTGCGCGGCATTGCCGACTACAACCACGCGGGGTCTGAACGGCTGGTCCACGTAAAGAAAGCTCAACGGGTAGTGACGCCTTTTACCCAACGCACTGAAGTTCCCGACGCGATCGCCAAATCGGATTTGCAGCATGCTGAGAAAATCCTTGTCGGAACAGCGCACCAAATCGCCTACCGCCGCAGCCGAAGTAGTGCAGACCACTGCATACTTGTTGCCAGGCGCAGGTAAAAGAGCCATTGGTCCACTGTCAGTGAAGCGTTCATAGGCTGTGTTATTGTGTTTAATACCCGGTGTGACGGTGGTTAGCACCGCGCTCTGCTGGTAATTTCGCAACTCGGTTTCGAATCCCAACCCCTGCCGCATATCTGAAGCGGAGCCATCGGCGAAGACCATTAGTTGACAGGTAAGGTGGTCAACATCAGTAACTCCGGCAAGAGTCAAGGCAATACGACTGGAGTCGATAACGTGCTGTTCAACCCGAGCCGGGCAAAAGATCTTGACCATTGCTTCGCGCTTCAGCCTCGTAATCAGCGTCTGGCCCAGCGCGCGTGCAGAGATGGTGTAGCCCAGCGCGTCAACGCCGTGGTTATAGTGATGCAATCGAGCCGCGCCGAAATGCCCACGGTCTGAAATATGGATGCTTTTGATAAGGGTGATAGCAGCAGGGGAAATCTCTGGCCACACTCCGATAGAATCGAGAATCCGCGCTGAACCCCGCGCTATTGCCAGTACCCGATCATCGTAGCTCGGCTGCTGCTCCGTGTCGTAGGGCGCAGCTTCGACCACGGCGATGCGCAAATCCGTCGACGCCAAAGCACAGGCAAGGCTGGCACCCACCAGGCCGCCGCCTACGATAACGATATCGAAGTGATTTTGACTCTTGCTCACCATAAGGTAGGGCACTTGTAAACCAAAGTTTGCAGAGGGGATCATAACAAAATCAGCAGCGGCG
Organism: Gammaproteobacteria bacterium; assembly: GCA_024638505.1. Taxonomy (GTDB): domain Bacteria; phylum Pseudomonadota; class Gammaproteobacteria; order Arenicellales; family JAANXG01; genus JAHEKE01. The sequence goes on along the minus strand of JAHEKE010000016.1, from coordinate 15,244 downwards.
CTGCTTGTCTGGAGTAGGGTTACCCGTAATCGACCGGGCCACACCCTTGCCCAAGAGCGCCTTGTCTTTGCACGGATTACACGCTGCAAAGCGTTCGTGGTTTGCAGCTAACAGTAATCAGCGCAGGGGCGTGAGTGCTTCTTTGTTCCGACCCTAGCCCGCCATTAACCTCTCTAAATCCTGCACCGACTTCGGCACATCCTTTGACAAGATCATATGACCTTCCCGCTGGATCAAAACATCATCCTCGATACGGATTCCAATATTGCGGAACTGTGGCCCGATGTCATCGTCATTAGGAATGTAAATCCCGGGTTCGACGGTAAAGGTCATGCCTGGTTCCAACTGGCGCCATTGCCCGTCAATTTTATAGTCTCCCACATCGTGCACATCCATCCCCAACCAGTGTCCCGTGCGGTGCATATAGAAACGTCGATATTTCTCCGTTTCCAGCATCTCCTGCACGCTACCGTGCAATAAATTCAAATCTATCAGCCCCTGCACTATCACCTTGAGCGCAGCTTCATGAGGTTCGTTCCATTGACTTCCCGCCTGCGCATGATCTATTGCGGCGAGCTGCGCAGCCAATACGACGTCGTAGACATCGCGCTGTGCGGCACTGAATTTTCCGTTAACTGGAAAGGTGCGAGTAATGTCAGCAGCATAACAATCTATCTCGGCACCCGCGTCTATTAACAGCAAATCACCATCCCGCAGCTCGGCGTTATTTTCTGTGTAATGCAGAATACAAGCATTTTTACCGCCAGCCACAATCGGAGAATATGCCGGGTAATGACTGCCACCGCGCCGAAACTCATAGTGCAACTCTGCTTCTATTTCATATTCCATCATCCCCGGTTGACAGCACTGCATAGCGGCTTTATGCGCAGCCGCGGATACCTTAGCCGCACGCTTCATCAAGTTCACCTCCTCGGTCTGCTTGATCAAGCGAAGTTCATGCAGTATGTGACTCAGGTCCACTATCTCATGGGGGGCTCTTACTCCAGTGCGTGATTTTGCCTTTACCTCGTTTACCCAATTGAGCAGCTTCGCATCAAACTCGTGATAAACGCCGACGTTGCAATAGACTTTTTGATGATTTTCAAGCAGCCCCGGCAGAATATCGCTGATATCTTCGATCGGGAAAGCGTCGTCCGCACCATACTGGGAAACGGCACCATCCAGGCCGGCGCGACGCCCGTCCCACAGCTCTCGCTCCGGATCGCTGTCACGACAAAACATCACAAACTCTCCCTGTTCACGGCCCGGCGACAGAACCGCTACTGCGTCGGGTTCGGGGAAATGAGTCAGGTAGTAGAAATCGCTGTCTGGTCGAAATTTGTACACCACGTCACGATTGCGCACGCACTCCGAGGATGTAGATATAACAGCGACGCCATCACCCATGAGCTGCATCAGGTCTTGCCGGCGCCGGTTGAATACGGTGGCACTGATCAATGTATTTCTCCCTTGTCTTTGCTGATTTTTGCCGAACGCAATTCCTCGAAAATTACTTGCACTCCGACCCGAACGAATTCCTCTACCTCCGCGAAATCCCATTCATCCCCCTCCCCGCTATGCCCAATCTCAACTTCTGCCACGGCCATAATGTCTCGCGTTACTTCCGCCGAATCCGGGCTCAGCTGGTCAATGGCAAAGGCCTCGTTGTTCATAAGACCTACGGAAAATCCCCGGCACCAATCTGCCAAAGCCTGTAAACGAATTGAAAGGCCCTCATCGTCGCCGGGCAACATCAAACGGAACTCACCGAGGGTCCCATACAGCTTTTCCACTATATCCTTCAGCAGGTCCTCTAGTAAGTCGCGCAGATTTGCAAGTGCTTCTGCACTAACTTCAGTTCCTGCCGTCAACAGCCGTTGCAAATCCGGTCTCGCACCAGTGCTCATTTGATTGCATACGATGCCACACATGAGACCGTGAACTTCAGCCACGCTGAGTTCGAGACCAGCGTTAGCAAGTTCGTTTTGCAGTTGATTATAAGCAACAGGGTGTGCGGCAAACATATCGATGTATCAGCCTTGCAAGCTGCATTTTAATGCGGTCTGTCAAGTGTTTAAAAGCGTTGACCGCAGTTTCACAGACGCCTATAGTTCATGCTGCCATGAGCAACGACGAACAACTGGGTAAAGGTCTCCGCCAGCTTGAGGCAAAAATTGATGATTTAATCGGCGTTTGCCGCAGGCTGAAAGAAGAGAATGATACCTTGCGTGGCAGTCGCGATTCCCTGCTTGAGGAGAAATCCAAGCTGGCAGAGAAAAACCGCATGGCACGAACCAGATTGGAAACCATCGTAACCAGACTCAAAGCATTGGACAAGCACCAATGAATCAAGCAATAGACGGCGTTAAAGTTTCTATAATGGGGCGTGATTTTTCCGTCGCCTGCAAGGAAGATCAGCGCCACGCGTTGTCAGAATCCGCAGTCTATCTAGACAACAAAATGCGCGAGATCCATAAAAGCGGAAAGGTCATTGGAATGGAAAAATGTGCCATCATGGCCGCCTTGAATATCACACACGAGTTACTTGCGCTGAAGGCGCGAAATGGAGAATCTGAAAAACTGGGAGAAGTAGTCTTCAGCATACTGGAGAAAATAGATGTTGCCATTTCGGAACAGCAGCAACTCTCCATTTAGTTATAAGATTGGTGTCACCTGCGGTGTTCGAATTGTTCTGAATACCCTTAGAACCTAAATCACATTTCGGGGACTGCGATCGGGTATGTTGTTGTGCAGGTCCGTTCTACGGAAAGCCTGATACATCCCGGAGGTTCCCACTTGAACCTTATCGGTTCAAGGATCTGGGACAGTTTCGGCACAAGCGGGTGACACCTACTTCTTTACTCCATGCAAACCAGCAAATCGAACCTCAGAAGACTCATGCGCAAGCGGAGACATGCATTATTTTCTGGCGAGCGGATGCGCGCATCGCGCCTACTGTGCAGACGTCTGATGCAGCACCCCTATTACATCCGGGCGAAAAGCGTTGGGGTATATTTTCCGAACGACGGAGAGATAGATGTTACTCTGCTGCTGCAGAAAGATCACAGCAGAAAATTCTACCTACCCGTACTTCCACCAAAAGGACAACGCCGACTATGGTTTACCCGTTACCACCCTGGATCGGCGCTCATACCAGATCGGTATGGCATACCGGAACCGATAAGTAGAGTCAGGATCAGAGGAGAACGCCTGGATCTTCTGCTCGTTCCTCTGGTTGCGTTTGATCTCATGGGGAATCGTATCGGCATGGGCGGCGGTTTTTATGACGCAACCTTAAGCTTTTTGCGCAGGGGTAGAACGACGCCGACGCGCGTTATTGGCACCGCGTACCAGTTTCAACAGGTGTGTGACATAGCCGAAGATAGCTGGGATGTACCACTGCACGGCGTATTATCCGAGCAGCAGTTTCATCGCGGGTCGGACTCTCTGGCGATACCTGCTCACCTAAACTAGCCTGCGTCGACACCAACAGCTATGCGATACTGGTTAATGAAAAGCGAGCCTGACGTCTATAGTTTCGATGATCTGCGTAAAGAGAAAACGGATCACTGGGACGGTATCAGGAACTTCCAAGCCCGAAATTTCATGCGAGATCAAATGCAAAAAGGTGATCAAGCTTTTTTCTACCATTCCAACTGCGCGGAGCCCGGCATAGTCGGCATTATGCGAATACACAAAACGGCATACCCGGACTTCACCGCATTTGACCCAAAGCAGAAGTACTATGACCCTAAAAGTGCCCCTGACAACCCGCGCTGGTACATGGTGGATGTAAAGTACGGACGAAAACTCAAACGTTTCATAACGCTGCACGAACTCAAACTACATAAGGCTCTGGCAAATATGAGGCTATTGCAAAGAGGTAATCGTTTGTCCATTCTGCCTATTGAGAAAAAGGAGTGGGATTACATTCTGAATCTAGAAAACAAGGCGCCAAAACAATGAGATTTATACCAGCACTTATCTTTGCCAGCGTGTTACAGTTAGGTCTTGTCACGCCTGGTCACTCGCAAACAGAAGGAAACCCAATGATAAAAATGACGACCAATTTTGGAGATATAGAGATAGAACTCTTTGCCAAAGAGGCGCCAGACACGACGTCCAACTTTTTACGCTATGTAAATGACGGCTTTTTTAACGGGCTTATTTTTCATCGCGTCATCCCCAACTTTGTCATTCAAGGAGGAGGCTTTGAGCCGGGTCTGCGCAAACGGGAGACCAATGCACCGATAGAAAATGAAGCCGACAACGGGCTTAAAAACGAACGCGGCACGCTGTCCATGGCCAGAACTAATGACCCGCACTCGGCCACTTCTCAGTTCTTCATCAATTTAAAAGACAATGATTTTCTTGATTACAAAAGCAAAGACCCCAATGGATGGGGCTACGCGGTGTTTGCCAAAGTCGTGTCCGGAATGGATGTAGTAGATACTATCGCTAAGAGCGCTACGGGGGATACCGGCGGCCACAGCGATGTCCCGCTACAGGATGTTGTAGTAGAGAAGGTTGTGCTGCTCGAGTAGTATCTGCCTGCAAATGCCGACTTGACTGCGCTACAAAGATGCAGCTGGGTATCGCACGGTATGCGGCCAGAAAACTAAACACACGGGGCGCGATTGCATTAGAAATAAGCCAAATTGGTTATCCGCTTTATCGCAATACCAGCCGAATCATAGGCGGAGCATTTGTCCTGGGCTAATGGTGAGACATTGAAAAAGAAAACGCCCTTCCTCTACTGTCGCCGGGTACACTACTGTTGCGGTAAAGCGTGCTGTGGGGTAGACCTGGCGAATAACCCAGTTTTCCATTTCGCAGTTGTTCGCCTTCACGTGCACACGACTCGTGGAGCAATCCGTACACAGCTCAACGCTGTCTAAAGGATAATTGATTCCCCATCCCTGCGCTTTACCGTAACCCTCTTTCCGCGTCCAGCACGCGAGGAAAGCAGATTTTCGCTTGGCCGCGGGTAGTGACAATATCGACTCGGCCTCGTTCTCGGTGAACTTGCGCTGAACGATTCTCTCGAAGCTGACCTCTCTATCCAGGTCTTCCAGATCTACTCCTATCTCTGCATTTAGAAGAAATCCATACAGGGCGTGCTCACTCGCGTCGCTGTAGTTGAAATGCGGCTGGTCAGTCCCGCTGCTCGGCAACAAACTGGGCTTACCATAGGGACCGAGAACGAATCCAATTTGAGAAGCTGCTTGTCCAGTATAAGCGCTCAACAACAGTCTGAGCACACCCCGCCCAAAGGTAAATGCATTCCGATGCCGCGCGAAGCGATAGCGGTCCGCTCGGTCTTTCTCTCTAGCAGACAGCGTAGCGCGCAGCATCAACAGCTCTTCATCTGATCCTTGCAATGGGACCCACCACAAATGGAGTTCTCCGGCGTTTAAATCCGGCACCCTGTTTACATTCTGCCAGGAACAGATTGCCTGGGATGACACCCAGGATTGGGCATCAGATTGCTGGTTCATCAAGTCTTGGCCTGCGGCAAGTGCGCTGGGTTTAAACTATATCTGATGTGGGCAACCATACCCAGCGGACAACCGGTGCCTTTGCATCTGCATTCTTCTCAATTCAGCTTACCTGTTTACTGCAACCAAACCCGATCTTTGCAGCCAACAGCGGGGGGACAGGTATGTTAAGCAAGGACAAAGCCTTAGAACGCACAGTTAGTGTCTTTATAAAGGTTTTCGCTACTAGGCCCGCACGTGCACCGGTCGGGCCAAACTTGCACCCTCGGCTTTTTGTTCTACTCTCGCAAATAGGAAGGTTCATGTTTAAAAGTCCATGTGCCACCTCACTCTCCCCCCTGAAGTGAGGATGTGACCCTTAACCTGCGGGTGGGTGACCTGCTCGCAGGCGCTTTATTTATAGGACGTTAGCGGGCAATAGATGCGAGCACCACATAAAAAAAATGAATCGAAGTTTGACAGCGAAACTACGGTTGTTACGGAGGAGGTGGTACTCGGTGCGGCAGAGGGAAACGTACCGACGTCTCTGGTGATAGATGAAAACGGACTCCTTGATGTAGAAAAGTTTTCCGAGACAGATGCTGCACCGAGTTCTGCGGGCGATTCCGCGGACAATATAGATGAAAAAAAGGGCAGCAGATTCAGGATCGGTCTGATCAGCGGGTTGTTGAGCTTCCTGCGGCGACCCGAAAACTGGCTTTTAAGACGTTATTATGAAAGCGCGGTGCGCAATAAACTGCTCAATAGATTCGACTGGTACCGGGACTTTGAATGCGAAGCGCAGCTCACCAATAAAATGGGCAACCTTTATGGGACCAACAGCCCCCTGTCTCATTTCTTTAAGAATAATATATTGGCCAGCCTGATTATTATCGCCATTTCCGGAAAGTTGATGGTTAACTACGTATCACACCCAGTGGAAAACCGCTATGCGGAGAAGGTGGAAGAGCCGATTCAGGCGTTAGCGGACACTGCACCGGAGCCGGATTACTCGAACATACTCAACCACTGTGCCGTCACCGATGGGCTGAGAGGACTATACGGGGAAACCGATAACCGTCAGCTAAGGAACGAAGTCATCACCGAAGTAAAGGGTTTTATCAAGGTCTACAATACTTCCGAGATAGAACAGTGGTACGCCGATCAGGAGAATAAACGCGGCGCCGTCATATCCCAGGTCCAATCGATTTTACCCAGGATACAGCGTTACCGGGAACAGATCGCGGCCGAAATAAATACGGACAACCTGCACCGTGCCCAACTGGTATCTGAACTCAATTCCGTCAGCGGAGCAGGTTCACGCGGTCTGCGCGACATCAATGAATCTATAAAGCTGCGCAACCAGCTGAGGGAGCTAGAAACTCAGATGGAGAAGGGTCCAAACCAGAAATATATGGGCGAATTGGATACCCAACTCGAGCGTCTGGGCCTGATTATAAGCGGAGATGAAAGGTTGGGTCGCCCGGTATCGGATTGGGCCCGGACTATTAGTGAACAAGATAAAGCCGCACTGATTGACTCGGTCAGGGACGCTATAGACAAAGACATAGATATCAATATTGCGCAGGCTGTCGAGGGTTCGCCCGAAGCAAAACAATACAGGTTGCGCATATTGATCGCGACGCTGAGCCACTTCGGCGATTTGATTAGACAGCTCAAACATTCACCCAATTATTTCGAAGTAAATGTTAACCACCGACAGCGTTTGACAAACGGTCGACTGCACACGCTGTTTGGGGGAGAACAACAGTCTTCAGCTGAGCTATTGAATTACGATAACTGCCTGACAGCACTGAATACGACGCAGTCAAATTTTACCGCTCAATAGTTCAGGCAAGCGGCCAACATTTCGCGCCGCGGCTGAAGAAATCGACGCCAATCAGGCCAGCTGTACCTACTATTGAGCGAGCCGCTCAGGTATCCTAGTTAAGAAACCCGCCGCAAAGCATGACCCAAGAGCAAAATAAAAGGGCCGCAGCTGAGGCTGCGCTGGATTTCATCGATACTGGCATGGTCGTAGGGATCGGAACCGGATCCACAGCCAATTACCTCATAGAAGCTTTGTCGTCGATGAAGAAGAAAATTGATGGCGCCGTCGCCAGCTCGGATGCTACAGCGGAACGGCTGAAGCAATGCCATATTCGCTTACTTACACTGAATGATTCCGGCGACCTTCCCCTGTACATAGATGGCGCAGATGAAGCCACCCAACGTCTGCAGCTCACCAAAGGCGGCGGTGGCGCCCTCACCCGGGAAAAGATTCTGGCCGCCGCCAGTCAAAGATTCGTGTGCATCGCCGATCAAACTAAACTGGTGGATGCGCTGGGCGGATTTCCGATTCCGGTCGAGGTCATCCCGATGGCCTCAAGTTTCCTCGAACGTGAGTTGACCAAATTGGGTGGGCGCCCGGTGCTGCGGGATGGATTTACAACGGATAATGGGAACCTGATACTGGATGTGCACGACTTCATAATAGAAAACCCCGTTTCCCTGGAAGAATCCATAAATCACCTAGCGGGTGTTGTCAGCAACGGTATTTTCGCGCGCCGTCCGGCTGACGTTCTGCTGCTGGGTACTGATCAAGGAGTCGAGAAAACAGAGCGCAGTGCTTGAAATAGGCTGTCTTTGCCTATCGCATCAGATCCGTATCCTGTGTTTCCTAAGCTTGCCGCTCCGCCTTGGTTAACCCCCCCGCCACCAGCTCCTTCAGTGCGAAAAAAGATGGATGCTTTCTCAGGCGCCCCTTACGACAGTCAACCAGACCATAGCCCGGGTTGATTAACTGCCACCAGTAAACCCGCTCTACCCAGCCTGTGTTGAAGGCAATCCTGTAATATTGCTGCAGATATTGCGCCTGCGTCTTTTCATCAACGGTTCGAGCGGGATGCCCGGAGTTGGGCGTATACGGCTTGGTATCCAACAGCGGCCAGTTGAACTCGGTAATCCATAGCCGTCGCCTGTTACGGTTACCGAAACAAACAATCGCATACAGCATGCGCAGCTTGTTATACAGATCAAACAGCCCGTACTGACGCGACAGCGGTGAGCCCCGTCTATTCACGTACAGCAAGGCGCTGACCACATCAAGTGTGTATGGTCTTCGATTCCACACCGTTCTGAAGGTAACCAGCGGCTCGAAATCAATTACGGAGGAACCCACAAGCTTAAGATGAGGGAACTCGTTCCGCAGATTGTTCGCAATCTCGAGCAGATCCAGGTACTCGCCGCTGTGCGCGCAGCCCCATTTTTGACGATTAACTGCGTTACCAATCTGAAAATAAGTTGTGACCGGCGATAACGCGGCAAATATATCTCGCAGGCAGGAAAACCACTGCGCCGGCTTGGCCACGCTCTCCCGGTCCTGCAATATGTTAACCAACACATGCCTGCTGCCCAGCTCCTCGATAAATCGCACGTAGTGATCGAGCCGGCTGATCTCCCATACTGGGATGCGCACAAGCAGCTGCTTCACCCCGAGCTCATCGAGCATATCGATGATGCTGGACCCGTTTACGGGATCAGGCGAGACACTCAAGCCGATGAAGCTTTTAGCATCAGGCAAGGGCATCTGAGGACGCAGTCTGAAATATTTCCACAGCACAGCAGGTGCGGCAAAGGCCGCTGACGCGGCAATTGTCAGGTATTCCCTCCCTCCACTAAAACCCAGGCGGGGCCGGCTATCCGGGTCTAACTGATATGGTTGGTCGGAGTGAAAATCCCACCAAGAGTTTTCCCGCTGTTCCATGGTTGTTAGCCTAACGCTTTAGATAGATTGTGCAAACAGGGGTATTATATAGGGTGACGAACACGCCTTTGGCCGAATGTGCTGGAAACTAGAAGCATTGACTGTCCGTACTGCGGTGAGCAGTTTCACACCGCGGTTGATTTATCAGGTGGTACCCAAAAATACGTAGAGGACTGCCAGGTATGCTGCCGGCCGATTGAGTTTGATTTACTGCTTGATTCAAGCGGAACTTTCACCCTGACGCTCAAGCGCGATGATGAGTAGTCAGGCAACGCGTTTGAATACCACATCCCATACCCTATGACCCTGACCCTCTCCTCGACGCTCGTATTTGGTCTGGGGCCGGTATGCAGGTCTTTCCACAAAGCCGTCCGCCGCGCTCATATTGCGCAGGCGGGATTCACCTTGTAACAGCGCGAGCATGCTCGCAGCGTACTCCTCCCAATCCGTAGCGATGTGTATGTATCCCCCTATGCTGAGACGCTCGGCTGCTATCGCCAGGAAATCACGCTGCACCAATCGCCGCTTGTGATGCCGTTTCTTGGGCCAGGGATCTGGAAAAAAAATCAGGAGCTTGGATAGGCATTCTTTGCCTATCGATTTATCAATGACTGTCGCGGCATCATCCATTATAACCCGCACGTTGACCAGTCCGAGCTTCTTGAGCTGCAGCAACAAACTTCCTACGCCGGGGCGATAGACGTCAATACCAAGGAAGTTACATTGTGGATTATCCGCTGCCATGGATACCAGCGCGCGCCCGTCGCCGAAACCGATTTCCATGATGTTCGGCACGGTCCTTCCGTATATCTGTTTAAAGTTAAGAACGCCTTCTGCGTTCTCGATACCGTACTCAGGCCACAGCTCGACCAGAGCACGGCTTTGTGCTTTGGTTATTCTGCCCTCCCGGCGGACATAGCTGCGAACAGGCGGATAAGACATAGTGCGGAAGGGTAATGAGCGGGAATAAAAGAACTCAGTGCACCGTCTGGCACAGACCTTCTTTGCCGCAGCTGATGCTCAGTGTTGCCAGCATCCCGACAATAACCTCTATCTGCGCGTTCAGGTCAATCTCGCTTTGTGGTGAAAGGTATCCCAGTCGGGCGGCAATGCCGAGATAGGTTTGCACTTCAGCGAGTAATCCCCGGGCAATGCTCAAATACTGGATGAATTCACTGCTGAAGCGCCTGCTGCGACCTTGCGCGATGTTACAGGGAATCGACACCGCGGCACGCCGAAGCTGACCGGTCAAACCGCGTAACTCGTGCTGCGGAAAGTTCTGACTCGCTGCGTACACCTGGATGGCCAGCTCCACGGCTTCATTCCACACATTGAGATTGCGAAAGTCTCGGATCATCGTGCTTACCTCCTTGTCTGTATTACAGCTTGCTCCGTGCATCCGGTTGCCCACACCAGGGTTTTTTTAAAGAATGCCCTCCAGCGGCGAGGATGCGCTGGCGTAGCGTTTTTTCGGCATACGCCCAGCCAGAAACGCTTCGCGACCGGCCTCGATTGCCATGCGCATGGCGCGTGCCATACGCACCGGGTCCTGAGCAGCTGCGATAGCAGTGTTCATCAACACCCCGTCACAACCGAGTTCCATCGCGATGGCAGCATCGCTGGCAGTGCCCACACCGGCGTCGACCAGAATGGGGCAGGTCGCTTCGTCTAAAATAAAATGAATATTATACGGGTTACGAATACCTAATCCGGACCCGATCGGCGCCGCTAATGGCATGACCGCGACGCAACCCATTTCCGCCAGACGCTTCGCAACAATAGGGTCGTCATTGGTGTAAACCATGACTTGAAAGTTATCCGCTATCAGCTCCTTCGCCGCTTCCAGAGTCGCCGTAATGTCGGGGAACAGGGTCTTCTCATCTCCCAGCACTTCGAGCTTCACCAGAGAATGACCACCCAGGAGTTCCCGGGCCAGGCGGCAGGTTCGAACGGCGTCCTTTGCGGTGTAGCAGCCGGCAGTATTGGGCAGTATGGTATAGCGGTCAGGAGAAATCACGTCCAGCAAATTAGGTTCGTCCCGCTTTTGTCCGATATTGGTGCGGCGGATCGCCACCGTGACAATCTCCGCTCCGCTGGCTTCGACCGCTCGTCGCGTTTCATTCAGGTCCCGGTATTTGCCCGTTCCAATCAACAAGCGGGACTGGTAGGCCACACCGGCGATGACTAAAGTGTCATCTGCCTGCGCCCTGGGTCGCAACGGTGACGTGCTTTGATTTTCGATGATATGCCCCCTTAGACTTCAACCGCCACCAATTGCTGTTACGACCTCCACCTGGTCACCCGGTTTTAGGCTGTAGCTGCCATAGGTGCTGCGCGGCACGATTTCTTTGTTGACCTCAATCGCAATCCGCTTATCACCCACAGCCAGCTCCGTGATCAGGCTCGCCAGTGTGTGTCCAGGCGGTACTTCGACCGGATCACCGTTCAGTTTAATATTCATACGCAACAGACTACCTAGCGGTCTCGCGCCCGTCAATGTCTGCGTTAGGATTGTGCGTTGGTCCTCACAGAGGACCATGATACTGTACAATTCAGTTATTAGAGCGGGTGTAGTTCAATGGTAGAACCTCAGCTTCCCAAGCTGATGACGTGGGTTCGACCAATTTGCCGGGAGCAAATTGGAACAACGGAGCGGCGCGACGTTGACCCGAAGGGCGGAGTACATGGAAGTACGGAGTAATCCCATCATCGGGTGATGGGAATCGCAGTTATCGAAGCGGGTGTAGTTCAATGGTAGAACCTCAGCTTCCCAAGCTGATGACGTGGGTTCGATTCCCATCACCCGCTCCAGCGTGATGCAGTAGATTGCAGCCAAACAACGTTTTCCAGCAGCCTGTAAGCGAGCGCGCGGCTTCGTTCGCTCAGCACTTATTGCAATGGTACGACCGCTCGGGTCGAAAAAATCTGCCCTGGCAGCGGGATCGTGACCCCTACAAGATCTTGGTATCAGAAATAATGCTGCAGCAGACGCAGGTCACTACCGTCATTCCTTACTTTGAGCGCTTCATTGACCGGTTCCCCTCCATTGCGGCGCTGGCAAAAGCGGACAGCGACGCCGTACTGCATTTATGGACCGGCTTGGGCTACTACGCGCGCGCGCGTAATCTGCACCGCGCAGCAAAGCAGATTTGTGACCGCCATAGCGGCGAATTCCCGGCAGACCCCGAGGCAGTTTATCAGCTCTCTGGAGTTGGACGTTCGACCGCGCACGCTGTGCTGACTTTTGCGTTCAATCAATCGCTGCCTATCTTGGACGGAAACGTTAAACGGGTTCTGACCCGCCAACATCGTATTCACGGCTGGCCGGGAAACAAGAAAGTCGAACAGGAGCTGTGGCGCCTGGCTGAAAGTTGTACACCGGAAGAGCGAACCGCAGACTACAATCAGGCGATCATGGATCTTGGCGCACTGGTATGCCTGCGTCGGAGGCCGGTTTGTGCCGCCTGCCCCGTTGCCGCAACCTGTCAGGCCAGGCGGCATGGTGAGCAGCATGCACTGCCCAGTCGTGCGCCGGCAAAGGTAAAGCCCGTACGCGCGGTGCAAATGATTATGGTCCTAGATAAACACAAAGTGCTGCTGGAAAAACGACCACCTAGGGGCGTATGGGGCGGGCTGTGGAGTCTTCCTGAAGTTGATGGTGAAACCGAGCCTGACCAGCACATGTACATGCGCTACGGCTTACGCGTTGAAACAGCAGGGCGCTGGAAGGTGCTGCGCCACAGCTTCACGCATTTTCATTTAGAAATTACGCCAATTCCAGCCGCGTTAAGGCACTCAGACAATCAGGTAATGGAGAACACAGGACTAGTCTGGTATAACCTAAAGAATCCGGATGCCCGCGGGCTGGCCGCACCGGTTAAGAAACTATTAGAGAAACTGAGGTAACCGATGAGCCGTACCGTGAAATGCGCGAAGTTTGGCAGAGAAGCCGAGGGACTGGATTTTCCTCCCTGGCCCGGGGAATTGGGCAAAAGGATTTTTGAAAATATATCGAAAGAAGCCTGGGCGTTGTGGCTGCAACATCAAACGATGATTATCAATGAGTATCGTCTAAACGCAATGGACCCAAAAGCGCGCGAAATGATCGCAACGGAAATGGAGAAATTTCTGTTTGGAGAGGGGTCGGAAAAACCCGAGGGCTACGTACCACCAACCGAGTAACGTTCAACGTATTTCGTAGAATGGACAGATTGACTGCTTCAAAAGTGGTCACGGTGCCGGCACGTCAGCACGGTGCGATGGAGTATACCGACGCACCTACCGATATTGACAAAGTCCGGCTCTACCGACTCGGGCGCATCCGTGACCAATTGCAGCGCTTCGACTATGCCGGCGCGCTGCTGTTTGACCAGATCAACACCCGTTACGCGACCGATGCCACCAATATGCAGATCTGGTGCTCGCATTATGAAACACGGTGTGCATTCGTCGCCGCGCAGGGACCAGTTGTTTTATTTGATTACGGCAACTATCCCCACCTGGCTGATGGATTACCGACTGTCGATGAGTACCGTACCAACAAATCTTTCTATTTTTTTACTGCAGGCTCCCGTGGACCGGAGCGCGCAGAACTCTTCGCTGACGAGATCGTCGATCTTGTTAGCCAGTATGGAGGAGGTAACAGGCGACTGGCCATTGACCGGCTGTCTTATGAGGGAACCCAGCCGTTGGTGCGACGCGGTCTGTCCATACACAGGGGTGAAGAGGTAATGGAGTTGGCCCGCTGCATTAAATCGGCTGAAGAACTGGTTTTGATGCAGCATGCTATAGATGTGTGCGAACTTGGTGTACGCACAATGGAGGCTGCCCTTGAGCCGGGCATAACGGAAAACGCGTTATGGGCAAAACTGCACGAGACGAATATCAGGCTGGGAGGCGAATGGATAGAGACGCGACTGGTTTCTTCCGGCCCGCGCACCAATCCCTGGTTCAGAGAATGTTCAATGCGAGTCATAGAAAAGGGTGACCTGGTGAGCTTCGACACGGATTTAATCGGGCCGTACGGATACTGCGCGGACATCTCCCGCTCCTGGCTATGCGGAGACGGCAAACCTTCGGACGAACAACGGCGACTGTACGCCTATGCGGTAGAGCAAATCAAACACAATACCGCTTTGCTCCAGCCCGGCATAAGTTTTCAAGAAGTATCGCAACATGCATGGCGCATTCCCAACGAATTCCTAGCGAACCGCTACGCTTCCTTAATCCATGGCGTTGGCCTGGCCGACGAATACCCGTCTTTTAAACACTTGGTGGACTATGAGGAAAAAGGATACGATGGAGTCGTGCAGGAGGGAATGACCCTTTGCGTCGAGTCCTACATCGGCAGCGAGGGCGGACGTGAAGGTGTCAAGCTGGAGGAACAGGTGCTGATCACCGCAAATGGGGCAAAAACAATGTCGAGCTATCCGCTGCAAACAGACTGGCTATGATCCATCTGCAGTGTTCACGGCCTGCCGCGCTTGACTCCATACCATGCTTCCCGTTTAATCAGCCGTCCTCGTTTTGCCCCGCATGGCCAGGTAGCTCAGTCGGTAGAGCAGGGGACTGAAAATCCCCGTGTCGGCAGTTCGATTCTGTCCCTGGCCACCTTAAAAGTTCCTTCTAATTAGATAGTTACAATCCTTTTTGCTTGCTCGTCGTTGGTCTCGATTCGTTGACCGTGACCAAAACGTGACACGTTATCCAAGCGTGCCACCGCAGCGCGCACGTTTTCGGGCGCCAGATGCGCATAACGCTCGGTCATCTTGACCGTGCTGTGACCCAACAGGTCGCGCACCTCCGTTAACGGCACACCGGCGGACACCAGCCACGCGGCACAACAGTGACGAAGATCATGAATACGAAAGTCTTCAATCCCTGCCCTTTCACAAGCCGTCACAAAACTCCTTCGTACCGATCCGATCCGCTGTCCCTTATTGTTACAAAACACCCAAGGGCTCGTCGGGCAATGTTCCGTACGAAACCTCGCACGATTTAA
>JAHEKE010000094.1 GCA_024638505.1 Gammaproteobacteria bacterium | reverse complement strand
GCGACATCGGAAGTGGCCAGAAAATCTGCGTGCCGTAAGCGGTGAAACAGTCGAGCAACGGATGGCTCGCAAAGGCGAGAAAAATGGTCAGCAACCAGCGATTACGATTATGGATCTCGCGAGGGTGAATCTTGGTTATCAACCAGACAACCAGTGGTGTTGTTAATGCAAGCACGAGCAGCGAATGGGTGACGCTACGGTGGTAGGTAAAGCTTTTAATCACGTCGTCAAACGGAACGAGAATATCGAGGTCGGGAATCCCCGCGACAATAGCGCTCCACACTATGGCCTTGTTGCCAACCCTGCGACCAAGGGTGGCTTCACCTATGGCGGCTCCCAACGCCATTTGAGTCACAGTATCCATGTTGTTCTAGTCTCGATAAATCGTCGTGTAATGCTTACGTTTCAGGCGGTCATTCGGATTTTAATTCAAATAGCGTGAAAATTGGGCGCTATGCGTGTCCGAACTGTCAGGTTCAGAGAAAAAAACAGGCTATCACTGACCGGTTTCTCCAAAGGAGACGCTCGTAAAGCCCAGGCAGGAGGCATTCTTCGGCCAGCAGCTGACGCTTGCAGTTCGAATACATCGAGAATCATTTTCAGGCGCTTCGGCATATAATTAATCCAGGTTAATTATCTATTGCTACTTAGTCCTGGCCCAAGGGGGAGCTTGTAAGATGGAGAAAACTGTTCCGTTTGCCAGTCACGAGGTTCGATGGTTTTTCGATGGAACCTCCGATCAATATGAGCCTTTAAAGCGTTGGTTTAAGACAGTAGCGCCCGTTCCAAAAAAACCTGATGTCGGCCCACCGGTTTGGCAAGGTCGGCTTGATGATCAACCTGACATCTATCTGATCATACCTGGCAGCATTGATATGGGAATCAAGTGGCGCGAGGGCGAACTGCAAATCAAAGGCTGTATGGCCACGCTCGGCACGCAGGTTTTTTGCGGACGACACCAGGGCAATGTTGAACGTTGGATGAAGTGGTCGTATCCGAATATGCCGCCAACTTATAAAAACTTGTTTTTGATTGGACACGAGCAGGATTTGCTGACCATTGCGGTGCAAAAGGTTCGCGCGTTGCGTAAGGTTCGCATCAATACCATTACCGGCCAGCCGGAAGAAGTCGAATCGACTACCCAAATTGATCGTGGTCTCGGGATCGAGCTGACGGATCTCCAAATCAAGGGCAATGCATACTGTTCGCTCGCAGTCGAAGCATTTCCCGATGACTCAGCGATGAGCAGCGCATTCACCCAGGTTGTTGAGGCTTTTCTTGGCGATCTGACTGATATTGATCTTGACGCTGCTCGTTCGATGTCTTATCCCTCGTGGTTAGATACCATTATCGGTGTCTGACTTCGGGGGTATATTTCTTCGCAATAAAAGGCTCGGTAGTATTACTTTGATGTGTTTCGATACAGGATAAGAGGCGCCATTTGATGGTCGCTATTCTGAAAATTTTTATTAAAACAGGCTAAGGTGACGGATATGAAAATATACCTGGTGCAACACGCAGAGGCGGTGACCAAAGAGGTTGACCCAGAACGCCCGCTAACCGAAGAAGGTATATCAGATGTGCAACGCGTTGGCAGGGCGCTCAAACATGCCGGGGTGAAGGTAAAGCGGGTGATACACAGTGGCAAGCTGCGCGCTCAACAAACCGCCGAGATATTGGCCACCGAGATCTCGCCAATGCTGCAACTCGAGACTAGCAATCTGATCAATCCAAACGACAATCCAGGCGCGTTTGACATGCAAACTGCTAGCGGGAGCATGGATACTATGGTGGTCGGTCATCTGCCGTTTATGGCAAAACTGGTATCACACCTGGTAATTGGTAATGACAAACATATGCTTGTAGCCTACCAACCGGGGAGTGTCGTCTGCCTGGAATTAATTGAAAAAGATAACTGGCAGATCAACTGGATGGTAAGGCCGGAGTTACTGGGTTAAGTGGTTACCCGTAAAACAACTATAGGCCAATTCGGTAATGCCTTTACTCCTCGGTGGCAAGGATCTCATTTTCGATGATTTGAAGTCTGCTTTCTCCAAAGGAGGCGCCCATATAATCCTGGTGAAAGGCAACCTTCGGCCGGGAATGGACGTTCGCATTAACTATATAAATGGATTCCTTTTATTTTCTGTCCATTTAGTTAGTGATTTAAATCGACTGCGCAGAGAAATGTTGCTTACACAGGCCTATTGAAAATATGAATTAGAAAATAGTGAATTAGCTTTGTCTTTTACATGCCTTATTGATTGGCAACATTAGTTTCGTATCTTTAAAATCAGAAGCGGTATCTTTTGAAACAGAATAGACCCCGGCAATCGCTAGCAGACTATTAATCGTGCACTTTACCTTGCCTATCGATATGGGCTGAGAGGGACTCGTATACCCTTCTTTGAAGGGCACCAGGCTATCATTTTCAATCAAATAGGTGCCATTGGTTGAATCCAGGTCGCGAAGGTAAATCCGTCCATTTTTAATTTTCATCGCGGCATGTCGTCTGCTGACAGTGGGGGAGTTTATATAGATATGGTCTTCTATATAAACATCACCTTTTCTACCTATGACATAAGTTTGACCGTCTGTGAGTCCGAAATCCTTGCTCAATCTGTTACTCATTTTAGTCGTGCTCCAATACCGTTTATTATGCTTATGAACCAACCAGATTCAGTAGCTCAACAATTCAACACTAATGAGGTTTGGCCGGAGTCTCAATAGCTCGTGACGATGTTTAACAATTCTTAACATTTTAAGTTGTTTCATCGATTGCCAGTTTAAAAAGCAAGGAATCTCGATCGAAACGATTAGCAAGAAATCGATCTGGCCCGAAACGACATGTTTACGATTAGGGCGCGCAGTGCCAGATATATGATCAATGCATTTAGGATATACCTCAGGAAATGGGTGATTTTTCCGGTTACATGGCATATGACAGCCTTGCGGGACAAAATGCCTCACAATAAATAGAAGACACTTAATATGAAGAGTTGAGCTGACAGCCAATAACGGTTGTTCGCGGAGTGGCACATGAATGTCGCTGAAGTGCCCAACTTGGTCTCTCGTCATTTTGATACGGCACGGCGGGTCTGTCGGGAAATCGATGGTGTCATTCATTCCCTGGATGGCTGTCGCGGCCGTCGTTCAGCAGTCGCCACGCCATAGACAAATCTCGCTGCATCGAATAGTCATTTCTGAGCGAAGTATTTCACGGTGCAGGATCGATATTGACTATATACTCCAGGCCATTCAGCGGTGGTTCATGATCGACCGCCAACAATCCGTTTTTTTAAAGTAGAGATAAATTAAATGAAATTACGATTTTTAACAGTTTTGTTTGCCCTGTTTATCGCGAACCCGATTATGGCCGCGCATGATATGCAGGAAACCGATACGCGCTTGATTCTCGCGCAAAGTGATTCTGCGCAGTCTTCCGATCCTGTTGAGCAGGCCTCGGAAAAGGCGGCTACCGGTATGGAAGCGCGAGAGGCCAAGGAAAACAACAAGGATAAAAACAAAGACAAAAAGGAGAAGAAAGAGAAAAAAGACAAGAAGGCAAAGAAAGACAAGAAAGCCAAGAAGGGTGGCGACGACGATGACGATGACGAGCTGAAGAAGGACAAAGAGGCCAAAAAAAATAAAAAGAAAAATGACAAGAAGGCAAAGAAAGCAAAGAAAGACAAGAAGGGTGGCGACGACGATGACAACAAGGACTAAGTTGTGATTTATCGATGACAGGCGGTAAAAGGGCTATCCTTTTTATCGCCGCCGATTCATCGAGCTTGAACGCCTGCTTTCTCGTAAACGGACTCTCACAAAGCCCTGGTGGGAGGCAATCTTCGGCCAATAGCGGCCGCACAGTGGAATCTGTAATAGATATCTACTGATCCATGGCAAACGGGTGTCTATTCTCTCTATACTCCACGTACATGAGCATGAAACCCCCTTACATCCTCAATTTCTTCTTAGCTGGTTTGCTAATCCTGCTCACGATCATTTTTCAAAACTATGAATTTTTACTTTATGCCATCACAGTAATAATTTTGGTAGCCACTATTTACAAAACAGATCAATATTTTAAGTTCAATCAAGTGGGATTGTGGCTGTTTAACGTCTGGCTGATCTTACATATTTTAGGAGGTTTGGCGTTTTATCAAGGAGTGCGGTTTTATGACCTTGTTATCTTAAATCTCATAGGTGATCCCTATTTCGTCCTCAAATATGACCAGTTTGTGCATTTCTTTTGTTATGTAGTTATATCCATTCTTATGTGGAGTGTGGTTCAAAAAATAGCGAAGAAGAATGCGAACAGTGTTGTCGTCTGCGTGGTGACTATTTTAGCGGCATCAAGCATTGGAGCAGCCAACGAAATAATTGAGTTTCTCGCAGTTGTGGCACTCGGAACAGATGGAGTAGGCGGATATACCAACACGGCAATTGATTTGGTTGCAAATCTTCTTGGAGCTATTGCAGGCACGCTTTACATGTACGCTAAACAGTAATCTCTGAAAAAGCCGTTTTCATTCAGCCACAGAATTAAAGACTTTTATCTCAATGACCTTTACCCAGGATGTTGTTCCTTCGGGTCGTTAATAATCTCTTACGATTTAAATAAATATGTCTGTTTTCTCCATCGCTGACGCTCAGATGAGCTGTCAGAGCTTCTCGAAACGGCCTGTTTCGGACGCCTGCTAACAAGGTGATAGTATGTTAACAGGTCGATAAACTTATAATTGAGCTGTTATGAGCTCGATAAATAGAGCAAAGGACACATGTTTCACATAGCCCTGCACTTTGTAACCCCAGCAGTACTAACTGGAATTTTCTTTAGAAAAAACTGGAAACTAGCTTACATTTTGATGATCGCGACAATGCTAGTAGATATAGACCACCTATTAGCTGATCCGATATACGACCCAAATCGCTGCGGTATTGGTTTCCATCCATTACACGAGTTGTGGTTTATCGTTCTTTACATTGCGCTTTGCTTTGTTCCTAGGACAAGACTCGTCGGTATTGGTTTATCTATTCATATGGCCCTAGATGCTATAGATTGCCAAATGACCAATGGGGTGTGGATCAATTGATTTTCATCGGGAGAAAACACATAACAAGCTCAAGTAGTCGGAGTAAGTACACGTTCTGATATTCATTATTTCTGCAAAGCAGACGCTGAAACATATGTACTGAGCTTCGTATTACGGCCAGGAACGGACGCCCAGTATTGACACGATAATATGTAATCAGATCATAACCCTTATAATTAAGCTGTTATGTGGGTTATTAAAGGAGATTCAGAATTCACTTTCTGCTACTCATTGCCATTTTTGCATTGGTTTACTTTGGTATCTGCTTGCGATTGTTTCAAGCAATTAGTAAAAACCGTAAGGGGCGGAAATTTATTATTCGTTTGGGCACAGCGTGGAAAGCAAGTGATCCGGAGCACAGGTGGGACGTTGCGATGTCTTTTTTATCGTTCGTAATGGCTCTAGCGATATCGCTCTATCTCTTCGATTATTTTTTCCCATTCGATCCAGGCGCCTAGCAACGAAGCGATAATATGTTGCCAGGTTAAAAACCTTACAATGCTGCTGTTAGAAGGTCGTACGAATATTGGTAGGCAAGCAAACTTTAGGGAGAAAATTTCTGGGGCTATCTGCAATCAATGCTTATGGCATTTGGATAATGATATTTATGTTTCCACTAATTTTAGCTGGTCTTATGTTTCTAATTGATGAAAGAAGATCCCCCAAATCTCTCATACTTTCCTCAATTGCGATTGGTATCATAGCAGCTAGTTATATTCTCCGTTTTTACCTTGTTCGAAATATAGAGTCGCTTCGTTCCAAAGTACTCCAAGCTGGCACTCGCGAACAGGCGCTTAAAATCATTACTGGAGGTTTTTGGTGGTGGTTAGTTACATTAATCTGTGCAATCGCAGCAGTCATCTCTAACCGTAATTTGTTTTGAAGCCAGCTTATAACAAGCGAATCATAGGTCAAAGCCTTTCCATAGTGCTAGTCCTGAGACCAAGACGTTTGACTGTCTGTTTTCTCGTTAGCGGACGCTCAACGAGTCCTGCTGGGTGGCAATCTTCGGCCACAAGCAAACCTCGGCTCCCCTATAAAAAAATGCATCGTGCAGGCGGTGGAGCCATTTTTGATTCACACCGGGATGGCACATCCGTTCTGAGTGGTTACAATCAAAAAATATGTGGCGAATTCAAATTCTGATGGCAATCTGTGTCACCCTGGGAGTTGCGCTGGCGGGCGCATCAGTTACCGGTGGCTCGCTTACCCCGACCTCCATTGTCCCCGCCTTACCCGATCCGATTGACGGAAAACCGGGTCCCGGCATGTTTCTGGTGGCTAAGCGGTCGCTCGACGACTCACATTTCGGTCAATCCGTTGTCTACCTGGTAGAGCATGATGACGACGGCACACTAGGTTTAATCGTGAACCGTTCAAGTGATGTCGGCCTGTCCGAAGCGGTACCCGACATCGAAGACAAGCAGGCAACAGCACATGTGTTGTACTACGGAGGACCGGTTGGGCTGCCAATGATACTTATGTTGGCGCGAAGCGAATCGGCGAGAGAGGGAATGGCACATGTTGTCGGTGATGTCTATATCAGCTCTGATCGACGAGTACTCGACGAGATGCTTGCAGCGAAGAAACCCGATAACGAGCTGCGTTTTTACATCGGTTATTCCGGTTGGGCAGCCGGTCAGCTAGATTTCGAGCTCATGCGTGGCGACTGGCACGTCGTGGCAGCCGACACGGATGCGATTTTCTCCGGCGAAACGGATTTGCTGTGGAACAGGTTGATCGAACGATTGGAACCGACGGGCATTCAGGTCGATAGTCAACCTTCGATGCCCATCCTAGCGTCTGCTTTCCCGATAACAGACACTCAAATTCGTAA